>DATMEV010000046.1:0-149292 GCA_035556795.1 Pseudolabrys sp. | reverse complement strand
TGGCTGTTCGCCATTTAAAGTGGTACGTGAGCTGGGTTCAGAACGTCGTGAGACAGTTCGGTCCCTATCTGCCGTGGGTGTAGGAGAATTGAGAGGATTTGTCCCTAGTACGAGAGGACCGGGATGAACGTACCTCTGGTGTAGCTGTTGTGGCGCCAGCCGCAGCGCAGCGTAGCTATGTACGGACGGGATAACCGCTGAAAGCATCTAAGCGGGAAACCCACCTCGAAACGAGTTCTCCCTTGAGAGCCGTGGTAGACCACCACGTTGATAGGCCAGGTGTGTAAGCACGGTAACGTGTTCAGCTTACTGGTACTAATCGCTCGATTGGCTTGATTGCTCTCATTTCCAATGCCCATCCGCTTCCTGCGAAGCGATGGACTGGAATCAAGCGACACGACACAGAACGAAACAGAATATCTGTAGCTGCTCCGGGTGAAACCGGAGCGCGTCGAAAGACCAGCGACTGTTGACGGCGGACCCGATCCGCCGCGAGAGTTGCGCGTAATGCGCTTTCTTCAATTGTCTTTAGCCGACCTGGTGGTTTTAGCGAGGGGCCTGAACCCGATCCCATCTCGAACTCGGCCGTTAAACTCCTCAGCGCCGATGGTACTAAGTCTCAAGACTTGGAAGAGTAGGTCGCTGCCAGGTCTGCCAAGGACAATTCCTCGAATGGTGTTTACGCCTCACGATGACAGAAACAGAAAGCCCCGCGGGTTTATCCCGCGGGGCTTTTTTGTTTTGAGAATACGGCTTGTCCGGTTGGTGAGGACACTGAAGCTCACGACGTCATCGTGAGGAGCGGGTTTGTGTCTGCGTGCCGCGACGAATCCAGCAGCACGACAATGCGCCGGATCTTGTCAGGCCTTCTGTCCGTTTCTCCGGTTGGGGCTGCCGCGGCGCGCGGGAGCCTCAGCCTTCGGTTTGCGCTCCTGCCCGTAACGTTGCCGCTTCGGCGGCTGGTCCTGTGCTTCGACCAATGCCAGTACTTTCGCGAGTAGCCCGGTCAGTTGTTTCCGCTCCGCCGGCTCGAGTCCGTTAAGCGCTGCGGTCATGCCGGCAAAGTGCAGGGCGATCGCACGGTCGGCAAGCGCCCGGCCTTTCGCGGTCAGTTGCACGATGACGCCGCGGCGGTCGTCCGGGTCCGGTCGGCGCTTGACCAGTCCGGCGCTCTCAACACGATCGATGCGGTTGGTGATGGCGCCGGAGCTGAGCAGCGAATCGCGGTAGAGCGCGGTCGGGTTGAGTTCATAAGGTGGACCGCAGCGGCGCAGGGTGACGATGACGCTGAACGATTCGAATGTCAGCCCCAGGGGCTGCAGCCATGCCTCGGCGCGGCGGACGATGGTGGTGGAGAGGCGGCGCACACGCCCGAAAACACCGAGTGCCCAAGGATCGAGGTCGGGCCGTTCCCGCTGCCACTGCGTCAGCAGTTCTTCGATCGAATCGTGATTGCCGGTTGCGTCTTTGTCCGCCGCCGCATGCGGCCGTCCCGCCGCCGGCAGGCCGGTTTTCGAAATGCGCTGATTTTGCCGCTTGCTTTGCCGGCCGATTTGTCTTGATATTAAGTTACTTGATCGCATGGTTTTTTTTAGCAGCCCGCGGGCAGCGAAGCGAGTG
The DNA here is from genome assembly GCA_035556795.1 of Pseudolabrys sp. GTDB lineage: Bacteria > Pseudomonadota > Alphaproteobacteria > Rhizobiales > Xanthobacteraceae > Pseudolabrys. The sequence goes on along the minus strand of DATMEV010000046.1, from coordinate 147,672 downwards.
AAAACCGATCGTGCGCGGCCGGCGGCAAGGGGGTGGTAATGGAGAAAAGCTTCGTTCGCGGGACCTGGGAGCAGAAGCGGGCGTTTTCGCCGGCGGTGATCGTCAGCGGTCCGGCCAAGACCATTTACGTGGCTGGTCATACCGGTGCGGTGGCTGACGACGGTCGTTCCCTGGCCGGCGATTTCGACGCGCAGTGCCGCCAGACGTTTCGTAACGTCGAAAAGACGCTGGCCGAGGCCGGCGCGAAGCTCAGTGATCTCGTCACCATGACAGTATTTCTGCTCGATGCCCGGCATACGACCCGCATGACGGAGATCAGAACCGAGGTGTTCGGCAAGGATTTCCCGGCGAGCGCCGCGATCACCGTCGATGGTTTTGCCAAGCCCGAAATGCTGATCGAGATCCAGGGGATCGCCGTTATCCCCTGAGATCGCAAGCGGGGCTAGCTGCCGGGCTGAAGCCCAAGCTGGCTGCCCAGACGCGCGACGGCCGTATCGAGAGCAGCGGCGTCGCGTGCTGTGGCATAGATATAGCGGTCCGGCCGCACGACGATGGCGGCTGCCCGGTGTTCCTCGAGCAATGCCGCGAACAAGCCGTCGTTTTCGGTCACCCGATGATACGCCAATAAAGAGTCGCCGGTGGGCGATGGCGGGTGCGTCGCTTGCTGGCCCGCCGGCCCAATGACGATTGCGGTCCCGCCTATGCTTCGCCACAGGGCACATGCCTCCGGCGTCAGCCAGCCGAGGGCGGCCGGATCGCGTACCGCGATCAGGAATCCAGGCGTAACCGCATCATCCAGCAGCATCTCGCGGCCATCGCTGCGCCATATCCGTGGCTGAGCGAAGAGCCTGCCGCCACCGCTCGCCGCATCGACGATGCCGGCTGTAAGGTCCGGAATAAATTTCTGACGGATGGTCTCGGTCTCGCCGCGTGCCATTGCCGCCAGCAGACGACGGTCGCGGTCGGCAGCGCGCGCCGGATCGAGTTCACCTACGATCTGGCCGAGCTCTTTGGCGTAGGCAACGACCGCACGCACATGCGGTTTGCGTTCGACTTCGTAGCTGTCGAGCAACTCGTCTGCGGCACGGCCTCGTACCACCATGTCGAGCTTCCACGCGAGATTGCCGACATCACGGATGCCGCCGCACAGCCCCTGGCCGAGAAATGGCGGCATCTGGTGGCATGCGTCGCCAAGCAGGAATGCGCGGCCCGAACGCCAGCGCGTCGCCACCACGGCATGAAAGCGGTAAACGGCCGAGCGCCAGACCTCGAGTTGCGAGAGGTCGGCGAATTCGCCGATCAGCCTGTGGACATTCGCGGCATCGCCGAACGCTGTCGGGTCCTCGCCCGGCAGGAGCTTGATTTCCCAGCGCCGCAGATCGAGCGGACCCACCACATAGGAGGCGGGGCGCGACGGGCGGCAATATTGCAGCGATTTTTTCGGCAGCGCAGAGGCGTCACGCACACGCGTATCGACGACCATCCACCATTCATCGAATGTCAGATCCTCGACACCGATGCCGAGTTCGCGCCGCACGAAGCTGTTGGCGCCGTCGCAGGCGAGAAGATAGCGCGCCGCAACGGCGCGTTCGTCTCCTTTCGCGTCACGTAACGTCAGGCTGACGCCGTCGCCGTTCTGTATCAGCGTGACGGCCTGCCACCCGAGCAGCAGCGTCGCGCCGCCATTCGTGGTGACCTGCGTGCGCAGCGCCGCTTCGAGGAGCGGCTGGATGAAGCAGGCGTTCGGCCACCAGCCGAGCGGGAATGGCGGTGCCATCGGGTCGAGCCGTTGGATCACCGCACCGTCGGCGCCGAGAAAGTCGGTGCCGGTGTGGGGGGCGAGAAACGGCATGAGGGCTTCGGTGAGCCCGGCAGCCTGCAGCACCCGCAGCGCCTCGTGATCGAGGCTGATGGCTCGCGGCTTATCGTAGATTGCCGTGGCCTGATCGACGACGGTCACGGTGTGGCCGTAGCGTGTGAGCAGGGCGGCAAGAGTGGCGCCGACCGGGCCGTAGCCCAGAATGAGGAAATCGGAGGTTGGAACTGGCATTGCGAGGCGGGGAAATTCTGGAAAATAAAGCGATATTCGGGTGCGATGGGCTTTTCAATCCGCCCCGCTGTTGTTACATAAGCGCCGCTCGGGTGCCAGATACGACTGGTGACCCGGCTTGCACTTGGCGCGGGGTGGAGCAGCCCGGTAGCTCGTCAGGCTCATAACCTGAAGGTCGCTGGTTCAAATCCAGCCCCCGCAACCACCGATACTTGCGATACCGCAGAAGGCGTCCCGGAAGGGGCGCCTTTCGCGTTTTCAGGGCCATTTTGCAGCGAACGGGTAATGCGCCCTCCCGCAACCACTGATCCCGGCGAATCCCCGTTTTCGGGGCCGCCGGCACCATTTCGCAGGGATCGGGTGTGGCGCTTCCCCGCAACCACCGATGCCTGCGATAGCAGGTCGTCCAAAACCCCGACTTCCGAAAGGACGTCGGGGTTTTTCTTGCCCGCCACAAACCGGAGGATCGCGGCCAGGTCGCCGCGCAGGATGATTGCCAGAGTTCCACCCTCCGGAACGAGGTCCACCCGGCTGACCAGAGACCGGAAGGTCTCCGCAGCCTGGGTCTTGGTCTCCTCGCTCTGGAGGTCCCGGTAAAGGGCGGCGATCTTCTGGTGATAGACCTCCGCCATGTTCGGGTGCAGCAGGGGCGGCGGTTCCTGGGCGTTGGCCAGTAGCTCGGCCAACTCGCCCTTCCGCCCCTCAAGGCGCTTCATATCCGAAACAATGGCCTCGATAGGCCCGCCCGTCTTGATCGCGGTGAGCAGCTTCTGCAACTCGCGTTCAATCCGCTCGGACTCACTCCGCCAGGACTCAAGGTCTGAACTGCGCTCGATCCGGCGACGATTCACCTCGCGGGTGAACTCTTGGCAGAACTCCTTGAACAGGTCCGGCGCCATCAGGTGGGTGTTCAGTCCCGTCAGGATCGACTTCTCGAGCGCGTCGCGCCGGATATTCAGCCGGTTATCGCAGGTTCCCTTGTTGCGCGCCGTCGCGCAGCCAAGCAGGTCCTTGGAGATCATGGTGTAGCCGCCACCGCAGCAACCGCACCTGACGAGGCCGGCAAACAGGTGCTTCGGCCGCCGGCGTGCATTCAGGGTATTCTCCCCGGCTTCCGACGGCGGCTCATAGGCAAGCCGGCGCTGGCGTTCCTTCGTGGCCTCCCACACATCCTGCTCAACGATGCGCAGTTCGGGAACGTCCTGTATGACCCACTCGCTCTCCGGGTTAAGCCGCGAAACGCGCTTACCCGTGTCGGGGTCCTTGATGTAGCGCAGCCGATTCCAGACCAGCTTGCCGACATACAGTTCATTGTTGAGGATACCGACGCCGCGTTTCGGATTGCCGTGGATCGTCGACGGTCCCCATTCGCTTCCCTGCGGCCCTGACACACCCTCCCGGTTCAGCGTTATCGCGATCGTGCGCGATGACTGACCAGCCAGATAATCCGCGAAGATACGACGGACGACGTCGGCTTCAGCCTGATTGATCGTGCGATCGCCGCGGATCGCTTCGCCGTTCGCGTCGAATTGCTTGACGACGTCATAGCCGTAGCACAGCCCACCACCTGACTTGCCGTCTTCGACACGCCCGCGAAGTCCGCGGCGCGTTTTGTCGGCTAGGTCCTTGAGGTAGAGCGCGCCCATCGTTCCTTTGAGACCGATGTGCAGCTCGCTCACTTCGCCTTCCGACAAAGTGACGATGTTGATGCCGACAAACCGCATTCGCTTGTAGAAGCCGGCAATGTCCTCTTGGTCGCGCGACAGCCGGTCAAGCGATTCTGTCAGAACGAGATCAAACCGACGTTTGAGGCCGTCCGTGATCAATTCTTGAACGCCCGGCCGCAGAAGCGATGCCCCGGAAATGGCTCGATCGGTATAACTGTCGACGATCTTCCAACCTTCGCGGTCGGCGCGAGCGCGGCACAGCCGAAGCTGATCCTCGATCGAGGCGTCGCGCTGATTGTCCGATGAATAACGGGCGTAAAGCGCGACCTTCATGAGACGGCCTCCCTATTTACGGAGGCGTTCGCGGGACGCGCGCTCCCATTCCGCGTCGACGAACTCCCGCGCGGCTTGACGCGCAAGCAGGCGCACGAGCGCGACGAGGCGCGGATCGGTCTTTGCAGGGTCGTAAGCCTCCGCGCGCTCCGATGGCACGAGAACCAACCGCACGCTTTCGGCTGTCGTCCTTCTCGGTCTTGCCAACGCCATCGCCTCGTCGCCGAGCGGCCCATTCCGCTCACGACGAACTGTGCCGCCAAGACCGACATTTGAGAATGCGCATTCCCGGTCATGTCAGCGGTCTCCCGCGTAGAGCGCTCGTCAACGCCGCCTTGCTTCGTAGATGATCGTAGTTTCTGCGGCAGTAGCAGCGAGCGCTGTCGTAAAAATACTTGTTTCTCGCGGTTTGTCATGCGGCAGATATCCACCGCCACCCAAATCGAGAACATTTCTATTTTAGTCTGCGTCGAAGCCATTGCGCACCAGATCCTTGATCCGAACAATCATGCTGCGTCGCGGATCGTGAGGTAACTCCTCGAAACCGAAGCTCCGATAAAAGGCGCGCACATCGTCATCGAGCGGATGCGTCAGCACGCCGTAGCAGCCGATTTCCTTTGCCATGCCCGCTGCAGTTTTCAGCGCGTAGAACATCAGCGACCGTCCGATCCCCATGCCCTGAAATCGCGTATCGACGGCAAGTTGGCCGAGCAGAAAAATCGGAATGTTCTCTGGCCGATTCCGTTGCGATGCCTTTGGCAGATACTCACGCTCGATATGTCCCACGCTGAGCGTGACGTAGCCGGCGATCATTCCCGTTTCCGCGGCACGGATCACCGTGCTTCGCGACACGTCGATTTGCTGGTTACCCCAAGCATGTCGACGAAACCACTGGTTCATCGACTCGCGCCCGCAATCGAAGCTCGTGCAGTCGTCGGTCTCCTCAAGCTGCCGCGGTGGCGTCAGTCTTGCCATACCGGGCGGCTCTTCGAGAGCTTCTTCAGCGCCGGAATTTCCTTGGCGGGACTATTCACCCACGCCTCGAACTGTTTCCACTTCGCGGCCGGAATCGTCACGCGAGTCTGCTGGAGAAGGTCGATCTCGGCCGCTTCCACCGCCTTGCGGCGAATGAAGTCACTCAGATTGGTGCGAGATTGATCGGCCGCAGCCTCAAGCAGCTCGCGTTCCTTCTTGGAAACCCGCACGCTCACAGGAGCGAGATTGGACATGATGGCTCCTTTCATGAGCGTAGGACAATAGCATACGGCGGCGGCAGAGGCCAGCATTTTTTCGACGGCCAAGAGCCGCCAGCATCGTCCCCATCGACGCAGAAATTACGGAGAGCTTCGCTCGCTTTGTCGTGATCGGCTGCGGCTGAAGCCTTGCCGATCGTAGCCGGGGAGAGATGGTCTCGGCCATCTCTCCCCCGCGACTACCGCCTGCGACATGGCAGGGCCGCGCACGCGCAAGGCGGCGCATCGTTGTCACGCTCACCACCGATCCAATCCACCTCGCTTGTCGCGCAGCCCGGCCACGCTCGCCGATAGCCGCCCCCCTCTCTGCCGAGCGCTCACGCGCCCCCGGGAGGCATGGCGGGGGCCATGCCTCCGGCATGAACAGAGAAAGGATTGGAACAATGGCTAGGACATCGAAGAAGACGAAGGCCGTCCCGGTTGCGACGGTTACGGAAGCGGCGGACGTGGACGTTCGCAGCGTCGGAGAAACGGAAACGGTTGCGGCGGTTGAGACCGGCGCGGAAACCGCGTCGGTCGTAGCAAGCGGCGAGACGGTTTTCATTCCGCTCAACAAGCTCAAGAAGCATCCGAAGAATGCGCGAAAGACTCCGCATAGCGAGGCGTCTATCGAGGGGAAGGCGGCAAGCATCGCCGCGAAGGGCATCCTGCAAAACCTTGTGGTGGAGCCGGAGCGCGACGCGGAAGGACAGCCGACCGGCTTCTATCTCGTGGCCGTTGGCGAAGGCCGCAGGCTGGCGCAGTTGCTCCGCGTGAAGCGCAAGGAGATCGAGAAGACCGAACCGATCCGCTGCCTCATCGACACGGTGAACGACGCGGCCGAAATCAGCCTTGACGAGAACGTGACGCGCGAGAACCTTCATCCCGCCGACGAGTATGAGCGCTTCCGCGAGCTTGCCGAAAATCGCGGATGGGGAGCCGAGGAAATCGCGGCCCGCTTCGGCGTCACCGCGCATGTGGTGAAGCAGCGGCTTCGGCTTGGCGCTGTCAGCCCCAAGCTGATGCAGGTCTATCGTGACGGCGGTTTGACGCTGGACCAGTTGATGGCTTTCGCGATCACCGAGGACCATGCACGGCAGGAGCAGGTTTTTGCAAACCTGTCCTATAACCGCGATCCTGCGCAAATTCGGCGCGATCTGACCAAGGCGAACGTCCCGGCGACGGATCGGCGTGCGATCTTCATCGGCGCGGAAGCCTATATCGAGGCGGGCGGCAATATCATCCGCGATCTGTTCACGGAGGATCGCGGCGGGTTCTATGAAGATGCCGCCTTGCTCGACCGGCTTGTCATGGAGAAGCTGGAAAGCATTGCGTTCCGCGTCCGGGGGGACGAGGGATGGAAGTGGTGGGAAGCGCATATCGACTTCCCCCATGCGCATGGCATGCGCCGCGTCTATCCACATCCGGTGGAACTGTCCGCCGAGGATGCAGCCGACTACGCCGCCGCGCAGGAGGAATACGACCGCCTGTCGTCGGAGTATGAGGGTGCGGACGAGCTTCCCGACGATGTGGATCAGCGTTTCGGGGAGCTTGAAGCCGAGATCGAGCACATCGACGCCAAGCGCCATGCCTACGACCTCGACGACATCACGCGCAGCGGCGTGTTTGTCGTGCTGGACCATGACGGCGGCGCACGCATTGAGCGCGGGTTTGTCCGCCCCGAGGACGAGAAGCCGGAAGCGGAGGAAGCCAGCGATGGCGAAACCGTCATCGACGGCGTGCGCGTCAACGATGATGGCGAGGTTATCGAGGATGGCGAGGACGGCAATCATCCTGCCGACCTTGAGGCGGACGAGGATGCCGAGGACGACAGCACGCCGCTGTCGGACCTTCTCATCCGCGACCTGACCGCGCATCGTACCCTTGGCCTGCGGCTCGCTCTTGGCGAGCAGCCGGACATGGCGTTGATCGCTGTCACCTATGCGCTCGCCGCGCAGACCTTCTATCGCGGCGTTGATGCGCATTGCCTTGAAATCCGTCCTATCAGCGCCAGCCTTGGCGGGCATGCGGACGGCATCGAGGACACGGCGGCGGCGAAGGCGCTGGCGGATCGACACGCCGGATGGGCGGCGGACATGCCGCGCGACGTGGCGAACCTGTGGGGCTTCATCGCCGGGCTGGACCATGCGAGCGTCATGGCGCTGTTCGCGCATTGCGCCTCGCAGACCGTCAACGCGGTGAAACTGCCGTGGGAGCGCAAGCCGCGCGTTCTTGAGACGGCGGACAAGCTGGCGAGCGCGCTCACGCTCGACATGACCGCGCACTGGACGCCCACGGTGCGGACCTATCTTGGCCGCGTCACCAAGGCGCTCATTCTCGACGCCGTGCGGGAGGCGGTCAGCGACGAGGCGGCGGATCGTCTCGCCTCCATGAAGAAGCAGCCGATGGCGGAAGCCGCCGAGCAGCTTCTTGCCGGGACTGGATGGCTGCCGCCGCTGATGCGCACCACGCCGGTTGCGGAAACGGAGAGCGGGCCTGTCGAGGACATCGCCGCGCCCGAGGGAGGCGAAGGCTTCCCCGAAGCCGCCGAGTGAGCCGCCACGGCCGGGGCCGCTTCGCGCGGCTCCGGCCAATTTCCCGACACAGCCCGAGGAATTTCCGGCCGCGCCTGATCGGCGCGGCCGGAGACCTCGACCGCACGACAGCAGGACACAGGACCATGAAGACCGATGCAGAACGGCGGGAAACCCTCGCCCGTATGGAGGCGGCGCACGCCGAGACGGCACGCCACCTTGCCGTCATCGAACGGCAGATTGAAGCGCGCGCCGAGCGCATGACGACGAGCAGCCGCGTCAAGACCCGGCAGTTCGGCCGGACCTCCGCCACCTGGAGCCGCGCCGACGAACGGGACTTTCAGGCCAACGTCGCCGCGCTGCGCTTTGAGCGGCGCGGCGAGATCGAGGCGCTGTCCCGCAAGCTGGCGCGGCAGGCCGGAGCCATCGCCGCCTTCCGGGTGCGTCACCGGAGCAGCGAACCCGAAAGGGAGAGCGTGTCATGACACCGCGCTTTCCCCGCACCGAAGCCCTGATCCCCGATGAGTTGCTGGCCAAGCTGGTCGAGAACGGCCGCACTAGCGAGGAACGCGACGGCTTCGATCCGTTCCCGGTCGTGAAGCTGTTCACGCCCGACGCAGGAGCGACATGGCTCATCACCGAAGCCTATCCCGAAGACGGGGACGTTCGGCTGTTCGGGCTGTGTGATCTTGGCATGGGCTGTCCCGAACTTGGCTATGCGATGCTGTCGGAGATCGAGGACGTGCGCGGCAAGCTCGGCCTGCCGGTCGAACGCGACCTGCATTTCAAGGCAGAACACCGGCTCAGCACCTACGCCGCGAACGCTCGCCGCGCCGGGATGATCGTCGCCTGAAACCGCGATCCGGCGCGTCACGACGACGCGCCGGATCGCCATCATCGAGCAGGGAGGCGCGCATGATCGCACTGATCGTCGTCACCATCATGCTGATCGGCATGATGTGCGTCCTCGCCTACACGTTGGCGATTTACGCGCTGCCGTTCATGCTGGCGCTTGCCGCCGCACGCTTTGCCTATGGCACCGGGGCGGGATGGATCGGAGCCGGAATCGTCGGCCTTGTCGCTGGCGCGGCGTCGTTCGGCATTCTGACGGTTCTGTTTGCGACATTGCGCGCGCCGATCCTGCGGATCGCATTGGCGCTCATATTCGCCGCGCCTGCCGCCGTGGCCGGCTACGCGCTCGTGCATGGCGTCACCGCCGAGGCGGTGCCGTCGCCCGTCTGGCGGCAAATCTTCTGTCTTGCAGGCGGCGCGCTGGTTGGCGCTGCCGCCGCGATGCGGCTGGCGGCGTCGGCCGCCTCGCAAAGCTGACCCGCATTTCTGACCGGCGCGGCTACCGGCGCACCGAATATTCCGTGCCGCCCTTGAGCGGGATCAGCATGGAATCGAAGCCGTTGGCGCGATCGCGCACATAGGCGAGATAGTCTTTGAAGTTGCCCCGCAAGCCGCCGACATCGTCGGTCAGCACCACGCCGCCCGGTCGGATGCGCGGCGTCAACAACTTCACAATGTCGAGCGCGCGCATCGGAAAACCATCGTTGAGCACGAAGTCAATATCGGCTGGATCGCTCGCAAGTCTTTCGATCGCATCACCCTCGCGAACCTCGATCAGGTCGGCGAGGCCCGCTTCCTCGAAATTGCGCCGCGCCACGCGCGCTTTTTCAGGCACGATCTCTGTCGTCACGACGCGGCCTCCGCCATTGGCGTGGACTGCCGCAGCTAGCCACAGCGTCGACAGTCCGAAGGACGTGCCGAACTCGACCACCGTGCGCACGCGCCGTCAGATAAGCAAACGCGCCCTGGGCTTCGATGATGGCAATGTATTTATCCGCATAGAATCCGGCCATCTCGTTTTCCGCGAAGGGGATGAAGCGCCGACGCACATAAGACAAAACGTGCGGCAGGAAGTGACGAATGATCGAGAGATGCTGACGGTTGGCCTCACCGTGGAGTCGTCGCAGAACCGTTGCGATGCGGGCGTCCTCGAGGACTGCGAACGGATCATCACGGATGGGAGTCGTCATCTGCAGGCCCAACATCGTAAGCGGTTCGATGAGCGTCGCTGCTCCGCGTCATCATAACGACGAGGGATCGCCATTTCTTCCTCTGTAGTTCAGAACGTCTCTTGAGAGGGTTTGGGCGTCGCCCTTCGGGCCGGGCTCTACGCGCCGCCTGCGGCGGCTTCCGAAGCCCCTTGCGGGTCTTCGCCTTCGGTGACGATCCCCTTCTATAATCGGACCCCGGACGTCAAGGCGCTTGCGTTCAGGATATCGACCCATAAATCTGTCGTGGGTTTTGGGATTTTCGCGACCATATCGGCCCTATCCTTATGAAAGACGGTTTAAGAGCAAAAATCGGGTGGCCGTGCCGTCTACCCCGCCGGTAGACAGCCATGACGCAATGTTCAGGAGAGACACATCATGGAATTGGAAAGTAAAACTATCATCGTCAGCGGCGCGAGCAGTGGGATCGGCGCGGCGGCGGCGCGGTTGTTCGCGTCCGAAGGGGCCAATGTGGTCCTCGGCGCACGTCGCTCGGCGGAACTGGAATGGCGGTATGTCAGTTCGGTTGACATAACAACCGCAAGAATGTCCTCGGAATGGCCGTCACTGTCATTCGGAGGCCAGCACACCGTAAGAGGAATTGAGCCGTGGAGGATTTCACAAGATGACCGATGACGAAAAGGCGATCCGGCAGGTCGTTGAAACTTGGATGACAGCGAGCAAGTCGGGTGATCTCGCAACCGTCCTCACATTGATGACCGACGATGTGGTCTTCATGGTGTCCGGGCAGGAACCGTTTGGAAAGGAGGCTTTCGCTGCTGCTTCCGAAAGCATGGGCGATACCCGAATAGAAGGCACAAACGAGATTATCGAACTACAGATTCTTGGGAATTGGGCGTTTACTCGCAATCGTATCGAGATGACCGTTACCCCGTCCGCCGGCGCTCCCGTCCAACGATCAGGATACACGCTCACGCTTTTGCGCAAGGAATCCGATGGCAAGTGGCGGCTTGCACGCGACGCCAATCTCCTGACCGCGCGAGACTCCTAGAGTGTCGCACAACTCCTAAGTTTCGTGACAAATCGTCGGCGCCGATTTTTCAGGTAAAAATCTGTCGCAAATGTCAGATGCAGAAATCGAGGCCACGCGACAGACTTTTGCGACAAGGCAGGCAGATGATCACTGCATCGGGTTTGGAGGAGGCTGCTGCGCTGCGCGCGACCGTGCTCTATCTCTGGCCGCAAGTGGCCTTCGACCGAACCTGCCACAGCGGTTTCGGCCCATACGGGTCACGATCACTCTGCCGGCCAGTCCGCATCATGCTTCTATTCGGAGTCGCCGCAACCGCGCTCCATGATGGGTTTCGACGAGGTGGCCGTCCACGCTAACAGCACGTGCTCTGGCGTCGGCACAGGGATGGAACCGAACTGGCCGGCACAGGGATCGCGACGGACTGGCCTCTCCCTCGGGGGAGCTGGACCTACCCGGCGGAGCTGCTGTCAGCCTGCTGCCGCGCAGGTCTTCTTGCTCGCCCCGTAGCGGAACGGCTCGTTCGTGATCCAGATCTGGTGCATGACGATGGCAATGCGGCGGGCCAAGGCAACGATTGCCTTGGACGTTCCGGACCGCTTCGCCACCTTCATGGCCCATGCCTTGAGCGAACACCACTTCTTCGACACCAGCAGCATCGACGTGGCCGCCTCGACTAGCAGATACCGCATCAGCTTGTCGCCCGACTTCGAGACGTGTCCGGATCGGTCGATCTCACCGGATTGATAGACCCTCGGCGTCAGGCCGAGATGAGCAGGCACGAGCTTGGAGCGTTTGAAGCGCCGGGGATCGTCGATGGTCGCCTTGAAGGCGAGCGCGGTCAACGGCCCGACGCCGGGGATCGTGCGGAAGAGCTTGCAGACCGGATCGGCGCGCGATGCGCGTTCCAACGCATTGTCCAGCTTGCGCACCTGGACGCGCATCTCATCCCGCGCCGCTAGCAGGGGTTCAATGGCCGGCAGCATCATCGGCTCCCGACCGCATAGTTCGAGAACCCGTTCGCTGAATTTGTAGCGATGGACCTGCCCCAGCTTCAGCCCCTGCGTCCGTAACAGGCCGCGGATCGTATTCTCGATTTGCAGCATCGCGGACATGAACTGTCTGCGGCCGATCAAGAGCGAGCGCACCATTTGAGATTCCCGGCTCTTCACATGCACGGGTTTGAAATGGCCAACGCGCATCATGGTGGCGATGCCGTGCGCGTCGTTGCGGTCGGTCTTGTTCGGCCGTGTCGATAGAAAGCGTTGCGTGTGCCGCGTCTCGATGCAGAAGACCGGATAGCCTTCATCCTGCAATGCGCCGTGCATCCATTCCGAGAGCGGACAGGCTTCGATCCCGATCAGCGCGGTCTCTCCTGAGAGCTTCGACAGCTTCGCGATTACCTGCGCGGGCTCAGATGGAACGATTGTCTGAAGAAAAACTCCGCCGTTCTCATCAAGAACGCAGATCGCCGCTTTGTTCACGCCGAGGTCCAGACCGATAAACAGTTTCATTGCCGGGTTCTCCTTCTTTTCGTTCGAACCAGGCACGACGGTAGCAGACGTCCGGGGTCCGATTATCCCATCTGACGCGAAGAACGGCGGCGGCGGACCTTTCGCCAACGCCCCGGTTTGCCGCGGCTTCGCTTTGGCCGGTCTCAGTCGGCGCGAATTTGTCGGATGCGGATGAAGCGATCTCGCGGCTCTGGTTCTCGGCCACGCCCGCATGGTGTCGATCGAGGCCGGGAACGACGGGGTCGTCGCAAATCGCTTGTTTGAGCGACCATCGCGCAGGCCATGCTGCGGTCTCACGGCGCTGAACACGGTGGGACGGCGAGCGAAGGGCGGAGGATCTGGGACGCCTTCCGGGTTGTCGCAGACGGAGACGTTCAGGACTTCAACCGGAGTTGAGGTTCGGGTTTCTGTTTGATCGAGCACGAAGTGTCAGTCGGTGCGAGGCGGTGAAAGCGTTTCTCCGATCGCCGCCGCCATATCGCAGTTTCCTCTGTCTGTCTGTTGCAGGCCGCGACCCAAGGGCGTCCTCGATTGATTTGGTCTGACCGAAGACCGGCGACGAAGCGCGTCGCCTCGATCTTATTCCCGCAACGTCCGTCGCCAGCTTTTTTCCGCCGCCTTCGGCTTTGCAGCGCGATCCAAAAAAGCCGTCGCCGGCCGCCCTCCACGTTGTTCCGGCCCCGAGGGGTGCGGGCCGATCGTCCCCGGTCGGTCGACCACCATCGAGGCCGCGATGGTCGCGGCCCGATCAGCAGAAGGAAACTACGACATGGCTACGATCGGCTCTTTCACCCGCACCGACGACGGCTTCGCTGGCTCGGTCAAGACCCTCACGCTCAACGTCAAGTCGGTGAAGTTCGTCCCCGTCGAGAGCGACAACGAGAAGGGTCCCACCTTCCGCATCCTCGCCGGAGCCACCGAGTTCGGGGCGGCGTGGAAGAAGACCTCGCGCGACCTGCGCGACTATCACTCGGTCAAGCTCGACGATCCGTCGTTCCCGGCCCCGATCTATGCGAGCCTGGTCGCGACCGACACCGAGGGCGAGTTCGCACTCATCTGGTCGCGACGCGCTGCCGACTGACACCGGCCAAAGCGAAGCCCCGCACAAGCGGGGCTTCGTTGTGCTCATGTCCGCCGCCACCAACAAGAGAATAAGGTGAGCTGCGCTCGCATTGTTCTGATCGGCTGCGGCGAGAGCCTTGCCGATCCGATGGGGAGCCAAGGGGTCTTACCCCTTGCTCCCCGCAAATGCCGCCTGTTGCGGAGCAGGGCCGCGGCCTCGCAAAGCGGCCGATCACATCGACCGCATCACATCGTCATCCGCTCCGCTCGCCTCGCAGCCCGGCCCCGCGCGCCGGCATGTGCCCCCTCCATCCCCGCGCGCTCACGCGCCCCCGGAAGGCATGTCGGGGGACATGCCTTCGGCATTAACGGGAAAGGACACAGCCATGAACTTCATCAGCAGCAACCAGAACCAGCAGGCAGCGAACAGCGGTTTCCGCGTGGATATCTCGCGCGGGCAGCGTATCGGCCGCGTATCGTCGGAATGGTTTTCGCGTCCCGATGATGAGCGTTATTTGTCGCTCACCGAGCTTTACGACGCCGTGAAGACGCGGGCGGATCGTGCGAAAGCTCGCACCGTGGAGAGCCGCGCCGTGCGGGTGGAAGCGAGCCGGGAAAATTCGGAGCGGCTTGCGTTGATCGTGCCGGGGCAAGACCAGCCCGTTGCGCCCACGCATTGGAGTTTCGGGCAGTTGTGCAGCCTTGTCGGCGCGCCCGCGACCTATATGCGGCAGCTTCCCGCGCCGCTGGCAGGCATCAACCTACAGCATGGCTTGCTGTCACATCGTGCCGAGCTTGTGAAAACCTTAGAAGCGGAGGACGGCCGCATTGAATTGCGCGCCGTGACCGGGCCGGACTACGGCCGCATCTGGGATCATGAGCTTGTCGCCGCTGTCATGCGCATCGCTGGCAACGGCATGGGTGACACCATGTGGAAGGTGCCCGGCATGCTGGATTGGGCGACCATGACGCACAATCCTTTCGTGGACATCACGAAGGACACCACCACGCTTTACGCTTCGGACAGGGACGTCTTTCTTTTCCTTGTCGACGATACGCACCCCATCGAAGCGGGACGCCTGCCGAACGGCGAGCCGGATTTGTATTTCCGGGGCTTCTATTGCTGGAATAGCGAAGTCGGATCGAAGACGCTTGGCATCGCGTCATTCTATCTTCGCGCGGTTTGCATGAACCGCAATCTGTGGGGCGTGGAGGGGTTCGAGGAAATCAGCATCCGGCACAGCAAGTTTGCCGCGCAGCGTTTCGCCCATGAGGCCGCGCCCGCGTTGACCAGCTTCGCCAATTCCTCGCCGGCGCCATTCGTCGCCGGCATCAAGGCGGCGCGGGAGCGGATCGTTGCCCGCACCGAGGACGACCGCGAAACCTTCCTGCGCAAGCGTGGGTTCAGTAAGGCCGAGACGGCTAAGATCATCGAGACCGTGTTGCAGGAGGAAGGCCGCCCACCGGAAAGCATCTTCGATTTCGTGCAGGGCATGACGGCGCACGCCCGCACCAAAGCGCACCAAGACACGCGCCTTGAACTGGAGGGGAAGGCGAGGGCGCTGCTGGAGAAGGCGGCATAGCGACAGACGCCGCGCGGTCGGAGCCACGACCGCGCGGCTTCCATTTCTGGAATTTCCGCCGATCCGCGAAACCCGGATCGGCGGCGCGGCCGCGCCTGTCGGCACGGCCGCCGCTCGCCGGGCTGCGCCCGGCTCGCGATTCACACATGAACTCTCCAATTGTCAGATCAGAAATCACGCGCTTGCGCGGGATCACGGCATGGTGAGGGTTAGCGCTTCTGCGCCCGGATCAGGTCGCAGGGCTCGACGCCCAGCGCCTCCGCGACCTTGCCCAGGACGCTGACGCTCGCCGAGACCGCGCCGCGCTCGATCGAGCCGACATAGCGCATGCTCAAGCCCGATCGTTCGGCCAGCTCCTCTTGCGTCAGTTTCTTGTCATAGCGCAGCCGACGCATGTTGATCGCCATGACCTCCTTAAGGTCCATGACGCATCGGAGCCAGAATCGGAACGATCGTTCTAGGAATGATCGTTCCTATTCGCTATAGACGGAGGTTGGTTCTTATCTCAGATTCGCCTCGCCAGGCG
This sequence comes from Pseudolabrys sp., assembly GCA_035556795.1. GTDB lineage: Bacteria > Pseudomonadota > Alphaproteobacteria > Rhizobiales > Xanthobacteraceae > Pseudolabrys. Next base: position 132,120 of record DATMEV010000046.1, on the reverse strand, counting down.
ATTCGCTATCGCCGCCGGGGCATAACGCCATTCCACTTTCGCCGAGGGAGAGCTGTCGCAATTCTATTGCGGGCCAGGCCGATAACCTATTTGTCAAAATGGGGAACGGGTTCGGGGAACACGCCGATGAATAAGGCCGCCTTCAAGGACAGCCCGCCGCTGACCGACCGGGTGAACGCCTACGATGAAGCCCATCTTGCCACCTATCTCCGGCTGCTCGATGCGGCCGAGGAGGGCGCTGACTGGCGCGAGGTAGTCAAGCTCGTCTTCGGCCTCGATGCCGAGGCCGATCCGCAGCGCGCGAAGCACATGCACGACAGTCATTTAGCGCGCGCGCGTTGGATGACCGAGCACGGCTACCGCCACCTTCTCCAGCCGCGGATGCAGTAAGCCCCGCGCAATTCCCTCTAAAATTTTCTATAAAGTATGCAACTCATGATTGCTCGACCGCCAATCGCTTCGCATTCCGATTATCTGCCTTCAGCCCTTCTCAGCCCCTTGATACTCGAATCGGTCCCAAAACCGGGCTGGGAGGAACAACATGGAGCCGCTCCAAGACTGGCGATCATCGCAATTTGAGAATGAACTTGGCCGCCTCGATCGGGGCGGCGTCAGCTTCGAGTTTCTGCGCCGCAACAAGCAATACCGACAGGATTATGCGACCGCGCTGACGGAGATCGCCGCCGGCGGCACGACGAGGACGGAAGCCATCACCCGACTCGCGCGCCGCTGGGGGTTGGCGTTTCCCGGCCGACCCTTCTGCATCGGCCGTGACGGCGCATCCTGTGTGGCAGGCGCAATGCTTCCCTGCCACGCTGATTGTTACTGCTGCTCCGGACGGCTTCGCGGCTACTTCGCTGCCTGATCCGCGCGCATTGCCCATCCTCGGCGACCTGACCGAGGATGGATTCCACGCCATCGCCACCGATGACGAAGGCGATCACCAGCTCTGGTTCAACATCGGCACGGAGCCGGTTCATGCGGCGATCGTCCTTCCGATCGATCCGCATTTTTGGTGGCGACATCGCAATGCCGGTCGCCTGGTGCGGCGGCTGGAGGGAAGGCACGCCGGCCGCTGGCCGCATGAGCAACGCCTGTCCCGATTCCAGCTCCATCGCGCCGCGCTGATGCTCCGCGCCTGGGATGGCGTCGAATCCGGCGCGTCGCGCCGCATCGTCGCCGGCACCCTTCTCAACAGGAACGTCGAAGCGCTGCGCGCGATCGACTGGAAGAGCGCGCCTGAGCGACGCCAGCTCGCGCGCATCCTGAAAGCCTGCCGCGACACGATCGACAGCGGCTATCTACGCTGGCTCGCGCCGCCCGACCGCTAATCGGAGGGGGGACACTTCCTTAGAGGCCCCTGATTTTTGTCACTCCGCCGGACCGCGGATTCTTCGCCATCGTCGCAACCGACTCGCCGCCATGACGGCGGTTACGACGGAGCCCCGCAATGCCGGAGAAGACCGAGAAAACTTGGCCGCGTTTCGTGCGCACGCCCGAGGCCGCGCGCCTTCTCGGTTTGTCGCCACGCACGCTTGAAAAGCATCGCTGCGACGGCACCGGGCCGGTCTATCACAAGCTCGGCGGCCGTGTGGTCTACACCATCGCCGACCTTGAGGCATGGATCGACGCCTGCGCGCGCCAGTCCACGGCTGAATCCGCCGCCGGCCATCTGGCCGGCGCAGCGCGCTGACCGTCGCCATGTCGGCGCGCCGCCCATACGACGATCAACAGCTCGAACTGTTCCGGGCGCGCGCCGGCGATATCGCCGCGCGCGACGCGCAGGACCTCATGTCCTGGCCGTTCTTCTCGCTCGCCAAAGTCCGCCGTGTGACGCCGATCGACTTCCGCATGGGCGACGTGTCGATCCGAGTCGAGGCGACCGTGGAGCACGGCATGGCCACGATTTGGGACGCGGATGTTCTTATATGGGCGGCCAGTCAGATCGTCGACGCGCGCGATCGCGGCTTGCGCACATCACGTCTGATGGTCGCCACGCCCTATGAAATCCTCTCCTTCGTCGGCCGCAGCGATTCCGGTCTGAGCTACGACCGGTTGAAGGCGGCGCTCGACCGGCTGCAATCCACCACTGTCGTCACCTCGATCCGTCAGCCGTCCGAGCGCCGGCGGCATCGCTTCTCCTGGATCAATGAATGGAAAGAGCGGCTCGACGCGACTGGCCGGCCGCTCGGCATCGAACTGATCCTGCCGGACTGGTTCTATGCCGGCGTCCTCGACGACGCGCTGATCCTCACGATTGACCGCGCCTATTTCGATCTGACGGGCGGCCTCGAGCGCTGGTTGTACCGCCTTGTCCGCAAGCACGGCGGCCGCCAGACGCACGGCTGGAGCTTCGATCTCCCGCACCTGCATCTGAAATCCGGCAGCCTGTCGCCGCTGCGCCGCTTTCGCTTCGAGCTGCGCGCCATCGTCCAGCGCCAGCCGTTGCCCGGCTACCACCTGGCGCTGATCGACGATCCGAATGGGCGCCAGCGCCTGATCTTCCGGCCCATCGAGTCCGATTGCACTGTCACGGCGCGCCCGCGGCGGGGAGGTGTGCGATGAGCATGTCCCGCGCCGGTGCAAAAGGTGTGGACGGACCCGTACTATTGGGAACGCCGACACCCGTACTATTAGGAACGCGAGTCCCGTACTATTGGGAACGCGCGCAGGCCGTAACTCTTTGGCGCGGCAAGACGGAATCGGTCCCCTCTAACTTCCCTAACTCAGAGTCCTTCGGACTCTTGCTAACGCGACCCACCACGTCGCGGAATTGTGGGCGGTTGCACCGCATCGGCTCGCCGTTCCGGTCATGCGGTCTCCAAGTGTCGGAGATCGCATCATGACGATCCCCGACCATTGCGTGATCGCTGGCGATTGCCGTGCGCTGATGCCCGCGCGCGGCCCCTTCGACCTGATTCTGGCCGATCCGCCTTACGGCGATACGTCGCTCGCCTGGGATCGACGCGTCGACGGTTGGCTGCGGCTCGCGTGCGCCGCGCTGAAGCCGTCGGGTTCGCTCTGGGTGTTCGGCTCGCTGCGCAGCTTCATGGCGACCGCCGGACAGTTCACCGACGCCGGCCTGCGCTACGCGCAGGAGATCGTGTGGGAGAAGCAGAACGGCACGAGCTTCCACGCCGATCGCTTCAAGCGTGTCCACGAGCTGGTCGCGCAGTTCTATCGCGCGGACATGCCGTGGAGCGCCGTTTACAACGAGGTGCAGACGACGCCCGATGCGACAGCGCGCACCGTGCGGCGCAAGATGCGACCGCCGCACACCGGTCGCATCGACGCCGGGCACTACGTCAGCGAGGACGGCGGACCGCGTCTGATGCGCTCGGTGATCTACGCGCGCAATTGCCACGGCACGGCGATCCATCCGACCGAAAAACCCTCCGGTCTGATCGAAATCCTGATCCGCACGAGCTGCCCGCAGGGCGGCCTGGTTGGCGACTGGTTCGCCGGATCGGGCGCTGCCGGCGAAGCCTGCCGGCTCGCCGGACGGCGCTATGTCGGCTGCGAGATCGACGCCGACATGGCCGAACTTGCGCGAGTGCGCATCGCGTCGGTGCTGCCGTTCACTGAGGGAGCGCAGCCATGACGGCGGGACTGCGCATGATCGATCAACCCGGCGACCTTACGCTTGTCGAACTGACGTGGCGCGAGAAGCGCATCGAGCACCGTATCCGCTTCGGCCGGATCGTCGACGAACACCGTCTCGACCGCCACCGGCGTATCGTCAGCTTCGCTCCCGGCGCCGTGTTCGCCTTCGTGCGTTGGGCTGCCAACGAATACGGCACGATCATTTCCCGCATCGACATCGTGCGGACGGTCCGGGCAGACGAGCCTTATCAGACGCTGCCCTTTGTCCGTCCCGGCGGCGAGATTTTGTTGCGCATCTCCGGCTGGCCGAAAGTCGAGCGCGTGCTTGGCGCGATCGGTGCGATCGAAGCGCTCGGCATCGACCCGGCTGACACTGCGCCGGAGCACTGGCGGCATCTCAACAACCGCGTCTCCGTCAACGAGCCGTTCCGCGTGTATTCAGCCGACCAGCATCACGCCTGGCTGCGCCGCCGCGAGATTCTGCCATGACCGCGCGCCGTGTCACGCTCATAGCCATGCTCGCTGGCACGGCGCTGATCGTCGCGCCGGCCTGGAGCCGACCGGACATCCGTTTCATCTGGAACGCATCCGCCAGCGTACCGGTCGGTCTCTATCGCATCGTGCCCGGCAATCATGTCGACGTCACCGATCTCGCCGTCGTCATGCCGCCCGCCGAGCTGGCGGCATTCCTCGACGAGCGCGGCTACCTGCCGCGCGGACTGCCGCTCATCAAGCGCGTGCTGGCACTCGGCGGCACGAGAGTCTGTCGGCGCGACAGCGCCATCATCGCCTATGACGGAATCTACGGGCAGGCGCTCGCGCGCGACCGGCGCGGCCGTCCGCTGCCCGACTGGCAAGGCTGCCGCACGCTCCACGACGGCGAAGCCTTCTTCATGAATTGGGCCAGCCCCGACAGCTTCGACAGCCGCTACTTCGGGCCGCTTCCCATCGGCACCATCGTCGGCCGCGCGATCCCTGTCTGGACCACCGACGACACCGATCCGGCCGCGGAATCCCTCCGCGAACCGGTCTCCGACGAGCCGTGACGGCTCGCCTCTCAAGCCAAGGAAAGGATCATCGCCATGCCCCAGATCGGCACGTTCACCAAAACCAAGACCGGCTTCAGCGGTCGGCTCCGCACGCTCGCGCTCGACGTTGAGCTGACCATCCGTCCGGCCGAGAAATCCGACGCCGAGAACGCGCCGGACTATCGCATCTTCGCCGCCGAGGACCTCGAAGTCGGAGCCGCCTGGAGCCGCAGCGGCGAGAAGGCCGGCGACTATCTGTCGACCAGCATCGACGATCCGACCTTCACGCAGCCGCTGCGCGCGGCGCTGTTCCAGTCCGAGGCCGATGCCAAGGTCTGGAACCTGATGTGGAACCGGCCGTCCAAGCGCGACGACAAGAGCTGACGCCACATCGGTCCGGCTTTCATCCAACGGAGACCGACATGATGGATCAGCAGCTTGTCGCGCGCATCAAACGACGCAGCAAATACTGGGGCCAGACCGCGCCTCATCAATGGTTCGACGTGCGCGTCGTCGAGGACGCCGGCTATCGCCTCAGAGGCAACAACAACAACTACCGACTGGATGATGTGATCCTTGGCGTACGTCTCGCCAGTGGCTTCATCGTTGATCTCGCCAACGGCAAGACCAGCCGCGGCGAAAAGCCGGACAGGCACGGTTGAGACGATGCGCGCGTCGCTCCGAACCTCATCTGCCGTCATCCCTTTGATCGATCGGATCGCGGATCATCCCTCCGACCCGATCGCCCGTCAGGCGGCCGTCGCGCGCAGCGCAGGTCAAGGGCGGCCGCAGGGCCGGCGCAGCCTTGCCCTTGACCGAAGCGAGCACGGTGGCAGGCTGATAGCGTCTCGGAATGGCGGACCTTCCTCGCTTCGATCATCGATCATCGCGACGTTGATCGCGTGCGGCGTGATCGTTGTCACCGCGCCTTCTGCGTCGGCCGATCCACCGCCCACACATCGCGGCTCCACGGTTGCGCCGTCCGATCCGTGGGCTGCGCATATCGCCGAAGCGGCCAAGCGCTTCGCCATTCCCCAGCGCTGGATACGCGCGGTCATGGCCGTCGAGAGCCACGGCGATCGGACCGCGCGATCGCCCAAGGGCGCGATCGGCCTGATGCAGATCATGCCGAAGACATGGGACGAGTTGCGCGCACGTCACGCACTCGGAAATGACCCTTGGCAACCGCGCGCCAACATCCTGGCCGGCGCAGCGTACCTGCGCGAGATGCACGATCGCTATGGCTCGATCGACGCGATGCTCGCCGCGTATAATGCAGGTCCGACGCGCTATGACGCACACCGTGCGAGCGGCCGCGCGCTGCCGGCCGAGACCGTCGAATACGTCGCGAAGATCGCGCCGATGATCGGCGGCAAGGTGCCTGTCATGCGCATGGCCGGCATCGCCTCGCGTCGATCTTGGTCGCGCGGACCGATCTTCGTCGGGCGATCCGCCGTTCATCCCGACGACGGTTCGACGACGTCCGATCGTCCTTCCGGCCGACCATCGAACGCGCCTGCGATCGTCGATTTGTCGGCGCTCGTGCCGCCCTCCGATGGCATCTTCGTGCGTAGGCCGCGCTCAGATGGAGAACAGCGATGAACATCGTGTTTCCACGCTTCGCGACGTTGGCAATCGTAGATATGGCGAAAGGCAGCGGGGCAGGCCAGACAACAACCGCAGGAAGGCAAGATAAAAAGCCGCACATCGCGGCTTGGACGGTCGGTTGTTTTGTTTGTGGTTTTTTCGATTTGTTGCACATCGCGGATCAGCACCGCGATGTGCGTGTCTTCCATTTTGCGAATGATTTCAGCGAATATCGCACATCGCGGACACAGCCATGAAGCGCGACGACGATTTCCGCGTCCGCCCTGGCCGCATCCGCTCATCACGAGCGCAGCGCGCCTTGCCCTTCGTCGCCCAGGCGCTTGCCGCCGCGCAGAAGGCCGGAGGCCGCGTCTCGCGCTCCGGCAAGATCACCTCGGGGCGCGGGCCGCATTTCGCGCGTGGCCGCGTCGCCAGCATCCGCGCCAACCGCCTCATCACCAGCCGCACGCGGTTCTGCACCGTCAAGGCGCTCGTGGTCCGCAACAGAGGCCAGCGCGGCCCGGTCGCCCGCCACCTCAACTACCTTCGCCGCGACGGGGTTACCCGCGACGGCGAGCGAGCGACGATGTTCGGTCCGCAGACCGACGACGCTGACGTGAAGGAGTTCACGGAGCGCTGCAAGGACGACCGCCATCATTTCAGGTTCATCGTGTCCCCGGAGGACGCCACCGACATGGAGGATCTGAAGCGCTTCACGCGCGAGCTGATGACCCAAGCGGAAAAGGACCTCGGCACGAGACTGGAGTGGATTGCGGTCGATCATTGGAACACCGACAACCCCCATGTCCATGTCATCGTCCGCGGCCGCGCCGATGACGGTCGCGACCTCGTGATCGACCGTGACTACATCAAGAGCGGGATGCGCGATCGTGCGCAGGACCTCATCACGCAGGAACTTGGGCCGCGCACCGATCTCGACATCAGCCGCGCGCTGGAGCGGCAGGTCGAGGCCGAGCGCTGGACGCAGCTCGACCGGCAGCTTGTCCGCGACGCCAATGAGCAGGGCGTCATCGACGTCGCGCCGTCGCCCGACCGGCAGCCCGACGCCTACCTGACGCAGAAGGTCGGACGCCTGCGCTATCTCGAACACCTTGGTCTCGCCGAGACCATCGGCCCCGGCCAGTGGGTCATCGCCAATGACGCGGAACCGACGCTGCGCGAACTCGGCCAGCGCAATGACATCATCAAGCGGATGCACCGCGCCCTCGACGAGCAGGGCATCGCGCGTGGCACGGCCGATTACGTCCTGGCCGGCGAGGTGCATGGCGCCCCGATCGTCGGCCGCCTGGTCGAACGCGGCCTCGACAACGAATTGGTTGGGACGGCCTATGCCGTGGTGGACGGCGTCGACGGCCGCACCCACCACATCAAGCTGCCGGACCTTGAGTCAGCCGGCGACGGCGCACCGGGCTCGATCGTCGAATTGCGCGCCTTCGTGGACGCGAAGGGCGATCGGCGCGTGGCGTTAGCCACGCGCTCCGATCTGTCGATCGAAGCACAGACCACGGCGAGCGGTGCGACGTGGCTCGACCGCCAGCTTGTCGTCCGCGATCCGGCCGATCTCGGCGGCGGCTTCGGCCTGGAGGTGAAGCAGGCTCTGGAGGCCCGTGCCGACCGTTTGATTCAAGAAGGCATGGCGCGGCGCGATGGCGAGCGCATCCTGTTCAACAAAAATCTCATCAGCACGCTTCGGCAACGCGAGCTCGATGCTGTCGGCGAACAGCTCGCGGCTGAGAGCGGCGTGCCATTCCGGAAAGCCGGGGAGGGGGAGTTTGTCGCCGGTACCTACAGCCGGCGCTTCACGCTCGCGTCCGGCCGCTTCGCCATGATTGACGATGGGCTCGGCTTCAAGCTCGTGCCCTGGACGCCCTCGATCGAAAAGCACATCGGGCAGCACATTTCCGGGGTGGCCCGCACCGACGGCGGCGTCGACTGGTCCTTCGGCCGTAAGCGTGGCTTGGGGCTATGATCGCGTTTAGCGGATCAGAACATGGTGTTGGCATTGGCTGCCGTCTCCGGGACGCCCTGAACCACGTCCCAGTGCTCTACGATCTTCCCATCCTTCACGCGGAAGATTTCCATGATTGCCTGACCGCGATCATCGGGGCCGTTGGTGGCGTGAACTTGAAGAAAGACAAGGTCACCATCCGTCCCGCTGCGAACGATACGTTCACGCCATCGGGGATTGTCCTTGAAGAACCCTGTGAAAAAGGAGACGAGAGTGTCCTTGCCGTCCGGCAGTCGCGGATTATGTTGGATGTAGTCATCAGCGACGACGTCAGCCGCGCCGATGTCGTGGTCGTTGAAGAAGCGGTTGTAGAATACAATGACCAGTTCGCGGTTGGCCTCTTCCACCGCAAGGTCGCGGGACGCTGACTGCGCCGGACCCGCGGCCAAGGCGAGAATGAGACCTGCGGCAAGGGCGGCGCTTCTCAGAAAAGAGGTCATCTGTTGCTCCTGTTGTGATCGAAAGGCCACAAAAACGGGATACCCCGTGCTTCTCTTGACCAAAGCTGCGGCGAGCGTCAGGCACCGTCTGGAGCCTCAGCCACTGTGTTCCTGCGCTTGCCGCGATTGAAAGCGCTCATCGTTGAACGACACAGGCAAGCGTGCCGGTTAAATCCCTGCCGGTTCACTTGGCGCTTGGCGATACACGCCACACGACATTGCCAACATCATCGGCCACCAGAAGAGCTCCTTGCCGATCCAGCGTCACGCCTACCGGCCGGCCGCGGGCGTTCCCTTTGCCGTCCAGGAAATCGGTCACGAAATCCACGGGCTTGCCGCTCGGCTTTCCATCGCGGAACGGCACGAAGACGACCGCGTAGCCGGACGCCGGATTGCGGTTGAACGATCCGTGCTCGCCGATGAAGGCTCCTTCCGCAAAGGCGGGGGGCATCGCTCTCTGATCGGAAAAGACGAGACCAAGGGCGGCAACATGCGTGCCCAGGGCATAATCCGGGACGATAGCCTTGGCCACTATGTCAGGGCGGGGCGGCTTGACCCGCGGATCGACGTGATCGCCGAAATAGCTCCACGGCCAGCCATAGAAGCCGCCATCCCGCACGGAAGTCAGGTAGTCCGGGACGAGATCGCTGCCGATTTCGTCGCGCTCATTGACCACGGTCCAAAGGACGCGCGTTCGAGGTTCCCAGGCAAGGCCGTTCGGATTGCGCAGACCACCGGCGAACAAGCGCTTCTCACCGGTGTTGACGTCGACTTCCCAAATCGCAGCCCGACCTTCCTCGGCCTCCAATCCGTTCTCGCCGACATTGCTGTTCGACCCGACCGTCACGTAAAGCTTCGTGCCATCGGGACTCGCGAGAAGATTTTTCGTCCAGTGATGGTTGATCCCGGCGGGAAGGTCCGTGACCTTTACCGGCGGCGTGTTGATCTCGGTCTGCCCGTCCTCGTACGGCACCTTCACGACGGCATTCGCGTTGGCGATGAACAGCTCTTTGCCAATCAGCGCCATGCCGAATGGCGACACGAGATTACTCATAAACACGGTGCGCAGCTTTGCCGATCCGTCGGCGTTCAGACCTCGCAACAGCGTGATCCGGTCCGCGCTGGGAGCGCCTGCTCCGACCCGTTGAACAACGATGCCGGTGGCGAACTGGCGGACGCTGGCGATAAGGCCGCTGCCGCCATCATGGCTTCCCTCCGGCATCGGCGGCTTGTTGCTTTCGGCAACCAGCACATCCCCATTGGGCAACACGTAAAGCCATCGGGGATGGTCAAGGTCGCGAGCCAGCGCGGCGACGCGAAAACCTGCCGGGACGGTCGGCGTTTCTCCAGCGGACCAGCCCGTCGCCTTGAAAATCTTCAGGGTGGGGATGAGAGTTTCCCGCGGCGGCGGCAGCGTCGGCGAAGGACCGACGCCCGCCTCAAACGGCAATTGCGCCTTGTCGCCGAAATTCAGATACACGGCGCCGCCGATTCCGACAGCCACCAGCAAAATTCCGATCAACCAGAGCTTTGATTTGCCTGCCACGGTATTCTGTCCCTCGATCAATAGGCCACGGTGAACCGCCGGCGGCGGTGGACGGGCCTTTCGATTTCCTCGACGACCGCGAGCGCAAGATCAGGAGCGGAAAGCTCGGAGTCGCCGTTCGCGTCGCGCAGCACCACGTCTCCGCCGATGCGGTAGCGCCCGGTGGCTTCGCCCGGTGCGTGCGCGCCGAAATTCGCGGCGGGGCTGACGAAGAACCAATCCAGCCTCTCATCCTGCACGGCCTTGAGGTCGTCGAGAGCGCCAGCCAGTTCGAGCGACATCGGCTTGGCGGCCTCCGGGAAACCGGGCGTATCGACAAGGCGGGGACCGCCCGGCTCGGTGAGCAGCGATCCCGCGCCGCCGATGACACCGAAGCGGACGCCACGATCAGCCGCCATGCGAGCCGCCTTGCGCAGCAGGGCGCGGAGCTTGCCCTGTTCCGCAAACGGGCCGACCGCCGAGAGGGCTGAAATCACCACGTCGGCGTCGTCGAAGGCTGAAGCAAGAAAGGCGTCGTCGAGAACATCGCCGCTGCGGTAGGCGACCCTCTCGATCTCATCGGCCGGGCGATCCCGGCTGAACGAAACCACCTGATGGCCGCTGCGGGTCGCCGCGCGGGCGATTTGGCGTCCGGCGTAACCCGTGCCGCCGAGGATGTGGATGCGTGCCATGTGCTTTCTCCTTCGATTGTTGATGAGGGTCAGTCGCGGGCGGCATGCTCCGAGACTTGTCGAGCGTGCTCGGCGGCTTGCGCGCTAGGATCGTTTCCGGCCACAACGAGGCCGAGGATGGCGATCAGCGCGGATGCCAGCATGGTGAGGGCGAGCGGCAAGGCGGTGTGCTCGCCGGCGATGCCGACGAGCGCCGCGACGATGCCGGCCAGTGCGAATTGCAGCAGCCCTAGGAAAGCCGAAGCCGTGCCGGTGGTCGAATGCGGCACGGCCGACAGCGCCAAGGCGGTCGCATTGCCGAACACTAGCCCAAGCGGCGCGATGGCAAAAAACAGCGGCCCCATCAGCCAGGCGGCAGGCGCGTCGACGAGCGAGAATGCCAAGAGCACCAAGCCGGAAATCAGGCTGACAACGAGCCCCGCCGCCGTCAGCATGCGCACCGGGAACCGTGCGACCAGCCTGGTCGACAGGGCCGTCGCCGCGACCATGCCGATCGCGTTCGTAGCGAAGGCGATGCCGTATCCGGTCGGGCTCAGCCCGATCATCGTCTGATAGATGAAGGGCGATGCCGAGATATACGCCATCATGATCGCCATGCCGAAGGCGAAGGTGGTGACATTGCCGAGATAGCCGCGCGAAAGCAGCGCCTTCCATGCGCCGCGCTTCGCTGTTCGCGCGCGCACCTCGCGCGGCAATGACTCCCGGACGAACAGCACCGTCGCCACCAGCGTTGCTAGGCCCAGCCCGGCAACGATGCCAAGCAGCCCCCGCCATCCGACCGGCTCGGCCAACAGGCCGCCGATGACCGGAGCACCCACCGGCGCGACGCCGCCAATCACCATCATGAGGCTCAAGGCGCGCGCGGCCGCCTTGCCGGACGCGCGATCGAGGATGATCGCCCGTCCGATAACCATGCCGCCCGCGCCGCCGAGCCCTTGCAGAAGCCGCGCGCCAACCAGCAAATCGACACTCGTCGCAAGAACCGCAGCGACGCTGGCGGCCAGAAAGAGCGCCAGTCCGACCATGAGCGGCGTCATCCGTCCCGCCCGGTCCGACCACGGCCCGAAGACGAACTGGCCGGCTCCCGAGCCGATTAGGAACGCAGTGAGCGACAATTGCACGCCCGTAGCGGTGGTCGAAAGCTCTGCCGTCATGGCGGGAAAAGCTGGCAAGTAGAGGTCGATGGAGAACGCCGCCAACCCTGCCAGCAAAGCCAGCGCAAACAGCACGGCGCCGCCGATGGGATCTCCGGCGATCTGCGGCTCTCGCCAGGCCGCCGCTTGCGCGGGCTGCTTCGCTGTCATACGCATCAATCTAGCTCTGATAAGATAGTTATGATATCATAGATAATAGATTATGAGGCAGACCGCAAGGAGGTCATGTGACCGCTCCCCGCTCTGGTCGTTCAGACCCGCTGATCGAACTGGCTGATACCGTGCTGCATATCGCGCGCAAGCTCAGCGCGTACTCACTCCAGAACCCGGAGGTCGTTCCGCTTAGCCCATTGGAATGCCTCGTGCTTCTGCATGTGCATCAACATCCCGGGGTATCCCCGTCCAATCTCGCCCAGGAGCTGGCGCTGCGATCGAGCAATGCGAGCACCGCCCTGCGCGGCCTCATCAAGAAAGGGCAGTTGGAGCGGACGTCCGCCCCGTCAGATGGGCGAGCCGCGCGTCTTCATCTCACGCCCCTCGCGGAGCGGTCGATTGAGATCGTGCGCCGCACCTGGCGCGAATTGCTGGCTCCGGCCGGCATCCTGGCCCAAGACCTCAAAGTCGCGGTTCGCGTTCTTGCCGCAATCAACGCCACGCTGGCGGAGCCTTGAGACGCACCAGATTTGCGCGCCGAGGCCATGACGAATGAGCCCTATAACTGTTGCCTACAGAGGATGTGCGAAGTGGAGAGGAAGGCGCGCACTGCCTGTCGGCCAGTGCGTTGCCGTGCGTTTTCCGGCCGCCGAATTCACTGAGTTAACAAAATTCTGGCGGGTCCACGCTGGAGCAAAGAGGCGGCCGACGCCGCTTACAAGAATGAGGGCTGACCAATGGACATCTTCGATCGGTTGAAGGCCGCGGCCGTCGTCGACTGGCAGAGCTATGTCGACCATGACTTCGTCCGGCAGATGGAGGCGGGCATGCTGCCGCAAGCGGCGTTCCGCACCTACCTCGTGCAGGACTACCTGTTTCTGATCCAGTTCGCGCGCGCCTATGCCCTCGCGACCTACAAAAGCCGCACGCTCGCCGACATGAAGGCGGCGCAAGCGGGGCTGGCCGCCATCCTCGATGAAATGGATCTGCATGTTCGGCTGTGCGGTCGCTGGGGACTGTCGCTCGAGGACATCGAGGCCGCTCCCGAGCATCAGGCGACCGTCGCCTATACCCGCTTCGTGCTGGATTGCGGCGCGGCCGGCGATCTGCTCGACCTGCATGTCGCGCTGGCCCCGTGTGTCATTGGTTATGCCGAGATCGGCCACGATCTGGCGCCGAATGGGGTCGATGCGCTCGGCGACCATCCCTATCGCGAATGGATCGCCGAATATGCCGGCGAAGCCTATCAGGGTGTGGCGGCCAGGGCGCGACGCCATCTTGATGATCTGGCAGCTCGCGCGATGACGGAGCGGCGCTTCAAGGAACTCGCTGCGTCATTCGGCAAGGCGTCGCGACTAGAAGCGGCGTTCTGGCAGACGGGATTGGATGCCGAACGCTGATCGTCATGATGAGTGCCGGAGATTTTCTTTCCGCACGCAGCAAGTATTTTTTCGATCACCTACGCTGTTCTACGAGAACTTACAAAGGCGCAGTTGAAACCTCCGCATTCCTTGCTCTTCTTCGGAGCATTGCAATGCGCAGGGAGGTTTGCGCGCTGTGTCCGCCAGCCGCGTCGTCTGGGGCCAGATCGTTGTCGTGTTCGCGATCGTGCTGCTCGCGGTCTGGATCGCGACGCAGTGGGTCGCATGGCGGCTCGGCTTTCAGCCGCAACTCGGCGCACCCTGGGTTTCGCTGGCCGGCTTGCCGATCTATCCGCCGCCCGCGTTCTTTGTTTGGTGGTTCTTCTACGATGCCTATGCGCCGCACATTTTTCTGGAGGGCGCCGGCATTGCCGCCTCGGGCGGACTGGTCGCGATCGCCGTCGCGATCCTCATGTCGATCTATCGGGCGCGCGAGGCGAAGGACGTGCGCACCTTCGGCTCCGCCCGCTGGGCCGAGCCACATGAGATCAGGTCCGCGGGTCTGCTCGGTGACGATGGCGTTGTTCTCGGCCGCCTCGACCGAACCTATCTGCGTCACGACGGCGCCGAACACGTCCTGTGCTTCGCTCCGACACGGTCCGGCAAAGGCGTTGGCTTGGTCGTGCCGACGCTGTTGACCTGGCCCGGCGCGTCGATCGTTCATGACATTAAGGGAGAGAACTGGGAACTGACCGCGGGGTTTCGCGCGCGGTTTGGTCGGGTGCTCCTGTTCGATCCGACCAATGCGAACTCGGCCGCCTACAATCCGCTGCTCGAGGTGCGCAAGGGTGAATGGGAGGTGAGGGATGTGCAGAACGTCGCCGACGTGCTGGTCGATCCCGAAGGGTCGTTGGAAAAGCGGAACCATTGGGAGAAGACCTCCCACTCGCTTCTGGTAGGCGCGATCCTGCATGTTCTTTACGCCGAGAAGGACAAGACGCTCGCCGGCGTCGCCGCCTTTCTGTCAGACCCACGCCGCCCGATCGAGTCGACTCTGTCCGCCATGATGACGACGCCGCATCTCGGCGAAAAGGGGCCGCATCCCGTCATCGCCAGCGCGGCGCGCGAGCTGCTCAACAAGTCCGACAACGAAAGATCGGGTGTGCTCTCAACCGCCATGTCGTTCCTAGGCCTCTATCGCGATCCCGTCGTCGCGGCCGTCACGGCCCGCTGCGATTGGCGTATCGCCGACCTCGTGTCTGGCGAGAAGCCCACCACGCTGTATCTCGTTGTGCCGCCCTCCGACATCAGCAGGACGAAGCCGCTCGTGCGCCTCGTGCTCAACCAGATCGGCCGCCGGCTGACCGAAGATCTTCATGCGAAAGGCCGCCGTCACCGCTTGTTGCTGATGCTTGACGAGTTTCCGGCGCTCGGCCGGCTCGACTTCTTTGAATCGGCGCTCGCCTTCATGGCCGGCTATCAGATCAAGGCGTTCCTCATTGCGCAGAGCCTCAACCAGATTGAGAAAGCCTACGGTCAAAACAACTCCATCCTCGACAATTGCCACGTTAGGGTCAGTTTCGCGACCAACGACGAGAGGACGGCGAAAAGGGTCAGCGATGCGCTTGGCACGGCGACCGAGATGCGCGCCATGCAGAACTATGCCGGCCATCGTCTCGCGCCTTGGCTCGGGCATCTGATGATCTCGCGATCCGAGACGGCGCGGCCGCTGCTCACCGCCGGCGAGGTGATGCAGCTCCCGCCCGACGATGAGATCGTCATGGTCGCGGGGGTCCCGCCGGTTCGCGCCAAGAAGGCGCGTTATTTCGAGGATGCGCGGTTCAAGGAACGGCTGTTGCCCGTTCCGGAGAACCCGAAGGCGGGTCTCGTATCGAAGCCAGATGATTGGTCGGCGTTGACGCCCGTCGCCGAGCCGGCGAGCAACAACAGCGGCATGCCGCGATCTGCACCAACAATGAATGGCGGGGCCAAACCGGATGACGATCCCGCCAATTCGGGTCTTCGCCGCGAGCCAGGGCTTGAGCGGCATAAGGACATCGCACCGGAGCCGGTGAAGGCCCCCGCCAACGAGTTCGATCCAGATGCCGATGAATCAGAGCCCGAGCTGGTGACCAACCGCGCGCTGGCCCGCGATATGCGGCTGATGGCGCGGCGGATCGCGCTGGACCCCGGCGACGGTATGGAGCTGTAAGTCATGATGCAGCGTCCCGACACAACCGCGCGGTCCGAAAAGAAAAAGCGGCTCTCGATCTATCTTGACCCGGACGTGTCGCACCGCTTGGCCGACCACGCCGGTCGCCGTGAGCAATCGCGATCCATAATCGCCGAAGCCGCCATCGCCTCGTTCCTCTCACCCGATGCCGAGGAGCGACGGGAGGCTGCGATCGCCAAGCGTCTCGATCGGATCGATCGCATCATCCAGCGCCTGGAGCGCGACATCGGCATCGCCAACGAGGCGCTCGCCATCTTCATTCGCTCTTGGCTGACATCGACCGCGTCCTTGCCGGACGCCGCTCAGGCATCGGCTCGCGCCAAGGGCGGCGAGCGCTACGACAAGTTCCTCGAGGCCCTTGGCCGACGCCTCGCCCAAGGGCCGCGGCTCAGGCAGGAAGTGCCGGAGGACGTGCAGGGGCGTGAGGCGAATGATGAAACGAGACAGGATTGATCGCTTTCGCCTGTGGCGGCGTCGCCACAATCGTCTAAAAATGAACTAAGCGTGCAAGTGCTCGGAACTTTTTCACGCTCCTAAAAGTGCGGTTATCGCTTCGAAAAAGCTGATGATTTTTCTCAGCAATTCGGAACATCCTGCTCCGCCACCTGGCGGCGCCGTCCGATCATCCCAGATCGACACGCTTCGTTTGAACCGCGATAACATCCTCAGCGAAGTCGGCAGCGGCAAGGGCATCAGCCTGCAATGCGAGTCCGCGTCGGGCCTGACCGGCTTCGGCGTCGTCTTCCGGCCGCTGCATGACGGTAACGGCGCCACGCGGCTCGGTTATATCGTTTGCTGGAAGCTGGACAACATCAATCCGGTGCTGAATACGCTCCGCAATGCTTTCAAAGAGGCCATGTTGATTCGGCCGTGACCTGTCCTCAAGCAGCATCCGAGACCGTGAACGGCGCCGAACAT
Organism: Pseudolabrys sp.; assembly: GCA_035556795.1. Taxonomy (GTDB): domain Bacteria; phylum Pseudomonadota; class Alphaproteobacteria; order Rhizobiales; family Xanthobacteraceae; genus Pseudolabrys. The sequence goes on along the minus strand of DATMEV010000046.1, from coordinate 115,397 downwards.
TTCATGTATTTTTTCGACAGCCTACGATGAGCTACGGCGCGTTACGACGACTCAAATAAATCCTGTTGCCCGTACGCGGGTCCTGCCTTTCTTAATTGCCCCCGTCGCCATCCGACCCTCTTGCGGATGGCCGGGACGGGGACACGATGTCGGGGCATCATCACAACAGCGAAGGGTTGTCGCGCGGCGCGCGCATGTTGCGCACGGCGCTTGGGCCCGCGATCGCCCGCTATCTCGAAGACCCTGCGATCGTCGAAGTGATGTTGAATCCCGATGGCCGGCTCTGGGTCGACCGGCTGCGCGAAGGTCTGGTCGCGACCGACGATATGCTGATCCCGGCTGATGGCGAGCGCATCGTGCGCCTGGTTGCGCATCATGTCGGCGCGGAGGTGCATCCCGGCAGCCCGCGCGTCTCGGCTGAACTGCCAGAGACTGGCGAGCGCTTTGAAGGTTTGCTGCCTCCCGTCGTCGCCGCGCCCACCTTTGCCATCCGCAAGCCCGCCGTCGCTGTGTTCACTCTCGCGGATTATGTGGCGGCGGGCATCATGACGGCGGCGCAGGCCGAGGTGCTTCGGCTCGCCGTCGAGCGTCGCAAGAACATCCTTGTTGCCGGCGGAACGTCCACCGGCAAGACGACATTGACGAATGCCTTGCTGGCGGAAGTCGCAAAGACCGCTGACCGCGTGGTGCTGATCGAGGACACGCGCGAGCTGCAATGCGCTGCGCCGAACCTTGTCGCGCTACGCACCAAGGACGGCGTCGCCTCGCTCTCCGATCTCGTCAAGTCGTCGCTGCGCCTGCGTCCCGACCGCATTCCGGTCGGGGAGGTGCGCGGCAGCGAAGCGCTCGACCTGCTCAAGGCGTGGGGGACCGGACACCCGGGCGGGGTCGGCACCATCCATGCCAACACCGCGCTCGGCGCGCTGCGTCGCCTGGAGCAGCTCGTGCAGGAAGCCGTCGTCACGGTCCCCCGTGCGCTCATTGCCGAGACGATCGACGTCGTCGCCGTACTGTCGGGCCGTGGCGCGGAACGCCGTCTCGCGGAGATCGCCCATGTCGACGGGCTCGACCCGGTGACTGGCGACTACCGCATCCTCAACGCGCTGCTGCCGTCCCAACAATCCTCGAAAGGAGACGCCGAATGATCCGACTTGCCTTGTCCCGAGTGTGCCGCCGCCTGATTGACGCTACGATGGTTGCCACGATCACGTTGCTGATGGCGGCACCCGCTCATGCCTCCGGCTCGTCGATGCCGTGGGAAGAGCCGCTTCAGAAGATCCTCACATCGATTGAGGGGCCGGTCGCCAAGATCGTGGCAGTGATTATCATCATCACCACCGGCCTCACTCTCGCCTTCGGCGACACCGCAGGCGGCTTCCGCCGGTTGGTGCAGATTGTCTTTGGCTTGAGCATCGCCTTCGCGGCCAGCTCCTTCTTTCTCAGCTTCTTTAGCTTTGGCGGCGGAGCGCTGGTCTGATGGAAGAAGACGTCCGCGGCTTCTTCGCGCCGGTGCATCGCGCGTTGACCGAACCAATCCTGCTCGGGGGCGCCCCGCGCACGGTCGCCATCGCGAACGGCACGCTTGCCGGCGCGGTCGGCCTCGGCCTGCGCTTATGGATCGCCGGTCTCGTGATCTGGGCCATCGGGCATTTCGCGGCCGTGTGGGCCGCCAAGCGCGACGCCCAGTTCGTCGACGTGGGGCGGCGGCACCTGCGCTATCCGGCGCACATGGACGTGTGAGGCGCGCCGATGCTGAACCTCACCGAATACCGGAAGAAGAATGCGCAACTCGCGGACTTCCTGCCTTGGGCTGCTTTGGTCGCGCCGGGCGTCGTTCTCAACAAGGATGGATCGTTCCAACGGACGGCGCGCTTCCGCGGCCCGGACCTTGACAGCGCCACGCCGGCCGAGCTGGTCGGCACGACGGCGCGCCTCAACAACGCCTTGCGCCGGCTCGGCTCCGGCTGGGCGATCTTCGTCGAGGCGCAGCGCCATCCTGCCACCGACTATCCGGAAAGCCTGTTCCCGGAATCCGCATCCGCGCTTGTCGACATCGAGCGCCGCGAGCAGTTCGAGGACTCGGGCGTCCTGTTCGAGTCGAGCTACTTCCTCACCTTCGTCTGGCTGCCGCCGGCTGAAGAAGCCTCGCGCATGGAAGCCTGGCTCTACGAGGGCCGGGAGCACAGTGGCGTTGATCCGTGGGAGCTGCTGAAGAGTTTCGTCGATCGCACTGACCGCGTGCTCAATCTGGTCGAAGGCTTTGTGCCGGAAGCCGACTGGCTCGATGACTCGGAGACGCTGACCTACCTGCATTCGACGATCTCGACGAAGCGACATCGCGTGCGCGTGCCAGAGACGCCGATGCACCTCGACGCGCTCTTGGCCGATCAGCCACTCGCCGGCGGGCTGGAGCCGCGGCTTGGCGATTTCCATGTTCGCACGCTCACGGTCATCGGGTTCCCAACCACGACGTTCCCGGGAATCCTCGATGACCTCAATCGGCTCGCCTTCGTCTACCGCTGGTCGACCCGCGCGATCATGCTCGACAAAACTGACGCCACACGGCTCGTCACGAAGATTCGCCGGCAGTGGTTCGCCAAGCGCAAGAGCGTCGCCGCCATTCTCAAAGAAGTGATGACGAACGAACAGTCGGTGTTGCTGGACACCGATGCCGCCAATAAGGCGGCCGATGCGGATGCGGCCCTGCAGGATCTTGGCTCCGATCAGGTCGGCGAAGTCTATGTCACCGCGACCGTCACGGTGTGGAGCGCCGATCGCACCGTCGCCGACGAACGGCTGCGCCTGGTCGAGAAAGTCATCCAGTCGCGCGACTTCACTTGCATCGTCGAAGGCGTCAACGCGATCGAGGCCTGGCTCGGCTCGATCCCCGGCCAGACTTACGCCAACGTCCGTCAGCCGCCGATCTCGACACTCAATCTCGCGCACATGATGCCGCTGTCGGCGGTCTGGGCCGGACCGGCGCGGGACGAGCATCTCGGCGCGCCGCCCTTGTTCTACGCCAAAACGGAGGGGGCGACGCCGTTTCGCTTCGCGCTCCATGTCGGCGACGTCGGCCATACCATGATCGTCGGTCCGACCGGGGCCGGCAAGTCGGTGCTCCTCGCATTGATGGCGCTTCAGTTTCGGCGCTATCGCGATTCCCAGGTCTTCGTCTTCGACTTCGGCGGCAGCATCCGCGCCGCGACTTTGGCGATGGGTGGCGACTGGCAGGACCTCGGAGGCTCGCTGACCGATGACGCCGAGTCCACGTCCGTTCAGCTCCAGCCGCTCGCCCTTATCCATCACGTTCCCGAACGGGCCTGGGCCGCGGACTGGCTGGTCGACATCCTCCTGCGCGAGGGCGTTACCATCACGCCGGACGTGAAGGAATACATCTGGGCGGCGCTGACCTCGCTCGCCTCGGCGCCGGTCGAGGAGCGCACTATCACTGGCCTGACCGTGCTGTTGCAATCCACGGCGCTGAAGCAGGCGCTGCGGCCATACTGCATCGGCGGCGCGCACGGCCGGTTGCTCGATGCCGAGCACGAATATCTCGGCACGGCGAACGTTCAAGCCTTCGAGACCGAAGGACTTGTCGGCACCAAGGCTGCGCCTGCCGTCCTCTCGTATCTCTTCCACCGCATAGAAGCGCGTTTCGACGGACGACCGAGCCTGCTCATCATCGACGAGGGCTGGCGCGCGCTCGACGACGGTGGCTTCGCCGACAAGATCAAGGAATGGCTGAAGACGCTCCGCAAGAAGAATGTCAGCGTCGTTTTCTCTTCGCAGTCGCTCGCTGACATTGAGGCGTCGCCGATCGCGCCCGTGCTGGTCGAGAGCTGTCCGACCCGCATCTTCCTCGCCAATGAACGGGCGATCGAGCCGCAGATCACCGCCGTTTATGAGCGGTTCGGTCTCAACGCGCGGCAAATCGAGATCATCGCGCGGGCGACCCCGAAGCGTGACTACTACTGCCAGTCGCGGCGCGGTAACCGCCTGTTCGAGCTTGGCCTGGGAGCGGTGGCTCTCGCACTCTGTGCATCATCCGATAAGGCCGCGCACGCCCTGATCGACGAGCTGCTGCGCGATGGCGCACGGCCGTACTTCCTCGAAGCATGGCTCTACGCCAACGACCTCGCTTGGGCCGCCGACCTCATTCCCAACCTCGCCAACGTCATCGACTCGTCCGCCGCGGCGGACCGGCCGGTTTCCGTCGATCCAGCAGAACAGGAGACGCCGTCATGAAAGCAATGTCCCGATCCGCTCGCCTGCGCCGAATACTTGCCGCTGGCGGGTTCTCCATCGGCATTACCTTGGTTGCCGCGCCTGCTTCGGCGCAGATCGTGTTCGATCCGTCGAACTACACGCAAAATGTCCTGACGGCGGCACGGGCGCTTCAGCAGATCAACAACCAGATCACGTCGCTCGCCAATCAGACGCAGATGTTGTTGAATCAGGCCAGGCAACTCGCCAGCCTGCCGACGTCGGTTCTCTCCCAGATCGAGGGCAACTTCACCGAGATGAAGCGGCTGATGGGCGAAGCCGATCGGCTTGCCTACAACGTCAGCAATATCGAGTCGCAGTTCTCGTCGACCTTCCAGAACTTCGCGGTCGGCAAGTCCGACGCGCAGCTCATCACCTCCGCACGCGAGCGCTGGCAGCAATCGTTGTCGGCCTACGAGCATTCGCTGAAGGCCGGCGCCGTCGCCGTGCAAAATCTCGATAGCACGCGCTCTCAGACCGGCACGCTGGTCGCCTCCAGCCAATCGGCGGTCGGCATTCTTCAGGCGACGCAGGCGGGCAATCAGCTTCTCGGCGTCCAGACCAGCCAGCTCGCCGATCTCACCGCGATGCTGGCTGCGCAGGGGAGGGCCAATGCTCTCGAAAAGTCGCGGCAAGCCGCGGCCCAAGAACAGGCGCGGGAGCAACTCGGCCGGTTCCTGACGGGAAGCAGCTACAGCCCCACCACTGTCCGTATGTTCCACAATTGAGGGCGTGAACATGGACTGGAAACTCGCCGCCAGGGTCGTTGCCGTTCTTGCCGTCGCCGTTGTCATGGTGGCGTGTGCGATCGCGCTTCGGCCCAATGCCACGGAAGAAGCTCCGCCTACCGTTCAACCGCAGAGCAGTGAGCCTTCCTCAAGCGAATTGCTCCGTTGCCGCGAGATCGGCGCCGCAGCGCTCGACGACGCCGGGTGCAAGAAGGCGTGGGCCGACAGCCGCCGTCATTTCCTTGAAGGCGATGCGGAGCGGTCGCGGCCATGAACGCCGGCGTCATCGACCGCTTTCTGGAGACCTTCACCCGCTATATCGACAGCGGGTTCGGCCTGCTCGGTGGCGAGATCGGATTTCTCACCTCCACGCTGATCGTGATCGACATCACGTTGGCGGGCCTGTTCTGGGCCTGGGGCGCCGATGAAGACGTGATTGCGCGTCTCATCAAGAAGACGCTCTATATCGGCTTCTTCGCTTTCATCATCGGCAATTTCAACCGGCTCGCCGGCATCGTCTTCCAATCCTTCAGCGGTCTCGGCCTGAAGGCCGGCGGTTCGTCGCTCTCGGCCGATACGCTGCTTCAGCCCGGCCGCGTCGCGCAGGTCGGCATCGATGCCGGCAATCCCATCCTCAAGGCCGCCGGCGACCTGATGGGCTACATCTCCTTCTTCGAAAACTTCGTACAGATCATGGTGCTGATGATCGCCTGGGCGATCGTGCTCATCGCCTTCTTCATTCTCGCGGTCCAGATCTTCGTCACGCTGATCGAGTTCAAGCTGACCACGCTCGCGGGCTTCGTGCTGATCCCGTTCGCGCTGTTCAACAAGACCGCCTTTCTCGCCGAAAAAGTGCTCGGCAACATCGTCGCCTCCGGCGTCAAGATTCTCGTACTCGCCGTCATCGTCGGTATCGGCTCCGGCCTGTTCAGTGAGTTCACCTCCGGATTCTCCGGTACGCCGACCATCACCGACGCACTCGCGCTCGTGCTGGGTGCGCTGTCGCTGATGGGATTGTCGATCTTCGGCCCCGGCATCGCCACTGGCCTGGTCTCCGGCGCACCACAACTCGGGGCAGGGGCGGCCGTCGGCACCGGACTTGCCGCCGCGGGCACCGGCGCGGCCGGTGTCATGGGAGCGGGCGCGGCCTTGGGTGGGGGCGCCGCCGCCATCGGAGCTGGCGGACGTGTGACGGCCGCCGCGGCGCGCGGCGGCGCGCATCTCGCCGGCGCCACATCCGGCGCGTATAGCGGCGGCGCATCCGGTCATGCCGGCATGGGCGCCGTGGCAGGCGGTCTCGGCGGCGTCGCCAAGGTAGGCGCATCCGCCGCGATCCAGCCCGTGCGGCAGGCCGCGTCGCGTGCCGCCGAGTCCCTCAAATCCAGTTACGCCGCGGGCCGCGCTGCGACCACGGGCGGACAATCCTCTTCCGCAGCGGCCGCGGGCGCTTCGGCCACTCAATCGCCGTCGGCATCTGGCGCGCCGCCGGCCTGGGCCGCGCGCATGAAGCGCAGCCAGACCATGAGCCACGGCGCCACTGCCGCTGCCCATGCCGTGCGCTCCGGCGATCACGGCGGCGGATCAATGTCCGTTTCTCTCCATCAGGATGACCACAAATGAATCTCTTCCGCCGACCTTCGGTGCGCTACGCGCGCACGCCCGAGCCTGAGACCCCGTATCTGAAAGCCGCGCAGGTTTGGGACGAGCGCATCGGCTCTGCGCGTGTGCAGGCGAAGAACTGGCGGCTGATGGCCTTCGGCTCACTGGCGCTCGCCGGCGGATTCGCGGCCGCGCTGGTCTGGCAATCGACGCAAGGCACGGTCGTTCCCTGGGTGGTGCAGGTCGACAAGTTCGGCGAGGCGCAAGCCGTCGCGTCCGCCGTCGCCGATTATCGGCCGACCGATCCGCAGATCGCATGGCATCTGGCACGTTTCATCGAGCAGGTGCGCAGCATTCCGGCCGATCCCGTCATCGTGCGCCAAAATTGGCTTCGCGCCTACGACTACGCGACCGATCGCGGCGCGATCGCGCTGAACGATTACGCGCGCGGCAACGATCCGTTCACGAAAGTCGGCAAGCAGCAAGTTTCCGTCGAGATATCGAGCGTCATCCGCGCCTCGCCGGAGAGCTTTCGCATCGCCTGGCTGGAGCGTCGTTACGAGAACGGCCAGCTCTCCGGCACCGAACGCTGGACCGCCATCCTGACCGTCGTGATCCAGCAGCCGCGCACCGCCGACAAGCTGCGCGCCAATCCGCTCGGTGTGTTCGTCAACGCAATCAACTGGTCGAAGGAGATGGGGTAATGGGGGACAACAGAAAGAATGCTACGCCGGCGCTGATCGTCATGATGCTGGCGACGACAGCGCTCGCCGGCTGCGCCAACAGGTTCATTCCGCCGGACATCGACTACGACGATGCCGCGCCGGCCGTGCTCAGCGCCGATCCGGTCGGGCCGGTCAAGGTCGTCGAACTGCCGAAGCCGTTGCCGCTGCCGGGTCAGTTGAAACCCGTCAATGCCGCGAAGACCAAGCCCGAGCCCGCCGATCCCAAGAAGCGTGTCGCGCAGGCCAATGAAGCGGCGCGCATGCAGCCGGTGCGCAACGGCTTCATCAACGCCGTGCAGGTCTATCCGTTCGTCGTCGGCGCGCTCTATCAGGTCTATGCTGCCCCCGGCCAGGTCACGGACATCGCGCTTCAGCCGGGCGAACAGCTTGTCGGCGCCGGTCCCGTCGCCGCTGGCGACACCGTGCGCTGGATCGTCGGCGATACGCTCAGCGGGTCCGGCCAGACCGCGCAGGTCCACATTCTCGTCAAGCCGACGCGGCCGGACCTTCAGACCAACCTTGTCATCAACACCAACCTGCGCACCTATCACATGGAGCTGCGCTCGACCGAAAAGACCTACATGGCCTCGGTGTCGTGGCAGTATCCGCAGGACCAGTTGATCGCGCTGCGCCGGCAGAACCAGCAGGCCGCGCTCATGCAGCCGGTCGCCAGCGGCGTCGACATCTCGAAGCTGAACTTCCGCTATCAGGTCGAGGGCGACAGCGCGCCGTGGCGGCCACTGCGCGCCTTCGACGACGGCAACAAGGTCTATATCGAGTTTCCGTCGGGGATCGGTCAGGGCGAGATGCCGCCTCTGTTCGTCATCGGACCGTCCGGCAATTCCGAGCTGGTCAACTACCGCGCCCGCCAGAACTACTATGTCGTCGATCGTCTCTTTGCCGCTGCCGAACTCAGGCTGGGCGACAAGGACAGCGAGAAACGTGTGCGCATCGTCCGCACCGACGGCCGCCCGGGGCGGTTTAGCCCGAGGTTGTTCTGATGACCGACGCACAAACTCCGCCTCCCGGCGACGTCCGCGTCGAGCTGCGCTTGCGGCCCGAACAGCCGCGCGTCACGCGCCTGTCGCGCAAGGTGCTCATCACGCTCGGCGGCGTCAGCGCCGTCGCCATCATGGCCGCGCTGTTCTGGGCGCTCGATGCCAACCGGCGTGGCAGTCAGTCGCCCAACGAACTCTACAATACCGAGAACCGCACGCCGGCCGATGGACTCGCCGGCCTGCCGAAGGACTACACCGGCATTCCCAGGCTTGGCCCGGCGCTGCCGGGCGACCTGGGCCGCCCGATCCTGAGTGCGCAGGATGAAGGCAAGCCCGTCATCGCACCAGATATAAGAACGCCGCGCGCCGATCCGGCGGAGCAGCGCCGTCTTGCGGAGATCGAAGCCGCGCGCGTCGCCAAGGTGTTCACCGACAGCCGCGGTGTGCAAGCATCGGTCACACCAACGGCCGCTGCCGTCGGCCGTATCGATCCGACAACGGGCCTCACGCTACCGACCGAAACGCCGCCGCTCGATCCCGGCGCCGCGCAGAACATGCAGGATCGCAAACTCGCCTTCGTCAATGCCGCCGTCGATCGACGCACGGTTACGCCTGATCGCGTACAGGAGAAGGCGTCGCCCTATGTCGTGCAGGCCGGGACGGTCATTCCCGCCGCGCTGATTACCGGCATCAAGTCCGACCTGCCTGGAACGATCACCGCGCAGGTGACGGAGCAGGTTTACGACACCCCGACCGGCAAGCAACTTCTCATCCCGCAGGGTGCGCGACTGATCGGTCAGTACGACAGCCAGGTTGCGTTCGGGCAGTCGCGCGTGCTGCTGGTCTGGAATCGCATCATCATGCCCAACGGCACGTCGATCGTGCTGGAGCGGCAGCCGGGCGCTGACGCTGAAGGTTACTCCGGGCTTGAGGACGACGTCGACTATCATTGGGGTCAGCTTTTCAGGGCGGCGATTCTGGCGACCTTGCTTGGTGTCGGCACCGAGATCGGATCAAGCAACAACCAGAACGAAATCGCGCGAGCGATCCGCCAGAGCGGCCAGGACACCGCCTCCGATGTTGGCCGCCAGCTCATCCGCCGCCAGCTCAACATTCAGCCAACGCTCACCATCCGGCCGGGCTTCCCGGTTCGCGTGATCGTCAATCGCGACTTGATATTGCAGCCCTATGGGGCGGCGAAGGAACCGTCATGACCAAGCTCAAGCTGGAGACGATCGAGGACGACAAGCCGGTCAGCCGCACGGTCAAATTCCCCGGTGCGGTTTACCGAGACCTGACCGCTTACGCCGAGGTGCTGGCCCGCGGCGGCGGCAACGCCACCGCACCAGATCCCATCAAGCTGGTCGTCCCGATGCTTCAGCGCTTCATGGCGACGGATAAGGCATTCCGCAAGGCGAGGGCGCAGTTTCGGCGTACTCAGGCATAACCCTTCCGCCTCAAAGCCGTCGCGGAGCAGGCGGTGCACAATTCCTCGCAAGAAAGAGAGCGCCACTGCTGCTCAGTGAGGGTCGTGGATCGCGACAGACGTGCGGTGACGGTAGGCCGCCTCATCTTGCCCCTTCGCGTTTCAGTGCGACATCGACGCTCCAAGCTCCCGGCCCGGCAACGACGAGATATAGAAAGACGAAGCAGAACAGGATGGCTGAGTCGCCGCCGTTGTTGATCGGGAAAAAACCTCCCATCGGCACATGCATGAACCAATATGCGACCGCCATCTCGCCTGCGAGGATGAAAGCCACGGGACGGGTGAAGAGGCCGATGAGGATCGCGGCGCCGCCACCGACCTCAAGAAGGCCGCCAATCAGCATGATGAGGGAAAGGCCGCCGCTCGGGGCACCCTGGGCGGTCGCTTGCATCGCTGGAAAACCAAAGAGCTTTTGAGTGCCATGCTCGATGAAAAGCAAAGCAGTGACGATCCGCAACAAAGCCAACCCGTACGGAGCGTAGCGCGTGAGTGTCTGAATCATCGGTCTAGTCCTTCTTTTGCTCTGGATGACATAAGCCGGTTGGAGTCTCGCTGAGAGTCAACCGTCGGTGTTTTGCTCGATCGCGCGCGCACGGGGGAACACTCTCGACTCATGGCGGCGGCTGGCGATCTCGGACCGGCAGAAGATGAGGACCTGTATTCGTATCGACGACTTCGGGTTTCGAGGCGTCGATCATGCCGTTCCATCCGCCGCCGAGGGCCTTGTTGAGAGCGATGTAGTCGGTCGTGATGAGAACTTGACTTTCGAGGCGCGAATCTTCGGCAGTGTAGAGCGAGCGTTCCGCCGTCAGGACGTCGAGGAAGCTCGCTGTGCCGGCCTGATAAAGTGCGCGGGATAGGGTGGTGGCCTGACGATAGGAGGTGGCCGAAGCGGCCAATTCCCTCACGCGCGACCGTTCCTTCGCGAGCGCGACGATTGCGTCCTCGACGTCCTTCAAGGCCGTCAGGACAGAAGACCGATAAGCGATGAAATACTGGTCACGTTCGGCCTCCGCGATGTCGACCGCAGCTCGCAACTGACCCCCATTGAAGATAGGAACGGTCAGGGTGGGACCAAAGGCCCAACTGATGGACGAGCTTTTACCAAGGTCGCCAAGCTTCGTTCCGGCCGTCGCAATGCTTCCCGTCAAGCTGACGCTCGGATAGAGCGCGGCCTCGGCCTGGCCGATCTTGGCGGTATATTGCGCATATTGACGTTCGGCAAGCCGGACATCGGGACGGCTCAGCAGCACCTCCGCGGGGATACCGACCGGAATCGGTAGCCTGGGCGTCGGGATAGGCGTCGCCTTGGCCAGTTTAGAGTTGAGGTCGGCGGGCGCGCGACCGGTCAGCACGGACAATTGATGAACGGTTTGCGCGTAGGACGTCTCGAGTGTCGGGATCGTCGCTCGTGTGCTCGCCGCCTGTCCCGCCGCGTTGGCGACGTCCACGGCCGACGTCGAGCCAGCGGCAAATTTCCTGCGCGTAATCTCGGCAGTCTCCGCTTGCGAAGCGGCGGTGCGGCGGGCAAGTGCGATGCGTGCCTGGTAGCCACGCGCCTGAACATAGTTGGACGCGATATCGCCGACCAGCGTCAGCAAGGTCGAGCGCAAGCTGTCCTCCGACGCCTCAACGCCGTACCCGGCGGCTTCGACCGCGCGCTTATTGGCGCCGAAAAGATCGAGCTCCCAGCTTGCGTCGAACCCGGCTTGATAGAGCGTATACGGAGCCATAGCGCCGCCCGATGACGTCGTCGACGAACTCGACGAAGATGACGTCTCGTTGGTTCGTTGCACCGACTCGGAGTTGGTCAACGTTGGAAACAGCGCGCCGACCGCCTGCCGATAGGTCGCGCGCGCCTGACGAATTTTCGCCATGGCCGTCGCAACGTCGAGATTGCCGACGACCGCGTCCTCGATCAGCTCGTTAAGGAGGGGATCGCGTAGCCTTGTCCACCACTGCGACAAGCGCGGCGGCTTCGGCGATGTCGTGGACGCCGCTTTGCTCCAACTGGCAGGCGTCGGAACTAGAGGCGTCCGATAATCAGGCCCGACGGCGCATCCCGCAAGCAGCGATGCCGTCACGAGCAAGGCAACGGATCGCGGAGGAAGTATAGTCGTTGGCCTTGAAGCGATCTTTGCAGGTCCGCTACCGGAGCGGGTACTTGCGGTGCGCGGCGGATCGGTTTCGTCCAGCATTGGCTGTCAACCTCCGATCCCGGCGACTGTCGTCGCCGGGCTCTGCGCGGCATCGTCCTTGCGCTCGCCCTTGAAAATTCGGCGAACCGTGACGAACAGCAAGGGAATCATGAACACGCCAAGGAAGGTGGCGGCGATCATTCCGCCCATGACGCCCGTACCGATGGCGTTCTGCGCGCCCGATCCGGCGCCGCTCGCGATCGCCAGCGGCGTGACGCCAAGGATGAACGCGAGGGAGGTCATCAGGATGGGGCGCAGACGCTGCTTGGCGGCGAGAAGCGTAGCCTCGAACAATCCCAACCCAGCCGCCTGATGCGCGATCGCGAACTCAACAATCAGGATGGCGTTCTTCGCTGACAATCCGATTGTCGTCAGCAAGCCGACTTTGAAATAGACGTCATTGGTCTGCCCGAACAGGGTTGCGGCGGCGAGCGCGCCGAAAATGCCGATCGGAACCGACAACATGACGGCGAAGGGGATCGACCAGCTCTCGTAGAGCGCTGCCAGGCAGAGAAAGACGACAAGGATCGAGATCGCATAGAGCGACGTTGCCTGATTGCTCGACAACTGTTCCTGGCGCGAGAGGCCAGCCCATTCATACGTGAAGCCGGCCGGCAGTGTTTTGACGAGGCGGGCGATCTCATCCATCGCGGTCCCGGAGCTCGTGCCCGCCGCCGCGTCGCCCTGAAGCTCGATGGCCGGAGAGCCATTGTATCGCTCCAGGCGTGGTGAGCCGAAGGTCCAGCGTCCGGCAGCAAAGGTAGAAAATGGCACCATCGTGCCGTCCGAATTGCGGACCTGCCAGCGACTGAGATCCTCGGGCTGCATCCGAAAGTCGGAAGCGGACTGCAGATAGACTTTCTTCACCCGGCCGCGGTCGATGAAGTCGTTCACATAGGTGCTGCCCCAGGCGGTCGACAGAGTTGTGTTAATGTCAGAAAGTGTGATGCCAAGCGCGCTCGCCTTTTCCTGATCGACGCTCACGGAGAATTGCGGCGAATCCTCCTGGCCGTTGGGTCTCGTGCCGCTAAGCAGCTTGCTTTGTCGGGCCGAAGCGAGGAGTTGATCGCGCGCAGCCATGAGCTTGTCGTGGCCGGCGCCGGTGACGTCTTTTAAATAGACGTCGAAACCATTGCTGGTGCCCATGCCTTGGATCGCGGGCGGCGCCATGACAAACACCCGGGCATCCTTGATCTGCCCGAACGCGGCCATGGCCCGCCCGGCGACCGCATTCGCGGAGAGATCAGTTGTCTTGCGTTCGTCGAAATCCTTCAGCCGCACGAAAGCCATTCCGACATTCTGACCCTGGCCAGAGAAGGCAAAGCCGGTAACGGTCATGACGCCATCGACAGCACTTTTCTCCTCGTCAAGAAAATGCCGAGTGACTCGGGCAAGCACGCGTTCGGTGCGGTCGGCGGTGGCGCCGGTGGGCAATTGCGCGCTCACCATGAGAATGCCCTGGTCTTCCTGCGGCAGAAACGAACTCGGCAAGCGCGTGAACAGGAAGCCCATGGCGATGATGACGACGATGAAGGCCGCAAGCCCGCGCCACGAGCGTCGCAGAAGCGTTGAGGTGCCGCTGGAGTAGAGATCGGTGCCGCGATCCAGCACGCGATTGAACCAGCCGAACAGCCCCTTCTTCTCGTCGTGCGGCTTGGGCGAACGCAGGATCGTCGCGCAAAGCGCCGGGGTAAGGATCAGCGCGACCAGCACCGACAACACCATGGCCGAGACGATCGTTATGGAGAACTGGCGATAGATGATGCCGACCGAGCCGCCGAAAAAGGCCATCGGCACAAATACCGCCGATAGCACCGTGGTGATGCCAATCAGCGCGCCGGTGATCTCGCCCATCGACTTGATGGTCGCCTCACGCGGTGAAAGTCCTTCGTCGTGCATGACGCGCTCGACATTCTCGACCACGACGATGGCGTCGTCGACAAGAAGACCGATGGCGAGCACCATGGCAAACATCGTCAAGGTGTTAATCGAATAGCCGAAGACAGAAAGCACGCCGAACGTGCCGAGCAGAACGACGGGAACGGCGATGGTCGGAATCAGGGTCGCGCGGATGTTCTGAAGAAACACCAACATGACGAGAAAGACGAGGACGATGGCCTCGACGAGTGTGCGGCCCACCTCCTTGATCGAAATCTCTACGAAAGGCGTCGTGTCATACGGATAGACGACCTTCACGCCCTTCGGAAAGGTCGGCTCCAGCTCGGCGATGGCCGCCTTGACGGCCGCCGCCGTGTTTATCGCGTTCGCGCCGGTCGCCAGATTGATGGCAAGCCCGGTCGCCGGCATGCCGTTGTGGGTCGAGGACGAGGTGTAGTCTTCCGCTCCGAGCTCAACCGTGGCGACATCGTTAATTCGAACGAGCGAGCCGTTCGTCGTACTTTTCAGGATGATATTGCGGAATTGCTCGGGGGTTTGCAGACGGCTGAGCGCGGTGACTGTTGCATTGAGTTGCTGGCCTTTGCGGGCCGGGCGGCCACCGAGCTGACCGGCCGAGACCTGAGTGTTCTGTCCCTCGATCGCCGTCGAGACGTCGCCTGGGGTCAGGGCGTATTTGGCGAGCTTGTCCGGATCCAGCCAGATGCGCATGGCATAGCCCGAGCCGAAGATCTGCGTATCGCCGACGCCATTCACGCGCTTGAGCGTGTCGTTGAGCGAACTCTTGACGAAGTCGGAAAGGTCAGTGTCTGTCATTTTGCCGTCGGTCGAGACAAAACCGACAACCATGAGAAAACTGCTCGACGACTTGGTGACCGTGATGCCAGTGTTCTGGACTGTCGTCGGCAATTGCGAGGTGACGAGCTGCAGCTTGTTCTGCGCCTGCATCTGCGCGACGTCGGGATCGGCCTTGTTGGTAAACGTCAACGTGATCTGCGCCTGCCCGGTCGAGGTCGACGTCGACGTCATGTAATCAAGGTTATCGAGACCGGTCATGCCCTGTTCGATGATCTTGGTTACAGAGTTCTCGACCGTCTGCGCGTCGGCGCCGGCATACGTAGCCGTCATGCGCACGGTCGGCGGTGCGATATTCGGATATTGCGAGATCGACAGCGACCTCAGGGCAAGGCCGCCACCGAGCATAATGACGATGGCGATGACCCAGGCGAAGATCGGCCGCTTGATGAAGAATACCGAAATCATTGGCGGGCACTTCCTGGTTGGGCAGGGGAGGTGGCCGCCGCACGTTCCTTGATCTCGCCGGTCGTGTCGTCGATGACCGCCTCGGCCCCGATCGCCGGCTGGCCGGCCTGCACGAATTGCGAACCCTCGACAATGACCCGATCGCCATCCTCGACCCCGCTCGTCACCAGCCAGTTATTGCCTATACTGCTCCCGGCGGTGAGCGTGCGCTCCTCGACCTTGTCGTCCTTGCCCAGGAACATCGCGGTTGCCTCGCCTTTGGTGTTGCGAGTGACCGCGCGCTGCGGGACAAGGAAGCTGTTCGGCGCTACGCCTTCCTCGACAATCGCCCGCGCATACATCCCTGGCAGCAGCAGCCGTTTCGGATTGGGAAAGACAGCTCGCACGGTGAAGGTGCCGGTCGAGGTGCTGACATTGGCCTCGGCAAATTCCAGTTTGCCGGACAGCGGATAGATCGTACCGTTTTCGAGCTTCAGATTTATGGTCACATTCGGTCCCGTGAGCCTGATGCGACCAGCATCGATCGCCTGCCGCAAGTTGAGCAGGTTCGTGCTTGACTGCGTGACGTCGACATAAACGGGATCGAGCGTGCGAATCGTCGTAAGCACCGTCGTCTGGCTCGCGGTTACCAGCGCGCCGGGCGTCAGCGACGACTTGTCGGTGCGCCCGCTGATCGGTGCTTTGATGGTCGTATAGTCGAGGTTGATTTTGGCGGTTGCGACGCTGGCCTTCGCCGAAGCGACATCAGCCTGCGCCTGCAAGTGGGTTGCAAGCGCATCGTCGAGGTCCTGCTTGCTGACAGCGTTCTGCTTGATCAAGGTCTGATAGCGTTCGACCTTGGCCTGGGCGCTCGGCACCGAGGCCTCGGCCTTCCTCAGCGCGGCGACCGCGCTGTCATACGTTGCCTGATAGGGTGCGGGATCGATCTGGTACAGCGCGGTGCCCTCCGCAACCTCGCTGCCTTCCTCAAACAGGCGTTTTTGAATGATGCCTGCGACCTGCGGGCGTACTTCGGCCTCCAACGAGGCGGAAATCCGTCCTGGCAATTCGGCAGTGATGCTCACGGACTGCGGATGCAGCGTCACCACGCTGACCTGGGGCCGATTGGCTTGCGCCGCGGCACTCTTGGAGGCTTGCTGCTCCTGCCCACACGCCGCGAGAGTGAGAGCAGTGACCGCCGCCGACAGTATTAAAAATCTCGAACGGAACGTCATGAGATTCCATATGGCCGGGAAGTTTGCCGGCCCCATTGCAAATGAACGGACGCTGGCAACCGATATCGGGATCACATTGGTGTTCGGTCGAGTTCTGATGGAGATTTGATGGAGAGGGCGGCCGCATTCGATCGCAAAAAGCGCGTATGCGAGACTATTATGACTGTGATATCAACGATATAGCGACATTCTTGGCGAGTCGGCTCGCGTCTTGCCCGGGCTGGCGGCGAGCGAACTTCATCCACTATGGTCGGGGGTCGGTGGCCATTCGGCGTCGAGGCAAAATGATCAGAACCAGGCGGTCGAACTTTGCTGCGAGGTTGGTTGGACCGCATGGATTCCTTAAGCGCGGCGGTTCGCATGAACGAATTGATTCTCATCGCCGAAGATGAGCCGGAGATCGCCAAGATCCTCGACGCCTATCTGGCGCGCGAGGGCTTCCGGACGGTCGGCGCGGCTGATGGCAAGATCGCCCTCGATCATCATGCCGCGCTGAAACCGGATCTCGTTCTTCTCGATGTCAAGATGCCGAAGCTCGACGGCTGGGAGGTGCTCGCCGAACTACGGCGGCGCGGTG
Source organism: Pseudolabrys sp. (assembly GCA_035556795.1). Taxonomy (GTDB): domain Bacteria; phylum Pseudomonadota; class Alphaproteobacteria; order Rhizobiales; family Xanthobacteraceae; genus Pseudolabrys. The sequence goes on along the minus strand of DATMEV010000046.1, from coordinate 98,450 downwards.
ACACGCCCGTCATCATGATCACCGCGCTCGATCAGGACATCGATCGACTGCAAGGTTTGCGCCTTGGCGCCGACGACTACGTGGTCAAGCCGTTCAATCCCGTGGAAGTCGTCGCGCGCGCGAAAGCCGTGCTACGGAGGACCGGTTCTTCGACCAGCGTTGCGATCCAAAGGATCGGCAATCTCGAAATCGATCTTGAGAGCTATGTTGCCAAGGTGTTGAACGATGGTGACGTGGCCTCGCTCAGTCTGACGTTAACTGAGTTCCGCATTCTCGCCCACATGGCGAAGGCGCCAACACGAGCGTTCAGCCGAAGCGAACTCGTCGACGCCTGCCTTCCGGGCGGCGATGCCCTTGAGCGAACGGTCGATAGTCACATTAGCAATCTCCGCCGCAAGCTCGACGATGCGGGTGCCCTGGGCATGATGTCCGTCGTCCGCGGTATCGGCTATCGCTTGGCTGCGCCATGAGACGGTATCGCTTGAGCCGGCAGATCATACTGTCGATGAGCAGCGTCGCGGTGATTGCGGCCTTGATCGTCTTCGTCGGCTCTTTCCTCTTCTACGCAATCTTTCTTACCTATTATCATTATCCGGAGCCACCCGGCCCGCCTCCTACGTTCCCGAACGCGCGGGATTTTACCCTGCTTGCTTTCTTTATTCTGCTCGGATTGATCGTTGCGATCTTTGTCGCGATCCGTCTGACCCGGCGCATCATCGCTCCGCTCAATTCTTTAGCGGAAGGGGCCAGGAAAATCACTGCGGGCGACCTCACGGCGCGCGCGTCGCCTAACGATCGTTCGGTTGGCGAGACGGCTCAACTGGTAGACGACTTCAATGCCATGGCCCAACAACTGCAGGATACCGCCGAAGCAGTTGTGTCGTGGAACGCTGCTATCGCTCATGAACTGAGAACGCCGCTAACGATTTTGCGAGGACGGCTGAACGGACTGATCGACGGGGTGTTCGAGCCGAGCGACGAACTGTTCCGGAATCTGTTGTCGCAGGTCGAAGGTCTGACAAGGTTGGTCGAAGACCTGCGCGTCGTCACCTTGTCCGACAGCCAGCGACTGGAGGTGCATCTTGAGGCGACCGATCTAGCGGAGGAGATCAGGCACGCCGTCGACGCGATGCAGCCTTCGCTTACCGAGGCCGGTTTTCTGGTCGACGTGACGGCCGGGTCCGTTCGGATGACATGCGACGGCGTGAGAATGCGCCAGGCACTTCTCGCCCTTCTGGACAATGCGCGCCGCCACGCGACGCCTGGACGCCTAACGGTGCTCCTGCGTTCGGAGGCCGACAATGTCATCATAACGGTTGCAGATGAAGGCCCGGGACTACCACCGGACTTTGCGGCGCATGCGTTCGAAACGTTTACGCGCGTCGAGCCATCACGCTCACGCAAATACGGTGGCTCAGGACTCGGCCTCGCCGTCGTGCGCGCTATCGTCGAGGCACATCGGGGCAAGGTGCACTACCAGACTTCGTCCAAGGGCGGGTCGATCTTCAAGATCGAACTTCCACGGGACTTGGTCGAGCGCGGTCCAGCCGCAGTTCTTCGCCACTAGCAAAACACGTCGAGGGCGCCGACCATAAGATGCACATCAGGGGATCAAAGGCGGAACTGCTACGAGCGCCGGTCCGTGTGGCCGCTGGTGATCGGCGTGCTGTTGACCGTGGGGCTGATCGCGGCCTTGGTCGGCGACAGCATCTGGAATGGCGTCTCTTCGGCGACACTGCTGCTGCCGATCGTGCGTCACGCCGTGTTTCTGCTGCGTCCGCGCCGCTAGTCCGCCAGTGCCGGCGCAAACCGCAATGTTTCTCGACGAGGATGCGATATGGCCTTCGGTTGGCCCCACCGATCATCTCGTTGGCCAAGCGATTGCCAACGATTACGACGTGCGGATAGCGGCGCAGACCGAACGCAACATTGCGATTGCGTTGAGTCGGCTACGCCCATCCACCGCGCGCCTATGCAGGAAATGCGATCGAGCACGACGCTCGACTGGCCGGCGGGCATTGGTCAGTGGCGCGCACTCGAAGTAGGAGTCGACGCATCGTGGGGAATCGATGCCTTCGGCTGCCTACCCCGCTCGAGGGGGGCCGTTAACGCCTACGCCGGTGTCACCGCGGAGGTGTGGCGTCCCGTTCTCGTCAGTCCGCCACCCGAGATCGCGTTCGAATATGTGATGCTGCGGTCGGGACTGCAGTTTGTCGCAAGCGCACAGAGCAATATGCCATCTGAAGGCGTGCGACGACGACCGGACATCTGTGTGGTGGTGAGGCGACCCGCGCCTGCCGCGGCGCGCTGACCACCTGGAGGAACCCAAGTGGACTTGCGCCACCTTCGCTATATCGTTGCCACCGCCCGCAACGGCAGCTTCAGCGCGGCTGCGCACGAGTTCAATGTCCGGCAGCCGATCATCAGCAAGCGCATCAAGGAGGTCGAGGAGGAGCTGAAGGTCAAATTGTTCGTTCGATCGACGGCAGGCGCACGTCTGACGCCGGCTGGCGAGGCGTTCGTCGTCGACGCACGACGCATCATCGAGGACTTCGATCGTCTCGCCGAGCGCGCGACAGCAAGCGGGGCCGGCACGCTGGGGCGCATCGTTGTCGGCTTATACAAGTCACTCTCGCAAGGTGCGCTGCGCACGTTTATTGACGACTTTCGCGAACGCTTTCCCGGCATTGATCTCGACCTGCTCGAAGTGCCATTCGCCGAGATTATCGCCGGCCTTCATTCGGGACGCGTCGATGCAGGGGTCATCCTCGGCGATCCCGGCAAATGCGAGATCTTCGAGTCGCTTGCGCTTTGGTCAGAGCATCTCATGGTGGCATTGCCGAACGGCCATCGACTTGCGGAAAAGACCGTCATCTATTGGCCTGAGCTGAAAGGCGAACGCTTTCTCATCGGCCACAACGATCCTGGTCCGGATATCCGCAACATCCTGCTCCGCCATCTGGCGGCGCCGTCCGATCATCCCCAGATCGACACGCTTCGTTTGAACCGCGACAACATCCTCAGCGAAGTCGGCAGCGGCAAGGGCATCAGCCTGCAATGCGAGTCCGCGTCGGGCCTGACCGGCCTCGGCGTCGTCTTCCGGCCGCTGCATGACGGTAACGGCGCCACGCGGCTCGGCTATATCGTTTGCTGGAAGCCGGACAACATCAATCCGGTGCTAAATACGCTACGCAACGCGTTCAAAGAGGCCATGTTGATTCGGCCGTGACCTGTCCTCAAGCAGCATCCGAGACCGTGAACGGCGCCGAACATTTCATGTATTTTTTCGACAACCTACGATGAGCTACGCCGGGTTGCGACAGTTCAAATAAATCCTGCTGCCCGCATGGGACTATTGCCTGTCCTTGATTGTCCGCGTCGCCATCCGCCCGTTTTGTGGATGGCCGAAGCCGGGCACGATGTTGGTCATGATGTCAGCGGCAACCGAGGGGCCCTTCGATTATCCAGAAGTGGAATTTTCCGCTTTGGCCGCCGTGCGGCCAGAGTCAACGCGAATGCGGCGGCGAGTCTCAACATGACGGGGCTCCTCTTGTGCGCGGACCAACACGCGGCGGCATGACCCGGCTTGCGGCTTTCCGTCAGCATCAGGCACGAACTGCGTGCCAGAATAACGGCCGCTTGGCCGGATGGCCTTTCAGGTTTCAGGCTGCGGTTGCGGGTTCGTGCAGGGAACTCCGGCACCCGCAGAATCCGTCTTGACTCCGTCTCGCCAAAGAAGAACAAATAGAGAACATGAGATTGAACCCGTCCCCGGAGGTCAAGAACGAGCTTGCGGCCCAAGCCCGCCATAGAGTCTTTGCGCGCACAGATCGACAAGATCGTCGGCGCAGTCGTCGAGCCAGAGGGATTTGAGCGCACGGCCTTGGTCGAGTTGCCACCGTACCACTGCGGCGCCGTGTTCAAGAAATGAGAACGACCGACAGAGTGACCGACAAGGTGCTTTACCGTGCCGAACGGCGCTATCGGGAAGCGCAAGCCCGTGAGCTTGCTGCTAATGCGCTGTTGCCATCCAGTCCGACGAGCGGCAGCGAAACCGGTCGTGATTCGCGCGGGAGCGCGGGGTAGGGTCAGCCACGCGTGCCAAACGTCGCCGCCGAACACGCCGTTTTCGGAACGAATAATGAACATCGACTGCGCCGTTGCTGCCCGATGGACGTCCTAGTTGCGATCGGCGTAACCTCCATCTTATCGGCCGCGTCGCTCGCTCGATTTCAGTCCAAGTTTGCCAGCATCACAATGGTTATTCTCACACTCAAGGCAAAGAACGATCATCTTCAGAAAGTCGCGAGTACACGCGACTTTATCAAGGCGATCGCAGAGTTTGTTTGGAACGCGCTAGACGCCGATTCTTCCCGCACATCTGTTGAACTGGTGCGCAATGCCTTAGGTGGCCTTCAGAGCATCATCATTCGGGACAATGGCACGGGCATCAGCAAAACGCGGGCCGAGCACGACTTTGAAAGTCTCGGCGAATCCTGGAAATTGCATACGGCCCGAACGCCCGTCCTCGGCCGCGCCATCCACGGCAAGGAAGGACAGGGACGCCTTCGCTTTTTCTCGCTGGCGCGGCGTGCCATGTGGGATACGGTCTACGAGGAGAAGGGCAAACGCTACCGCTTGAAGGTCGAGATTGACGCTGACCAACTGTCCGCAAGCTCTGTCTCGGAACCGGTGGAAGAGCCAGACGCCACGCCGACCGGTACGATCGTGGAGCTTGCCCCGCTGAAGGACACCTTCGATTGGTTGACCAGCGAAGAAGCACGATCCGAGTTTGATTCCACGTTTGCGCCCTATATCCTCCAATATCCCAAGACGGAGATCGTCTACGACGGCCGTTCGGTTGACCCCGAACGAACGATCGAGCACGCGCACCAGTTTCCAAGCCAACCGATCATCTGCCCCGGCCGCGTCGTTCGCGACCTCACATTGCGTGTTATCGAATGGAAGCCCAGAATTACGGGTCGAAAGATCTACTTCGGCGGTGAGAGCGGTGTCGTGCTCGGGTCGCTTCCGGCAAACGTCACAGCGCCCGGCTTTGAATTTTCTGCCTATGCATACTCGCCATTTTTCAATGAAATTGCCAAGGCGAATCTTCTCGAGTTCGACGGACTAACCGATCCAGACTTCGCGCGTGTCCTAGAACATGTCCGAGACCAGCTCACTGATTATTTTCGTGCGCGGCAGGCGGAGAAATCAGGCGAACTCATTCAGGAACTGAAGAACGCCGGCATCTATCCATATGAAGGTGACCCGCGCGACGAAATCGAGCGCCAGGAGCGCCAGGTCTTTGATATCGCGACGCACGCAGCGGTGTCTTACTCGAAGGACTTCAAGAAGGCCGACAACTCTCTCAAAAAAATCGCACTTGGCCTTTTGAAGGAGGCATTGAGCAACAATCCTGAATCCGTTTCACGAATTATGAAGGCGGTGTTCAATCTGCCGAAGGTGCGTCAGGATGAATTCTCGCAGTTGCTCGAACAAACGGAACTCGGCAATATCATAGCCGCATCGAGCCTCGTCGCAAACCGCATCGTCGCGTTGAAGGTGTTGCGCGAAATCGTGTTCGAGCCGAAGCATCGTCGGACCATTAAAGAGCGCGGCGAATTGGACGTGCTTATGCGCGACAATACGTGGATGTTCGGCGAAGGATTCCATCTGACAATGGCGGAGGCGGGACTGACCCAGATCATGGACCGCGTCTCGGAGGAAATTGCCACGAAGCGGGTTAAAGGCACCCCGGTTCGCAAGCCCGACGGAAAGATTGGCCGTATCGATTCCTTTATGGGTCGTGTCGTTCCGAATGAGAGCCCCGATCATCGCGAGTATCTCTTGATCGAGTTGAAAAAGCCTTCGATCAAAGTGGGGCGCAAGGAAGTCGATCAGCTTGAGGATTATGTCAACGCCATTCTTTCCCAGCCGGATTTCATAAACACGTCAACGCAGTGGAATTTTTACCTCGTGACCAGTGAGTATGACGATATCGTCAAGCAGCGCATCACCCAGGAAAATCGGCCGAGAGGATTGTTTATCGACAAACCGAATCACAAGGTGTGGATCAAATCCTGGGCGGAGCTTATTCGCGACTGCGAGGCACGTCTGAAGTTTGTCCAGGACAAGTTGCGCATTGAGGTGTCGACCGAAGAAATTCAGGATCGTATCGCGCGCTTAAAAGCGTCTGTTCTGAAAGCAGATTTGTCGGAGAAGGCCGAGATACCCGGTGGAACGGCGACAGCAAGCCCCAGAAAAAAGAGCGCACCGAGTAAGGATGCGGATTCGACATCCCCGCCATAGACGTTCAATTCATAAACTCACGCGGACATAATGCTAGTGTTCGGTGCCGACCTTGCCTTGATCGGGATGCTGATCTCGCGCAATGTGGCCGCCCAAATGGCCTCGGGCGAATAGGTCAAGGCACGCGCGCCTACCTATTTGCTATTGTTTCAGGGCGCGATGACAGGCGGCGGTGTCCTACGGGCGGTCGGGCAGACGGCAGGTCCTGGCTTTCATTCGGCGCCTGCCTGAATATTCAACCATCGATCTTGGACACCAAAACATATTGAAGAACATTTTAAGATTTGATCCATGAATAGAGCCACTGCACGACCAATGGACTGAATGTAACAGTTCGGCTCGGCGCCATTGCAACGCTTGCTATCCTGCGCGGCCATCTCCTCTGGAGGTTTGAAGCTCGACCGAAGTAGTCGCCGTTCGCTCTCTAAGGTGCCCACTCTCGTACCAGCCCTTGGAGCGGTTCACGATCCAGACGACGGAGAGCATCACCGGCACCTCGATCAGCACGCCGACCACGGTCGCGAGCGCGGCGCCCGACTGGAAGCCGAAAAGGCTGATGGCTGCGGCGACCGCCAGCTCGAAGAAGTTGGAGGCGCCGATTAGGGCGGATGGGCCGGCGACGCAATGCTGCTCGCCCGAGATGCGGTTGAGCAGGTAAGCGAGCCCGGAATTGAAATAGACCTGGATCAGGATCGGCACGGCCAGCAGCGCGATAATGAGCGGCTGCGCGAGAATCTGCTCGCCCTGGAAGCCGAACAGGAGAACGAGGGTGGCGAGAAGCGCGACCAGCGACAACGGCTGGAGTCGGTCCAGAAACCGCTTCAAGGCCGGCTCGCCGCCGGTCGCGAGCAACCGGCGCCGCAGCATCTGGGCGGCGATCACCGGCACAATGATGTAGAGCGCGACGGAGAGAACCAGCGTATCCCACGGCACGATGATGGCCGAGAGGCCGAGCAGCAGGCCGACGATCGGCGCGAAGGCGAACACCATGATCGTGTCGTTGAGCGCGACCTGGCTCAGCGTGAAATGCGGTTCGCCCTTGGTGAGGTTCGACCAGACGAACACCATTGCGGTGCAGGGTGCGGCCGCGAGGATGATGAGCCCGGCGATATAGCTGTCGATCTGGTCGGCCGGCAGGTACGGCCGGAACACATACCCGATGAAGAACCAGCCCAGCGCCGCCATCGAGAATGGCTTCACGGCCCAGTTGACGAATAGCGTCACGCTGATGCCGCGCCAGTGCTCCCTGACCTGGCCGAGCGCGGCGAAGTCGATCTTCACCAGCATCGGCACGATCATCAGCCAGATGAGGGCTGCGACCGGCAGGTTGACCTTGGCGATCTCGGCCGCGGCGATGGCGTGGAACGCACCGGGCATGAAATGCCCGAGCGCGATCCCTGCCACAATGCAAAGAGCGACCCAGAGCGTGAGATAGCGTTCAAAGGTGGACATGAATCTTCCTTACGCCGTCGCGACACGGCGGCCGTGCTCGTCCACCACGCGCTCGCCATCCTCCTTGACGAACTCACCTTGCTGCGGCGGGAGGAGAGCGAGCACTTCTTCGGAGGGGCGGCAAAGCCTCACGCCCTTTGGACACACGGCGATCGGCCGGTTGATGAGGATCGGATGCGCCATCATGGCGTCGAGAATCTGGTCGTCAGTCAAGGCCGGATCACCAAGGCCAAGCTCCGCATAGGGCGTGCCCTTCTCGCGCAGTAGGGCTCGGACGGAGATGTCCATGCGTGCGATGAGCTGCTTGAGCAGCGTCCGTGTCGGCGGCGTCTTCAGATATTCGATGACATGCGGCTCAATGCCGGCATTGCGGATCATCGCCAGCGTGTTGCGCGACGTGCCGCAATCCGGGTTGTGATAGATGATGACGTCCATGTCTTGCCTCACGCTGCGCTCGGGCGCGGCTTGGTCGCGCCCTGCAACTGACCGATCTCGACAAGCTTGGAGCCGAGCGTCATGCAGTCGAGGCTAGCGATCGGCAGCGCAGTGAAGACGGAAATCCGGTTCTTGAGATAGCGGAAGGCGGCGACGAATGCGGCTTCCTTCTGAATATCTGGTCCCTCGACCGCGGCGGGGTCTTCGATGCCCCAGTGCGCTGTCATGGGCTGGCCCGGCCAGACCGGGCAGGATTCGCCGGCGGCGTTGTCGCAGACGGTGAACACGAAATCCATCACCGGCGCGTCTGGCCTGGCGAACTCCTCCCAGCTCTTCGACCGAAGATCGTCGGCCGGATAGTCGAAGCTCCGCAGCACCTTCAGCGCGAAGGGATTGACCACGCCCTTTGGCTGGCTCCCCGCGGAGAAGGCGCGGAAGCGACCACCGCCGTCCTTGGAAAGGATGCTCTCGGCCAGTATCGAACGGGCGGAATTGCCGGTGCAAAGGAAGAGCACATTATAAATGCGGTCAGTCACGGGCGGTCTCCTTGGCGGCAATCTTCCTTTTTGGCGGACAGCAGGGAGCAAGGTCGGCGATCAGCGGCGCGCAGATCTCCGGACGGCCGCCGCAGCAATCCTTGACGAGGAAGCCGGTGAGCGCACGCACGGCATCGAGCTTGGCGCGATAGATGATCGAGCGGCTCTGGCGTTCTGCCTCGATCAGGCCTGCGCGGGTAAGGATCGCCAGATGCGTGGACATGGTGTTGTGCGGCACGGCCATCTGCCGGGCGACCTCGCCGGCAGGCAGTCCGTCAGGCTCGTGCTCCATGAGGAGCCGGAACACGTCTAGACGGGTCGGCTGGGCGAGCGCGGCGAAAGCGAGGATGGCTTGCTCTGATTCCATGTGTCGAGACTAATCGACACATGGAGAGAAGTCCAGCTAGATTAAAGCGGGCTGACGACGGCGGCGGGGACAGCAGGCACTACCCTACAACAGGCCGAATCTTCGGTCAGTTACCGCGTAGCGCGGCGCACCCGTCGACTATAACGCTCGTCATCAGTTGCATCAGGATGCTTGCCGCCGCCCTTCCACTCGTCGGAGATCAGCCATTCCTCAAAATAATAGAGCCACGTTGTTGCCCAGGGTACGAATGTCTGATCGATCCGCATCGTACCAGCCCACTCGCGCGTCCCTGGCAACGTGAGGCATAGGCGCAGGGGGTCGTGATAGACGTGAGGCAGCGGCCGCCCGCCTGCCAAAGCTGAAAGATCGGGGTCCGTGACGAACACGCTCGGCGTTTCGCCGCGCTGGAATTTTATGCGCATGGTGTATTCGCGACTGAGGGGTGTCGGCCTGTGGCGATAATCCCAAATCAAGCCTGTTGCGTGCAACCGGCCTATCCCCGCACAAATCGGATTGGCGCGCAGAAACATGAACTGCTGCGCTGGCGTCAGGTCTGAGCGATCACGCGAAAACACCTAGTCCCCGAAGAACGTATTGGAGCGAACCGGCGTCGCATGGACCGCACTGGACAGCGTAAGCCCGACCATCGGCGCTACGTAAAGCTTCTTGGCGGTGCGCGCCTGCGAAATGCTCTCGGTGCGGGCATCCATAACTTTGCGCACGACCGAACTCCCCAGGCTGCTTTCCAAGCTCTTGCCGATAACGTCGATGCCCTGCAAATCCGGCAGTGCCTCTAAGTCCGCCAGCGCCTTCGCATGCCATTCGTAGAAGGCGGCGACGCGAGCCGGCTCGGTATTCCAGCGCTCGGCAAAGTTCTCGCCGACCGTGGTTTCGTTGGCCACCACATAGATGCGCCGGCCATTGACGACCGGCTTATCGATAAAGTGCGGCATCAGCCGAACCGTCGCGATCAGAACGTCGAGTTCGGAATCGAAAACAAAGCTCTTGACGCAATACTCATACGACTGGGCCGCGAGCGTCGTGATGATGATGGAGATCGGCGCGATCTCCTCGACCACCTCCAGAAAATGAACATCGCGGTGTCGCTTGAGAATCTGCACCGTCCGCCGCAGGATACCTTTGGCTGTGCCATGCACAGGAAAGGGCTCTACGGCGGCACGGTCCTCGGCAGCGAGAGCCTTTTGCACTCGCAAGGTAGGCATCAACGCTGCCCTGCGCTCAAAGAGCGCCTTGTAGCCTTTCGGATTCGTCGGCTTAAACTCCCGCAGCTTCTTGTCGGGAACCAACTCACCGCCATTGCCGCAGTTGGCATTGATGATCGTTGGCGAGATGTCCAAGTGATATTCGCGCGCGTAGTTCAAGCGCCAGCAGCGCTTCTTCTCCTCGATCATGGCAGCGTAGCGCGCGTTCTCCTTCAGGCGGTCGCCGACAATGCGCTTCAACTCTGCCGGCGGCCGATCGGCGGTAAAGCGCAACACCTTGCAGATGAGGTCGACGTCGAAATCCTCGCGCCCGATCGGCTTGACAGTCGTGCCAAGGCCGGTCGAGCCGTGCGCATAAATATCAATCCACTTCAGAAGAGGATTATCTGACTCGGAGAGCCATTCCGCGACAGCCTCGTAGCTCGTCCGTGCAGCCTCAAGCTGGGCGGCAGTCAACTCCAACGCCTGGCAAATCTGATCGAGAAGCGAGTAAATCTCGGCCTTTCGCAAGAGCAGATGCGCCTGCGGGAGCGCTGTGAACATCTGATTCATGGCTCAATTCCTTTCAGCGCATAGACGGGTTCGAACGACTCGGCCGGGTTCGTAAGGAAAACGGGTTCAATGCGGGAGCGCTCTTTGCGGGCCGATGACGCGCCCATGCCTTTGAGCTGCACGATCTTGCGCGTGTCATCGAGCTTGAAAAAATCCTTCGGCACGTCGGGACAGCACCGAAAAATGGCCTCGCGTTCGTACTGATGCCCGGTGAGCAGCTTCACCATGCCGAGCGCGCCATGCGACTGCCCGTCCATGAACAGCCGGGTCACATCCTTCGCGAGACTGCCCCAACCGGGCGCCTCGCCGATCATGTAAACCTCGTTGACGCAACCCAGGCTCAGCACCCGCAGGCTGCTGGCCGGCCACCCCAGCAACGTGATGGCCTCGACCGCCGCCAACGCGATCGGGTTGTTGGCCCATACGCCGCCGTCCAACAGGCCGACGTCCTCGACCGTGCGGTGGCGTTTGTAGAAGGTGGGCGCGGCGGCCGTTGCCATCGCGGCATCGACGGCAAGACGCTTGTAGTCGGCCTTGAGGCGAGGATGGTGCGCCGTCTTGAAAATATAGACACCGCGGTGGTCGGCGTCCCATGCGGGAATCACCAGTCGCGATTTTGCATCCCCAATGCGCCGGCTACCGAGAACGGTAGCGAGTTCAGTCCGCAGCAAATCGGCGTCATGCTTCGGCATGACGATGTGTTTGAGGCGACGCCACGCATCGCCAGCGAAAGTCGCCAGAGCGCCGCCCGACTGCCCGAAAATGTGCGGGCCGCGGCGGACATAGAGGTCAAGAAGATCGCGCGCAGGGACGCCCATCGCCAGCCCGATCGCCAGAATGCCCCCTGTGGACGTTCCCGCGATCAGGTCGAAATACTCTCCGATGGGTCGATCGAGATCCTCTTCCAGGGATGCCAGAAAAGATGCCGGCTGCGTTCCCATAATGCCGCCGCCGTCGATCGAGAGAATTCGACGGATCGGCGGTTCATCTGAAGGAGCTGTTGCAGCCGGTGTCATGTAGTTAGCCCTTCGGAGGATAGGGATCGTGCCCGTAGGAGTTCTTGTCGCGAATACGACCGTCCGGCCGATGGATGACGACTTCACTCTGCTGGTTGATCGCGATCTCCCGCGCGGCCCGTTCGGCATCGCCTTGGGTTGGATGGATCGAGGTTGCCCTCTCGTTTCCTGCGCCGCGCACGGCCCAATCGTCACCGTGCGGAACGACGTGCTGATTCTTACCTGCCATGCTCACAACTCCTGATTCCTTGACCCGATTCGCAAATCGTAATAGGTGACTATACGCTCTGTCATAGAGCGGGCCGAAGAAAAAGCCCCGTGGGGCTATCGACGATCTAGACATGGAACTCTATACGATCTGTCATGCCTGAGTCAAGCGCACCAAAAGACTTCGCCTCTCGCCTGCGCAAAACGCGGGAAACGCGGGAGCTAAGCCAATCCGAACTGGCCAGAGAAGCCGGAATGCAGCCTTCAGCCATCGCCCACTTTGAGGCCGGGCGCCGCAAGCCGTCGTTCGACAACGTGCGAGCGCTCGCGAGAGCACTGAAAGTCTCGGCCGACTACCTCCTCGGAGCCCAAGCCGCGACCACCGCCTTTCGCGACGAGGACAAGCTGAGCGTGAAAGATCGACTTTTTATTCAGAATATCATCGACACAATGATTAAGGACAAGAAATAGGGGCGAAACATGGCTGGTTTTCGGTTGAAGATGGCAACTCAGCACGGCGAAAAGGTCGCCGAGGAATTCGGCTTCAATCAGTTTCCAGTTAAGCCCCGAGAAATCGCCAAGGCGAGGGATATTGTCATCCAGGCGAAACCGGCCGAAGTGACGGGCGTGTCCGGCGCGATCATCTTCGCCGGTGACTCGGCCACCATAATCTACTCGACCGAGTACGATAACGAAGGCTTCGAGAATTTTTCAATCGGCCATGAGCTAGGACATTGGTTTCTTCCAGGACATCCCGAGGAGATCATCAAGGCCGGCGGCGCGCATATGTCCCGCGCCAATTTTACACAGAACACGTCGATTGAGCTGGAGGCTGACCACTTCGCCAGCGGCCTTCTCCTGCCTTCAAATCTCACGCGCAACCTGCTCTCCAACAACCAGATCGGCCTCGACGGCATTCTCAAGCTGGCCGAGACGGCGCGTTGTTCGATCACGGCTGCCGCAATCCGGGCCGCTGAGTGCGGCAGCTATCCGATGGCCATCATCGTCAGCAAGGGCAGCGAGATCGCGTATGCGTTTACCTCGCAGTCCTTCAAGAATCTGGGCAAGCTGGCCTTCCTGCGGAAGGGCGCTTCTCTACCCGTCGGCGCGACACGCAGCTTCAATGCCGACGCGGCGAATGTCCTTCGCGCTGAACGCGCTGTTGGTGAAACCGACTTGGCGACATGGTTCGACGGGTCGGGTCGGATCACTCTTGATGAAGAGATCGTCGGCCTTGGCAAGTACGGCTACACCTTGACCGTGTTGACCAGCGAGGCGCTGCCAGAAGATCCCGTCGATGGGGAGGACGAGGATGCCGAATTAGAGCGGAGCTGGACGCCCCACTTCGCTTATGGCCGGTAGCCAGCAACCGTATTCGACATCGGCCGGGCAGAACGGCTACGCCGCCAGCCGTGGGATTTGCCCTTGGACCAGTCGAAGAAATCGAGTGTTGCAAGCCCCCGCAACCAAATGCGCTTGCGATACTGCAAGGTGGTATCGAAAGAGGCGGCCCTGATGGGCCGCCTTTCGCGTTTTCGGTCATATTTGACTTCACATGCGGGCGGCCTGGACGATGGGTTCCGCGGGCGCGTGAAGCGTGAGGCTGGCACTTCCCCGTCCGTGATCGGGGCGCGCTGAAGGTGTCCGTGTGTCACGGTGCCGGACGAAGCATGCGGCTGAATTGCGACTATGCCGATCCTGCCAGTGATATCGCCAGACGTGGCCGACGTCCGCGCTGATATTCCTTGGCGGCATGATGACTCCCCTCCGTGAGGGGCCGCTCGTTCGTCTTATTGAGACGATCGCGTCGGCGGGAGTAGAACGGATGAAGGCCGATGAAGCGGGGCGCGCCACCTGCGGTCCGCTCGATCTTCCGAGCCGAGATGGAGAAGCACGATGGAGCAGAGAATCGCTTACTACAAAGCCTCGCCTGAGGGATTCGCCGCGATGCGCAACCTCAATTCCTATGTCGAGGGCTGCGGGCTCGAACATTCGCTGCTTGAACTGGTGAAAACGCGGGCGTCGCAGATCAATGGCTGCGCCTATTGTCTCGACATGCATACCAAGGATGCGCGGGCCGCTGGCGAGACCGAGCAGCGGCTCTATACACTTTCGGCTTGGCGCGAGACGCCGTTCTTCAGCCCGCGCGAGCGTGCGGCACTCGCCTGGACCGAGGCGGTGACGCGCATCTCCGATCATCATATCGATGATGCGCTCTACGCCGAGTTGCGGCAGCATTTCTCCGAAAAGGAAGCGGTCGATCTCACGCTTGCGGTGATCACGATCAATAGCTGGAACAGGCTGGCGATTCCGTTCCGGACGCCCGCGGGGAGCTATAAGCCGCAGCCGGCTGCCAGCCGCAAGGCGTCTGCTTAGAGGCGCAGCGATCCACCGTTGCCGGGCGATCCCAAAGGGGCACGGCTGCGTCGGTCACTCCGGCAATTCAAAGATCCGCTTTTCGGTACGGTGCAAGCAAAGACCGGGCCCGTCGTGCTCGACAATATAATTGTCGCAGACGACCGCGAAAATCGACGGCGTTTCGTAGCCGGGATGAACCGCGAGATTCATGCCGGCTGCGATCGGCATGGTCTCGTCCAAGCGGATCAGCGGCCGCTCCACCATGTCATAGCCCTGACCGTGCGCGTAAAGCCGCAGCTCGGGCGGTAGTCCGCGCTCTTGCATATAGGCATTATGGGCGAGATGAATGTCGTGCGGCGCTGCGCCCGGCTTGATCAGGCCGAGTGAGAAGTCCTGCGCCTCGCGCACTGCCTCGAAACCGTCCTTCAATTCGTTCGACGCCTTGCCGAGCACGATGGTGCGGGCGATTTCAGTATAGAAGCCGCCCGGTCCGTTATTCTCGATCAGCAGCGAGAGGTGGTCGCCCTTCTGGAGCGTGCGCCCTTGCATGAAACGCGGCACGAAGGGCGAGCGGATGCCGACGGGCGAGGAACCGCCGAGAAAGATGCCTTGCTCGCTGCCGAGTCGTTGGCCTTCCGCCTGCGCGAATGCCGTGACGTCGATGTCTCGCAGACCCGGACGGATATGGCTCAGCACAGCCCTGAAAATTGCGTCCTGCATCGCGGCGCAGCGGCGGATCAGCGCGACTTCTTCCTCGCTCTTGATGGCCTTGATGTTGTCGACGATGTCGCTCGCATCGACGAACGACGCATGCGGCAGATCGGTTTCGAGGCGCGTGACCAGAGCATGGGGCAGGGCACCTCTCCCAACGAAGCCTATCGTGTCGTGCCGGTGCCGCTTCAGCGCGCCGACGACGAGCTCGGCGTCATAGGCATGGGTATATGAAATCGAAAAGAACGATGGCGTCTGGAGGAATTCGCCGACGCCACGGTGCAGCGTGTCCTCTCCACGGAGATCGCCCGTGGCTCCCATTGGCCCCATCTCGACGACAGTCATCGGGTCGTCGGCGTAAAAGATCACCGTGCGCGGATAGCCGTTGGTCGCCGGGATATCGGTGAACCATTTCACATAGCCGTTCACCCAATCGTTCGTCGATTGCAAGACCAGCGCGTCGACTTTGCGCTCGTGCATGGCGCGCCGCACGGCGGCCCAGCGACGCGCCAGTTCCGCATCAGAGATACGCGTGAGAATGCGATCGCTCGGCGCAACCATCATGTCCCTCGTCTTTGAATCGTTATGGCCTCATACCGTGCTCGGCGCCACGGCCTCCTGGTGCCACAGGAGCAGCCGCCGGCGGAGAATGGCGAGGCCCTTGACCACGCAATAGCCGACAACGGCGATCTCGACGATGCCGGCAAAGACGCCACGCGAGTCCGCAAAGCGCGACGCATGCATCATGTCGCCGCCGACGCCGAAGCCGCCCATCGCCATTTCGGTGAAGACGGCGACAATCAGCGCGATCGGCAGCGCGACCTGGATCCCGGTCATGATCTGCGGGAATGCCGCCGGCAGCAGCACCTGCCACAGGAGTTCGCGGTCCTTTGCGCCCATGTTGCGGGCGGACCAGACCAACTCGTGCCCGACGCCCTGAAGACCGAGTACGGTTGCGGTGACGATCGGAAAAACCGCTTCGATCGTCACCATGGTGATCTTGGAAAGGTCGAAGACGCCGAACCATAGAATGATGACCGGCAGAAACGCGACCTTCGGCATCGGGAAGCCGACGGAAATAATCGGATCGAAGAACCAGCGCGCGAGATTCGTGCGCGCCATGGCGATGCCGAGGGTGATGCCGATGATGCAGGCGAGAAAGAATCCGATGAATGTCCGGTATAGAGTCAGGCCGACATTGATCCAGAGCGTGCCGTTGATTGCGTCCGCCCAGATCCGCTCTGCAACGGCACTGAAAGGCGGCAGCACGAACATGGTCACCGCGCCGGAGCGGGCGAACAGCTCCCAGGCGACCAGCAGGACAATGATGCTGCTCAGATGCACGACAGCCCAGCCGGCGGCCCGCAAGCCGCGTCTGCCGATCGATGGGGCGACGTGCGTTGCGCTCATGCGTCACCGATCTGTCGCCATGCCAGCATCCGCTGCATGAACATCTGATAGAGGCGGTCGGCGGCGAATCCGAGGAATGCCACAGTCAGTACGGCGCCGTACATCGCGTCGTAGGAGCCGTTGGCGCCGAGATAGCCGATCAGGTTGCCGAGGCCGCCGCGTGCGACGATGAGCTCCGACGTCACCATGAGGATGAAAGCCAGAGCGAGCGCGGTGCGGATGCCGTTCAGGAGATCGGGCATGGCGCTGGGCAGCACCACGTCCCAGAGCATGCGCAGCCGGCTGGCGCCCATGCTGCGCGCCGACCAGACGAGCACCTGCTCACTCGACCGGGCGCCATTGAAGGCGCCGATCGTTACCGGCAGCATGCAGCCGAGAAGGACCAGAAGGATTTTTGAGCCATCCCCGAAACCGAGCCAGATCACCGTCACCGGGATCAGCGCCGATTTCGGCATGGGGTAGAAGGCTTCGACCAGTGGCGACAGCGCGATATCGACCGGCTTCCACCATGCCATCGCGATGCCGAGCGGAGCGCCGACGATGATCGCCAGCAGCAGGCCGATGCCGCCGCGATAGAGGGAGAGGCCGGAATTGCTCAGCAGCTCGCCCGATTTGAGCAGGTCGAGCCAGGCGGCGGCCACCTGGGTCAGCGGAGGCAGTGCGGTCGAGGAGACGAGCTCGAACTGGGCGATGAGTTGCCAGGCGATGGCCAGGATCAGCAGCGGCGAATATCGGATCAGGGCCGCTTTCATGTCGACCGGCTCACCTGCGCCTTGATCGCCTCGTCGCGGACCAGGCTCCAGAGTTCGTCGACCTTGTCGACGAACGGTTTCGATTTGAGGACATGCGGATCGGTCTTGTCGAATCTGGTGTCGACCACCGCCTTGATGCGGCCAGGGCGCGCCGACATCACCGCAACGCGCTCGGCAAGGAAAACGGCTTCCTGCACGTCGTGGGTCACGAAAATGACCGTCTTCGGCGTGCGGCGCCAGATATTGAGAAGCTCCGCCTGCATCAGGCCGCGCGTCTGCGCGTCGAGCGCGCCGAACGGCTCGTCCATCAGCAGGATCTGCGGGTCGAAGGCGAGTGTGCGGGCGAGGGCGGCGCGCTGCTTCATGCCGCCGGAAAGTTGCGAGGGGTAGCTGTCCTCGAAGCCGCCCAGCCCGACCATCTCGATAAAGGTCTGGGCGCGCGCCTCGCGCTCCGCCTTCGGCAGATGCGTGCGCTCGAGGCCGTAGAGCACATTGGCCTTGACCGTCTTCCAGGGGAACAGGGCGAAGTTCTGGAAGACGACGCCGCGATCCGGCCCCGGCCCGCTGACCGGTTTGTCATTGACGAGAATGCGGCCGGTCACCACGGGCAGGAAGCCGCCGATCATGTAGAGCAGCGTGGACTTGCCACAGCCGGAAGGGCCGAGCAGGGCGAGAAACTCGCGATCCCTGACCGCGAGCGAGACGTTTTCAAGTGCCAGGACTTCCCGGCCGGTCGGCGGCCGGTAGCAGTGGCCTACCCCGTCGACAACGATCTGATGGTGTTCGGTCACTGGAATGTCCCGTTTGCCAGCGGCGGGGCCGGGCGCTGCGAAGGCCCGGTCCGCCGGCTGGCTGGTCGCTGATGCGTTGGCGTCCAAGGGAATGGTACTAATTCAAGCGCTTCGCGGCTTCTTCGACGATGCCAAGGTCGGTGTATTTCTTGACGTCGAGCTTGGACCGGAAGAAGCCGAGATCGACGCAGGTATCGACGTTGCGTTGCAGCGCCGCGATGTCGGGCATGCCGTTGAGGTCCCGATAGTAGTCCTTGTCGGTGAACAGCCAGCCAAACCGCTCCGGCGGCACCTTCAGGAAGCCGGAAGCGATCTTGGCGACCTCTTCATGATTCTTGGGATCGAGATACCAGCGCTCGATACGGATCATATCCTCCATGAAGTCGACCATCGCGGCGCGGTTCTTGTCGAGGAACGGCTTGCGGGCAGCCCAGAAAATGAACTGCGAGCGACCGATCGCCTGTTCCTGGTTGAACAGTTCCTTGCCGACCTCCTTGAGGACGGGACTCAGCGAGAACGGCAGAACCGCCGAGATCATGTCGACTTTCTTGTCCTTCAGGAGCGCGGCCATGGTCGGGAACGGCGCCTCGATGACGGTATAGTCGCGCTTGTCGATCAGGCCGTGTTTCTTGAGCATCGCGCGCATCGCGATGTCGATGCCGCTGCCGATGGCATTGGTGGCGATCACCTTGCCCTTGAGATCCTCGACCTTGTTGATGCCGCTGTCTTTGTGAACGAAGAACTGGTTGGTGTAGCGGCCAGGCGCGCCGTCCTGAAATTCGTCGGCGATGATGCGCAGATCATCGAGGCCTGCGTTCTGGATCGCCAGGCCGAAGCTCGAATAGGCAATATTGGCGATTTCGAGTTCGTTGTTGGCGAGCGCGGTGATCATCGGCGGCGTGCCGGCGAAGCGCATCGGCTCCATCACGTAGGATTTGCCCCAGTGCTTGGCCAGGTCTTTCTTGGCTTCGAGGATTGGCGCCCAGTTGGCGACGGGCACGACATAGGCCAGGCGAATCTTGACCGGCTCCGCCTGGGCGCTGCCGGCGAGCAGCAGTGTCGACGCGGCGAGCAATAGCAGCGATTTGAAGAAACGCATGAATGTCCTCCCCTGGTTCGTCGCTTGTTCGTTTTTTTGGCGGCGGCCGAGACCCGTCCACATTGTACGGCGGTGCCGCTGACGCGGCCCCATCGTAGGCACAAAGATTGACAAGGGCAGCCCCTTTCCGTCCAATCATAGAATATGGCATAATTATAAGATTAGGTTATGAAACCCGATCCGCGTCTGCTCCGCTATCTGCGTTCGATCGCCGAGCATGGCTCGTTCAGCCAGGCCGCTACCGCGGAAAACATTTCCCAACCTGCGCTATCGAACAAGATTGCCCTGCTGGAACAGCAGCTTGGCGTGACGGTCATGGAGCGCGGCCGGCATGGGGCGACCCTGAACCAGTACGGCACCATCCTGCTGCGCTATGCGCGCGCGATGGATGCGATGATCGATCGCGCCAGGGAGGAGGTTGACCGCAAGCGGCACGGCGACGAAGGGCCACTGGTGATCGGCGGGACGCCGGCAACCCTGGTGAAGCTGGTACCGGCGGCGATCGGCCGGCTTGCCGCCGATCACGGCCGGATGTCGATCTCCGTCATCGAGGGAGACGACGACGAAATGATCGAGAAGCTGCATACCGGTGAAATCGACCTGATGCTCAGCGTCAGCGGACCTGGCATGAAATACCCGGGCATCATCCAGGAAACGCTGCTGCAGCTTCCGATCGAGGCGGCAGTCAGTGCGCGGCATCCGCTGGCGAAATTGAAGGTCGCCTCGCTCAGTCAGCTCGCTTCGCAGCAATGGGTATTCCCGCCGCCCGGCAGCATCTTCCGTCAGCAGATCGATGCGATCTTCCTGAATGCCGGCGTGACCTTTCCGGAGAGCCACTGGACCTGCGGCTCGATGATGTCGCTGAAGAGCGTTATCGAACATGCGGATTGCATCGGGATCATGCCGCGTCATGCTTTTGCAATGGAAGCTACGGCAGGTCTTCTGCACGGCATCCGTCTGCGCAACATCACCGCACACCGGACGATCGGCGTCATGCGGCTGAGTGTTCGCGGATTGTCGCCGCTCGCCGAGCGTTTCGTGGAGATGCTGCGCAAGGTCGCGCGCGAGATCGATTGAAGAGACATCTCGACGCACCGCGCATGGAAGACCTTCGATCCGCGAGGGTTATAGTGAACCGAACTTTCTTTATTTGACCGTCACGCAAGCCGTCTGGCACCGTTACTCGACAGCCGGAGCAGAGCGATGAGCGATATCAGCATCAAGCCGCCGTCTTGCGTTCACCTGGTGGGCAGTGTCGGACTCGATACCGTCGAGGATGTTTTTCGTACCGCGGGCGAGATGCTTGGACCCTATCTGCGGCGCGTTCCCGACGGCGAGGTTGGCGGTCGCAAGCTGTGGATCAGTTGGCAGTATCCTTTGTTGCGCGCCAGTACGTTCTTGCGCCCCGATCCCTCCGGCGCTGTCCGGCCAACCAATCGCTTCCAGTTGCTGACGCTCGCCGAAGGTATTCGGCCTGCCGACGTGCGTTTCGGTGAACTCGGATATGCGCGCGAGGCGCGCGCGTCCTATCAGGATTTCGTGACGGCGCGTGCAGCAGGCGAACTACCGCAGAATGTGCGGTTTCAGGTCTCGCTGCCGACACCCTTCGCGGTGGTCAGCTCGGTCGTTGTCGCCGAGGCGCTGCCGGCGGTCGAAGCGGCCTACGAGCGGGCAATGATCGCGGAGGTGGCCGCGCTCTGCCGTCATATCCCGCATGATGATCTCTGCATACAGTGGGATCTGTGCAACGAGATGATCGCGTGGGACGGCCAGAAAACCGACGCCGTGCCGCATGCCGATCAGCCGCATGACGAACTGCTCGAACGCATGCGACGGCTATGCGCCGCCATCCCGGCCGGCGTCGAGGTCGGCCTGCATCTGTGCTACGGCGATTTTGCCGGCCGTCATTTCGTCGAGCCGAAGGATACGGCGAAGATGGTCGAGTTTGCCAATGCGTTGGCGCGCACGGCAACCCACAAGCTCGCTTATATCCATATGCCGGTCCCGATCGGACGCACCGACGATGCGTTCTATCGTCCGCTCGCCGGCCTGAAACTGCCGCCGGGGACGGAGCTTTATCTTGGCGTCGTGCATGCCGGAGACGGTATCGAAGGCACTCAAACACGTATCGCCGCGGCGCAGCGTTACGCTCCTGATTTCGGCATCGCCACCGAATGCGGAATGGCGCGCGCCCGCTCCGAGGATACGGTGCGGTCGCTGTTGCGGATTCACGCCGAAGCCTGTGGCGCGAAGGCTTGAATCCCGAGCCGCAGCAATCATTACAGACGGAGGCGTCCGTGGCGGGCCGCAATGTGTATCTCGTCGGTAGCGTTCCGCTTGGCAGCGTGGCCGATGTATTCGAGACGGTCAGCGCCGCTTTCGGCAACCGCATCCGACAGATTCCGGATGGCGAGGTTGGCGAACGCAGCGACTGGATCACTCATCTGGAAACGCTGTTCCGCGATAATCCGGCGCTGGAACCGTCAGATGAGGTGTTTGCTGTTCACGCTGCCATGAAGCAGCGTCGGCGCTATCGCCTGCGGGTGGGTAAGACCGCGCAAGACATCGACTTCGGCAATCTCGGCTATGCCGATCATGCGTTGAACTCCTATGCGGACTTCAAGCGTCTGCGCGATGCAGGTCGGATCGCGTCCGGTACCCGGTTTCAGGTCGACCTCGTTCCGGCGCATTCGGTGCTATGGCTGTTCATCGCGGAGAAAGAGCAGGTTCTGCTGGATGATGTTTACAATGCGGCGGTGGCGCGTGAATTGACGCGGATCGTCGAGGCGATCCCGCATGCAGATCTCGCGATCCAGTTCGACATTGCCTCCGCCGTATTCGCGCGGCTCGAACGAGGCGAGCCGACGCTCTACGGGAAAAGCAAAGCGGAGATGACGAAAACCTTCGCGACGATCATCGCGCGGCTTGCCAATCAGGTGCCTGCCGGCGTCAAACTGCAGTTCCATTTCTGTTACGGCGACGCCAACCATAAACATGCCATCGAGCCGACCGATATGAGCGACATGGTCGCGATGGCCAATGCTCTGACGGAGCAGGTAGCGCGGCCGATTGATCTCATTCACATGCCGGTGCCGCGGGGGCGCGACGACGATGCCTATTTCGCGTCGCTGCGCGGTCTGCGTTTGAAGCCGGGTACTGAGCTTGTTCTCGGGCTTGTCCATTATACGGACGGTCTCGACGGCGCGCGACGACGTATGGATACGGCGCTCAATTATGTGCAGACATTTTCGATCGCAACCGAGTGCGGCTTCGGGCGCCGCGATCCGGAAACGGTTCCTGACCTGCTGCGGCTTCATCTGGCGGTGGCGGACGACTGTTAGACGCTTCCAAGCGAAGTGAAAAGCCAGTTCGCGTGAAGCAGCGCGGTGAATTAAGAACCTGGAGCCTCTTCCCGTTTTAATGGAGCGGTGAAGAACTCCAGCATGCTTCCTGCGTCTTCAGCGGACGAGATTGCGCAGGTCGTCCTGTCGACCAGCCTTCCAGGCGTGCAGGTTGTGAACGGCGAGCGGAAAGATCTGCTCGGCATAGCAGTCGCTCATCCCGCCGATGCGGGGTGTGATCATCACATTGTCCATTGCCCACAGCGGGTTGTCGGCCGGCAGCGGTTCATGGGTAAAGACATCGAGGCCGGCACCGGCGATTTGTCCGTCACGCAGCGCCGCGATCATCGCCGCTTCATCGACGACGGCGCCGCGCGCGATATTGATCAGGTATGCCGTCGGCTTCATCGCGGCGAAGACGCTGGCATCGATCATGCCGCGGCTGCGGTCGTCGAGGGGAACCAGGATGATCATGAAGTCCGCGCGCGCCGCCGCGGCCTTCAGGTCGGCGCGACGGTAGATGGTTTCGCAGCCGGGAAACGACGCTCGTGCGTCGCTGACGCCGTGGACTGTCATGCCGAAGGCGTTGCAGCGTGCAACCAGCGCTTCGGCAATGGCGCCGAGTCCGACGACGACGACCGTCTTGCCATGGAGCAGCGGCTGCGGCCAGCGGTCCCAGATCCTGTCGGCCTGGTTGCGGGCGAGCGTCCTGATGCTGCGGGTGAAGCCGAGCATGTAGAGGAAGGCCAGTTCGGCCATCTGCGGGCCGTGAATGCCCCGGGCATTGGTAATGCGTACCGAGGACGACAATGCCTTCAGCGTCCGCAAATGATCGACGCCAGTGGTGAGCGAGAAGATGTAACCGAGTTTCGGCATTGCCGCGATCAGGCGCTCGGTTGCCTCATGCGATATGCAGACGAGAACATCGCAGTCGGCGCAGACGACGAGTGCTTCGACTTCCGTTTTGGTACCGAAGAATTCGGTTTCAGGGAATTCGCGCCGCATATCCGCGATATTGATATGAGCGCCCGAGTCGAGAACAAGAACCTTCATGGATCGTGCCGTGCTCGATTTTCGACAGAAGTCCGTTTTGCGGTGCGAAGTCTAGCGGGTTTTCCGGTGGCTGATGCGGCTGAGACGTAATGCGTTCATGCAGGAGGATGATCGAGGTCTGGACGATAGCGGCCGATGCGATGTTTTGAAAGAACGAAGCGGGGCTGTTTTCGACCGCTATAATTGCATATTGCGGGAGCATGTCGTCTCCGGCATCGACAAACAGCCGCCGGGCCGATGTCTGTACCGCGTGGTGGGCGCGGGCATCGGCATCGGATGGCAGGTGATGCTGCCGTCGGTCGACGCGTCTCGGGCGATTTCAGTAAAATGGCTTGAACGTTATGGATAAGGTCCATGGCCGCCCGGCGAGCGGTTCGCAAGATAAGAAAAACGCTAATCCGCGCTCGGCAGCCGCCGGATGGTGAATTCGATTATATCCCCCGGGCGGAGCGCCCAACTTTCGATCACCGTGCCGTAGGCCGCCACCGGATAGCGGTCGAGGATCTCGCGTGCCTTGCGCCGCGCTTCGGCGCGCGGCAGCGAGAAGGTCTCGCGCCGGAAGCCGCCTTTCAGGCCATTGCGGTCGAGCGCCGCGCGGGCGCGCGCCGCAATATCGCGTGGGGACCGGGTCCTGGATTCTGCCATGCTCTTCACGTCATGAGTTCCACAATGCGGTCTTCATATGGGATCTGGCTGGCTTGCCGTCGAGATCAGTGATCCGGCAGCGGGATGAACTCCGTCTCATTCGGGACCGGCGCAAAGCGACCGGTCTTCCAGTCCTCTTTCGCCTCCTCGATGCGCTCCTTGCGCGAGGAGACGAAATTCCACCAGATATAGCGCGGTCCTTCCAGAGCCGTACCGCCGAGAAACATCAGCCGGGCGGCGCGAAGCGCGCGGACGGTGATCCGGTCGCCGGGGCGGAACACCAGCAGGCGCGGCGCCTCGAAGCGGTCGCCGGCAATCTCGACCTCGCCTTCCGCGACATAGATGGCGCGTTCCTCATGATCGGCATCGAGCGGTGCGCTGGCGCCGGCATCGAGCAGCACTTCGCCATAGAACCAGTCGGATAACATCCCGACTGGCGAGGTCTTGCCGAACATCGAGCCGGCGATGACACGTGCGGTCATGCCGGCATCGCGCACTTGCGGCAGCACCGACGCGTCGAAGTGCTGGAATGTCGGGTCGGTCTCCTCCTGGTCCTGCGGCAGCGCGATCCAGCTCTGGATGCCGAACATGCCCTGGCCGGTTCGGCGTGCCGCATCCGGCGTGCGCTCCGAATGCGCGATACCGCGTCCGGCCGTCATCAGGTTCATCGCCCCCGGCTCGATCTCCAGTTCGTTGCCTTCGCTGTCGCGATGCATGACGCGGCCGTCGAACAGATAGGTCACGGTGGCGAGGCCGATATGCGGGTGCGGGCGCACATCCATGCCCTGACCGGCGACCATCTGAACCGGACCCATCTGGTCGAAGAAAATGAACGGTCCGACCATCTGCCGCCGGCCGTGCGGCAGCGCACGCCGCACATTGAAACCGTCGCCGAGGTCGCGCACGCGCGGCACGACGACGAGTTCGAGCGCATCGCAGGACTTCCTGTCACCGAGGATAGGGTCTTGATCCGGCATCCAGCTCATGATCGGTCTCCTTGTTCGTCTTCAATCGGATGGGCACGCGAAAGCGGCTGATACTTTCCGTTCCCCCAGTCGCGAGCGGCAGAGAGATGCGCGGACGATCATCCGCGCATCGTCACATATGTCATTGGCGGATGAACGTACCGTTGCGCAGTTCGGCCACTGCCTCCTGCAGTTCCGCCTGTGAGTTCATCACGATCGGCCCGTACCAGGCGACGGGCTCCTCGATCGGCTTGCCGGAGACGAGCAGAAAGCGCACGCCCTCCTCGCCGGCCTGCACGGTAACCTCGTCGCCGCGGTCGAAGACGATGAGCGAGCGGTTACCGGTCTGCTCGCGCAGCGTCACCTCCCGCCCGTCGATCTCCTTCTCGGTCAGCACGCCGAACGGCTTTGATGCCGAGACAAAGGCGCCGGAGCCGGCGAAGATGTAGGCAAAGGCGTTCCGGTCGACCTCGACCTTGAACGTCTTCTTCCGTCCTGGCGGCACCGATATATCGAGGTAGCGCGGATCGGCCGCGACGCCCTCCACCGGACCCGTCTTGCCCCAGAAATCGCCGGTGATGACGCGCACCTTGGTGCCGTCGTCATCAACGACTTCGGGTATGTCCTTGGCCTTGATGTTCTGATAGCGCGGCTTGGTCATCTTCAGCGCACGCGGCAGGTTGGCCCAGAGTTGGAAGCCGTGCATCCGGCCCTGCGTGTCGCCGCGCGGCATCTCCTGGTGCATGATGCCAGAGCCGGCGGTCATCCACTGCACGTCGCCTGCTCCCAGCGTGCCCTTGTTGCCGAGGCTGTCACCGTGATCGACTTCGCCGACGAGCACGTAGGTGATCGTCTCGATGCCGCGATGCGGGTGCCACGGGAAACCGGCCAGATAATCGGCCGGATTATCGTTGCGGAAATCGTCGAGCAGCAGGAACGGGTCGAACTCCGTAGTCTCGCCGAACCCGAAGGCGCGGCGCAAATGCACGCCCGCGCCCTCCAGCGTCGGCTTCGACCGGGTGATGCTTTTGACGGGTCGAATGGACATGATGAACCTCTTGCTGTTCCGAACCTATGTATGGGCAGGGGAGAACCGGGTAACCAGCTTGGCAAATCGGTCGATGAAGTCCTGCAGGAATGCCCGGGTGCTGCTATCGGTGATCGTGCCGTCAGTACCGATCAGGTCTGGCTTGAACGTAATATAGGCCTCACCGCCAGCCAGAATCAGGCCCTGGTTGCCGAGCACCGCGCGCAAATGCTGCTGGGCGATGGCTGAGCCGATCGCGCCGATTGACGCGCCGGTGATGGCGGCCGATTTGTCGGGCCAGTTCGACTGGCCCCACGGCCGGGCGCCCCAGTCGATCGCGTTTTTCAGCAACGCCGGAATCGAGCGGCTGTGCTCCGGAGTCACGAACATATAGCCATCGGCGGCGGCGAGTTCCGCCTTGAAGCGTGTTACGCTCTCTGGCAGGGCTGCCTCCAGATCCTGATTATACATCGGCAGTTCGTCGAGGCGGACAAAGGTGAAATCGAATGCGCTGCTGCCCAATTTGGCGAGCGCTTCCGCCAGCTTGCGGTTGATGGACTCGCGACGGGCGCTGCCGACGAGAACGGCAATCTTGAATTTGGCCATAACGTGGTTACCTTTTGCTTGGTAGTTACGATCTTATACTTAGGCTAGATAGATGACCGTGAAAAACGCGCAAGAAGGCACAATCGTGATACCGGGTACCCTGCATGAGCCCGAGGATTGCAGAGCCGTCAGCGAGGTGCTCTCGCGGATCGGCGATAAGTGGACGGTGCTGGTGGTCGGCGTGCTCGGCGATGGGCCGAAGCGGTTCAATGAGGTTCGTCGATCGCTTGGCAGCATTTCCCAGCGAATGCTGACACTCACTCTGCGTGGGCTCGAACGGGATGGGCTGGTGACACGAACCGTCTATCCGACGGTGCCTCCGCGCGTCGACTATGCGCTTACGACGCTGGGTCGTTCGCTGCTCGAGCCGGTCAACGGTCTCGGCTTATGGGCTCGGCAAAACCGTGTCGCGATCCAGTCAGCACGAGACGCGTTCGATGCGCGGCAAACCGCGGCCGAGGAAATCGTTACCTCTCGGTGAGGTATCCTGCTGTCTCAATTCTATCAAAACGTCAGTGCGTTACCGCAGAGCACGCGCCGATAACGGCGGTGCACAACATTATTATGTATACACGTCGCCGAAATTCGGTCGATAGTATCTATCGTTCAATATCGTCCGCCTACTGAATGCGACCCATAAGACCGGCTTCAAGACCGGTTGAAGAATCAAAAACATTCATCGGAGGAACGCTATGACTTCATTTCACACATTGCAGAATCTTGGCTTGTGCGCCGCTGCGGCGGCGGTCGTTGGTTTGTCGCCGCATGCGGCTCAGGCGGCGTGGGAGCCGACCCGCGCCGTGGAAATCATTGTCCCCGCCGGCACCGGCGGTGGTGCCGACCAGATGGCGCGCGTCGTCCAGGGCATCGTCACCAAACACAATTTGATGAAGCAGCCGATGGTGGTCATCAACAAGTCGGGTGGCGCTGGCGGCGAAGGCTTTCTTGACGTCAAGGGTTCGCGGGCCAATCCGCACAAGCTCGTCATCACGCTGTCGAATCTGTTCACCACGCCGCTCGCGACCGGAATCCCGTTCTCCTACAAGGATATCACGCCGGTCACGATGATGGCCCTCGACGAATTCATCCTCTGGGTGAATGCCGACAAGCCCTATAAGTCCGCCAAGGATTATATCGCGGCGATCAAGGCCGGCACCGATGGCCAGTTCAAGATGGGCGGAACGGGCTCCAAGCAGGAAGATCAGATCATCACCGTCGCGCTGGAGAAGGCGACCGGCAAGAAGATGACCTATATTCCCTACAAGGGCGGCGGCGAGGTTGCCGTGCAGCTCGTCGGTGGCCATGTCGATTCCACCGTCAACAACCCGATCGAAGCCGTCGCCCAGTGGCGCGCCGGGAAGGTGCGGCCGCTCTGCGTCTTCGACGGCAAGCAGCTCACCTATAAGGACAAGGTGGCTGGCGACATGGCATGGAGCGATATCCCGACCTGCAAGTCGCAAGGTCTCGATGTCGAATATCTGATGTTGCGCGGCTTCTTCATGGCGCCGGGCGTTACCAAGGATCAGGTCGCATACTATGTCGATCTGATGAAGAAGGTGCGAGCGACGCCGGAATGGGCGCAGCTCATGAAAGATGGCGCTTTCAATCAGACCGCGCTGACTGGCGACGACTTTCTCAAATGGGTCGATGCGGCGGAGAAGACCCATGAAGGTCTGATGAAGGACGCCGGCTTCCTGGCCAAGAAATAGCATGCCGACGGCCGGTGGATCGTTTGTCCGCCGGCCGCCGCCTGTCTATCCGTCTGGCTTCGATTCGGCGTCGTCAAAGGCAGCCATTCCAGGCCATCCAATTCAGGGCATCCATTTCCAGGGCACATATCCATGAGCAACAAGTCGCGTCTCATGGCGACGGACGGGCCGTCGCATCGGGGCGTCGAGATGGCGGTCGCCATAATTTGCGTGCTGTTCGGCGTCATCGCCATTCTCGGCAGCTTGGAGGTCGGCATCGGCTGGGGTGCCGAAGGCCCTCAATCCGGGTTCTTCCCGTTCTATATCGGCGTCATCATCGTTATCTCGAGCCTCGTTAACCTGAAGAGCGCCGCGAGCCTGGAGAAGGAGCCGTTGTTCGCCAATTGGGGGCAACTCGGCCAGGTCCTGGCAGTCGTCATCCCGACCACCGTTTACGTGTTGGTGCTGCCGCATCTGGGGATTTACGTCTCGTCGATGATTCTGATCGCCGGCTTCATGGTCTGGCTCGGTCAGTATCGCTGGCCGTTGGCGATAGGTATCGGCGTCGCAGTGCCGGTAATCCTCTATCTGATGTTCGAGAAATGGTTCCTGGTGCCGCTGCCGAAAGGCCCTTTCGAGGACTGGCTCGGACTCTAGTGCTTCGCGGCCAGACATTTGACGATGCGCCGGCCCGCGGAAGATGGGCCGGCGCGCAAAACGCAAACAGTCAGATCGAAACAGCAAAGCGGGCAACGAAAACAACAACAGCCGCGGCCGAGGCGAAACGCTCCGGGTAGGAAACAAAAATGTTCGAGGATATCGTCAATCTGTTTCACGGCTTTGCCGTGGTGTTGCAGCCGTTCAACATCGTGCTGATGGTAGTCGGCATTCTGCTCGGCGTGATCATCGGCGTGCTGCCGGGCCTCGGTGGTGCCAACGGCATCGCGATTCTGCTGCCGCTGACCTTCAGCATGTCGCCGACCTCGGCGATCATCATGCTCTCGTGCATCTACTGGGGCGCCTTGTTCGGTGGCGCCATCACCTCGGTCCTGTTCAATATACCTGGTGAACCATGGTCGGTGGCGACGACATTCGACGGCTATCCGATGGCGCAGCAAGGCAAAGCGGGCGAAGCGCTGACGGCGGCCTTCACCTCGTCCTTCGTCGGTGCGCTGTTCGCGGTCATCGTCATCACGCTGGTGGCACCGCTGGTCGCCAAATTCGCGCTGCGGTTCGGACCGCCGGAAATCTTCTCGGTGTTCTTCCTCGCCTTCTGCAGCTTCATCGGCATGGGCAAGGAACCGCCGTTCAAGACGGTGGCGTCGATGATGATCGGCTTCGCGCTGGCTGCCGTCGGGCTCGACAGCGTTACCGGTTCGCTACGGCTGACCTTCGGTTTCACCGAGTTGCTCAACGGCTTCGACTTCCTGATTGCCGTCATCGGCTTGTTCGGCATCGGCGAAATCCTGCTCACCATGGAAGAGGGGCTGTCGTTCAAGGGCAAAGCGGCTGGCATCAATCCGAAAGTGGTGCTGCAGACCTGGGTCGAACTGCCGCGCTACTGGGCAGTGTCGCTCCGGTCCTGTTTGATCGGTTGCTGGATGGGCATCTCGCCTGCCGGCGCGACGCCTGCCTCGTTCATGAGCTACGGCATCGCCAAGCGTATCTCCAAGCGTGGCGATAATTTCGGCAATGGCGAGATCGAGGGCGTGGTCGCGCCGGAGACGGCGGCACATGCGGCGGGCACGTCGGCCCTGCTTCCGATGCTGGCGCTCGGTGTGCCGGGCTCGCCGACTGCGGCAGTGCTGCTCGGCGGCCTGCTGATCTGGGGCCTGCAGCCGGGGCCGCTGCTGTTTGTCGAACAGAAGGATTTCGTCTGGGGTTTGATCGCCTCGATGTATCTCGGCAATCTCGTCGGCCTGATCCTTGTGCTGACCTCGGTGCCACTGTTCGCTGCGATCCTGCGGATCCCGTTCAGTATCATCGCGCCGATCATTCTGGTGATCTGTGCGATCGGTGCCTACACCGTGCACAATTCCAGCTTCGACGTCATTCTGATGATGGTGTTCGGTGTGGTTGGCTACGCGATGAAGAAGACCGGCTATCCGCTCGCGCCGATGGTGCTGGCCATCGTGCTCGGCGACAAGGCGGAGGAGGCGTTCCGGCAGTCGCTGCTCGCATCCGGCGGCAATCTCGGCGTGTTCTTCTCCAATCCGCTGGTCGGCGGCATCATGGTGCTGGGCCTGATCGCGCTGTTCTGGGGCGCGATCTCCAACGGTCTGTCGCGCCTGCGCGGTGTGCCGCGGGCCGCCTGATAGCAAGGCAGGATGCGCGGCCGGTAACGCCGGCTCCTGTCGGAAAGAAGGGCCTGGTTTTCGATAGCTCGGCGCGGTGGTGTCGCGATATCCGGCGGTTCTGGCGGACGAAGTGCGCAGTGTGTGGTCTGCCAGATGGCCACAGGTGCGGGTGCCGCGACCCGCGAATGTCGCAAGTGTAGCGAGCGCTGCACATTCGCGATGGGCTTGCCGGCGCGTGGAATAATGTATACCAGAGGTCTATGGGCAGTCGCATGAGTAGCGGAACCGGACGAGAGGGCGGCGCAGGCCGGCGGCCTGTCGCCGGGCGTCGCACGCGGATCGTGGCCGATCCCTCGCCTATCGAGGTGGAGCCGATCGGTGCGTCGCTGAGTTTCAAGCACAAGGCCTATGCCGCCCTGAAAAACGTCATCGTCGGCATGGACGTCTACCAGAGCCGTGAGGATATCCGTCTCGACGAGCGTCAGCTTGCGCAGGATTTCGGTATCAGCCGGACGCCGGTGCGTGAGGCGATGGCGCAGCTGGAGCGCGAAGGCTTTGTGCGCTCAGTGCCGCGCCGCGGCGTCTATGTGGTGCGTAAGAGCAAACGCGAGGTGATCGAGATGATCACCGCGTGGGCGGCGCTGGAGAGCATGGCTGCGCGGCTGATCACCCAGACTGCGCTCGACGCCGACATCCGGTCACTGCGGCGGATGTTTGCCACCTTTGTCGACGGTACCTTGCTTGCCAATCTCGACGAATATTCCGAGGTCAATATCCAGTTTCACCAATCGATCATCCGCATGAGCCAGAATCGCGTGCTGATCGATATGGCGGAGAACCTGTTCACCCATATGCGCATGATCCGGCGCAAGACGATCGTCGAAAAAGACCGGGCCGATCGGTCGATCCGCGATCACATGCACATCATTCAGGCACTGGAAGCGCGCGACACCGACCGCGCCGAGCAGCTTGTGCGCGATCATGCGCTCGGCCTTGCGGATCATGTCGAGCGCTATGCCGATTACCTGGACTGAAGGAATGACAGTCGCCCGGCAAGACGCCTTTATCTCACGCCGTTGGGCTCGGCCCGACGATCCGGGCCCTGTTGAGACGATAACGGATGCGCGGGCCCCCGCGCCATAGACCATTGCAGGAGAGCATCATGTCCGAGACGGCAACCAAGGAAAAAACCGAAACCGCGGTGGAGCAGGAACTGACCGATGGTTTCCATCTCGTCATCGATGCGCTCAAGCTCAACGGCATCAAGACGATTTACGGCGTGCCGGGGATCCCGATCTCCGATCTCGGCCGTATGGCGCAAGGGGCGGGCATTCGTGTCATCTCGTTCCGGCATGAGCAGAATGCCGGCAATGCCGCGGCCATCGCCGGCTTTCTGACCAAGCAGCCGGGCGTCTGCCTGACGGTGTCGGCGCCGGGCTTTCTCAACGGCCTGACGGCGCTCGCCAATGCCACCACCAATTGCTTCCCGATGATCCTGATCTCCGGGTCGTCGGAACGCGAGATCGTCGATCTGCAGCAGGGCGACTACGAGGAGATGGATCAGCTCGCCATCGCCAAGCCGCTGTGCAAGGCGGCGTTCCGCGTTCTGCATGCTGCCGATATCGGTATCGGCCTGGCGCGCGCTATCCGCGCGGCGGTGTCGGGTCGCCCCGGCGGCGTTTATCTTGATCTGCCGGCCAAGCTGTTCTCGCAAGTGATGCCGGCGGCCGCCGGAGAAAAGTCGCTGGTCAAGGTGATCGACCCGGCGCCGGCGCAGATTCCGGCACCGTCCGCCGTGAAGCGCGCGCTCGACGTACTTAAGAGCGCCAAGCGCCCGCTGATCATCCTCGGCAAGGGCGCCGCCTATGCGCAGGCTGACGACGCGGTGCGTGCGCTGGTCGAGAAGACCGGCATTCCGTTCCTGCCGATGAGCATGGCCAAGGGCCTGCTGCCCGATACGCATCCGCAATGCGCCGGCGCCGCGCGCTCGACTGTGCTGCGCGATTCCGACGTGGTGGTGCTGATCGGCGCACGTCTCAACTGGCTGCTCTCTCATGGCAAGGGCAAAGCCTGGGGGGAGCCCGGATCGAAGAAGTTCATTCAGATCGACATCGAGCCACGCGAGATGGATTCGAACGTCGAGATCGTCGCGCCGGTGGTCGGCGATATCGGTTCCTGCGTGTCGGCACTTCTCGACGGGCTCGGCAATCAGTGGCCGTCGCCGCCGGCCGACTGGATCGCCGCCGTCAAGACAAAGAAAGAAGACAATATTGCCAAGATGGCGCCGAAGCTGATGAAGAACGCCGCGCCGATGGACTTCCACGGCGCGCTCGGTGCTCTGCGCACGGTGATCAAGGAGCGGCCCGACGCCATCCTGGTCAATGAAGGCGCCAATACGCTCGATCTCGCCCGGGGCGTGATCGACATGTACCAGCCGCGCAAGCGGCTCGATGTCGGTACCTGGGGCGTCATGGGCATCGGCATGGGCTTTGCGATTGCCGCGGCGATCGAGACCGGCAAGCCGGTGCTGGCGATCGAAGGCGACTCGGCCTTCGGCTTCTCCGGCATGGAGGTCGAAACGATCTGCCGTTACAACCTGCCCGTCTGCATCGTCGTCTTCAACAATAACGGCATCTATCGTGGCACCGACGTCAATCCGACCGGTGGTGCGGATGCGTCGCCGATGGTGTTCGTCAAGGACGCCCGCTACGACAGGATGATGGAGGCCTTCGGCGGTAACGGCGCTTACGTGACGACGCCGGACGAGCTCAAGCGCGCCGTCGATGCGGCGATGGATTCCGGAAAGCCGACGCTGATCAACGCGGTGATCGATCCGGCGGCGGGCACCGAGAGCGGACGGATCGGGAATCTCAATCCGCAGAGCGTGGTGAAAAAGAAGTAGCTGATGTTGCCGGGCCTTTTATGACGGTGCCGGGCACGACGATATTGTGATCGAGGAGAGACGATATGGCGACTAAGACGACGCGGCGTGCAAGCAAACGCGTGGCAAGGAAAGCGGTCGCGGCGAAGCGGGCGAAGGCGCGTGCCGCCTCCAGGCCGACTGGTGCTTCGGCTAAACCGGCAGCGAAGCAGCAGCGCGGGCCGAAGAAGGCGCTGTCGACAGCGCGCAGCATGCAGGCAGCCAAGGTACGTGCGGCACGGGCAGCGAAGAAATCCGGCAAGAAGACTGCAGTGAAGAAAACCGCGGTTAAGGCGGCTGCGGTCAGAAAAGCTGCGAACAGCAAGACGACACGTGCGAAAACAAATCTGGCGACGATATCGCGCAAACCCTATGGGCAGGATGGCAAGGCGCTGCAGGGCGTGCGCATTCTCGATTTCACGCACGTCCAGTCAGGCCCGACCTGTACGCAACTATTGGCCTGGTTCGGCGCCGACGTGATCAAGGTTGAGCGTCCCGGCTCCGGCGACATCACCCGTGGCCAGCTTGTCGACGTGCCTGGCGCCGACTCGCTCTACTTCACGATGCTCAATCACAACAAGCGGTCGATCACCATCGACTCGAAGAATCCGCAGGGCAAGCGGGTGCTCGATGAGCTGATCAAGACCTGCGACGTGCTGGTGGAGAACTTCGCGCCCGGTGCGCTCGACCGCATGGGCCTCACCTGGGAGCATATCCACGCGACCAATCCGCGGATGATCGTGGCATCGATCAAGGGTTTCGGTCCTGGCCCCTACGAGGATTGCAAGGTTTACGAAAACGTCGCGCAATGCACCGGCGGCTCGGCCTCGACCACCGGCTTCCGTGATGGGCCGCCGCTCGTCACCGGTGCGCAGATCGGTGACTCCGGCACCGGCCTGCATCTGGCGCTCGGCATCGTTACTGCGTTGTTCCAGCGTACCCGCACCGGTCGCGGTCAGAAGGTCAATGTGGCGATGCAGGACGGCGTGCTGAACCTTTGCCGCGTCAAGCTGCGCGACCAGCAACGGCTGAAGGCCGGCCCGCTGAAGGAATACAGCCAGTATGGTCAGGACATTCCGTTCGGCGATGCGACGCCACGGGCCGGCAACGATTCCGGTGGCGGTCAGCCCGGATGGATCCTCAAGTGCAAGGGCTGGGAGACGGATCCCAACGCCTACATCTATTTCATCACCCAGGCGCCGGTCTGGGGGCCGATCTGCGACATTATCGGCGAACCGACCTGGAAAACCGATTCGGACTACGCCACGCCTCCGGCGCGTCTGCCGAGGCTGATGCAGATTTTCGACCGCATCGAGCAGTGGACCAAGACCAAGAGCAAGTTCGAGGTCATGGAAATCTGCAACGCGCACGACATCCCGGTTGGGCCGATCCTGTCGATGAAGGAAATCTCGGAAGATCAGTCGCTGCGCAAGACCGGTACGGTGGTCGAAGTCGATCACCCGACGCGCGGCAAGTATTTGACCGTCGGCAATCCGATCAAGCTGTCGGATTCAATCTCTGAGGTTAAGCGTTCGCCGCTGCTCGGCGAGCATACCGACGAGATCCTGAAGGATGTGCTGAAGCTCAAGGCGAGCGATATTGCCGAGATCAAGGCATCGGGCGCGCTTAGTGCTCCTGTGAAAAAAGACAAGGCGGCCTGACACGGGTCGCGAGTGGATGCCGGACCTGTGCCGGCATCCATCGTAACGGAATCCCGTGGTAACGCTGCGCGGAAAACGGGGCGTATTGCCGTTCGACCGCTGCGAGAAACGAGAGACAGGGAGAAATATGTATGCGGATTGTCGTGCACGGTCAGCAGGCCTTTGGCAAGGCGGTGCTGGAAGCATTGCTTAAACGCGGCGACAACGTCATTGGAGTGTTCGTTGCACCGGAAAAACCCGGGCAGAAGCCGGACCCGCTGAAGGAAGCGGCGGTTGCCGCCAACTTGCCGGTGTATCAGCCGGACAATTATCGCAAGCCCGAGGTTTGGGAACAGTTCAGGGCGCTCAAGCCGGACTTGCAGGTGATGGCCTTCGTTACGCTGTTCGTGCCGGAAGAATTCCTCAATATCCCGACGCACGGTTCGATCCAGTATCACCCGTCGCTGCTGCCTGCCTATCGCGGTGCCAGCGCCATCAACTGGCCAATTATCAAGGGCGAGACGGAGACTGGCCTGTCGATCTTCTGGCCCGACAACGGGCTCGATACCGGCGATGTCCTGCTGCAGAAGAAGACGCCGATCAGCAATACTGACACGCTCGGCAGCGTCTATTTTGATCGTCTGTTTCCGCTCGGCGTCGAGGCGATGCTGGAAAGCATCGACCTGGTGAAGGCCGGCAAGGCGCCACGCATCAAGCAGGACGAGGAGAAGGCCACCTACGAGGGTAAATGCGGCGCCGGCAATGCCCGGATCGACTGGGGCAAGCCGTGGGAGCAGATCGATCGTTTGATCCGCGGCTGCAATCCCGCACCGGGCGCCTGGACGACGCTGAATGGTGCCACTGTCAAGATTTTCGATGCCAGGCCGATCCCGGCGCGTGATCCCAAGGGCATTGCCGGAAAACTTGGAGAGATCGCCGCGATCGAGAGCGACGGCATCACAGTCGTTTGTGCCGACGGCCGCTTCAAGGTCACGCGCGTGCAGCCCGCCGACGGCAAGAAGATGGATGCCGGCGAATGGGCTGCGAGCATTAATCTGCAGCCGAAGACCCAGTTCAGCTGACGCTTGCTACCGTCATGGCCGGGCTTGCCCCGGCCCCACGCCTTGCCTTGGCTCTGGTCGGACAAGGGTGGATTGCCGGAACGAAGGCCGTGACGACCTAGAAACTCCATCGCTCCTTCTTCCCACCAACGGAAACGTCCCATGCCTGCTTCGCAGCATCAGAATCCGAAATCCGACATCGAAATTTCGCAGGCCGCAACGAAGCGGCCGATCATCGACGTTGCCAAGGAAAAGCTCGGCATCACGGCCGACAGTCTCGAGCCTTATGGCCATTACAAGGCGAAGATCTCGATGGACTATATCGAGAGTCTCAAGGGTCGGCCGAACGGCAAGTTGATCCTTGTCACCGCGATCTCGCCGACAACGGCAGGCGAAGGCAAGACGACGACGACGGTCGGCCTAACCGACGCCCTTCAGCATATCGGCAAGAAGGCCATGATGTGCTTGCGCGAGCCGTCGCTCGGGCCGTCGTTCGGCATGAAGGGCGGCGCCGCCGGCGGCGGCTATGCACAGGTGATACCGATGGAGGATATCAACCTCCATTTCACCGGCGACTTTCATGCCATTACCTCGGCGCATAATCTGCTGTCGGCGCTGGTCGACAACCACATCTACTGGGGCAATGCGTTAGGCATCGATTCGCGTCGCGTTACCTGGCGCCGCGTCATGGACATGAACGACCGCGCGCTGCGTGAGATCGTCTGCTCGCTCGGGGGTGTCGCCAACGGTTATCCGCGCGAGGCGGGCTTCGATATCACCGTAGCCTCGGAAGTTATGGCGATTTTCTGCCTTGCCAAGAATATCGAAGATCTCAAGGAGCGACTTGGGAATATCATTGTCGCCTATACCCGCGACCGCAAGCCGATCCGTGCCCGCGACCTCAATGCGCATGGCGCCATGGCGGCGCTGCTCAAGGAGGCGATCGCCCCGAACCTGGTGCAGACCCTCGAGGGCACGCCGGCGTTTATCCATGGCGGCCCGTTCGCCAATATCGCGCATGGCTGCAATTCGGTGATGGCGACGACGACAGCGCTGAAACTCGCCGACTATGTGGTGACCGAAGCCGGATTCGGCGCCGACCTCGGCATGGAGAAATTTCTCGACATCAAATGCCGCAAGGCCGGCATCGCGCCGTCCTGCGTGGTGATCGTTGCCACCATTCGCGCCCTGAAGATGCATGGTGGCGTCAAGAAGGAAGACCTCAAGAAAGAAGATCTCAAGGCGCTCGAAGCCGGCATGGCGAATCTCGAGCGTCACATCGAGAACGTGAAGAAATTCGGTCTTCCCGCGGTAGTATCGATCAATCGTTTCTCCGCCGATACCGATGCCGAGATCAAGCTGGTGAACGAGAAGTGCAAGGCCCTTGGTGTCGATGCGCTGATGGCCGATCATTGGGCGATGGGTGGCGAAGGCGCTGCCGATGTTGCCCGCACAGTGGTCAAGGTGATTGACGAGCAGAAGGGCGACCTGAAACTTCTCTATCCCGACGACATGCCGCTGTTCGAAAAGATCCGCACCATCGCCAAGACGCTCTACCGCGCCGACGATGCCACTGCCGAGAAGTCGGTCAAGGATCAGCTTAAGGCGTGGGAAGAGCTCGGCTTCGGCCATCTGCCGGTGTGCATCGCCAAGACACAGTATTCGTTTTCGACGAACCCCGATGCCAAAGGTGCGCCGACCGGCTTCAACATTCCGGTGCGCGAGGTGCGGCTGTCGGCGGGTGCAGAATTCGTCGTGGCGATCTGTGGCGAGATCATGACCATGCCGGGCTTGCCGAAAGTGCCGTCCGCCGACGCGATCGACGTGCGGGATGGCAAGATCGTCGGTCTGTTCTAGACATCCGGTCTGTCTTTCCGTCATTCTGCGAATGACGGCGACGCGGCCCGCCGGTCTTCCGGCGGGCCGTTCGTATTTCAGGGCGGTGCGCAGACGCCGCATCAGACAAGGATCGAACATGCTGAAGTTCTATTTTAGCGGCGCACCCAATCCGACCAAGGTGGCTCTGTTCCTGGAAGAGGCGGGGTTGCCTTACGAAGCGATCCCCGTCGATACGCGCAAAGGCGAACAGCACAGGCCGCACTATCTCGCCATCAATCCGAATGCGAAGGTGCCGGCGATCGTCGACGGCGACGTCACCGTGTTCGATTCCAATGCGATCTTGCTCTATCTCGCAGAGAAGACCGGCAAGTTCCTGCCGTCACAGTCAGACAGGCTGCGCGGCGAATTGCTGTCGTGGCTGATGTTCGTTGCCTCCGGTATCGGTCCCTATGCCGGGCAGTCGGTGCATTTTCGTAACTATGCGCCGGAGAAGATCGACTATGCGATCAATCGTTATGCCTACGAGGCGCAGCGGCATTTCGGCATCCTCGATGCACGGATGGCGAAGCAGGCTTATATGATCGGCGATACCTATACGATCGTCGATATGGCTGTCTGGGGCTGGGCGCGGCTGATGCCAAATATCCTTGGCGACGGAGCGTGGGCGAGATTCCCGCATCTCAAACGTCTTGTCGACGAGATTGGTGCACGGCCTGCAGCGCAGCGTGCCGTCGCGCTCAAGGACAAGCATACGTTCAAGGCCGAGATGGACGACGAGGCTCGCAAGGCGATGTTCCGTCATCAATCGGAACGGGTCGCTTAGCGTGTGCTGCTGTTGCGGTAAAATGGCAAAACGGCATTACCCTGCGAATGCTGTCGCGACGGCGCGGCCGACATCCGCCAGCGTCGCCTCGCGCTGTTTGAAGTCCGTTCGTGCTTCGGTGAGATAGGCGGTGACGATGATCGGCGGACGCTGGGGCGGCCAGGCCACGCCGACGTCGTTGCTGGTGCCGTGGTCGCCCGATCCGGTCTTCTCGCCGCAGCGCCAGCCGGCGGGCATGCCGGCGCGCAGCCGCTGGTTACCGGTCTGATTGCCGAGCAGCCATCCGGTCAGATGGTCGCGCGATCCGGCAGACAGCGCATCGCCAAGAACCAGTGCTTGAATATTGTTCAGCATCGCCGCCGGCGTCGTTGTATCGCGCGGGTCGCCCGGCACCGCGGCGTTGAGGTCCGGCTCGGTACGGTCGAGCCGCGTCTTCGTATCGCCCAGCGAGCGGACGAAGCCGGTAATGGCGTCAGGCCCGCCGAGGCTTGCAAGAATAAGATTGGCGGCGGTGTTGTCACTCCATGTCATTGCCGCTTCACAGAGTTCGGCCATGGTGACCCCGGCACGGCCGATGCGCTCCTTTGTAACCGGGGAGTAGACGACGATGTCCTCGCTGCGAATGGTAACGCGGCGATCGAGTTGTTCCTGGCCACGGTCGACGCGCTGCAGGACGGCTGCCGCTGCGAGCAGCTTGAAGGTGCTGCAGATCGGGAACCGGTCATTCTCGTTCCACCCGCTTCGTTGGTCGGTCAGCGTGTCGAGTACACAGACGCCGAGCCGACCGCGGGAATGGCGCTCGATTTGTCGCAGCGCCGCTTCAAACCGCGTTGATATGAGCGAGGCAGCCGCTGCGGGCGCGGCGGCAAACCAGGCGAAGCCCGCGAGTGCTGCCGGTGCGATCATGAGGCAACGTCGCGTCAGCATCGTCTCTCCATCGCTCAGGTCCAAACATGGCCGTCCAAGCATGGTCGTCCAAGCATGGTCGTATCTGGGCGCAGAATCGGGCGGAAGTCCGGATCGGCGACAGGGGGATCGCGCCAGGATGATTGCCGACGACCCGGCGTTATTTCGACCGGCTCGAGCGTTTCGCTGCCGGTGGGTTCTGGGCTTCGAGCGTCGCGGCGACACGCCGCGCCTGTGCCACCAGTTCGGCGGTGATCGGTGTCATCGGCTCGCGCGCGGGCGTAACGAGACCGATCGTCTGCACGGCTTCCGGCTCGATGATCGGGATGGCACGGATGCTATCGGTAAGGCCAAGCGTCTCCACCAATTTTGCCGGCATCACGCTCGACCAGCGGCCGGTGCGGACATGTGCGAACAGCAGGATCATCGAATCCGATTCCAGCGTCGGTCGGGCTTCGGCGCCGGCATTGCGCAGCAGGCGGTCGATGATCCGCCGGTTCTGCATGTCCGGCGTGAGCAGGCATAGCGGCACCTGCGCCACTTCTCCCCAGGTGACGCTATCGCGATTGCCGAGCGGTGTATCGGACGCCGCCAGCAGGCGGTAGCGCTCCTGATAGAGCGGCACCGTGCTCACGCGGCCGAGCGGCTCGTTGCCGATATAGGTGATGCCGGCGTCGACCTCGAAATTCTCCAGCAAGTCGAAGATCTCGATCGAGGTTCGCGAATAGATGGTGAACTGAACGTTCGGATGCTTCTCGTGGAAAGGCGTGGTGATCTCGGCGATCATTGCTAAAGCGGTCGGCACCGCGGCGATCCGCAGCCGTCCGCTGAGCCCCTGTCGCAGGGCGATGATCTCCTCGCGCATCTGCCGGGTATCGCTCACGATCCGGCGGGCCCATTCCAGTACCCGCTCGCCTTCCGGCGTGAAACCGAGAAACCGGGAGCCGCGATTGACGAGCAATACCCCGAACTGCTGCTCGAGCTGTTTGATACCGGCCGACAGCGTGGGTTGCGTGACGCCGCAGGCTTCGGCGGCATGGCTGAAGTGCCGCTCACGTGCCAAGGCCAGGAGATAATCCAGCTTGTCGATCAAATCTGATATAACCCTTTGATATCAATGCACTAAAATAGGTACCTAGGCGTGGGAGCCACGACTCCATATATGTAATAACAGGCAGAAAATGGCGTCAATCAATAGATTTTATCTATGCCCTCATGGAATTTGAGGGGTTGCCGAAAAATTTGAATGATTTCAAATCAGCGGAGAAAAGCGCGGTAGCGGACCGAGGTCACCGGAGGGTGGCGGAGGGCGTATCGCCGGGGGAGGTTCGATATGAACGTGCATAACCCGCCGCAGGCAAATCCCGCTTCTCCCCCGCCTCGCGGTCGACGACCGCGGCGGACACCGAAGGGTCGGCAGGTCGATCTTTCAGCGCTGGAAGAGATTCAGGCGCTGCTCGGCGAGCGGTCGCGGCGGCGCGATCTGCTGATCGAACATCTGCATCTGATCCAGGACAAATACGGCTTCATTTCAGCGCCGCATCTGGCGGCGCTTGCGCATGAGATGAAACTGGCGCAGGCCGAAGTTTACGAGGTCGCGACCTTCTACTCGCATTTCGACGTGGTCAAGGATGGGCCGCCACCGCCGCCGGTCACCTTGCGGGTGTGCGATTCGCTGTCCTGCGCGATGGCAGGTGCCGAACGGTTGCTCGAGGAATTGCCGGCCGCGCTGGGTCGCGGTGTCCGCGTGGTTCGCGCGCCATGCATGGGCGCCTGCGATCATGCGCCGGTCTGCGCCGTGGACCATGTGCAGACGAAACATGCCACGGTCGATGCCGTAACGGTTGCCGTGGAAACCAGGCTGCATCCGCATGCGCATCATCCGCGGATCGACTTCGCTGCCTATCAGCAGGCTGGCGGTTATGCGTTGCTCAAGGATTGCCTTGCCGGCAAGCGTACGCGCGACGAACTGATCGGCATTGTCAGTGATGGCGGCCTGCGCGGTCTCGGTGGTGCCGGCTTTCCCACCGGTCGTAAATGGTCGCTGGTGCGCGGGGAGCCTGCGCCACGGATGATGGCGGTGAACTGCGACGAGGGCGAGCCCGGCACGTTCAAGGATCGCTACTATCTCGAACGCGATCCGCATCGCTTCATCGAAGGCATGTTGATCGGCGCCTGGGTGATCGAGGCTGTCGAAACCTATATCTATGTCCGGGACGAATATCCTGAAATCCGGCTGATGCTGCTGGAAGAGATCGCGCGCATCGAGGAAGAAGGCCTCGCGCCGCATACCAAGCTGCATCTGCGCCGCGGCGCCGGCGCCTATATCTGCGGCGAAGAGTCGGCGATGATCGAATCGATCGAAGGCAAACGCGGCCTGCCGCGCCACCGCCCCCCTTATGTGGCGCAGGTTGGGTTGTTTGGCCGTCCGACGCTCGAGCAAAACGTCGAGACGCTTTACTGGGTGCGCGATATCATCGAGCGCGGGCCGGAGTGGTTTGCGTCGCAGGGCAAGGAAGGTCACAAGGGTTTTCGCAGTTTCTCCGTTTCCGGCCGGGTGAAGGATCCGGGTGTCAAGGTGGCGCCAGCCGGCACGACGATCCGCGAACTGATCGACAATTATGCAGGCGGTATGCAGGACGGGCACACGCTGAAGGGGTTCCTCCCCGGCGGCGCCTCCGGCGGTATCTTTCCG
Source organism: Pseudolabrys sp. (assembly GCA_035556795.1). Classification (GTDB taxonomy): domain Bacteria; phylum Pseudomonadota; class Alphaproteobacteria; order Rhizobiales; family Xanthobacteraceae; genus Pseudolabrys. The sequence continues at coordinate 55,723 of DATMEV010000046.1, read as the reverse complement.
GCAAGCATGGCGGATCATCCGCTCGACTTCGGTACGCTCGAAAAATATGGCGGCTTCGTCGGCTCGCACGCTGTCGTCATCCTGTCGGACAAGGATGATATGAAGGCGGTCGCGCTCAATCTGATGCGGTTCTTCGAGGATGAAAGCTGCGGTCAGTGTACGCCATGCCGCGTCGGCACCGAGAAGGCCGTCAAACTGATGCAACAGGGCCCGTGGGATGAAAACCTGCTGACCGAGCTTGCCGGCGTGATGCGCGATGCGTCGATCTGTGGCCTCGGCCAGGCAGCGCCGAACCCGCTGTTGTCGGTGCTGACCTATTTCCCCGAGGATCTCACCAAGCCAATGGGCCGCTGGCAAGAGGTGACGCCATGACCGAAGCGAAAGCCATGCCGCAGACCTTCTTCATCGACGGGCGCGAGATCGACATCCGCGATGGCGAGACGATCTTCCGGGCCGCGCGGCGTCTTGATATCAAGTTGCCGCATCTGTGCTACCTGCCGCAGCCCGGTTACCGGGCGGATGGCAATTGCCGTGTCTGCATGGTGGAGATCGAGGGCGAGCGGGTGCTCGCCGCGAGCTGTATCCGTACGCCGTCGCCCGGCATGAAGGTCAATACCCAGGCCGACCGCGCCAAGACGGCGCGCAAGATGGTCGCCGAATTGTTGCTGACCGATCAGCCGGCGAAAGACGTTGCGCACGATCCGCAGTCGGAATTGTGGAAGGTCGTCGGGCGCCAGGGGCTGACCGAAAGCCGCTTCCCAAAGCATGAGCCGCAAGCAGTCGCTGTGCCGGACCGCAGCCACCCGGCGATGGCGGTCAATCTCGATGCCTGCATCCACTGCAATCTGTGCGTGCGCGCTTGCCGCGAAGTGCAGGTCAACGACGTAATCGGCATGGCTGGCCGCGGCATCCATGAATCGATTGTTTTCGATTTCGGCGATCCGATGGGTGCATCGAGCTGTGTCGCCTGCGGCGAATGCGTGCAAGCATGCCCGACAGGTGCGTTGATGCCGTCGTCGGTGGTCAACGAGCAGAACGTGCGCACCGAATTTCCGGACCGCACCGTCGACAGCGTCTGCCCATATTGCGGCGTCGGCTGTCAGCTTACCTACGAGATCAAGAACGACAGGATCATCTCGGTCAAAGGGCGCAACGGCCCGGCCAACGAGAACCGGTTGTGCGTGAAGGGTCGTTTCGGGTTCGACTATGTCAGCAACCCACAGCGGCTGACCATGCCGCTGATCCGCAAGGATGGCGTGCCGAAACATGCGGACGATCTGGTCGACCCGACCAATCCATGGACGCATTTCCGGCCGGCGACCTGGGAAGAGGCGATGGAGCGCGCTGCCGGCGGATTGAAGACGATTCGCGACCGCGACGGCTCGCACGCATTGGCCGGCTTCGGCTCGGCCAAAGGCTCGAACGAGGAAGCCTATCTATTCCAGAAGCTGGTGCGGACCGGCTTCGGTACCAACAATATCGACCATTGCACACGGCTGTGCCACGCGTCCTCGGTGGCGGCTTTGCTCGACGGCGTCGGCTCCGGCGCGGTCAGCGCCAGCTTCAACGAGTGCAAGAACTCCGACGTCATCATCATCATCGGATCGAACCCGACTGAGAATCATCCGGTCGCCGCGACCTTTTTCAAGCAGGCGGCCAAGCGTGGCGCCAAGCTTGTGGTGATGGATCCACGCGCCCACGGCATGAAGCGGCACGCCTGGCGGATGCTGCAGTTCAAGAACGGTGCCGATGTGGCCATGCTGAACGCCATGCTGAATGTCATCATCGGCGAGAAGCTTTACGACCAGCAATATGTGCAGACCTATGTCGAGGGTTTTGCCCAGCTCGCCGAGCATGTGAAGGATTTCACGCCGGAGGAGATGGAGCCGATCTGCGGTATTTCCGCCGATGTGCTGCGTGAGGTTGCCCGCACCTATGCGCGGGCGCAGAGCGCCATCATTTTCTGGGGTATGGGCGTATCGCAGCACACGCACGGCACTGACAATGCCCGCGCGCTGATCGCGCTGGCTTTAATCACCGGCCATATCGGCCGCCCCGGTACCGGTCTGCATCCGCTGCGCGGCCAGAACAATGTGCAGGGTGCCTCTGATGCCGGGCTGATCCCGATGTTCTTCCCCGATTACAAGTCGGTAGAGGATCCGGCAATCCGGCAGAAATACGAGCAAGCCTGGGGCGTCGCTCTCAACCCGAAAAAGGGCAAGACCGTCGTCGAGATCATGGATGCGGTGCATGCCGATGAGATCAAGGGTATGTACATCATGGGCGAGAACCCAGCGATGTCCGACCCCGACCTCAACCATGCGCGCGGTGCGCTGGCGCATCTGGAACATCTCGTCGTGCAGGACATCTTCCTGACCGAGACGTGCTCCTACGCCGATGTCATTCTTCCGGCATCCGCCTGGCCGGAAAAGGACGGTACCGTCACCAATACGAACCGGCAGGTGCAGATGGGCCGCAAGGCGCTGCCGATGCCGGGCGAGGTACGGCAGGATTTATGGATCATCCAGGATCTGGCGCAACGACTCGGCTGCGGTTGGAACTACCAGCATGTCAGCGAAGTCTATACCGAGATGGCGTCGCTGATGCCGTCGCTCAACAACATTTCGTGGGAACGGATCGAACGCGAGAACTCGGTGACCTATCCGGCTGACGCGCCGGACAAGCCCGGCAACGATGTCGTATTCGACAAGGGTTTCCCGCGTCCGGGCGGGCTCGGCAAGCTGGTGGCAGCGAAGCTGACGCCGCCGGACGAAGTGCCTGATCACGACTATCCGTTCGTGCTTACCACCGGCCGCCAGCTCGAACACTGGCACACCGGCTCGATGACGCGACGCGCCAGCGTGCTCGATGCGATCGAGCCGACAGCGATTGCGCAGTTGTCGCGCGGTACCATCGCCAGGCTCGGCATCCGGCCGGGAGATCCGGTGCGGGTCACCACCCGGCGTGGTAGCGTCGAGTTGTTTTCACGGCAGGACGATGCGGTGCCCGATGGCGTCGTGTTCATCCCATTCGCTTACGTGGAGGCCGCGGCCAATCTGCTGACCAATCCGGCGCTCGATCCGTTCGGCAAGATTCCGGAATTCAAATTCTGTGCCGCACGGGTCGAAGCGGTCACGGAGGCGCCGCGCGAGGCCGCAGAATAGCCGCGCGCTTGCGCGCGCCATTGCCGGTTTTTTTGTTTTTGCGGGTGCGGATCGTGGGTAGCAATGATGCCCACGAAGTGTTGTCTGCTGCGTGCAGTTTCCACTGAGGCCAAGTGTTGTTTCGATCGGCGGGCGTCGTCGCAATGACGTCAAGGTGCGTGAGAAGAGTGGGGCGTGCGATGATAGTGGGCCTCCGATATTGCGTCGCAATGTGGTGGCGCGGTTTTAGTGCTATCCATGCATGCTCCGGTTGAATAGATTGCCGTCGCAGTCCGACGGCGCGGTTGTGCGGTGGCGGTGAAGGGAACAAGGAGGAGGGCGGCATGGCATACAATATCTTGTTGATGGGCGCGTCTTATGGATCGCTGCTCGCATCGAAGCTGCTGTTCGGCGGTCATTCGATCCATCTGGTCTGTCTGCCGGCGGAGGCCGACCTTATCAATGCCGAAGGATTCAAGGTCCGCCTGCCGGTACGCGGGCGGGCGGAGCCGGTGCTGCTCGAATCCCGCAAGCTGCCGGGCAAGGTGACCGCCGGTCCGGCGAGCGGTGTCGACCCCTCCCAATACGATCTCATCGGACTGTGCATGCAGGAGCCGCAATATCGCTCCGAGGGTGTGCGGCAGTTGCTCGATGCCGTCGGTAAATCGCGGGTGCCGTGCATGTCGATCATGAACATGCCGCCGCTGTCCTACATCAAGCGCATTCCGGGCCTCGATTATGCAGCGCTGGAGCCGGCCTATACGGACCCGCGGGTCTGGGATTCCGTCGATGCGAAGAAGATCACGCTCAACAGCCCCGATCCGCAGGCGATCCGTCCGCCGGACGGCAAGGCGAACGAATTGCTGGTGACGCTGCCGACCAACTTCAAATGCGCCCGTTTCGAGGACGACAAGGACACGACGATCCTGCGGCAATTGGAAGCCGACGTGCAGGCGGCGCGCTTCGATGCGCCGGAGGGCAAGATCGAGCTGCCGGTCAAGCTGAAGATCTATGATTCGGTGTTCGTGCCGCTCGCCAAATGGGCGATGCTGCTCGCCGGCAATTATCGCTGCATAACCAAGGACGGCATGCGCACGGCGCAGGAGGCGGTGCATTCGAACATCGAAGAATCGCGTTCGGTCTATAACTTCGTCTTCGATCTTTGCGTGAAGCTCGGCGCCAATCCCGCCGACCTGGTGCCGTTCGAGAAATATGCCGCGGCGGCGCAGAGCCTGTCTAGGCCGGCGTCTGCAGCGCGCGCGCTGCAGAACGGTGCGCCTAATATCGAGCGCGCCGACAAGCTGGTGCAACTCATCGGCCGTCAGAAGGGCATGATCAATCCGGCCGTCGACGCGATCGTCGATCTCGTCGATGCGCGGCTTGAGGCCAATCGCAAGAAAGCCGCATGACCGGGCGGACGAACTGGAAATACTCCGACGGAGAGGGCCCGGCAGTAACCGGGCCCTTTTTCATCGATCACTGAGCTTGTTCACACCACGCTTCCGACATGGGTGTCTTCGCTGACCGGAACATCTTCGGTTCCAGATCATCAGTTCCAGGTTCTTAGTTCCAAGTCTGACGATCGAACCAGTCATCGATCTGCTTGCGAGCGGCATCCTTCTGCAGCCCGTAGCGCTCCTGAATCTTGCCCTCAAGCTGGTCGCGCTTGCCTGCGATCTTGTCGAGATCATCGTCGGTGAGGTTGCCCCACTGCTCCTTGATCTTGCCCTTGACCTGCTTCCAGTTCCCTTCGACGCGATTCCAGTCCATCGGTTGTCCTCTCTTCAGAAAAACCGCGCAACGATGCGCGGCGTCACGGATACAACGTCTGTTGTCCGCTCGCCGTTCCGTGTGCGTGATTGAATCGAGGACAGGTGTCGTTTCTCGCATGCGACTGACGTGTCTGTCGCTGCTTCGGCATGATGTCGTGCGTGCGTGTGTAGTTGTGGCGCCGGCAGATGCGCCGGTGCGCTTCTGCAAAGGGTAGGGGCAGCACCGGGAACAGCTATGGGAAAGCCGGATGGTTCTTCAAGAAATCATCCGGCCGAAAACGGAAGCTACGCCACCGTTCGATCGTGTTCAGCCGCTTGCTTCGTCCTCCGCATCGAGGAAACGGGCCTCGACCGGTCCGCTCAGCTTGATGGTGATCGGATTGCCAAAACGGTCGCGTGCCTTTCCTGCGGCTACGCGCACCCAGCCCTCGCTGACGCAGTATTCCTCGACGTCGAACCGCTCCTTGCCCTTGAAGACGATTCCGATGCCACGTGCCAGCAAGGCTTCGTCGTAAAAGGGGCTACGCGGATCGTTGCTGAGACGGTCGGGTGGCGTGTCGGCCATGCTGTTCGTTCCGATTGGAGGAGTTCGAAGCGGGCCTTATCCGACAAGACGCTGCGACGTGCAACAGCGACGATCTGGCCCGATGGTGCGCTGTCTTTGCAGCGTCACGGAACGGTGAGCGGCGCGGCGAATTGTAGAAACAATACGCAGGCGCGCGCGGTTCGAACGAGGGATGCCTGCCCGATGCCGAAGAATGGCCCGCGCGCCGTGCGACAGAGAACTCACACGTAACCCACATGACAGCCGCCGGAGGTTCTCATCATGGCGAAAGAGTCGAAAAAGCTCGATGAACTCTTCCACGACACGCTGAAAGATATCTATTTCGCAGAAAAGAAGATTCTGGCGGCGCTGCCGAAAATGGCCAAGGCCGCCGAGTCGACCGACCTGATGGCCGCCTTTGAGAAGCACGAGGGCGAGACCGAAGGGCAGATCAGGCGCCTTGAGCGGATCTTCACCCTCCTCGACAAGAAGCCGCAGGGCAAGACCTGCGACGCGATCATGGGCATCCTGGCGGAAGGTCAGGAGATCATGCGGGAATATAAGGGCTCGCCGGCGCTCGATGCCGGCCTGCTGGCCGCAGCGCAGGCGGTCGAGCACTACGAAATCTCCCGCTATGGCACCCTGAAGACCTGGGCGCAGGAACTTGGCCTTGAGGAGGCAGCCGATCTCCTGGACGAGACCCTCGAGCAGGAAAAGAACGCCGACGTGAAGTTGAGCGAGATCGCCACGGCGGATGTCAACCATCATGCCGAAGCGGCCTGACAGCCGTAGCACATATCGGCGATGGCGCGTCGATCACTGCTCCGTGGTCAGCGGAGCCTTGCGGACCCTGCCGCTGTCTTGTTGCTGATGATCGGCGCAAGTCCGGCCCATGAGGATGGATCACAAACCGCGGCCGGCCCACTGAACGGAGCGGTATTAAACGGAGCCAAGCAATGACGAAGGAAAAACGGAAATATTCTCCGGGCGCCTCGCAGGAGGTGGAAAAGGAAATGCGGCGCTACAAGCGCGGCACCGCCCGCTCCGGCGAAGGCGGGAAGGCGGGTAAGGTCAAAAGCCGCAAACAGGCGATCGCGATCGGCCTGTCGAAGGCTCGCAAGAAAGGCAAAAAGGTGCCGAAGAAGAAAGCCGCCTGACGACGTCACCCGCCGTCGTAAGCGGCTGGCATTCGTTCAGGTCAGCCATCACGGACGGCAGCCATAAATGGCCATGCTCGCCGGCGTAACTGTCGTAACGCCTGCATCGGCTGCCGACCGGTCGTTGCGCTGCTTTCTGGGGCTGGGCGGCTGCGCTCCTGCGTCCTCATCCTTCCCCCTCGGATCGGTGGCCGTGGTCGTGGTCTCCCCGGAACTGATTGCGAGCGCATGGCCTGACACGTCCCCTGCCACGGACTGGACGTGATGCTGCCCGGCGATGTTTCTCGGGTGGTTTGGGAGCGGAGCCCCTCTGCCGGACTTTGCCGATGGCATACCAGCTATCAACTCCGGTGTTGTCGGGGCACACCCCCGTGACAAAGCGCAGTGTTTGTGAGAAATAGCCGCGCCAACCCTATATCAGCCAAGGTCGTACCGGCGCCGCAGGGTGCCGGATTCCCATTTTCATTGGAGATTGAATGAGCAGCTTCCGAGATCCCGACTTCCAGCAGCGCCAGGACAGTGCCGCGGCCGCGCGAAAAGCCATGCTGGAGAGGTTCCGTTCGGCCGCTCAAGATCCGCGTCTTTCCGAGTTGGAAGCGCAGCGCAAGGCGGTCAACGAAGCGCGTCAGGCGCGTCAGGCGATTCGCGATGCCGAGAAGCGGGCGCAGGCAGCCGAGGAAGCCGCGCGCGTCGAGCGTGAGCGGCAGGCTGCCGAAGCGGAGGCGGCCAGATTGGCGGCCGAGGAAGCTGAGCGCGCAACGGCGCTGGCCGCCGAACAGAAGGCGGCGCGTGATGCCCGCTATGCGGCGCGCAAGGCCGCGAAGAAGAAGCGGCGCAAGGGACTCTAAGTGGCTTTGGGCGCCCCGGGGAGGTTTTCGGGGCGCCGACGAAGGCAGATCGGCTCGTCGCTCCGTGTCTGCGGCGGTCGGTTTGGTGCGGGACTTCTGTCCCATGCTCGGTTAGAATCCGGCCATCGTCATCGTCCCATGATGGTTGCAATGAAGACCATTCTGATCCCGGCCGAAGACCACGACGCGATGCCGGCGGTGCTGGAGACAGCCCGCCGGATTGCTGAAATCTTCGACAGCTATATTGAAGGCTTTGCCGTTCGTCCCTCCGTTGCTGATTATGTCGGTGTCGAGCCGTTCAGCAGCCTGGCCATGTCGGTGCACGACAACGACGCGGCACGCGAGATTCAGGCGGCCTTTGAGACCTTCATGCGGGAACATCACGTTCCGCCAGCAAAGAGCGGGCCTGCAGTCTATTCCTGGGGCTGGCCGCATGCCTCGGCGGTCGACGACGGTTTTATCGGCAGCTATGGCCGCGTTTTTGACCTTATCGTGCTGGGACGGCCGGGCCGCGAGCCGCAGAACCCCCGGATGCTGCCGCTTGAAGCGGCACTGTTCGACAGCGGTCGACCGGTGCTGATCGTGCCCGGGACGGCTGCCCCCACCATCGGCCGCAATATCCTGATCTCATGGAACGGCAGCACCGAACAGGCGCGCACCAATGCGTTCGCGATGCCGTTCCTGCGACGGGCGGAGGCGGTGAAGGTTCTCACCGTCGAGGGCGGTTTGACGCCCGGCCCCACCGCGGACGAGGTTGTCCTCGAACTGCAGCGCCACGGCATCGCCGCCACCGCGCATACGGTCAAGCAGGGTACGCGCACGGTGGGAGAGGCGACGCTGGATTTCGCTGCACGTGAGGGCTGCGATCTCTTGGTCAAGGGCGCCTATACGCAGAGCCGCCTGCGTCAGATGATATTCGGCGGAGCCACCCGTCATATCCTGGCTGCAGCGACGCTGCCGGTATTGATCGCCCACTGATCGACTTTTCCAACCAGCAACCGGGACTGCGGCTTTGTTGAAAGAGCCCGATCAGCGTGATCCGGCCGATGGGGTCTCCGTGAGCCGGCGACCCGGCTTTCTGGCTGTGTTCCCATCGATCATGCTGCCGATGTTTCTGGCGGTGATCGATCAGACGATTGTCGCTACGGCGCTGCCGGCGATCGCCGCTGAGACCGGGCAGGTCGAGCGGGTATCTTGGATCGTCGTCTCCTATCTCATCGCCTCGACGGTCGCGGCCCCGGTCTATGGCCGGCTGGGCGATTCCTTCGGCCGCCGCCGATTGATGTTCGCCGCGCTCACAGTGTTTGTCGGCGCTTCGCTGCTGTGTGCAGTCGCGCCGACAGTGGAACTGCTGTCTGCCGCACGGGTATTGCAGGGGCTCGGCGGCGGCGGCCTGATGACGCTGTCGCAGGCATTGATCGGCGAAGCGGTGCCGCCGCGCGAGCGGGCGCGATATCAGGGTTACCTTGCCGCCGTCGCGGTGTCGGCCAATACATTCGGCCCGGTCGCGGGCGGCTATCTGACCGAGCATTTCGGCTGGCCGTCGATCTTTCTCGTCAATGTGCCGTTCGGGTTGCTGGCGATGCTGCTGGCCCGGCGTCTGCCGGTTGCAACCGGCGAGCGGCTGCCGTGGCGGTCCGATCCCGGCGGCCTGGTGTTGTTCGCAATCTTTGTCGCCACTTCGTTGTTCGCGCTCGAACAGCTGCAGCAGGTCGACATGGCCAGCCTGCCGATGGGCGGCCTTTTGCTCGCTGCTGGCCTGGCCGCGCTGTGGCTGTTGCTGCGGCACGAGGGGCGGGTGCCTTCGCCATTGATCCCCGTCGGCCTGCTGCGTCAGCCGGCGATCTGGCATAGCGACGGAATGGCCGCTTGCCACGGTGCGGCCTTGGTGTCGCTGCTGACATTCCTGCCGGTTTATTTGCAGGTGGTGCGCGGGGTTTCGCCCTCGGAAACCGGGTTGATGCTGGTGCCGTTGACGATAGGTATCGGCGTTGGTTCGCTGATTACCGGCCGGCTGGTCAGCCGCACTGGCTACACCACGATTTTCCCGATCGTTGGATTGGTCGTCGCTACCATCAATCTGGTCATTCTCGCATTCTGGGCGGGGGGGCTGGAGATGACGACGCTTGCCGGCTTGATGCTGTTGATCGGACTGTTCATGGGGACCGTGATGGGCGTCGTGCAGGTCAGCGTACAGAGCGCCGCTGGCCCGCTGCGGCTCGGCGAAGCGGCTGCCTCGGTGCAGTTTTCTCGCTCGATCGGCGCAGCCTTCGGTACGGCAATGGTGGCGACCCTGCTGTTTGCGGTGCTCGCGATCCGCAATCCGGAATCCGCGCGGGTTTTTGCATCAATGGTCGAGCATGCCGGTCACGCGGCGCCTGCGGCCTTGCCGTCCCGGGGCGGTATCCCGGCGGCGTTGCAGGCCGATATCGCTTTTGCCTTCAAGGCGGCGTTCTTGCTGATAGCGGCGTTCAGCACCGGTGGATTTCTGCTGGCGTTGACCAATCCGCAACGGCGTATCTGACGGTACCTTTACCTCGGGGCGATCCGGCGGAACGTATTCGCCGGCTTCACGTTCTGACTGCGTGCAACGGCACCGGTCTCTCCGATCCGGCGTCAGCACAAAGCTGGGCGGGTATCCGGACCCGAGGAGTGTCATGGTAAAGCGCGGTATCATCGCCACCACCGGCGATGCCGTTATCGGTATTGCGGAGGCTGTCGTCGGGTTGGCTGGCAATGCGGTGGTGCGCACGCGGGGGCAGGTTGGAACCGGCAAGCAGCCGCGCGGCCGCAAGGCCTCTGCTGCTGCCGTTGCACGCGTCAAGAAGCGGGCCGGCAAGCTGATCGCGCGGGCACGTGAGGGTGTTGCGGCGGCAAAGCGCAGCCAACCGAAAGCGACCAGGGCGAACAAAGACCGCTCCGCCGGGGCGGTCAGCCGAAAAACGCGAAACGCGGGGAGGAGCCGCAGCAACACCCAGCCCGCAAAGCGGGGCGCCGCGAAGCCGGCCCGTAATGGCCGCACGGGGCGGCGCGCCATTGCGCCGGACACCGCTCGCAAGGCAGGTGGCAAGGCACGCGGCAAGACACGCGGCTGAGCGCCGCGCAGGCCCGTACGCAGTCGGCTCCGCATCGCGCGAGTTATACGTAACCCCTTGGTTCTTCCGGAACCATTTATGTCTGTCATCGTTTTGCAATATTGATGGCCCGGAGGGGACGATGAACAGAAGGCCGACTAGATCCAAAGGATCCGGTCGCAAGAAAATTGTCTCTCACGGGCGGCAACCTAATTTAGTGCAGACTTATTCCGCACAAGCCAAATCTGGAACCAAGTCTGGAATTAAGCCTGCGCAGGTCAAATCCGGGCAAAGCAAGCTGCAAACCAAGCCGCAAACCAAGCCGCCACGGTCGAGGCACGCCAGCCCGCCATCCGAAGCTCGAGCCAGGTTGAAGCCCGGTCCGCGATCCGGGGCGGGAAGGACAAATGTAGCGGAATCTCGAGCGATTGCGTCTCGGGCCGAGCAGGCCGGCGTCGAAGCCGGGTCTTCAGGAGCCGACAAGCGGGACAGCAAACAGGGCAACAGCTTTGGCAACAAGTCCCGCGCTGCGCGTAGCGGTGAACGATGCGCCCGGCAGCGGCCGGCGTTCGCTCCCGCCGCGTCGTCGGAGTTCGACGGCACCCGGACAGAAGGGCTGGTCGATAGCGAGCGCAATTTCCGCCTGCTGGTCAAGGGTGTCACCGACTATGCGCTCTATATGCTCGATCCGCAGGGCTATGTGTCGAGCTGGAATGCCGGCGGCGAGCGTATCAAGGGCTATGCTGCATCCGAAATCATCGGACAACACTTCTCCCGCTTCTATACGCCTTCGGATCGGGCTGCGGCGAAACCGGCGCGCGCGTTGCAGATCGCCCGTGAACGGGGGAATTACCAGGAGGAAGGCTGGCGGGTTCGCAAGGACGGTTCGTTCTTCTGGGCGAGCGTCGTTATCGATCCGATCTATGATGACGACGGCACGCTGGTCGGCTTCGCCAAGATCACCCGAGATATTTCGGAGCGGCGCAATGCGCAGCTGGCGCTTGAGAATGTGCAGCGACAGCTTGCTGAATCGCAGAAGATGGATGCGCTTGGCCAGCTCACCGGCGGCATTGCGCACGATTTCAATAACCTGCTGATGATCATTACCGGTAATACGCAGGTGCTGAAGCGGCTCGGCGAGCAGAATCCGAAAATCCGCCGTGCGGTCGAAGCGATCGAGACGGCAGCCCAGCGTGGTGCCGGCCTGACGCGCCAGTTGCTGACGTTTTCACGACGTCAGCAACTCAATCCACAGGTCATCGAGATCGGTGAGCGGATCGGGGCTGTTCGCGATATTCTCGGGAGCGCTCTCGACGGCAGCGATCTGGTGATCGATATCGCATCGGATGCGTGGCCGATTTCGGTCGATGTCGGCGAGTTCGAGATTGCGCTAGTCAATCTAGCGGTCAATGCGCGTGATGCGATGCCGGGTGGCGGCACGGTGACGATTTCCACACGCAATGTTCGCCTCGACAACGGACGGTGTCCGGCAGGCGACTATCTGGCGCTTACTTTTGCCGATACAGGCATCGGCATTCCGCAGGATATGCTCGAACGCGTCTTCGATCCGTTTTTCACCACCAAGGCGCATGGCAAAGGCACAGGGCTCGGTTTGTCGCAGGTGCATGGATTTGCGCATCAGGCGGGAGGATCGGTGAGCGTCACCAGCACCCTCGGCAAGGGTACGACGTTCACCCTCTATCTGCCGCGCGCCACGCCGCGGCTGGCTGCGGTAGCGGGCGATGCCGAGCCGCGGCGCACCGGGACGGTCCTGCTGGTCGAGGACAATCCTGACGTCGCGGATGCCAGCACGGTGCTGCTGGAGCAGTTAGGGTATGCAGTTCACTGGGTGTCGGACGGTCAGGCGGCGCTCGCGAGGATCGAAAAGAACGGCTACGATCTCGTTGTCAGCGACGTCGTTATGTCCGGCCACCCCGACGGGGTGGCGTTGGCGCGCCTGATCCGCCAGCGGCGTCCGCACCTGCCCATCCTGCTCGCCACCGGCTATAGCGAAGCCGCGCGTGAGGCCGGCCGGGACTTTACCATTCTGCACAAACCCTATGCGATGCACGAACTGAGCCAGTCGATTGCCAAGGTGATCGCTGCCGCCGGCTGAGATAGAAGGACGTGCAGACGGCTCTTTGCGGGAAACCGCTGACAGACTGGAAATTCTCGGTAAACTCCGTTCCCGCCGTTGTGTTCGCGTCCGCCGTTGGCAGATATGCTGAAGGGATATGGCTTGCGCAAACCGGGCCAGTTCGATGTGTACCGGACGAAATTCCAGATATGATATCCTGCGCGAGAAAGATCGTGACAGGTCGTAATCGCGATGCTGTCATCTGCCCATCCGATTTAACCGGGTCATGTTCACTGGCATCGGGCTGATCGCTTTCTGCTGCATCTTCGGGGCGGGACTGATCGGTCTTGCGCTGCGCAATTGGTTGCCCGAATCGCATCGGACAGAGGCAACGCAGAAGGCCGTCCAAACCACGATGAATGTGGTCGCTATTCTGGCGGCGCTTGTGCTCGGTTTGCTGATCGTCAGCACGAAAACGAATTTCGATACGAGAAGCCAGGAAATCGAGACGTTCAGCGCCAATCTTACGTTGCTCGACCGTGAGCTGGCACATTTCGGGCCGGTGTCCAGAGACATCGCTACTTTGTTGCGGGCTTTCACAACACAGAAGATCACGCAAACCTGGCGGAGCGATCGCGGATCGACGCCAGTGGCAGATCAAATTCAGACGGCCAGAATGCTGGACGATATCGAAGACCGGTTGCGTGCCTTAACGCCCCCGGACGAGGTTCAGCGCGCCGCACGCACGAATGCGCTACATCTGACCGGCGAGTTGAAGCGGACAAGCCGCTTGCTATCGGTCCAGCAGAGCAGCGAGATGCCGCGGCCGTTTCTCATTGCCGTGATCTTCTGGGTCAGCGTGTTGTTCCTGAGCTTTACGATCTTTGCGCCATCGAACGCGACGGTCATTGCGACCATCTTTATCGGTGCATTGTCCGTGGCTATTGCGGTCAATCTGATCTTCGATATGGATCAGCCATTCTCGGGTTTTGTCAGGATATCGCCACTGCCGATGCAGCAGGCAGTGGACAGGATGGCACCTTGAGTTGCGCGCCGGGGCTGTGGCGACGTGGGGCCTGCCTGTTCCGGGCCGGCCATCCGGCCATCCTGGCTTCCGATAGGTTGGTAGGTCGCGCCTTTCGGTCGTCGAGCGGCCCTCTGCAGAACCGGTGCCACTCGTGGCGGGTGTGATGACGTGTCCCGAGCGGGCTGCTATATCGGGCCGACAGGAGTCCTTGCATGTCCCTTGCTGAAACGCTGAGCGTCGCCCCCTTGACCACCGGAACCGTCCGATACGACTGGACGCGGGAGGAGATACGCGCGCTGTTCGCGCTGCCGTTTCCCGATCTTCTGTTCCAGGCGCAACAGGTCCACCGCATGAATTTCGACCCGACCGAGGTGCAGATTTCCACGCTGCTGTCGATCAAGACCGGCGGCTGTCCGGAAGACTGTGCCTATTGCCCGCAGGCGGCTCAATACGATACCGGCGTGAAAGCCGAGAAGCTGATGGACGTTGAGAAGGTGCTGGCTGAAGCGCGCGCCGCCAAGGCCGGAGGCGCTTCACGGTTCTGTATGGGGGCGGCCTGGCGTTCGCCGAAGGATCGCGACATGGCCAAGGTCTGCGCCATGATCGAGGGCGTCAAGGCGCTCGGCATGGAGACCTGCGTCACGCTCGGCATGCTCACCGGGCCGCAGGCGCTGAAGCTGAAAGAAGCCGGCCTCGACTACTACAACCACAATATCGATACCTCGCCGGAATATTACGGCGAGATCATCACCACCCGGACCTTCCAGGATCGGCTGGATACGCTCGACCATGTCCGTTCCGCCGGCATCAATGTCTGCTGCGGCGGAATCGTCGGCATGGGCGAGAAACCCGATGATCGTGTCGGCATGATCCATGCGCTGGCGACGATGCCGGAGCACCCCCAAAGCGTGCCGATCAACATGCTGGTGCAGGTCGAGGGCACGCCGGTGTCGCACGGACAGAGTTTCGACCCGCTGGAATTCGTCCGTACCATCGCGGTGGCACGCATCACGATGCCGCGCTCGATGGTGCGACTTTCCGCCGGGCGCGAGGAGATGAGCGAGGAAACGCAGGCGCTGTGTTTCCTCGCCGGCGCCAATTCGATCTTCTATGGCCCGAAACTGTTGACCACGGTCAATCCGGCACGGGACAAGGATATGGCGCTGCTCGACAAGCTCGGCATGGTGCCGATGGATATCGACGGCAACTGATCCGCGCGCTCAGGTGAACTGGCGCATCAGCGCCAGGCCGGCAAAGAGACCAGCGACTGCCAGCACCACAGATCCGACTACGTAAAGGGCGGCGAGACCAGTTTCGCCGCGCTCGTATAGCAGGACGGCGTCGAGCGAAAAGGTCGAGAACGTGGTGTACCCGCCGAGAATGCCGGTGGTGATGAACAATCGCCAATGCTGGGATGCATCTCCCTTGAAGGCGAAATATCCCGCCACCAGACCCATCGTCAGCGAGCCGGTGATGTTGATAAAAAATGTTGCGTACGGGAAATGATTGCCGAGCGCTTGTACGGTCACGAGATTGAGGCCGTGCCGCACCATTGCGCCGATGCCGCCGCCAATAAACACCATCAGGAATCCCATCGCCTGTCCTTTCCTGTGGCGAGGTAGCAAAAAGCCGCCTCGCGGCGGCTCGGATATGACCCTGCCGCCCGGGAGCGGTCCACATGGTCGCGCCCACCGGCTGTACGAAGTGATCATGCCAGGTGGCTGAACCGGGTGGATCGTGCCAAGTTCGACAGGAGTCATCAGCCCTTGACGCCATGTTGAGTGCGACGCTGGGCGGTTTCGGGGAACCCCATCCCCATCGCTACTAAATTTATCGGCAGGGCAGGGCCGGGTCAATTCGCAACGACGGGCCATACAGTGACGGTGCCATGCATCGTTGCAGGGAGAGCGGCACATGTGTGCCCGTCCCGTCCGGGTGGCATATCCGCCGGCCGTTTTCCGCTAGACGTTTTGCAAAAATCGGCTCCTAATATACGGCCTGTCTCGTGCTGTTTTCCGCTGTTGATCGGGAGTTCTGCATGTCCTCATTCGCCCGGACTGTTTGCTGTCGTCTGCTGGCTGCTGGCGTGGCGTTGTACGCCGTACAGCTTATTGTGCCGGATGCTTTGGTGCGGCCGGCTCAGGCGCAAATGGAGCTCAAGATTATTGCTCCCGCCGCGCCGGGCGGCGGCTGGGATCAAACGGCGCGATCAATGCAGCAGGCATTGATCGCCGAGAAGCTGGTCAAGGGCGCACAAGTGATCAATATCGCCGGTGCCGGCGGCACGGTTGGACTCGCTCAGTTCGTCAACGGTGCCAAGGGCGACGGCAACCAGTTGCTGGTCAACGGTTTCGTTATGGTCGGCGCCATTCTGTTGAACAAGTCCCCGGTGTCGCTGTCGCAAATCACGCCGATTGCGCGATTGACCGAAGAAACGCAGATCATGGTGGTTCCGGCGAACTCGCCGATCAAGACCGCCAGGGACCTTGCCGAGGCGGTGAAGAAGGACGTGGCGAAAGTGACGTTTGCCGGCGGATCGGCCGGCGGCGTCGATCACATCATGGCTGCGCTGTTCGCGGGGGCCGCGGGCGCCGATGCGTCCAAGGTCAATTATGTGGCGTTTTCCGGCGGTGGCGAATCACTCGCGGCGATTCTCGGTGGCAAGGTGACCGCAGGAATTTCCGGCGTCAGCGAATATGAAGGCCAGATCAGGGCCGGTAAGCTGCGGGCGATCGGCGTGAGTTCGACGCAGCGGCTGCCGGAGGTCGATGTGCCGACCTTCAAGGAGCAGGGCATCGACCTGGTGCTGACCAACTGGCGGTCGGTGTTTGCCGCACCCGGCATCTCCGATGTGCAGAAGGCGGAGCTTTCGGATCTGGTCGCCAGGCTGGTGAAATCGAACACCTGGAAGGACATTCTCAAGCAGAAGGGCTGGGACGACGCCTATCTGCCGGCGGACCAGTTCGCCAAGTTTTTGACTGATGAGCAGGCCCGGGTGGCCGGAGTGATGAAGACCGTCGGCCTGGTGAAATAATCCGGAGCTACAGGTCATCGTCATTATTATCGCAGGGCCGAAGCGAAGCGCGGTGATCCGGCAAATCCGTCCGACAGCCCTGCTTGTCGAGAGGCTGACGGGCGCGTGCTCAAATCCGGCGATGATGCCGAGGCTGGGGAGGCTCCGGTGAGTGCGCCTGACGTATCCGAAGACAGAAAACCCGACATCGCGGCGCTGGTCATTACTGCCGTACTGCTGGTGCTGGCGCTGGTAATTTTCTGGGATACCGCTGCGCTGCAGTTAGCGGCGACCTATGGGCTTGGTCCCAAGGCGATGCCTTATGTGATTGCGGCAGGCCTCGGCGTGCTCGGTGTTGCCAACGGCGTGCTCGCCTGGCGTGGCGGCTTTCCGCCGCGCGAGACTATCGACATCAAGGCGATCGTGTTGATCCTCGGCGGCTTCGCTGCCCTGATTGCAACGATCGGACTGGGCGGAGGCTTTATCCCCGCAACGGCGATCCTGTTCGCGGCAACGGCGACGGCCTTCGGCCGTCGCGCGATCCATATCGATCTGGCTATCGGCCTGGTGCTGGGCGTGGCTGTCTTTCTGCTCTTTGACAAGCTCCTGACCCTGGCGCTTCCGGCTGGGCCGATCGAGCGGCTGTTGTTCTGAGGTCGGCGCATGGAAGCCATCGATTCTCTCCTGCATGGCCTGACCATTGCGATGCAGCCGCTCAATCTGGTTTATGCGCTGATCGGTGTGCTGCTTGGCACGGCAGTTGGCGTGCTACCGGGCATCGGCCCGGCGCTGACGGTGGCGCTGCTGCTGCCGGTTACCTTCAAGCTCGATCCGGCAGGATCGCTCATCATGTTCGCCGGTATCTATTATGGCGGCATGTACGGCGGATCGACCACCTCGATCCTGATCAACACACCGGGCGAAAGCGCGTCGATGGTTACGGCGCTCGAAGGCAACAAGATGGCCAAGGCCGGCCGCGGTGGGCCGGCACTCGCCACGGCTGCGATCGGGTCTTTCGTCGCCGGCACGCTCGCGACGCTCGGTATCGTTTTTCTCGCGCCGACCCTCGTGAGTGTTGCCGTCAATTTCGGGCCGGAGGATTATTTCGCGCTGATGTGCGTGGCGTTTATCACCGTATCGGCGACCTTTGGCGATTCGCCGGTGCGCGGCTTGACCGCATTGTTCATCGGACTGGTGCTTGGACTGGTAGGCATCGACAAGCTGACCGGCCAGCCGCGCCTCTCCTTCGGCGTGCCGGACCTGCTGGACGGCGTGGAAGTGACGACGCTGGCCGTCGGGCTGTTCGCGGTCGGTGAGGCGCTTTATGTTGCCTCGCGTCGTCACCTCGGCGAAGAACAACTCGAACCCGTCCGTGGCTCGTTGTGGATGACGGCAAAGGACTGGAAGCGATCGTTCTGGCCGTGGATTCGCGGTACGCTGTTCGGCTTTCCCATCGGCGCCCTGCCTGCTGGCGGCGCGGAGATCCCGACTTTCCTGTCCTATTCCACTGAACGGCGCCTCTCCAAGAATCCGGAGGAGTTCGGCCATGGCGCCATCGAAGGCGTGGCCGGGCCTGAGGCCGCCAACAACGCATCTGCCGCCGGGACGCTGGTGCCGCTGCTGACGCTCGGGCTGCCGACTTCGGCGACGGCTGCGATGATGCTCGCGGGTTTCCAACAATATGGATTGAACCCGGGTCCGTTGCTGTTCGCTGAACGACCCGATCTGGTCTGGGGTCTGATCGCCAGCCTGTTCATCGCCAACGGCATGCTGTTGATTCTCAACCTGCCGCTCGTCGGGCTATGGGTTCGCCTGCTGGCTATTCCGCAGCCGTGGCTTTATGCGGGGATTCTCGTCTTCGCCACCATGGGGACGATCGCGGCCAAGCCGTCGGTCGTCGAATTGTCGATGCTGGTTGCGTTCGGCGTGATGGGTTTCGTGATGCGGCGCTTTGATTTTCCGATTGCGCCGGTGGTCGTCGGATTGATCCTCGGGCCGGTGGCCGAGGCGCAGTTGCGCCGCGCGCTGCAGATTAGCCTCGGTGATCCGCTGGTGCTCGTTCAAAGCCCGATGTCGGCGACACTGCTCGGTATCGCGCTTCTTGCCCTAATCCTGCCGTTCGCGTTGCGCGGAATGAACCGTTTCAAGGCTAGCGAGGACTGAGCCGTACCGCATGGACGATGCGGAATTCGGACCCTCTCCTGTATCGGTCGCCCGGTCGGCAGCGATGAAGGTGCAGACCTTCATCGCCGCGGTATTTTACAGCATGCCGAGCACCCGTGGCAGGAACAGCGAGATTTCGGGGATGTAGGTCACCATGGCCAGGAACACCAGCATGGTGAGCAGCCACGGCAATGTCGCGATGGTCAATTCGGTGATCCCCATCCTGGCGATACCGGAGGCGACATAGAGGTTGAGGCCGACCGGCGGGTGGCACATGCCGACTTCCATGTTGACCACCATCAGGATGCCGAGATGGATCGGATGAATACCGATACCGGCGGCAATCGGGAACAGGATCGGTGCGGTGATGAGAACGATCGAAGACGGCTCCATCACGTTGCCGGCCAGCAGCAGCAGGATGTTGACCACCAGCAGGAATTCCACCCAGCCGATGCCGCTATCCTTGATCCATGACGTCATCGCCTGCGGGATCTGCTCGCTCGTCATCAGGAACGAGAACATCACGGCATTGGTGATGATGTAGAGGATCATCGCGCTCATATTCGCCGACGACAGCAACACCCGCGGCACATCGAGAAGGGTCATGTCCCTGTAGACGAATACGGCGATCACGAAGGCGTAGACGGCACTGACTGCGGCGGCTTCAGTCGGGGTAAACCAGCCGGCATAGATGCCGCCGAGCACGATGACGATCAGCAGCAGGCCCCAGATCGATTCGCGAAACGCCTTGGCTGCCTCCGCCCACGTCGCTTTCTGCATACGCGGATAGTCGTTCTTCCAGGCGCGATACCATGTCGTGACACCAAGCATGGAAGCGAGGATCAGGCCGGGAATGACGCCCGCGATGAAGAGCTGTCCGACCGAGGCGGAGAGTACGCGGTTGCCGTCGGGGCCGATCGCGGTGCTGCCGCCCGTCGCCACGGCGAACAGCACCATCACGATCGATGGCGGAATCAGGATACCGAGGGCGCCGGAGGTGGCGATCACGCCGGCCCCGAACCGCTTCGGAAATCCCTGCTGCACCATCGCCGGGAGGATGATCGAGCCGACTGCGATCACCGTCGCCGGCGAGGAGCCGGAAACAGCGGCGAATAGGGCGCAGGCCATCACGCCTGCAAGCCCGAGACCGCCATACCAATGGCCGATCATCGAGGTGGCGAAGCGGATCATGCGCCGCGCCACGCCGCCATGCGTCAGGAAGTTGCCGGCAAGGATGAAAAACGGGATCGCCATGATCTCGAAGCTCTCGATGCCGGTGAACAGCTTCAGCGCCACCGCCTCGATCGGTACCGAGGTCAGCAGGAACAGGAAGGTGAGCACGGTAAGGCCAAGCGCGATCGAGATCGGCATGCCGGTCAGCATCAGCGCGATCAGCAGGCCGAAAATGACGGCGGAATTCATTGCTGCGTCACTCCCTTGGAGATCGCGGCATCGTCGAGACCCTCGACTTCACCGGGGTCGTGATGCGGCAGTTCGCCGGTCCACCAGAACGCCCAGGCTACCTGCAGGAAGCGAAAACACATCAAATAGGAACCGAGCGGCACGCACAGGAAGACGATCCAGCGCGGCAGTTCGAGGTCGGGCGAGACCTGGCCGCTACCCATCAGTTCGTAACAGAAGGTGGCGCCCATCGTACCGACGACGAAGGTAAAGACGACTCCGCCGGCGAGGCCGAACAGGATCACCCAGCGTCGTTTGTCTGGCTTCAGATGATTGATGAGCACGTCGACGCCGACATGGATGCCCGTGCGCACGCCATAGGCGGCGCCGAACTTCGCCATCCAGACGAACATGTAGATGCACAGTTCCTGCGCCCAGGTCAGATTGATCGGATAGAAGATCGGATACAGCAGCGGAATGCCGACAAGATAGCGCTGCGTAACCGCCACGAAGATCAGCAGCGTCGCCGCGCCGATCATCGTGGCGATGAGGATCTCCTCAAGACGGTCGAGGATTTTGAGAAACATCGATCCCTCTCATGCCAGCGTTACGTGACAGCGACGGATGCCAGGTTCCTGACAAGCCCTCGGCCCTTGGCAAGCCCACGGTCTTCAAAAGCCCATGTTTATTGGCGAGCCTGTGCCGACGCCACGACGCAGCTGGTACGCCCCAAAGCGATGATGAAAGATGTCGTCCGGCCGATGTGACGGGGGCGGGACGATGTCCCGGCCCCGCCGTTTGCTGGTTAATGGGAGGCGGAGCCGACCGCCTTCTGGATTTCGGCGATCGCGTCCTTGCCGACGCGCTTGGCCATGTCGTCGTAGATCGGCGACATGGCCTTGTGCATGGCCTCGGTCTCGGCTGCTGTCGGGACGATGAACTGGGTCTTGCCCTTCTTCTTCATTTCATCGAGCGCTTCGGCATTTTCCTTGGCGGAAATTTCGTTGCCGTAGACTGTCGCCTCGACCATTGCCTTTTCCAGCTGGCCGCGGATATCGGCAGGCAGGCCGTCCCAGAACTTCTTGTTAGCGACCACGACGTAACCGATATAACCGTGATTGGTCAGCGTCGTGTACTTCTGTACCTCGTCCATCTTCTGGGTGTACATGTTGGACGGTGTGTTCTCCTGCCCGTCAACGACGCCGGTCTGCAGCGCCTGATAGACTTCCGAGAACGCCATTACCTGCGGGATAGCGCCAAGTGCGCGGAACTGGGCCTCCAGCACCTTCGACGACTGGATCCGGAACTTCAGTCCCTTGTAATCCGCTGGCATCCGCAGCGGTTTGTTGGCGCTCATCTGCTTGAAGCCGTTATCCCAGTAGGCCAAGCCTACCATGCCCTTGGCTTCCATCAGCTTGAGCATCTTCTTGCCGATCGGGCCTTCCGTCACTTTGCGCAGCGCGTCGAGGCTCGGGATGATGTAAGGCAGGTCGAACACCTCGAATTCCTTGATGCCGACGGGACCGAACTTGGAGTTCGAGGGTGCCAGCATCTGCACGGCGCCGAGCTGCAAGGCTTCGAGTTCTTCCTTGTCCTTATAGAGCGTCGAATTGTGATAGACCTCGATCTTCACCTTGCCGTTGGTGTATTTCTCGCCAAGCTCCTTGAACTTTTCGGAGGCTTTCCCTTTCGGCGTATCCGGCGCGACCACGTGGCTGAGCTTGATGACGATCGGATTTTGCGCTTGCGCGGGTCCGACAGTTGCAGGTCCGATGGTCGCGGCAAAGGCGAACGCTGCGGCTGTTGCGATCAGGCGTTTCATGGGGTTCCTCCGGTTTTTTTGATTTTCAGCCTCGGCAGAGTAACCGAGGAAATGCCGTAGGCAAGCAGACTTGCTGCTGAGCAGTTGCGGCAGCGCAAAGACCGGTTCCGTCATGTGCAATGTCCCACAGTTTTCGCGATGTCGGGGTGGTGACAGCCGGAGATAAATGTTATATTGTTACAAAATGGCGGCGTGCATGGCGCTGCTGAAATTCCGGCTTCGATACGCATGACACATCACCATCATCCCGGTCACGGGCATCCCGCGGCGGTCGTCGTGCCGTCGTTGCTGCGCATGCCGCTGGCGCAGCGGCTAACGATTGCCGCGTGTACCATCGTCGCGATCTGGTCGCTGGTCTGGTGGGCGCACGGATGAGGACCGCATGACCGGCGAACTGCAATTTCGCGACGTGACGATCGGCTATGACCGCCATCCCGCTGTCCATCACCTCAGCGGCGCTGTCGAAGGTGGCGCCTTGCTGGCGGTGGTCGGGCCGAACGGGGCGGGCAAGTCGACCCTGTTCAAGGGGATTGCCGGAGCAATCCCGCTTCTGGCCGGGTCGATCGGACGGGGCGGTGCGCGGGCTCGCGACATCGCCTATCTGCCGCAGATCGCCGAGATCGACCGCAGCTTCCCGATCAGCGTCTATGACATGGTGGCGATGGGGCTGTGGAAGACGGTTGGCCTGTTCGGCGGCATCGATACAGCCAGCCGCCAGCGCGTTCGCGAGGCCATCGCCGCGGTTGGGCTGACCGGGTTCGAGCAGCGCGCCATCGCGACGCTGTCGGGCGGGCAGATGCAGCGTGTGCTGTTTGCGCGCCTGCTGCTGCAGGATGCCCGGACCATTCTGCTCGATGAACCGTTCAATTCGATCGATTCGCGAACCGCCACGGACCTGCTGGCGCTGGTGCGGCGATGGCACGACGAGAAACGGACCGTGCTTGCGGCGCTGCACGATATCGACCTTGTGCGGGACAATTTTCCGCAGACATTGCTGCTGGCGCGCGAGCCGGTCGCCTGGGGGCGAACCGCCGATGTGCTGACCCCGCAGAACCTGTTGAAGGCCCGGCAGATGTGCGAGGCGTTCGACGAACAGGCTGCGACCTGTGCCGCGCCGCTGGCAGGATAACAACGATGCATGAACATGCTCACGAGATCGCCGGTGCGGTCTCAGACGAAGCTTTTCGGCGCTCGCTGGCGGCGATCATCATTCTCGCGCTGAGCGCGCCGCCTGTCGGCGTGTTCTTGATGCTGCGGCGGATGAGTCTGATCGGCGATGCCATGTCGCACGCCATCCTGCCCGGCGCCGCGCTCGGCTATCTGGTATCGGGCCTGAGCGTAGTGGCGATGACGATCGGCGGCCTGGCAGCAGGCCTGGTGATCGCCGTGCTGGCCGGCCTTGTCGCGCGCGCCACCGAGCTCAAGGAGGACGCATCCTTTGCCGTGTTTCTGCTGGTTTCGCTGGCGCTCGGCGTGGTGCTGGTGACCGCGAACGGGATGAATGCCGAAGAACTGATGCATTTCCTGTTCGGCGAGACCGCCACGTCGGTCGACGACGAGAAGCTGCTGATGATCGCCGGCAACGCTACCGTCAGCACCCTGGTGCTCGCGGCGATCTACCGCCCGCTGGTGCTCGATTGTGTCGATCCGAACTTCCTGCGCTCGGTCAGCGGCGCCGGTGTTATGGCGCATCTGGCATTTCTCGTCCTGCTGGTGATCAATCTGATCAGCGGCTTTCATGCGCTCGGCACGTTGCTCGGCGTCGGCATGATGATCATTCCCGCGACCGTCGCGCGGTTCTGGACGCGCGACATCACGACGATGATTGCCGTTGCGGTCGTTGCTGGCGCAATCGCCGGCGTCGGGGGTCTGTGGGCGTCGGCGCACGCCGATCTGCCGGTGGGAGCCGGGGTCATCCTGGCGGCGGGTCTGCTCTATGTCGCCTCGATCATCCTCGGCCCGGTCGGTGGCGTATTGTGGAAACTGTTTCCCGGCCGGCATCTGGAAGCCTGATCCGCGAAAATGAGGGGTTTTGTTTTGCGGGGACGATGAATATATCTCCGGTTTCCGGAGATCCGCATGTCCGACCAGACGTCCCCCGCATCAGCCTCTTCCGACAAGATTCCCGTTACCGTGCTCACCGGCTATCTCGGCGCCGGCAAGACGACGCTGCTCAACCGTATCCTGACGGAGCCGCATGGGCAGAAATTCGCCGTCATCGTCAATGAATTTGGCGAGATCGGCATCGACAACGACCTCGTGGTGAACGCCGACGAGGAAGTGTTCGAGATGAACAATGGTTGTATCTGCTGTACGGTGCGCGGCGATCTGGTGCGCATCATCGCCGGCCTGCTGCGGCGCCGGAACAAGTTCGATGCGATCATCGTCGAAACCACGGGGCTCGCCGATCCGGCGCCGGTGGCGCAAACCTTCTTCATGGACGAGACGGTGGGCGCGAAGGCACGGCTCGATGCCGTAGTGACCGTCGCTGACGCCAAATGGCTGAAGGACCGGCTCAGGGATGCGCCGGAGGCGAAGAATCAGATTGCTTTCGCCGACGTCATTCTGCTCAACAAGATCGACCTCGTCAGCGATGAGGAGTTGCGCGAGGTCGAGGCGCGTATCCGTGCCATCAATCCTTACGCGAAGCTGCATCGCACCGAGCGTTCCGGAGTGGCGATCGCCGATGTGCTCGGCCGCAATGCGTTCGATCTCGACCGTATTCTGGAGATCGAACCGCAATTTCTGGCCGAGGACGAGCATCACCACGATCACGATGGTCATGATCACCATCACGGTGACCACGAGCATCATCACCATCATGACGGCGGCCTCAAGCACTATCACGACGAGGACATGCAATCGGTATCGTTGAAGACCGACCGGCCTCTCAATCCCGACAGGTTCTTTCCGTGGGTGCAGGAGCTCGTCGCCAAGGAAGGGCCCAACATCCTGCGCTCGAAGGGTATCCTGGCGTTCAAGGATGATCCGCAGCGCTTCGTGTTCCAGGGTGTGCACATGATCCTTGATGGCGATCACCAGCGTGACTGGAAGCCCGACGAGAAGCGCGAGAGCCGCATCGTCTTCATCGGCCGCAACCTGCCGGAGGACTCGATCCGTCAGGGTTTCGAAAGCTGCGTCGCGTGACCGAAACGCGCGCGGACACCACGTCGATTACCGACCGGATCGAGTCCGTCGCCGCCGAGGGCGTCGTTGGTGTTGCCTTTCTCGGTTCGACGCCGGTTTTCGTGCTGGGCGAGGAGGCGCTGCTGTTCGCCGGGCCGGATGGGGCGGTACGCCTGCCGGTCCACGCCGGCGCGATCCTCGGTGTCGCCGGAGACGGTAAGCGGATCGTGACCGGAGGCGACGACGGTCAGGTGGTCGTTACCGATGCCGATGGCGCTTCCGCGACGGTCGCTGTCGACGACAAGCGTCGCTGGATCGACCATGTGGCGCTCGGTCCTGACGGCGCGATCGCCTGGTCGGCGGGCAAGACCGCCTATGTCCGCACCGGCAAGAATGAGCTGCGGCAACGCGAGATGCCGTCGACACCTGCCGGGCTTGCCTTCATGCCGAAGGGCTTCCGGCTCGCCATCGCGCATTACAACGGCATCGGCCTGTGGTTCCCCAATCTCCCGGCCGAGCCGGAGCGGCTGGCGTGGAAGGGTTCGCATCTCGGCGTCACCGTCAGCCGCGACGGCCGCTTTGTGGTGACGACGATGCAGGAACCGGTCTTGCACGGCTGGCGGCTTGCCGACGGCAAGGACATGCGCATGTCCGGCTATTCGGCGCAGGTGCGCTCGTTCGGCTGGACCGCGGATGGGGCATTTCTGGCGACGGCGGGTTCTGAGCAACTGATCCTGTGGCCGTTCTCCAGCAAGGACGGACCGATGGGCAAGCAGCCGCGCCTGCTGGCGCCGGCCGCGGCGCGTGCGGTTGTCGTTGCCTGTCATCCGCAGCAGCCAGTGGTGGCCGTTGGCTTTGCCGATGGCATGGTGCTGCTGGTGCGGGTCGAGGACGGTGCGGAAATCCTCGCCCGCCGTCCTTCGGGCGGCGAAATCACCGCGCTTGGCTGGAGCGGCGACGGGACAATCCTGGCGTTCGGCGCCGAGGACGGCGAGTCAGGCTTCCTGCGGCTGTGACCGGGCGGCGGTAACCTGCCCGTCGGGTTTCAGAGAGCGTCGTGATCGCCGCCGCTATTTCACCAGCACGTTCCTGAACTGCCACGGATCGCTGGTGTCGATGTCCTCCGGGAACAGCCCGGGGCGTCCGTCGAGCGGCGTCCAGTCGGTGTAATAGCCGGCGAGCGTGCCGAGATATGGCTGCTGGATCTCCAGGCAGCGGCGGAAGTCGAGTTCGTCGGCCTCCACCAGGCCGCGATCCGGGTTTTCCAGCATCCACACGGTCCCGGCGAGCACCGCCGACGAGACCTGCAGACCGGTGGCGTTCTGATAGGGCGCGCGCCGCCGCGCCTCCTCGATCGAAAGCTGCGATCCGAACCAGTAGGCGTTGCGGGCGTGGCCGTAGATGAGCACGCCGAGTTCGTCGACCCCGTCGATGATCTCCGTCTCGTCGAGAATCTTCCATTCCGGCTGCTGGCGCCAGGCGTTGCCGGCCATTTCGTGCAGCGACAGCACCGCGTCGTCGCAGGGATGGTAGGCATAGTGGCAGGTCGGCCGGTAGACGACCCGGTCGCCGTCGCGCAGTGTGAAAAAGTCGGCGATCGTGATCGATTCATTGTGGGTGATCAGCCAGGCATGCTGCGCCTGTGCGGTCGGCGTCCACGAGCGGACCTGCGTCGCCGCGCCCGGTTGCAACAGATAGATCGCGGCGTTGCTGCCGAAGTCGTGCCGGCGGCCGTTTGCCGGCATGGTTTTTTCATGCGTCCCCCAGCCGAGTTCGGAGGGCTGCAATCCCTCGGAACAGAAACCTTCGACCGACCAGGTGTTGACGAACACGCCACGCCGTTTCGGTTCGCGCGCCCGCTGGGTGTCGCGCTCGGCGATGTGGATGCCCTTGACGCCGAGCCGCTGCGCCAGCCGGGCCCAGTCCTCGCGTGTTGCCGGTGTATCGGCGGACACGCCGATATCGCCGGCGATGTTCAGCAGCGCCTGCTTGACCAGCCAGGACACCATGCCGGGATTGGCGCCGGAACAACTCACCGCCGTCACCGGGCTCGGTTTGCGGCGGCGCACGTCGAGTATGCTTTCGCGCAACGCATAGTTCGAGCGTTGCGCGATAGGCAGGTCCGGGTTGCTGTAAAGCCCCGGCCACGGCTCGCAGACCGTGTCGACGTAATGTGCGCCGATATTCTGGCAGAAGGCGATGAGGTCGGCAGAACCGGTATCAACCGAGAGGTTGATCATCAGCCCGCGCCCCGGCCCGGCGGTGAGCAGCGGCTTGAGAATGGCCTCGAAATTGTCCGGTGTCAGCGCCGCCTTGCGATAGGCGAGCTTGCGCTCGTCGAGCAGCCCCCGATGAGTGTCGACCGGGTCGATCAGCACGAATTTCGACCGGTCAAAGGCGATATGCCGTTCGAGCAGCGGCAGAAAGCCCCGGCCGATCGAGCCGAAGCCGACCATCACGATCGGACCGTCGAAGCGGGCATGAACAGGCCAGTCGGTCATCGTCAGCTCTCCTCCTGCGGGTCTTATCCGCGGTGATTGTCAAACGGAAGTGACACCGCCGCGTTGCTGCGGCGGCGTCCACGATTTCCACGTTGTGGTTATGCGGCCTTGATCGCAGGGCCGGCGAGGGCTGCGTTGCGCCCGTTGCCGTCGCCGGTCAGGGCCGCCGGCAGCTTCGCGCCGCCCGCCGTGATCGTGCCGTGCGCGCTGTCGAGCGCGCCCGGGGTGAGCGACAGCGCCAGCAGGCGGTGCTGCTCGTAGGCGCCGGGCATCACCAGCGCGGCGGTCTTGTCGGCGGTGAAGCCGAAACGGCCATAATAGGACGCATCGCCGACCAGGACGATGGCGCGATGGCCGCGCCGGCGCGCCTCGCGCACCGCCTTGCCGATCAGTGCCTTGCCAATACCGCGGCTGCGGCAGTCGGCGGCCACTGCCAGCGGCCCAAGCAGCAGCGCCGGGTGGTCGCCGCAGTCGATATGCCAGAGCCTTACCGTGCCGACCACCCGTGGCCCATCGCAAGCGACGAACGACAAGCCGTCGGCCGGCAGGCGCCCTTCGCGCAGCCGTTGCGAACTCTTGGAGTGGCGCGCCTCGCCGAACGCTGCGTCGAGCAGGTCCTCGCGCGCATCGATATCACGCAGACGCTCCTGACGCAGGGAGATGCCTTTGCGGATTGCGACCATGACGCATGGGTCCTTTCCCCCAGGCCACAGCAGCGGACCAGGGGCATTGCGGCGCCCTTTGAGGAGGCCGGTGAACAATGATGGGAGAAGAGGGAGCCGGCGCGTAGCCGGCTCCCTGACATTCAGATGTGATAGGTCTTCAGCGGCGCAAAGCCGTTGAACGCCACCGCCGAGTAGGTCGCCGTATAGGCACCGGTGCCTTCGATCAGCAGCTTGTCGCCGATCTCGAGGCTAACCGGCAGCGGATAGGGCTGCTTCTCGTACAGCACGTCGGCCGAGTCGCAAGTCGGCCCGGCGAGGACGCAGGGCGCCATTGCATCGGCGTCGCGCGGCGTGCGGATCGGATAGCGGATCGCCTCGTCCATCGTCTCGGCGAGGCCGCCGAACTTGCCGATGTCGAGATAAACCCAGCGCACGTCGTCTTCCTCGCTCTTCTTGGAGACGAGGACGACTTCCGTCTCGATCACGCCGGCATTGCCGACCATGCCGCGGCCCGGCTCGATGATCGTTTCCGGGATGCGGTTGCCGAAATGCTTACGCAGCGCCTTGAAGATCGCGTTGCCGTAGGTTCGCACCGTCGGCACGTTCTTCAGGTACTTGGTCGGGAAACCGCCGCCGAGATTGACCATCGACAGGTTGATGCCGCGCTCGCCGCACTCCCGGAACACTGCCGCCGCCGAGGCCAGAGCCCGGTCCCACGCATGCTGGTTGCGCTGCTGCGAACCGACATGGAAGGAGACGCCGTAGGGCTCCAGACCGAGGCTGCGGGCATGTTCGAGTACGTCGATCGCCATCGCCGGTTCGCAGCCGAATTTGCGCGACAACGGCCAGTCCGCCCCGACGCAGTCGGAGAGGATGCGGCAGAACACGCGGCTGCCCGGCGCCGAGCGGGCGATCTTCTCGACCTCCGGCTTGCAGTCGACCGCGAACAGGCGGACGCCGAGCGCATAGGCGCGCGCGATGTCACGCTCCTTCTTGATCGTGTTGCCGTAGGAGACGCGATCCGCCGTCGCGCCCGCCGCCAGCACCATCTCAATCTCGGGGATCGAGGCGGTGTCGAAGCACGAGCCGAGCGATGCGAGGAGCGACAGCACCTCGGGCGCCGGGTTGGCCTTGACCGCATAGAACACCCGGGTGTCCGGCAGCGCCTTGGCGAAATTGTTGTAGTTCTCGCGGATGACGTCGAGATCGACGACCAGGCAGGGGCCGTCGTCGTGGCGGGTCCGCAGAAAATTCCGGATGCGCTCGTTCATGTGCGCCTCTTCCCAAAGCTCAGGGGACGGCAGCGCCGCCCGATGATGGTGCGACTTGTGAGCCAGCCCGGCGGTGCGCGATGGGGACGCAGTCGCCTTGTTGACTCTCGAGCCGCTTAGCTGCCTTGGCTTGGAAGGGGGAAACCCTGCCGCACTGTTGGCAATGATGGACAAGCCTCGTCGGTGACCCGCGCCGGCGGTGGAAGGCCGGCAAAAGACCAAAGAAGCCCGCTCCGTCGTTGCTTTAAGCCGCGTCCCCTGCTGAGAGCAGAGTGCGCCGGTTTCGCCTCCGGCTGCCGGTCAATGACTAAGAGGGTGGGTGTTCCACTCTCTCAGGCGGCTGTCCGGCCTCTTGTCCGGATACCTACCGACCGACACACGGCCACAGGCACGTGCGAAATTGGGCAGGCACGGAAATATGGAAGACTGGCAGTGAGTGCAAGGGTTTTCAGCACGCCGCGCGCGCAATTCCAGAATATTCTTTGCGGCGATGCCGAAGTGCAACGCTTTGCGCCGGCGAGTCGGTGACATGCCGGCGAAGTGTTGATGATTGCGCGGGCGGTGCCGTGCCGGACTTCAGACGTCGGCGGTGAACGGCTCGATGCGGTGCGCGCCGCGCACGAACTTCACCATCACGATGATGCCACAAAGAACGAAGGCGACGTCGAGAATCCTGGCGCCGAGTTCGCCGAGATCGAACAGCGTCGCCAGCGCCCAGCTTCCGGCGAAGGCCGCGCCGAACACCTCGGCGCCGATCAGGATGACCGCGCTGAAGATGGTGATGACGTTTGGCCAGAGGATCCGGCGGGCTGGCTTGGTGGCGTTCATCGAGGTTAATTCCTTGGCCGTATTCGCAACCGGTTTTGGGCTCGCCCCTGCACGCCGCGTCGAGCGTGCCGGCACTGTGCATGAGCCCAAAAACGGCTGCAATCTCCCCGAAACTGGCCCTAGGATCAAGGCAAAAGGCAGGCAGGCTATGGTATCCGTGCAAACTGACCCGCAGGGCGCTCCGGCGCAGGCGAATCCGCTGACTGGCGTCTGGATCGGACCCGACGGACTGCCGGATTTCGGCGCCGTGCGGCCCGAGCATTTTCCACCGGCCTTCGACGCCGCGCTTGCCGCGCACCGGGCCGAGATTGCAGCGATCGCGGCGTCGGCGGCGGCGCCCGACTTCGACAACACGATTGTCGCACTGGAGCGCAGCGGCGCCGACCTCACCCGGATCGCCAACCTGTTTTTCGTGCTGGCAGGGGCCGACACCGGCGAGGCACTGCAGGCGGTGGAGCGCGACATCACCCCGGTACTGTCGCGCCACGACAGCGACATGTTCATGAACGCGGCGTTGTTCGCGCGCGTCCATACGCTTTGGCAGCAGCGCGACGCGCTGGGGTTGGACCCGGAGCAGACGCGCCTCCTGGAGCGCTACCATGTCCGTTTCCTGCGCGCCGGCGCCGGTCTCGACGCCGCCAGCAAACAGCGTCTGGCGCAGATCGGTGAGCGCCTTGCCAGCCTCGGCACCGTCTTTGGCCAGAACGTGCTCGCCGACGAGAGCGGCTACACACTGGTGCTGGAAGACGGCGATCTTGGCGGCCTGCCGGATTTCGTGCTGGCGGCGGCGGAAGCGGCGGCGCAGGAGCGAGGTCACTCCGGCAAACATGCCGTCACCCTGCTGCGGTCGTCGATCGAGCCGTTCCTGACCTTCTCGAACCGGCGCGATCTGCGCGAGAAAGCCCACCGCGCCTGGCTGGCCCGCGGCGAAAATGGCGGCGCCACCGACAACCGGGCGATCCTCGCCGAGATGGTGGCGTTGCGCGCCGAACGCGCCCGGCTGATGGGTTACGACAATTTCGCCGCCTTCCGGCTCGACGACGCGATGGCCAAGACGCCGGCCGCGGCGCGCGACCTGCTCGACCAGGTTTGGCAGCGGGCGCAGCGCCGCGCTGCCGGCGAGCGTGCGGAATTGCAGGAAATGATCCGCGCCGAGGGCGGCAATTTCACGCTCGCACCATCGGATTGGCGCTATTACGCCGAGAAGGTCCGCAAGGCGCGCTATGATCTCGATGAAGCGCAGATCAAGCCGTATCTGCAGCTCGACCGGATGATCGCCATGGCCTTCGAGGCGGCACGGCGCCTCTTCGGCCTGTCGTTCACGCCGGCCGATATCCCACTCTATCATCCCGATGCGCGCGCATGGCGGGTCACCGGCGCCGGCGGCCGCGATGTCGGGCTGTTCATCGGTGACTATTTTGCCCGCCCGTCGAAGCATAGCGGCGCCTGGATGACCTCGCTGCGCGACCAGGATCGGCTTGCCGGCGACGTTCGACCGGTGATCGTCAACGTCATGAACTTCGCCAAGCCGGCGCCGGGCGAGCCGGCGCTGCTGTCGTTCGACGATGCGACGACGCTGTTCCACGAATTCGGTCACGGCTTGCACGGCCTGCTCTCCGACGTCGGCTATCCGACACTTGCCGGCACTAATGTGGCGACTGATTTCGTCGAACTGCCCTCGCAGCTCTACGAGCATTGGCTGACGGTGCCGGAATTGCTGCGGACCTATGCGACGCATCACCGCAGCGGCGAACCGATGCCGCAGGCTCTGGTCGACCGCATTCTGGCGGCGCGCACCTTCAACCAGGGCTGCGCGACGATCGAATATACCTCGTCGGCGCTGGTCGACCTCGATCTGCACACGCAGTCCGATCCGGGATCGCTGGATGCGACGGCTTTCGAGCGGCAGAGCCTCGCCCGCATCGGCATGCCGCAGGACATCGTCATGCGGCATCGCCTGCCGCATTTTCAGCACCTGTTTGCCGGCGATGGCTATGCCGCCGGTTATTACTCCTACATGTGGTCGGAAGTGCTCGACGCCGACGCGTTCGCCGCCTTCACCGAAGCCGGAGACGCCTTCGATCCGGCGATCGCGAAGCGGCTGCACGACTTCATCTATGCTGCCGGCAACCGTCGCGATCCGGCGGCGGCCTATACGGCGTTCCGCGGGCGGATGCCGAGCGTCGAGGCGCTCTTAAAGAAACGTGGGTTGACCGGGGACGAGGCAGCCTGATGGTGGAGCTTCATTCCGCCGGTCACCGGCGGGGCGTCGTGTGTGCACCCCATTCGGCAGCCGTCGCCGATGGACAGCGTGTCCTCGCCGAGGGCGGCAACGCGCTGGAGGCGATGGTGGCCATGGCGGCGTCGATTGCGGCCGTCTATCCGCACATGAATCACATCGGTGGCGACGGGTTCTGGCTGATGCGGGAGCCGGGCGGCCGCGTGCGGGCGTTGATGGGCGCCGGAGCGGCGGGCGCCAGGGCGACGGTGGCGTTCTATCGCGACCGCGGCCACGATGCCGTTCCGGCGCGAGGCCCGCTCGCGGCGCTGACTGTGCCGGCGGCGATATCGGCCTGGATGCTGGCGCTCGAAGCGGCAAAGGCGCATGGCGGCCGGCTACCGCTCGCCGACCTCCTTGGCCCCGCGATCCGCCATGCCCGCGACGGCTATACGGTGACGCGCAGCCAGCACGCGCTGACCCGCGACAAGCTGGCGGAGCTTCAGGACCTTCCAGGTTTTGCCGATACATTTCTTGCCGAAGGAAAGCCGCCTGACGTTGGTGTGCGGTTGAAGCAGCCGGCGCTCGCCGCCACGCTGGATCATCTGGCGCATGCGGGACTAGACGATTTCTACCGCGGCGACGTCGGCCGCGAGATCGCCGCCGATCTGGAGCAGATCGGCAGCCCGGTGACGCGCGACGACCTCACCCGCCAGCGTGCGGTGCTGGCCGAGCCGCTGGCGACGCGGCTCTCGGTCGGCATGCTCTACAATTCGCCGCCGCCGACTCAGGGACTTGCGTCGCTGATCGTCCTTGGTTTGTTCGAACGGCTGCAGGTCGCCGAGGCCGAGGGTTTCGACTTCGTCCACGGCCTCGTCGAGGCGACCAAGTGTGCGTTCCGGGTGCGCGACCGCGTGGTGACCGATCCGGCACGCGTGAACGCCGACCTCGATGCGTTTCTCGCACCGGCTTTCCTCGACCGGGAGGCCCGCACAATCGATCGTCGCAAGGCGGCGACATGGCCGGCGCCTTATGGCGAGGGCGATACGATCTGGATGGGAGCGGCCGACGCCTCCGGCCTGGTCGTATCCTACATTCAGTCCGTCTACTGGGAGTTTGGCTCCGGCGTCGTGCTGCCGCAGACCGGTGTGCTGATGCAGAATCGTGGTGCCAGTTTTTCGCTCGACTCCGATTCGGTGAATCCGTTGATGCCGGGCCGGCTACCGTTTCATACGCTCAATCCGGCTTTGGCCGTGCTCGACGACGGCCGCATCATGGCTTACGGCACGATGGGCGGCGACGGCCAGCCGCAGACGCAGGCGATGCTGTTCGCGCGCCACATCCTGTTCCGGCAGCCGCTCGACAGGGCGCTCGATGCGCCGCGTTGGCTGCTCGGGCGCACCTGGGGGTCGACGCACACCAATCTGCGCATGGAATCGCGTTTCGACGGGCCGCTCGTCGACCGGCTCCGCTCGGCAGGCCACGACGTTGCGATGCTTGACGACGCCTATTCCGATACGATGGGTCATGCCGGGGCCGTGCTGCTGCATCCAAACGGAATGCTCGAAGGCGGCCATGATCCGCGTGCCGACGGCGGAGCTGCCGGTGTGTAGGAAGAGCAACGTCATCAATTCACCATGGATCGCATTATGAGTCTCGGCGCGATGCGCGGCGTTTTCTGGATCATTGTGGCTGCTATCGGGACGGTGCTGGCCTCAGCACCGGCTGTCGCGCACCCGCATGTCTGGGTGACGATCCGCAGCCAGATTCTGTTCTCGTCCGACGGTGCGGTCGTCGGCGTCCGGCATGCCTGGACCTTCGATGACATGTTCTCGGCTTTCGCCACGCAGGGCCTGCCGCAGCAGACCAAGGGGCAGTTCACCCGTGAGGAACTGGCGTCGCTGGCCGAGGTGAACGTCACCTCACTCAAGGAATATGCCTATTTCACCTTCGCTAGGGCGGATGGGAAAAACGCACTGTTTTCTGACCCGAAAGACTACTGGCTCGACTATCGCGACGCGATGCTGACCCTGAATTTCACCTTGCCGCTGAAGCAGCCGGTGAAAGCTCGGGAGTTCGCGCTCGAAGTCTATGACGAGACCTATTTCGTGGCGTTTGAGATGGCGCCGAAGGATCCGGTGGCGCTTGGCACCGGCGCGCCGCCTGCTTGCCGGAGCACAGTACGGGCGCCGCAGGAACTGACTGTGGAGCAGAGCCGGCGTCTGAGCGAACTCGATGCGGCGACGCCGAATATCGACGACAAGCTCGACGACAGTTTCGCAAACCGCATTATCGTGATCTGCCCGTGATCACTCGTTTCCGCCGGATCGTCCTGTTGATCGGGGTTGTGGCGCTCGCATCGGCGGCGGTCGGTGTTGCGCAAGGTCAGCCTTTCGGTATGACGCGCCCGCCCGTCGCCGCTGACGGCGGTTTCACGCAGTGGCTGCTGATCAAGCAGGCGGAGTTCTATCGCGCTCTGTCGGGCGCGGTACGGGCGGCGAAGGCGGATGGCAGCGCAGCATGGGGGCTGATGAGCCTGTCGTTTCTCTATGGCATGTTCCACGCAGCCGGGCCGGGCCACGGCAAGGCCGTCATCTCCTCCTATCTGGTTGCCAACAACGAAACCTGGCGGCGCGGCGTGGTGCTGTCTTTCGCGTCGGCCTTGCTGCAGGCTGTCGTTGCTGTCGCAATCGTCGCGGTCGCTGCCGTGCTGCTCGGCGCGACCGCCGCGACCATGGGTCGTGCCGTCCGCTGGATCGAGATTGCCAGCTACGGCCTGATTGCGCTGATCGGCATGCGGCTCGTCTGGGTGAAGGGCGGAGCGTTTGTGCGCGCTTTGCGCAGGACGGCGTCACGCGAGGAACGTAATCACGGCGCGCTTCATGACGACGGCCATCGCCACTGCTCCGGTCACAGCCATTCCGGGGGTTGCAGCAGTGGCCATCACCACCATTCGCACCATCATGACGGGGAGGCTTGCGATCATGCCTCCGCGTGGGGCCATGCGCACGGCCCGGAGCCGATGGAACTGGCCGGGCGCGGCGGCTGGCGGCGCGGTCTTGCGGCGATTGTCGCCGTTGGCCTGCGGCCATGTTCGGGCGCCATCATCGTCCTGGTCTTTGCGCTGGCGCAGGGCATTTTCCTTATCGGGGTCGGTGCGACGCTCGCGATGGGGGTCGGCACCGCCTTGACGGTCACGCTGATTGCAACGCTCGCTGTTGCGGCGCGCGGAATGGCGGGACGGCTGGCCGGGGCCCGGCCCGGCATCGGCATGATCGCGTTACGCGGCCTGGAAACCGCCGCGGCGCTGGCGTTGCTGCTGTTCGGGCTGCTACTGCTCGTCGGTTATCTGGCAAGCGAGCGGCTGCCCGGCGTCTTTTAGTGTTTTCCGGTGCGCTTTCATCGCGCGAGCCGGTCTCCGCTTTGCTCGAAATGCGATGACATTCCAGCCACGACCATTTGTCTCACCTCTGTGCATGAGCGGGATCGGTGCGGGTCAATGGCGGATGGTTGTGGCATGATCCACCACGTTTCGAGTCTGCCGATGCAATCTGTCTCTTTCATTGCCATTGCCGAGCATATCGACCGCCTGAATGGCGCGATCGGGCGCGCGGTATCGTGGCTGACGCTGTGGGTGGTGTTGGTCCAGTTCGCGCTGGTGCTGCTGCGCTACGTTTTCGATGCCGGTTCGATCTGGCTGGATGAATCGATCCTCTATGCGCATGCCACGGCATTCCTGCTTGCCGCTGCATGGACGCTGCGCGAGGACGGGCATGTGCGCGTCGACATCTTCTATGCAGACGCCTCGCCGCGAACCAGGGCGGTGATCGAGTTGGCCGGTGCGATCCTGCTGTTGCTGCCGTTCACCGTGGCGGTGATCTGGCTCGCCTGGCCCTATGTCGGCCGATCCTGGGCGATTCTCGAGCGCTCGCACGAGACCAGCGGCCTTCCGGCCGTGTTTCTGCTGAAATCCCTGATTCCGCTGTTCGCGCTGCTTCTGGCTCTGCAAGGCATCGCTCAGGCGATCCGCGCGGCGCATGCGTTGCGCTTGGGTAGCAAGTGATGGCGCTCGCCGACAGTCTGGCGATCCTGATGGTGGTCGCGGTGGTCGTCACCCTGATGGCCGGATATCCCGTGGCGCTGACGCTCGCCGGCATTTCTCTGGCTTTTGCCGTGATCGGCGACCTCGCCGGCGTGATGACGTTCGGCATTCTCGGCGCCCTGCCGCAGCGCATCTTCGGCGTGATGACCAACGAGGTGCTGCTGGCGATCCCGCTGTTCATTTTCATGGGAGTGATGCTGGAGCGCTCCCGGGTGGCGGAAGATCTGCTGGAAAGCATGGGCCGGCTGTTCGGCCCGCTGCGCGGCGGGCTTGGCCTTTCGGTGGTTGTCGTCGGCACGCTTCTGGCTGCGGCCAAGGGCGTCGTCGGTGCGACGACAGTAACGATGGGGCTGATCGTGCTGCCGGCGATGCTGCGGTTCGGCTATGACAAGCGGCTCGCCGCCGGTACGGTCGCGGCGACTGCGACGCTGGCGCAGATTTTTCCGCCGGCCACCGTGCTGGTGCTGCTCGGCGACCAGCTGTCGATCTCCTACCAGACGGCGCAACTGGCGCAGGGCATCCTGGCGCCGCAATCGGTGACGGTCAGCGACCTGTTCGCCGGCGCCATCGTACCGGGCTTCGCACTGGTCGGCCTGTATATGCTGCTGCTGGTCATCGTCGCGCTGGTGAAGCCCGCGTGGTCGCCGGCGATGCCGCCGGATCCCGATCGGCCGCATGGCCTGCGCCTCGTAGCCAGGCTGATCCAGGCGCTGGTCGCGCCGCTGGCGCTGATTGTCGCCGTGCTCGGCTCGATCCTCGCCGGCATCGCGACCCCGACCGAAGCGGCCGCGATCGGCGCGGTCGGAGCCATTGTGCTCGCGGCTTACCGCTCGGGGATTGCCGGCCTGTTGCCTCCCGTGGTGCGCAAGACCACGCAGATCTCCAGCATGATCTTCCTGATCCTGATCGGCGCGACGCTGTTCAGCCTGGTGTTCCGCGCGCTCGGCGGCGATGACCTCGTACATCGCGGCCTTGGCAGCCTGCCCGGCGGCCCGACGGCGGCGATGCTGGCGGTGATGCTGGGGATTTTCCTGCTCGGCTTCGTGATGGACGCGTTCGAGATCATCTTCGTCGTCGTGCCGATCGTGGCGCCGGCGCTGCTGGCCATGCCGGGGGTGGATCCGGTCTGGCTCGGCGTGATGATCGCGCTCAATCTGCAGACATCCTATATGCACCCGCCGCTCGGTGCGACCCTGTTCTTTCTCCGTGGCGTTGCGCCGCCGGAGATCACCACGCGGCACATCTATCTCGGCATCATTCCGTTCGTGGCAATCCAGCTCGTGGCGCTGCTGGCGCTGTGGGCAGTCCCGGAACTCGCGACGGCGCTGCCGCAGGCGCTTTACGCCCGGTAGCCGGCGTTTCGAACCAGCGCTGCCGTCGGGTTTGATCAGGCGGTCGCTGGCACGGCTCGGTCCTTGGTCTGGAGCGGAGGATTGGCGCGCGTCCGGCGCCACACCAGGAAGCCGATGATGACGAAATTCACGACATTGGCGGCAACGCCGGCCGCGAAGGCCGGCAGATAGTAGCCGAAATAGTCGTAGAGATAGCCGGCGAGCCAGCCGCCGATCGCCATGCCGAAGCCCGTGCACATCAGCACCGTCGGTATGCGCCAATAGGCTTCCTCGGCCGGAAACAGTTCACGGATCGCCAGCGCATAGGCCGGGATGATGGCGCTGAAGCCGAGCCCGAAGGCGGCAGAGACAGCAAACAGCCCGACTTCATCCTGCGTCACCATGAAGCCTGCCGTTGCCAGGGTCTGCGAGACGGAACCCAGCAGGATGGTCAGCAGGCCGCCGATGCGGTCGGAGATGGCGCCCCAGATCTGGCGGCTGATGAAGGCTGTGCCGAGCAGCACCGACAGCATTGCGGCGCCGGTCGCGAGGCTCAACCCGACGTCGCTGCAAAAGGCAACGAGATGCTGCTGCGGCATCGCCATCGGAATGCAGCACATCACCCCGGCGGTACACAGCAGGGCGAACGCCAGATTGGGCGGCAGCCCGAGTCGGGCCGGGCGACTGACCGTCGCGCCGGTGGCCGCCCTGATCTGCATCAACTCCGGCGACGGCGTGAAGCGCCACGCCATCGGGATGCTGATGAGGATCACCAGCGCGCCGTAGGCCAGCATGGTGCCGCGCCAGCCGATATGGGCGACGGCGCGCTCGAATATCGGTGGCCATACGGTTCCGGCGAAGTAGCTGCCGCTGGTGATCAGAGCCAGCGCCGAGCCGCGCCGCTTGTCGAACCATTGGGTGACGTAGATGTAGAGCGGTGCGTTGATGCTGCCGATCCCGAACATGCCGATGAACACGCCGTGGCCGATCCACAACGGCCAAGGCGCGCCGAGCGTCGAGATTGCCAAGCCGAGCGCGATCATCACGGCGCCGGAACTGACAGTCCAGCGGACGCCGATCCTGTTGGCGACGCGGCCCATGACAATGCCGCCGACGCCGGCGCCTAGCCATGTCAGCGATGCCGCCACCGCGGGAATCGAGCGCACGCCGTCTACTTCGGCGGCGATGTTGGTCAGTGCGACCGCGGTGATCCAGCCGGAACCGAAGGCCATGGACATCACCGTGAGCGCAATTGTGGCGATCACCCAGGAGGTGCGGCTCTCGATGGATGGGCTGGGTGAATGCATGGAATCGACAACCGGCTTGGCGCTCCTCTCTATAGAAAGGACCAGCCGTGTAAGCTATGGCCGCCGGCGCGCGGAAGGTCTGCGTTTCCAGGCGTTGCTGCATTGCGCCAAAATGCGCGGCGGAGCCTGCCGCCGATATTTTCTTCCCGTCTGGCCCCGGACAACGAAATTGACCAAGTGACGGAGAGGTGAGAGCTTTTTGCTGCCGCCGTCTGTCGCAGGTTCGGATTTTGCGTCCTATATGCGTATATAAGGAATGTGAATCGCGACGCGATCCGGCGGTTTAGAGGCCCTCGATGACCACGCTTCGACCCGTGAGCCTCGACGACAAATACGATCTGGCGCAGAGCCGGATCTTCGTCACCGGCTATCAGGCGATCATCCGACTGTGTCTGATGCAGAAGGAGCGTGACCGGCGCGCCGGCCTGAATACGGCAGGCTTTGTCACCGGCTATCGCGGCTCACCGCTTGGCGGGCTCGACCAGCAGTTCATGCGCGCCGCGTCGCGCCTCGCAGCCGCCGATGTCCGCTTCCAGCCTGGCCTCAACGAAGAACTGGCGGCCACCGCCTTGTGGGGGTCGCAGCAGGCGGAGCTGCGCGGCGAAGGCAGATTCGATGGCGTGTTCGGCATCTGGTACGGCAAGGGGCCGGGCGTCGACCGGTCCGGCGACGTGTTCCGTCACGCCAATTTCGCCGGATCGTCGAAACACGGCGGTGTCCTCGCCCTGATGGGTGACGACCATATGGCGGAATCCTCCACCACCGCACATCAGTCGGAATTCCATTTCGTCGATGTGATGATGCCGATCCTCAATCCGGCCGGTGTGCAGGAGATCATCGACTATGGTCTCTACGGCTTTGCGATGTCGCGCTTCACCGGCGCGTGGACGGCGCTCAAATGCATGCACGAGACTGTGGAATCGACCGCGGTGGTCGATAGCAGCCTCGATCGCGTGCAGATCGTGATGCCTGACGATTTCCGTATGCCGCCTGGCGGCCTCAACATCCGCCTGCAGGATACCGTGCTCGGCCAGGAGGCGCGTCTGCATGATTTCAAGCGCGATGCGATGCTGGCCTTCGTGCGCGCCAACCGGCTCAACCGCGATATCTTCAGCGGCGGTGCCGATCCCAAGATCGGCGTCATTACCACCGGAAAATCCTATCTCGATGTTCGCCAGGCGCTCGACGAGCTTGGCCTCGACGAGAGCCGTTGCAACGCGCTTGGTCTGCGGCTGCACAAGGTCGCCTGTCCGTGGCCGATTCCCCGTCAGGATCTGATGGATTTCGCGCGCGGCCTCGATCTCATCATCGTGGTCGAGGAAAAGCGCTCACTGATCGAGGTGCAGGTCCGCGAGGAGCTGTACGGCAGCGCCAACCAGCCAGTCTGCATCGGCAAGAAGGACGAACAGGGCAACTGGCTGTTCCCGGTCAAGGGCGCGCTCGACCCCAACGATGTCGCGATCTGCATCGGCGAACGGCTGCTCAAATATCGCCAGAGCGACGAAATCGCCGCGCATGTCGCACGGCTGAAGACGTTGCAACAGACGTTGAGGCGCAGCGCCGACGTTTCCGCGCGGATTCCTTATTTCTGTTCCGGATGTCCGCATAATTCCTCGACAGTGCTGCCCGAAGGCAGCCGCGCCTACGCCGGCATCGGTTGCCATTACATGGTGCAATGGATGGATCGAGGCACATCCGGCTTCACGCAGATGGGCGGCGAGGGCGCCAACTGGATCGGCGAGGCGCCGTTCTCGACGCGGTCGCATATTTTCCAGAATCTTGGCGACGGCACCTACAATCATTCCGGTTACCTGGCGATCCGCGCCGCGATCGCTGCCGGCGTCACCATGACCTACAAGATCCTGTTCAACGACGCGGTGGCGATGACCGGCGGACAGGCGAATGATGGTGGCCTGAGCGTGCCGCAGATCGCGCGGCAGGTCGCAGCGGAGGGCGCAAGCCGGATCGTCGTCGTCAGCGACGAGCCGTGGAAATATCCGAAGGGGACGGACTGGCCGGCCGGCATCACCATCCATCATCGCGATGAATTGCAGCAGGTGCAGAGCGATCTGACCAAGGTGTCGGGCGTCTCGGTGCTGATTTACGACCAGACCTGTGCCGCCGAAAAGCGCCGCCGCCGCAAGCGCGGCGCATTTCCCGATCCCGACAAACGCATCCTGATCAATGATCTGGTCTGCGAAGGTTGCGGCGACTGCGGCGTCAAGTCGAACTGCGTCTCAGTGCAGCCGCTGGAGACCGAATGGGGCCGCAAGCGCACCATCGATCAGTCAAGCTGCAACAAGGATTACTCCTGTATCAAGGGCTTCTGTCCGTCTTTCGTCACCGTGCACGGCGCCAAACTGAAGAAAAGCGAAGCGGTAACGGCCCCGGATCACTGGACCGAGCTACCGGAGCCCAAGCTGCCGCTGATCAACCATCCCTATGGTGTGATCGTCACGGGCATCGGCGGCACCGGTATCGTCACGATCGGCGCCATTCTTGGTATGGCGGCACATCTGGAAGGCAAGGCGGTCGGCATCATCGACATGGCCGGCCTTGCGCAGAAGGGCGGCGCTGTCTACAGCCACATCCGCATCGCCAATAATCCGTCCGATATCCACGCCATCCGCGTTGCCGCCGGCGGTGCCGATCTGGTGCTGGCGGGCGATATTGTTGTTGCCGGCAGCAAGCAGGTGCTCAATGCGATGCGCCACGGCGGCACTCAGGTGATCGCCAATACCTCGGAATTTCTGCCGGGCGATTTTACCCGTAATGCGAATTATTCGCTGCCGACGGAGCGGCTGAAGCGGGCCCTGACTGGCGCCGCCGGGGAAGATCAGGTGTGTTTCGTCAATGCCTCGCGGCTTGCCACCGCGCTGCTCGGCAATTCCATCGGCGCCAATATGTTCATGCTTGGCTACGCTTATCAGCGTGGCGCGCTGCCGCTCTCGGCGGAGGCGATCGAAACGGCGATCGAGCTCAATGGCGAAGCCGTGGCGATGAATATCGACGCCTTCCGGTTCGGCCGCCGCGCCGGCATCGATCCGCAGGCCGTCGAGACGCTGGTCAAACCGGCCGATGATGAAGCGATCGATTCACGCCGTTTATCGAATGGTTTCGAGGAGGTGGTCGCGCGCCGCGTCGCTTACCTTACTGCCTATCAGAGCGCGCGCTATGCCGCGCGCTATCGCCGCTGGGTCGAGCGTGCTCGCGCGGCGGAAGCAGAGAAGACGCCAGGCAAGACTGGCTTCGCCGAGGCCGTCGCTCGCTATCTGTTCAAGCTGATGGCCTACAAGGACGAGTACGAAGTGGCGCGACTCTACACCGAAGGGTCGTTCCGCAGGCAGGTCAAGGCGGCTTTTGCCGACGAAAAACTGCGCTTCGAGTTCCACCTCGCGCCGCCGCTCTTTGCCCGCCCCGATCCGGTCACCGGCGAGCCGAAAAAGATGTCGTTCGGGCCGTGGATGTTGCACGTGTTCGCGGTGCTGGCAAAGTTCAGGATCCTGCGCGGCACGCCGCT
This sequence comes from Pseudolabrys sp., assembly GCA_035556795.1. Taxonomy (GTDB): domain Bacteria; phylum Pseudomonadota; class Alphaproteobacteria; order Rhizobiales; family Xanthobacteraceae; genus Pseudolabrys. The sequence continues at coordinate 12,813 of DATMEV010000046.1, read as the reverse complement.
CGATCCGTTCGGCTATACCGCCGAGCGGCGCAGTGAGCGCAAGCTGATCCTCGATTATGAGGGGTTGCTGTCGGAGCTGATGCAGAACATGACGCCCGACAATCATCATCTGGCGGTGGGGCTGGCAGCCATCCCGGAGAAGATCCGCGGCTTTGGCCCGGTCAAGCAAAGGCATCTGGCGGCTGCAAAGGCGGAAGAGGCAAGCCTGCGGGAACAGTTCCGGACGGGCCCTGCGCCGATCCTCAAGGCCGCCGAATAGCCGCCGGCCGGCCATGGCATGACTTAAGTCGCAAGCGGCAATCCGGCGTGAGGCTTGACCGCTTCCTGCCGGTGTTTTCATATTCTCCGAAAGCCGGAACGTCCGCCGGTATACGGCGGCATATATGGGGAACGATGCGCTGGATGCGGCCGCACGCCGCGTCGGGAGGATGCCGTGGAGACAGATGCGGCCCTGCAGGACGCCGCCTTGCAGGCTGATACGTTTCCTAGACTGCTGATCCGCAACGCCAGGCTGTTTGGCGATCGCCCGGCCATGCGACACAAGGATCTCGGCATCTGGCAGAGCTGGACCTGGAGCGAGGCGCTGGCGGAGGTGCGTGCCTATGCACTCGGTCTTTACCGGATGGGCGTGCGGCGCGGCGACACTTTCGCGATTGTCGGCGGCAACCGGCCGCGGCTTTATTGGTCGGTGCTGGCGGCGCAGATGCTCGGCGCCATTCCGGTGCCGGTCTATGCCGATGCGGTGGCGGAGGAACTGGCTTTCGTCCTGGCACATGCGGATGTGCGGTTCGCTGCGGTCGAGGATCAGGAACAGGTCGACAAGATTATCTCGATCAAGGACCGGCTGCCGAAGCTCGAACACATGGTCTACGATGAGCCGCGCGGCTTGCGCGACTATGATCACTCGCGCCTGACGGCGATCGCCGACGTCGTCAAGGATGGCAACCTGGCGCTTGCCGATCCGGCGATGGCGGCGCTGATCGATGGCGAGATCGCCGCCGGCAAGGGCAGCGAGCCGTCGATTATCCTCTATACCTCCGGTACCACAGGCGCATCGAAGGGGGTGATGCTGACCAACGAGCGCTCGATCCGTGCAACGCGGGATACGGTTGCTTTCGACAAGCTGACCGAGAAGGACGTGGCGCTTGCCTATCTGCCGCTCGCCTGGGTCGGCGATCATTATCTCAATTATGCGCAGAGCCTGGTCGCCGGTTTCTGCATGGCCTGCCCGGAAAGCCCGGAGACGGTAGCGCAGGATTTGCGCGAGATCGGGCCGACGTTCTATTTCGCCCCGCCGCGCACGCTGGAGCAATTGCTGACCCGCGTCACCATCCGCATGGAGGACGCGAACCGCCTCAATAAATGGCTGTACCGGACTTTCATCGGCGTCGCCCGGCGCTATGGCGAAAAGATCCTCAACGGCGAGCCGGTGCCGCTGGCAGGACGGTTGCTGTATGGTCTCGGCCGCTTCGTGCTCTACGAACCGCTGAAGAACGTGCTTGGCCTGTCGCGGGTACGCGTTGCCTATACCGCCGGCGAGGCGATCGGGCCGGAACTGTTCACCTTCTATCGTTCGCTTGGCCTGAATCTGAAACAGCTCTACGGCCAGACCGAAGCATTTCTCTACGTCACGGCGCAGCCGGACGGGCAGATCTATCCCGATACGGTCGGCCCGGCGATGACCAATGTCGATATCCGGATTGCCGACGACGGTGAGGTGCAGTTCAAATCGCCTGGCATGTTCATCGAATACTTCAAGGACGAGGTGAAGACCGCTGAGGTGTTGACGCCGGACGGTTTTGTGAAGACCGGCGATGCGGGCTTCTTCGACGAGAAGACCGGCCATCTGAAAATCATCGACCGCTCGAAGGATGTCGGAAAACTCAATAACGGCATGTTGTTCCCGCCGAAATATGTCGAGAACAAGCTGAAGTTCTATCCGAATATCCGCGAAGCAGTCGCCTATGGCGACAAGCACGATTATGTGGCCGTGATGATCAATATCGATCTCACCGCCGTCGGCAATTGGGCCGAGCGCAACAATGTCGTTTATGCCTCGTATCAGGAGCTTGCCGGCCATCCGCTGGTGTACGCCATGATCGCCGAACATGTCGCCGAGGTGAACCGTTCGCTCGCCGCTGAAAGCATCATGGCGGGCGCGCAGATCAAGCGTTTCCTGATCCTGCACAAGGAGCTTGATCCCGACGATGGCGAGCTGACGCGCACGCAGAAGGTCCGCCGCGGTTTCATTGCCGAGCGCTACGAGCCGCTGATCCGCGCGCTCTACGATGGCTCGACCGAAGCCGATATCTCGACGCAGGTGACGTTCGAGGACGGTCGCAAGGGCGTTATTTCCGCGCGGGTGAAGATTCGCGACATGGTGCTCGAGCCGGTCCAGACGGCATTGGGGAAGGCTGCATGAGAGCTCCTGATGCGTCCACGGTCGCTGTCGGCGATGTGCTGCTGTCGGTCGAGGATGTCTCGCTGTCGTTCGGGGGCGTCAAGGCGATCACCGGTGTCGCGTTCGATATCCGCAAGGGCGAGATCCGGGCCATTATTGGCCCGAACGGCGCCGGCAAGACGTCGATGCTCAACGTCATCAACGGCTTCTATCACCCGCAGAAGGGGCGCATCACTTTTCGTGGCAAGACCCGTTCGAAGATGCGGCCGTTCGAAGCGGCTTATGGCGGCATCGCCCGGACATTCCAGAATGTCGCGCTGTTCCGCGGCATGAGCGCGCTCGACAACATCATGGCTGGCCGCACCCTGAAGATGAAGCAGGGCTTTTTCTGGCAATTGCTCCGGTTCGGTCCGGCGCTGCGTGAGGAGGTCGAGCACCGCCGCCATGTCGAGGAGATTATCGATTTCCTGAAAATACAGGATATCCGCCGCGTGCATGTCGGCAGGCTGCCGTACGGCTTGCAGAAGCGCGTCGAGCTCGGTCGGGCTCTGGCGATGGAGCCGGATCTGCTGCTGCTCGACGAGCCGATGGCGGGCATGAATGTCGAGGAAAAGGAGGATATGTCGCGCTTCATTCTCGACGTCAACGAGCACTTCGGCACGACCATCGCGTTGATCGAGCACGATATGGGCGTGGTGATGGATCTGTCTGATCGCGTCGTCGTTCTCGATCATGGGATCAAGATCGCCGACGGGACGCCGGACGAGGTGAAGGCCAGTCAGGCGGTGATCGATGCCTATCTTGGCGTGGCACATTGAGGGCGTGATGCGCGGCCGGGTATTCTTGCCATCGCTGTCGGTTCCGGTATCGCGGTGGCGCGCGTCTGCCGGTCTCGCGGGTTGCGTCGGCGGTCGTGCCGACCGTGGAGGGGTGCGCTGATGGACCTGCTTTACAGGGTCTTCATCGATCCCTTCGTGCAGATGGGCGCGGCACCCGATCTGCTGGTGCAGACTCTCTGGGAGGGGCTCGTCGGCGGCGTTCTCTATTCGCTGATCGCGCTCGGCTTCGTGCTGATCTTCAAGGCCTCCGGCGTTTTCAATTTTGCGCAGGGCATCATGATGGTGTTCGCGGCGCTGACGCTGGTCGGCCTCTATTCCCTGCTGCGCCAATGGGGCGTGAATTCCGGCGAGTTGGCCGCTTATCTGGCGCTCGCGCTCACGCTGGTGGTGATGTTCATTCTGGCCTGGGTGGTGGAGCGCGTGATGTTGCGGCCGCTCGTCAACCAGCCGGATATTATCCTGTTCATGGCGACGTTCGGACTCACCTATTTCCTGATCGGGTTTGGCGAACTTATCTTCGGTGGCGAGCCGAAGGTGATGATCACCGATGAATTGCATCTGCCGCGCGGCGCCATCGACGTGAACATGCTGGGTGGTTTCGTCAGTTTTCAGAAGCTCGATATCGCCGCCGCCGTCATTGCTTCGGTGATGGTTGCGGGACTTGCCTTGTTTTTTCAGAAGACCCGCATCGGGCGGGCTCTGCGTGCCGTCGCCGACAGTCACAAGGCGGCGCTGTCGGTTGGTATTTCACTCGAATATATCTGGGTTGTGGTGTGGTTTGCCGCCGGTATCGTTGCGCTTGCCACGGGGATTATGTGGGGCGCGCGCTCCGACGTGTCGTTCGCGCTTGAAATTATCGCGCTTAAAGCCCTGCCGGTACTGATCCTTGGCGGCTTCACATCGGTGCCGGGGGCGATCGTCGGCGGGATCATCATCGGTGTCGGCGAGAAGCTGGGCGAGTTCTACTGGGGGCCGTTGCTGGGTTCCGGAATCGAAAGCTGGCTTGCCTATGCCATCGCGCTCATTTTCCTGCTGTTCCGGCCGCAGGGCCTGTTCGGCGAGCGTATCATCGAGCGGATTTGAGGGCGGCATGTTTTATCGCGAGGCCGGCCAGTTCAAGACGAGCTACGAGAAGGACGATGCCGTCTTTCCGATCCTGCAGGACAGGATCGGCATTGTGCTGATCCTGCTCATTGCGTTCGTCGGCATTCCGCTGTTTGCGTCGAGCTTCTTCATCAGCTCGTTCTTTATCCCCGTGCTAGTGTTTTCGCTGGCTGCGATCGGCCTCAACCTGCTCACCGGCTATACCGGCCTGTTGTCGCTCGGCACCGGGGGCTTCATGGGCGTGGGCGCCTATGCCTGCTACAAGCTGACGACGTTTTTCCCGGATACCAATATCATCCTGCTGATCCTGTTGTCGGGTTTTGCCGCCGCCGGGGTTGGGGCGGTCTTTGGTCTGCCGTCGCTGCGGATCAAGGGGTTCTATCTGGCAGTGGCGACACTTGCCTCGCAGTTCTTCCTGTCCTGGTGCTTTGTTCGTATTCCGTGGCTGTTCAACTACAACGTCTCTGGCGCCATCGAGGTGCCGACGCGTACCGTCTTCGACATCCCGATCACCGGGCCAAACGCGACGCCGGTGACGCGTTATCTGGTGGCGTTGTCGATCGTGGTGCTGATGACCTGGCTTGCCTCCAATCTGATCCGCGGCCGCATCGGGCGAACCTGGATGGCGGTCCGTGACATGGACCTGGCTGCCGAACTGATCGGCATCAAGCTCTATCGGACCAAGCTGCTGTCATTCGCTGTCTCGTCGTTCTATTGCGGGGTAGCTGGCGCGATGATGGTGTTCCTGTGGTTCGGATCGGCAGAGCCCGATACCTTCAACATCAACCAATCGTTCTTCGTCCTGTTTATGGTGATCATCGGCGGGCTGGGAAGCCTGATCGGCTCGTTCCTCGGCGCGTTCTTTATCTGGGGGACGCCGATCGTGCTGAAGGCGGTTCCCTACTATTTTGACGTCGCTATTCCGGCGGCCACCGTCGAGCATCTGACCTTCATGATCCTTGGCGCGTTGATCATCTTCTTCCTGATCGTCGAGCCGGCGGGCCTCGCCCGGCTCTGGCAGATCGGCAAACAGAAATTACGGGTGTGGCCTTTTCCGTATTAGTTGGGCACACTTGCGACCAATTCCCGCTGCCGGCGTGGAGCGATCCGCCCGGGCGGCGGAGATAACGACCGGTGGCGTTGCGTCGCCGGACAGGAAACAGGGAGAGACAGGCGATGCGCGCGATGCACTTTGTTCTCGGTGCCGCGGTGGTGGTTGGTTTAGGCGCGGCCATGCTGCCGACCACCACACAGGCCCAGGATTCGATCTACGTTCCGCTGTTCACCTACAGAACCGGGCCGTTCGCCGGCTCCGGTATTCAGATCGCCAACGGCATGCATGATTATCTGACGATGCTCAACGAGCGCGATGGCGGCATCGGCGGCGTCAAGCTGGCGATTGACGAGTGTGAGACCGGCTACGACACCAAGAAAGGTCTCGAATGCTATGAGCAGGTCAAGTCGAAGAAGCCGGTGATGACGAATCCGTGGTCGACGGGCATCACGCTGGGGCTGATCCCGAAGGCATCGGTCGACAAGATTCCGGTGCTGTCGATGGCTTACGGTCTGTCGGCATCGGCCGTCGGAAACGATTTCCCGTGGATCTTCAATCCGCCTAATACCTATTGGGACGGCCTGTCGATGATCCTCCGTTATATCGGCACCAAGGAGGGCGGGCTCGACAAACTCAAAGGCAAGACGATCGGCTACATCTATCTCGACGCCGGATTCGGCAAGGAGCCGATTCCGCTGTTCGAGCAATTCGCCAAGGACTACGGCTTTACGCTGAAGCTTTATCCGGTCGGCGCCACCGAGATGCAGAACCAGTCGGCGCAGTGGCTCAATGTGCGCCGCGATCGGCCGGCCTATATGGTGATGTATGGCTGGGGTGCGCTGAACCCCACCGCCATCAAGGAAGCAGTCAAGATCAACTTCCCGATGGACAAGTTCATCTCGATCTGGTGGCCGAGCGAAGACGATGCGCGGTCGGCTGGCGATGCGGCCAAGGGTTTCAAAACCCTCAACTGGCACGCGACCGGTACCAACTTCCCGGTCATTCAGGATGTTCTGAAATACGTTCAGGCCAAGGGATTGAGCAAGGCGCCGAAGGATAATATCGGAGAGGTTCTTTATAACCGGGGCATCTACAATTCGATGCTGATCGCCGAAGCGATCCGCAACGCGCAGAAGATTACCGGCAAGAAGGTTGTGACCGGCGAAGATGTGCGGCGTGGACTGGAGACGTTGAACGTCGATACGGCACGGCTCAAAGAAATCGGCATGGAAGGATTCACCGATCCGATCAAGTTGAGCTGCACCGACCACAATGGCCATCGCCCGGCTTTCATGCAGGAGTTCGACGGCAAGAACTACGTCAAGGTATCGGACCCGATCGAGCCGATGAAGGAGAAGGTGCAGCCTCTGCTGCAGGCCGCCGCCAAGGACTATACCGAAAAGAACACCGGCTGGCCGAAGCGGACGGAGCCTTGCGACAAGTCCTCGTAAGCTGCTGCTGCTTCCCGCGATTGCGGGAAGCAGCACATGCCTGATGCTTCTCCTCCCGTGCCGCTGTTGCCCGGCGCGGGAGGATCCTGATCACAACCGTGCCATTCATCGGGTTGCCGATGTCAGTCTCCGCCAGCCAGTCCGTCTATGCGTCGCAAGCGACGGAATCGATCCTCTCGGTCAACAATATCGAGGTGATCTACGATCGCGTCATTCTGGTTCTGAAGGGCGTGTCGCTCGATGTCCGCCGCGGCGGCATCGTGGCACTGCTCGGTGCCAATGGTGCCGGCAAGACGACGACGCTGAAGGCGATCTCCAATTTGCTGCATTCCGAGCGCGGCGAGGTGACCAAAGGCACGATTGTCTTCGACGGCGGCGAGGTGCAGGCACTGTCGCCGAACGAGCTGGTCCGTCGTGGTTGCATCCAGGTGATGGAGGGGCGCCACTGTTTCGGTCATCTGACAATCGAGGAAAACTTGTTGACCGGGGCTTTCACGCGGCGCGACGGTAATGCGGCGATCAGGCGCGATCTCGACAAGGTCTATGGCTATTTCAAGCGGCTCTACGAGCGCCGTGAATCGATGGCCGGATATACATCCGGCGGCGAGCAGCAGATGTGTGCGATCGGCCGGGCGCTGATGTCGCGGCCGAAGATGATCCTGCTCGACGAGCCGTCGATGGGGCTGGCGCCGCAGATCGTCGAGGAAATCTTCGAGATCGTCAAAGACCTGAACACTAAGGAGAACGTCTCCTTCCTGCTGGCCGAGCAGAACACCAATATGGCGCTGCGCTATGCGAGCTATGGCTATATCCTGGAGAATGGCCGCGTGGTGATGGACGGTGATGCAAAATCCCTGACCGAGAATGAGGACGTCAAGGAGTTCTACCTCGGCATGGCGGAGGGCAAGCGCAAGTCGTTCCGCGAAGGCAAACATTATCGTCGACGTAAACGCTGGTTGGCCTGAGAGCGATGTCCGAACATTACGATGCGCTGGAAACGCGCGCCCCAGATCGGCGCGAGCACGAGCAGTTCGCGCGTCTGCGAGATACGATCCGGTTGGCGATGACTGCGCCGGGGTGGGTACGGCAGCTTGACGGAATCGATCCGCACACGGTCACGACCCGTGACGCGCTGGCGAAACTGCCGGTGTTGCGCAAGTCCGATCTGCCGCAACTGCAAAAGGACAACCCGCCGTTCGGCGGATTCAATGTGCTTCCGCCGGGTAAGGCGAAGCGCCTGCATATGTCGCCGGGACCCATCTTCGAGCCGCGCGGACATGCAATCGATGCTGGCGGTGCCGCGCGTTCGTTGTTTGCCGCCGGCTTTCGCTCCGGCGACATTGTTCATAACTCGTTCTCTCATCACCTGACTCCCGGCGCCTATATCCTTGAGGATGGTGCCCATGCGCTTGGCTGCGCGACGATCCCGGGTGGTATCGGCAATACTGAGCAGCAGCTCGACGCCATCGCCCATTTCCGGCCAAGTGGCTATATCGGCACGCCCGACTTCGTGAAGATTTTGCTCGATACCGCGGCGAAAACCGGCAAGGACGTATCGTCGCTCGAGCGCGGGCAGGTCTCGGGCGCGGCGTTGCCCGCCTCGTTGCGTGACGAACTGTCGGCCCGCGGTTTCGAGGCGCTGCAATGCTACGCCATCGCCGAGGTGGGGGTTGTCGCTTACGAGACGCCGGCGCGCGAAGGATTGATCGTGAACGAGAATGTCATCGTCGAGATCGTCCGTCCGGGTACCGGAGATCCAGTGGCGGATGGCGAGGTTGGCGAGGTGGTGGTGTCGTCCTTTGATCCGGACTACCCGATGATCCGTCTGGCGACCGGCGACCTGTCGGCGGTGCAGGTCGGCACACCATCGTGCGGGCGCACCAATGTGCGGATCAAGGGCTGGATGGGACGCGCCGATCAGACCGCCAAGATCAAGGGCATGTTCGTGCATCCGCGGCAGGTGGCCGAGATCGCGCGTCGGCATCCCGAACTCGGTCGCCTGCGGCTCGTCGTCGGCCGGACCGGCGAGCAGGACACGATGACGCTGCTGGTGGAGGCACCGACGTCGGACGCAGCGTTGGAAGTGGCGGTTGCCGATACTTTGCAGGCGATGACCAAACTGAAAGGCATGGTCAGGCTGGTGGTCCCCGGCAGTCTGCCGAACGATGGCAAGGTCATTGCCGATGAGCGGCCGGTCGGATGAGCACCTTGGGGCGGGTCCGACCATCGGCGCGGGGTCTTGACCCGGCGGCGTAATCGCCGCTCATAGGGGGTATGAAAACGTTATCGTCGCCCTCGTCGTCTCCTGCACGCCAGCCGGACTTGCCGCCGCGCCGCATCGGCGTTTTGCTGATCAATCTCGGCACCCCCGACGCGACCGACTACTGGTCGATGCGCCGCTATCTCAAGGAGTTCCTGTCGGATCCCAGGGTCATCGAGGAGAATCGCCTTAAATGGTGGCTGGTTCTCAATCTCATCATCCTGTCGGTGCGGCCGGGCCGCAAGGGCAAGGATTACGAGAAGATCTGGAATCGGGCGCGCAACGAATCGCCGCTGATGACGATCACCCGTGCGCAGGCCGAAAAGCTGACGGCGCTGATGGCCGATGACCGTCTGCACATCGATTGGGCGATGCGCTACGGCAATCCGTCGATCCTGTCACGTCTTGCGGCGATGCAGGCCGCCGGGTGCGACCGCATCCTGCTGCTGCCGCTTTATCCGCAATATGCAGCGGCGACAACCGCTACCGTCTGCGACAAGGCGTTCGAAGCGCTCGCCACGATGCGTTCGCAGCCGGCGATTCGCGTTGCGCCGGCCTATTACGACGATCCGGTCTATATCGATGCGATCGCCTATTCGATCGAATTGTCGCTTTCGCGGCTATCGTTCAAGCCAGATGTCATTTTGGCCTCATTCCACGGCATGCCGGAAGACTATGTGAACAAGGGCGATCCCTACCGCATGCAGTGCGAGGAGACGGTGCGGCTCATCCGAGAACGACTCGGCCTCGACGAGCGTCGGTTCAGGATCACCTTCCAGTCCCGCTTCGGTACTGCCGAATGGCTCAAGCCTTATACCGATGCGACTGTCGAGGCGTTGGCGCGGGAGGGGGTAAAGAACCTGGCGGTCGTGACCCCGGGCTTTGCCGCCGACTGCCTCGAGACGCTGGAAGAGATCGCGATGGAGAACGCCGGTATCTTCAAGGAGGCGGGGGGCGCGAATTTTGCTGCCATCCCCTGCCTCAATGACAGCGAGGCAGGGCTGCGCGTGATCCGCGAGGTGGTCACCCGCGAATTACAAGGCTGGATTTGAAGGTCGCCATCCTCGGTGCCTTGACAAGAGAGCGTCTGGTGGCCGGTGCCTGGCTTTAGACGATCCCGGCGGCTTCACGCCGCCTTGCCGTTGCGCCGGCGAGCCTTCACAATGGATCGTTCAGGATCGGATCGATCAGGATCAGCACTGGCGGGGGCGGAATGTCTGGCTTCGATATTTTTGTGATTGCAATTGTCCTGCTGGCGATTGTCCTGGTGATCAGCGGGGTCAAGACCGTACCGCAAGGCTATGCCTGGACGGTCGAACGCTTCGGCCGGTACACGCGCTCGCTGGAGCCGGGCCTCAACCTGATCATTCCGATCTTCGATCGCATCGGCCACAAGGTGAATGTGATGGAGCAGGCGGTCGACGTGCCGCAGCAGGAGGTCATCACTAAAGACAACGCCACCGTCACCGTCGACGGCCTCGTCTTCTATCAGATATTCGACGCGGCCAAGGCGAGCTACGAGGTCGCGCATCTCGATCACGCGGTTATCAAGCTGACGATGACCAATATCCGTTCGGTCATGGGTGCGATGGATCTCGACCAGATGCTGTCGCACCGCGACGAGATCAACGAGCGGCTGTTGCGCGTTGTCGACGCGGCGGTGGCGCCCTGGGGCGTCAAGGTCAACCGCATCGAGATCAAGGATATCGTGCCGCCGGCCAATCTCGTCGAATCGATGAGCAAGCAGATGCAAGCCGAGCGCGAGAAGCGTGCCGAGATTCTCACCGCCGAGGGCGAGCGGCAATCAGCGATCCTGCGCGCCGAAGGCCGCAAGCAGGCGCAGATTCTCGAGGCCGAGGGCCGTCGCGAGGCGGCGTTCCGCGATGCGGAGGGTCGCGAGCGGCTGGCGCAGGCGGAAGCCAAGGCCACGGAAATGGTTAGCGCTGCGGTTGCGCAGGGCGATGTGCAGGCGCTCAACTATTTCGTTGCCGAGAAATATCTCAAGGCATTCGGCGAGATCGCCGGTTCGCCAAACCAGAAGCTGGTGCTGCTGCCGATGGAGGCGACGAATATTCTCGGCGCGCTCACCGGCATCGCCGAACTGTCCAAGGCCAGCTTCTCCGGCAATACGCCGCCGAGAGGTTCGACGGGCACCGTGCCCTCTCATTCGCCGACGATGAAATCGTGATGCAGTCGTGATGTCGTCGATTTTCGTTACGCTTGGACCCTGGAACTGGATCGTCGCCGGCCTGCTGCTGCTGATCATCGAAGTCGCAGCCCCGGGCGCATTCATGATGTGGCTCGGCATCGCCGCACTGCTGGTTGGGGCCATCTCGCTGATGATCGATTGGTCCTGGCAGGCGCAGTTCGTCGTTTTCGCGCTGTTGTCAGTGGCGTCGATCCCGCTGTGGCGTCGCTTCGGCCGCTCGGTCGGCCGGCGCAGCGATCAGCCGTTTCTCAACCGTCGCGCCGCCGGTTTTGTCGGCCGCTCATACACTCTCGATCAGCCGATCGTCGACGGTGTCGGGCGGGTCCGGATCAACGATACGCTCTGGAAGGTGCGTGGGCCGGATGCCGCGGCAGGCAGCCGCATCCGGGTTGTGGCCGTCGAGGGCGCGACACTGATTGTCGTCCTCGATACGGACTGAGTTCTGCGCAGAGCCGTCTGGAATTACGTAGCGGTGATGCGTCAGGCGACGCCGGCGCGCAGCAGATCGTGCAGGTGCAGGATGCCGACCGGCCGCTTGCCTTCGGCGACGATCAGCGCGGTAATCTTCGACGAGTTCAGAATCTCAAGCGCTTCGCTGGCCAGTTGGTCCGGCCGCACGGTTTTCGGGTTGCGGGTCATCACCTCATCGACCCGTGCCGACAGTAGATCCGGGCGCATGTTACGACGCAGGTCGCCATCGGTGATGATCCCCGCGAGCAGGCCCTGCGCATCGACGATGCCGACGCAACCGAAACCCTTGCCGGTCATCACCACGATTGCATCGGACATTTTCGTGCCGAGCGGTGCCAGCGGCATGGTGGCGCTATCGTGCATCAGGTCGCGGGTGAATTTCAGTGCGGCGCCGAGTTTCCCCGACGGGTGAAAGATGCTGAAATCGAGTGCGGTAAAGCCGCGGCTCTCCAGCAGCGCGATGGCCAGTGCGTCGCCCATCGCAAGCTGCATCAGCGCGGACGTGGTCGGTGCCAGATTGTGCGGGCAGGCTTCGCGGGCATTCGGCAGCGTCAGGGTGATGTCCGCCGCCTTGCCGAGCGTCGAGTCCGCGCGGGCGGTCAGTGCGACCAGACCGATCCTGAAGCGTCTTGTATAGTCGATCAGGCTTTGCAGTTCGGCGGTTTCTCCCGACCACGACATCGCGATGACGACGTCCTGTGGGGTAATCATGCCGAGATCGCCGTGTCCGGCGTCGCCAGCGTGGATGAAGAAGGCCGGAGTGCCGGTCGAGGCCAGCGTTGCCGCGACCTTGCGGCCGATATGGCCGGATTTTCCCATGCCGGTAACGATGACGCGACCGGATGCAGAGCGCATCATCTCGACTGCGGCGGTAAATGCCTGCCCAAGCCCGTCACGCAACGCGGCTGACAAAGCGTCGAGCCCTTCGCTCTCCACCGCCAGCGCACGAACCGCCGAAGCGATTACCGCATCGTCGGTCATGTGGTTGTTCTGGTTTGGTTTTTTTTGTTGGCTCATGGCAGTT
>DATMEV010000045.1:0-73468 GCA_035556795.1 Pseudolabrys sp. | reverse complement strand
CCGCATTTCGCGGGTCGCGCCTTACGGCCGTCCGGCCTCGACGAACTTCTGCGCCAGCAGGGCGGGATTCGTATACATCGCCTCGTGGTCGCCGGGCATCGACACGAAGCGGAAGCGGCCGAGCCGGTTGGAGAAGCGCGGGTGCCACGAGAGATCCGGCATCGGAATGCGGATGTCCTCGGTGCAGACCAGATAGCTTTTCGGGATATCCAGCCGGAAAAACGTTTTCAGGTCGAGCTTGTCACGGAATGGCTGCATCGGTTGCGGCGACCATTCGCCGTAAAAGCGCAACGCGTCCTCGTAGCTCGCAGTATTGAAGAAGATGTCGCGCACCGCCTCGAAGGGCGGCAGAAATGTATCGTCGCCGCTCGCCTGCGCGCCCGCTTCCGAAGCCGCGACGTTCTGCGGCGTTTCGTCGAACAGCGACTGTCCGTCGTTGAGCACGAAGGCGCTCCAGAACACCAGCCGCCGAATGCGCTCCGGGATCGCTTCCGCGACCTTGGCGATAATCGTACCGCCGTAACTGTGGCCGACCAGCACGAAATCGCGGATATCGTTGGCGACGATGAAATCGACGATCGAGGCGGTGCAGGCCGCATGATCGACACGACGGTCCGCCGCCTTTCCGTTGCCGGCGATCGTCGGCGTGAAGGCGCGATGTCCGGCCCGGTCCAGATGGCCGACCACCTCGCGCCAGCACGAACCGTCGTGCCAGCCGCCATGCACGAGCACAAATGTCAGCATTGCGGCGCCCCCAGCCCTGATGCCGGCATGAGACCCGCACGCGCGAGGCTCATGCCGGATGGTCGTCGGTTCAGAACAACGTCAGAACGGCTTTTCCGTCTGCAGCCGCTTCACCGCTTCCTTGGCGATGCTGGTGTCGAACAGCCGCTCGGCGCTGACCTTCTTCTCGATATAGTCGTAATAGTCAGCCCAGTAGTCCTGCATCTTCATGATGCCGGCGATGTTCGGCATGCCGTCCTCGCTGGTATAGGACCAGTTCGGCGCAATCGCCTTCACCGTTTCCGGCTTCTGCAGCGCCGTCGTCCGCGCCAGGATGTCGATGATGTCCTTGTGCTTGTCCGGATCGCCGGCGGCGGCGTTGAACTCCTTCACGCCCTGCAGATAGGCCATGGCGAAGCGCACCAGCACGTCGCGCTTCTCCTTGACCAGGTTCTGGCGCGTGGCGATCATCGCGATCGGGCCGTTCGGCTCGATCTTGTCGCCGGTAACGATCATCGGCCCCCAGCCGTTCTTCTCCGCGAAGAAGCCGAACTGATAGGCAAGGTCAGTGCCATCGACCTGGTTCTGGCCGAGCATCTTCATCAGATCCGGCTGCGGCACGTTGAACACCCACTGCACGTCCTTGCGCGGATCGAGACCGGCTTTCTGCAAGGCCAGCGAGAACATGTACTGGTTGATGGCGCCGGTGCCGCTGACGCCGATCTTCTTGCCCTTCAGCTTGGCAAAGTCCGCCACCGACTTGACGCCGGAATCGTACATCGCCTTGCTGACGTTGATCACCGAATAGCCGCGGCCTTCCTTGTTGTTGCCGCGGTCGAGGATCACGACAAGCGGCGCGCCGCGCGAAATGCTGTTGAACAGGCTGGCATTGGCGGTCATGAACGACAGATCAAGCTCGCCGGAGATCAGCGCCGGCACCGCCTGGGCACCGTCGATAAACATCTTAGTCTCGATCTGCAGGCCGAGCTTCTTGAAGTAACCCTTCTCGCTGGCGACCAGGAAGCCGCCGCCGGTAATGAACGGCCCTTCGCCGACATGCAAGACATCCGCGGCCTGCGCCGGGACGAATCCCAAAGATGCCAGCGCGAACGCCGCGCCGGCCAAGGCCCGTGTGATGACAGACTGTTTCATGACTTACTCCCTCTCTCAGGTTTGCGTGAGCTTTCTTCCCTAGAACGCACGCATCGGCGTGCGCATTCCCTGTGACGCACGCATCGGCGTGCGGATTGTCCTCATGCGCGCGCTCAATGCGCGGATTGCCGTTTTCCCCGGCTGCCCGGCCAATGCGACTCGAAACGGTGCGCCAGCCCCGCCTTCCTGGCAATCTCGGCGCCGACCGTCTCCGCCTCCTTCAACACCTCGTCCGGATCCGGACCATTCATGAACTGTCCGTCGCGGTAGACAACCTTGCCGCCGACAATCACCACTTGCGCGTCCGAGCCCTTGCCGGCGCCGACGAAAGCGGAAAGCGGACGCTGCAGCACGCCGACGTGACGGCGGCGCATGTTGAAGACGGCAATGTCGGCCTGCTTGCCGGCATCGAGCGAGCCGATTTCGTCTTCCATTCCGGCCGCCCTGGCGCCGTCGATCGTCGCCATCTCCACCGCGCGCTCGATGGAGATCCGCGTCGGATCCATATGCCGTTGATGCTGCAACAGCACGCAGCCCTTGATCTGCTCGAACATATCGTCGGTGTAGTCGACCATCGGCCCGTCGGTGCCGAGCGCGGTCGTGATGCCGAGATCGGAGGCATTGGCGATCGGCCCGATACCGCCGCCGCGGATCGATTCGCTGGTCGGCGTATAGACGAGATGCGCGCCGACATGCGCCATCTGTTCGAGATCGAGTTCGGTGCAGTGGATGCAGTGCGCGAGAATCCATTGCTGGTCGAGCACGCCGAGCTGCATCAGATAGCGCACGTCGGTGCGGCCGGTCTCGCGCAGATGCTTGAGGAATCCCTTTTCCAGCGAGAAGGTGCCGCCGGCAATGTGGCTGCTGATCTGCACGCCGAGTTCGCGCGCCAGTTCGTAGCCGCGGGTGATCAGGTCCTCGGTGCTCATGCCGGACGAGGTCCAATGCGCGTTGGCTTCAATCACCATGCCCATGCGCACCAGGCCATCGTGTCGGCCGTTCCAGCGCTGCACTTCTTCCTTGAGCGCAGCCAGCGACTCGTCGAGCGTCAGCGGATGCGCGGCAAAGCGCGGATTGCGGCAGCGTAGTTCCTTGCCGAAGATCTGACGGATGCCGAGTTCGGCCTGCGGCTCGACGATGGCCTTCACCGTCTCCGGCGTCGTCACCGTTACTGAATGGTTGAACGAGCAGGTAGTGCCGGTCGCCAGCATTTCCATGCCGCACTGATAGCTGGCGACGCGCATCGCCTCGTCGGAGATATTGGCGACCAGCGGAAACACCAGATCGCCGATCCAGTCTTCCAGCAGCATGCCGTCGGCAAGCCCCTTGAACAGCGCGTACCAGTGGTGCTGGTGCATGTTGATCAGGCCCGGCATCACCAGACAGCCGCGCGCATCGATCACTTCGTCAAAATCGCGTTCCTGCACCGAGGCTGCCGAGGCGTGCACCGCCTCGATGCGGCCGTCGGCAACGGCGACCGCGCCTTCCGGAAAAACGTCGCGGTTGCCGTTGACCGTAACGACATAGCCGTTCTTGATGAGTATGCGCGACATGGCCTTCAATTGCCTCCCAGGATTCCTCGCCTCGGCGGCCCGCGACGATGCAGGCCGCCGCCACCATCAACCGCTCAGCCGAACGGCTTCTCCGCGTCCAGCCGCTTGACCGCCTCCTCGGCGATGGCGGCGTCGAAAATCCGTTCCTCCGCCACCTTGCGGGCAACGAGCTTGAACTTGTCCGCCCAGAAATCCTGCTGCGCCAGCACCGATGCATGGTTCGGGCTGCCGTTCTCGGCGATCCACTCCCAATGCGGCGCCACCGAATTGAGCAGCCCGACATCCTTCACGAAGATGTACTTCGTGATCATCTTGACGATATCCTCGTGCTTTTCCGGCGCGCCCGCCACCTGATTGAACAGGCGGGCGGTGTGGATGTGCGCCATGGCGAAACGCACCACCGCATCGCGCTTCTTGCTCAGGAACTCGTCGCGCACCGCGACCATCGCGGTTTGCGAGTCCGGCAGGATCTCGTCGCGCGAAGCGATGATCTTCGCGTAGCCCTGTTTCTCGGCGAGATAGGCGAGATGATAGGTGATGTCGGCAACGTCGACCTGCTTCTGGCCGATCTGCTTGACGATCTCCGGCTGCGCCACGCTGGTCTGCCAGGTGACGTCGTTGGCAGCATCGAGCCCGGCATTGCCGAGCGCCGTCGCGAGGCCGTACTGATTGATGCTGCCGGCGGCGCCGACGGCGGCGATCTTGCCCTTCATCGCCTTGAGATCGGCGACCGTCTTGACGCCGGCGTCATAGTGATCCTTGCGTACCAGCACGGCGGTGACCGCCCGCCCCTTGCGGCCCTGGCCGATGCACAGCACCGAGCGAACCGCGGCACCGCGCGCGAGCGAATTGAACAGGCCGGCGCTGCAGGTGAGCACGCCGAAATCCACCTCGCCGGAGATCATCGGCGCCATGATCAGCGCGCCGTCCGGGAACGACTTGACCTTCGGGTCGAGGCCGAGCTTGGCATAGAAGCCGAGCTCGGAGGCCATGAAGATCGCCGCCTGGTTGATGAACGGCGACGCGCCGATATTGATGGTTTCGAGATTCTGCGCCCGCGTCGGGCGGATATTGGCGACGCTGAGCGCCGCCAACGCCCCGGCAGCCGCACCCTGTTTGAGAACGGACCGGCGTGTCGTGGGTTTGCTGATCATTTCAACGCTCCGATTGATATGGCGTTATGCCGAAGGCCAGTGTGGCCGTACCCGCTCCTGCAGACCGGAACGGGCGATGATGTCCTGCGCGCGCGCCTCGGCGCCGGCGAAGATGTCGTCGAGCGACGGGCGGCGGGTGAGCTTGCGGTCGCGCACCACGATCTCCCCGTCGACGAGAACCGTATGGGCATCGGTGCCCCGCGCCGAATAGACCAGGCTGCTGATCGGATTGTTGGCCGGCATCGCATGCGCGGTGCGCAGATCGAAGATCGCGATATCGGCACGCTTGCCCGCTTCCAGCGAGCCGATCTCCGCGTCGAGACCGAGGGCCCTGGCAGCATTGATCGTCGCATAATCGAGGCAGCGTTCCGGCGGCATCGCGGTCGGGTCCAGATGCTTGACGTTCTGGATCATCGAGCACGCCTTCATCTGCTCGACCATGTCGACGGAATAGTCCACCATCGGCCCGTCGGAGCCGAGCGCGACATTCACGCCGGCCGCCTGCATCGGCACCATCGGCCCGATGCCGCCGCCGCGCACCGCCTCGCTGGTCGGCGTATAGACGACCGAGGCGCCGCTGTCGGCGATCATGCGGATATCGGTTGCCGTGCAGTTGATGGCGTGCGCCAGAATGTAACGCTCGTCGAGCAGGCCGAGCTGCATCAGCGTCTGCGCGTCGGTGCGCCCGGTCTTGCGCAGGACGCTCAGATAGCTCTTGTCGAACGACAGCGTGCCACCCGAGATGTGCGTCGTGATCTTCAGATCATGGCGATCGGCAAGACGCTTGGCCTCGATCAGCAGTTCCTCGGACGTCACGTTCTGGTCGATGAAGATGGCGTTGCATTCGGCGGCAAGGCACAGCCGCGTCAGGCCATCGCCACGGCTCTTCCAGCGCGGAACCAGATCGTCGAGAAAGGCCACCTCCTCGGCGAGCGTGCGCGGATGATGCGGATTGCCCGGCAGACGGCACTGGATCTCCTTGCCGATCACCTGCCGGTGACCGAGGTCCTCGCTCGCCTTGGCGATCCGCTGCAACGTCGCTTCCGTCGACGGCACCCGCAGATGATTGAGGCTGCAGGTCGTGCCCGACAGCAGCATCTCCGCGCACGCCAGATAGGCGGTCAGCTCCATGTCGTCATCGGTCAGGTGCTGCGTCACCGGATGAACGACATTCGGAAACCAGTCCTCGATCAGCAGGCCGTTCGCGACACCCTTGAACAGATGGTAGTAGAAATGCTGATGCGCGTTGATCAGGCCGGGAACAACGATCATCCCGGCGGCGTCGATCACCTCGTCGAACGCACCGTCCGCCGGCGCGCTCTGCGGCGCAACGTTTTCGATGACCCCGTTATCGATGACGACAGAACCGCCACGAAAGACGTCGCGATTGCCGTTGACCGTTACCACGTAACCATTACGAACCAGAATACGAGTCATAGCGATACTATTTGTGCCCCGCGGCCCACGGCGCGATCCGGCGATCGATCCATTCCTGGGTTTTGATGATGACGCCTCCGAACACGGCGAGCGCGATCAGCGCGGCGAACACCTTCTCGGTCTCCATCACCTGCCCGAAGCGGATCAGCATGTAGCCGACGCCACCCTGATTGGACCCGCCGATCATTTCCGCGGCGACCACCAGGATGATGGTGACGCCCATGCCGAGATGCAGGCCGGCGAAGATGCTCGGGATCGCCGCCGGGATGATGACCTTGAGCTGCACCTGGTGCTCGCTGGCGCCGAGATCGCGCGCCGCGCGCACCAGCCCCTGGTCAGCCTGCCGGATGCCGGCATAGGTGCTGATCAGCACCGGGAAGAAGGCGGTGATGGCGCTGATCGTGAGGATATAGGCCTCGCCGGTGCCGAGCCAGATAATCAGCAGCGGAATGAGCGAGATCTTCGGCAACGGATAGAGCGCCGCGATCCACGGATCGAGCACCCGCGCCACCACCCGCGACATGCCCATGAACACGCCGATGAGAACGCCCAGCACGCCGGCGACGACGAAACCCGCAATGATGCGCAGAAAGGTGATGCCCAGATGATACGGCAGCGAGCCGTCGACGATCATCCGCACCAGATAGTCGGCGATGGCGCTTGGCGCCGGCAGGATGATCGGCGCGATATCACGCGCGCGGACGACAAACTCCCAGATGCCGAGGAACAGTACAACCGAGATGAACGGCAGCACCCGCAGCCAGAGCGGATCCCGCGATTTGCGTTTTTTCTTCTTCGCCGTCGTC
Source organism: Pseudolabrys sp. (assembly GCA_035556795.1). GTDB lineage: Bacteria > Pseudomonadota > Alphaproteobacteria > Rhizobiales > Xanthobacteraceae > Pseudolabrys. Next base: position 66,643 of record DATMEV010000045.1, on the reverse strand, counting down.
TTGTCCGTGGCCATCGCCTATTCCGCCGCCTCGTCCTGTTGCCGCATCGCGTTCAGCACTTCCTCGCGGATCAGATGCAGGATCCGGTCATAGAGCTCGCCGAACTCCGGAGAATTGATCAGTTCCTGCGTGCGCGGACGCGGCAGGTTGATCTTGATGACTTCCTTCACCCGGCCCGGGCGAGCCGTCATCACCACGACCTCGTCGCCGAGCAGGATCGCCTCGTCGATCGCGTGGGTGACGAACAGGATGGTCTTGCGCGTCAGTTCGAAGATGCGGGTCAATTCCTCCTGCATCACGATCTTGGTCTGCGCATCGAGCGCCGCGAACGGCTCGTCCATCAGCAGGATGGGCCGGTCCATGATCAGCGCCCGCGCCAGCGCCACGCGCTGGCGCATGCCGCCGGAAAGCTGGCTGCACTGCTTCTCCTCGAAACCCTTCAGACCGACTAGCGAAATCAGTTCGCGGGCGCGCTCGTAGCGCTGCTTGCGCGGCACACCGGCCATCTCCGGGCCGAAGGCGACATTGTCGATGACATTGCGCCACGGAAACAGATTGAGATTCTGCCACATCATCACCGAGCTATCGCCCAGCTTCGCCGACGATTTCGATGGATTGGCGGGATCGACGATGCGGATCGTGCCGCGCGTCGCGCGCTCGATGCCGCCGACGATCTGCGCCAGCGTGCTCTTGCCGCAACCACTCGGCCCGAGGAGGCAGGTCAGCTTGCCGGACGGGAAATGATGGGTGATGCCGTCGAGCGCGAGGATGCCGTCGCCGCCGTCGTCCCAGATCTGCACCAGTTGATCGACAAAAATATCCATACGCCCGTCTTTCTACGTCGTTCCGCTCTGCCTGGCCGCTCGTCTTGTCGCTTGATCTTGCTCGTGTCTTGTCTTGCTCGCTTGTCCCGCCGCTCTCGTCTCTCGTCTGTCAGCACGGCCGACACGGCGCCGCACGATCGGTTGCCGAACTCGCCCTTCGCGTTGCGGCGATCAGCGGTGATCGGCAATCCCGAAGTGGCAGATGCTACACCATAGCCCGCCGTCTGCGTGGCGTACCGCAACACCGGTGCAGCACCATTCAACCCGCCCGGCGGCCCACGGCCCAGCCCGACATCCGCCGGCGGCATCCCGCTGATGCGCCGCCCACGCCCGTCCACTGCCGCTCGCCGCTGCGCGGGACCAAAGCCACCGCGCGGCAAAGCCGCCACGGGCCAACGCGACCGGATGGCATCGACCGGCACAACCGATGCTCGCAGGCCCGAGATCGTTCCCCGCGGCAGCGATCGTCCGCGCGTCCCCCACCGACAGGCTCGATGATGACTTTATCATGGCATCAAGTAACTTGAAGTCAAGATAATTACCGGTGAGGCGAAATGGCGAAAGAGCGCACCGCTTCAGCGAGCTGGCACGGCGCACGCGCCGCGCATCCGGCAACGACCGGCCTCCGTCCCGAACATCTTGTGGACGGCGCGCCGTATGGATAGCGCATCCTTCAGGGGAAGGATCGTGCAGGCGTGAAATCTTGCGAGGCAACGGAGGCCCGCCCGTCATAGAAGCGTAGGAGCCCGGACAGGCGAAGCGTTCTACCCGGCGGGCGATCCGGGAGGATCGGCAGGAGGTGATATTGCGAGACGCTTCATCGCAAGTCACGTCATTGCTGGTCGCGTCCTCGCAAGCCCCGTCCTCGCAAGCCCCGTTCTCACAAGTCACGGCGCAGACGACGCCAGCGAGCGCGACGATATCGATTCAGACAATGTCGGTTCAAAAGCGAGACGGACCCGCAGCCGTACGAGACCAAGCCGGTGCCGGCAAAGCAAGGCGGATCGCGCACCGTTGCTGCCGCGCCCGTCCGCAAGACCGGGCCGCGACGGGCGTTCCCGCCACGGCCCGTTACAGTTTTATACGACCGCCAGCGGCGCCAGCGCTTCGATATCGGTGGCAACGTCGATCACCACCGGTCGTCCGGCCTTCAGCGCCTGCGCCAGAGCCGGCGCGAAATCGGCCGGCTGCTCGACGCGGATGCCGACGGCGCCGATCTCCTGCGCGATGCGGGCGAAATTGACCTTGTTATAGGTCCACAATTCGCGGGCCTTCTCGGTCTGCTGTCCGCCATAGGCGCGGTCGAACCCGCGCTTCGACTGGTTGCCGCCGCTGTTGTTGTTGACGACGGTGATGGAGTTGAGATTCCAGCGCACTGCCGTCTCGATCTCGCCGATGTGGTACCAGAAGCCGGCGTCACCGGTGAAGACGACGACCGGCCGATCTGGACAGGCGGCCTTCGCACCGAGACCGGCCGGAAACGCCCAACCGAGGTGGCCGGCGCTGCGGATATAGCTCTGGTTGACGGACGACACGTCATAGAGCCCGCCCATCCACATGCCGGCATGACCGGTATCGACCACCACGATCGCGTCGTCGGGAACGTGCTTCGACAGATCGCCGCAGATGCGCGCCGGATGGATCGGCACGGCATCGGAGGTCAGCATCGGCGTGTATTTCGCGACATAGTCGCTGCGCAATGCGGCAACCCGCGCGATCCACGGCTGACGCGACGTCGCGGTACTGCGGTCTGCCGATGCCAGCATCTGCGCGAGAACGCTCCGCGCATCGCCGAGCACGCCGGCCTTGAGCGGATAGTTGCGGCCGATCGATTCCGGATCGGTGTCGATCTGGATCGCCGGTGTGCCGATCTTCGGCACCGCCCAGAAATGCGTCGTCATGCCGCCCGTCTGGGTCCCGATGAAGCAGACGAGATCGGCTTCGCCGACGCAGCGGTTGGCGCTTTCGCGGGAATAGCTGCCGACCACGCCGACCGACAGCGGATGCGTGTCCGGGATCACGTCCTTGCCGTTGAGCGACGTCACGACCGGGATATGCAAGGCCTCGGCCAGTGCGACCAGTTCGCGCGCCGCGCCGGAGGCACGCACGCCGCCGCCGGCGACGATCACCGGCCGTGCGGCCGCCTGCAATATCGCCAGCGCCGCCTTGACGTGCTCCGCCTGCGGCTGCGGCCGGAACGGCGGGACGCGGGCGAACTGTTCTTCGACCAGCGCTTCCATCTCGGCCTCTTCCTGGTCGATCTGCCCCTCGTTGCCGCGGAACTGCAGATGCACCGGGCCCGGCGTGCCGGACGTCGCCGTGCGGAATGCCTGGCGGACCATGTCCGGAACGCGCGAGATGTCGTCGACGGTGACGTTCATTTTCGTGACCGGCTCGAAGGCCGGCATGTCGTCGATCTCCTGATAGACCTTGCGGAACTTGGTCTTCGGATCGCGGCCGCCGGTGACCGCGATGATCGGCGCATGCGCGAGCCAGGCATCGCGCAGGCCCGCGGCGAGATTGAGCGCGCCGATGACCTGCGCCATGCAGACGCCCGGCTTGCCGGAGGCGCGTGCATAGCCGTCCGCCATATAGGCGGCGGACTTCTCCCCGTGCGCATGGATGCGCGCGATCGACGTGCGCTTCTCCATCTCGGCGAAGGTGCGGCGGAGAACCGCCGGCACCATGAAGATGTGGGTGACACCGTAGCCCGCAAACATATCCGCAAGGACTTCGGCGCCGACGCGCCTGGCGTTGTGACCGGAGTTCGTCATATTACTTGATCGCCAGCGGGTTGGTCGGCGATCCGACGGCGCCGGTGATCGGCAGCGCGGGGGCGACGAACATGAATTCGTAGACCTTGTCCTCGACGCAGTCGTTGGCGAGGTCGGTGACGTGGAAAATCTCGCCCATGGTCAGGCCCATGATCGGGATGGTGATCCAGTGCCAGGGCTGATTGATGTTCTCGCCCTCCGCCACCTGGTTCGGCCGCACCTCGCAGCCCCAGGTATCGCTCGCCAGCGCCGCGATCTCGTTGCGCGCGATCCAGTCGATGGTCTCGAAGGCGAAACCGGGCGCATCCCCGCCGGCGTAGCCGTCCCAGTTCTGCGCGTCGAGGCAACGCTGCATATGCCCGGTCCGGACGATGACATGGTCGCCGCGCTTGACCTTGACGTTCTGCGCCTTCGCGGTCTTGTCCAGATCCTCGCAGGTGATGGCATAACCATCCTCGAGGTCATTCTTGCCGAGCGCCCGCGCCACGTCGAGGAAGACGCCACGGCCGACGAGCTTGTTCTTGGTCTTCTCGATGCCGCATTTCTGCGCGCCGAAGCTCGTCACCTCGCGGCAATCGTAACCGTTCCACATATGGTTCTCGTAGAAGACGTGGCCGAGGCCGTCCCATTGCGTACCGGCCTGCAGCGGCAACACGACCATGTCGTCGGCAGCGCGGATGCCGCGGCTGTCGAGAACGCCGGAATAGGCATCGGTGCCGGTGCGCAGCATGACATGCAGCGGATTGATGCGGCCGAGCACCGGATACTTCGTCTTGGCGCCCTGCGGGCCGTGGGCATCGTAGTTCAGCGCCAGCGAGATGACCTTGCCCTTCCTCACAAGCTGGGCCGCCGCGACGATGTCTTCGGCGCTCGTATAGTTCAGCGTGCCGACCTCGTCATCCGGCCCCCACTTGCCCCAGTTCTTGTACTTCTCCGCGGCATCCCGCAGATCCTGGCGAGTCAACTTACGAACCGACATGTCATTTCCTCTGTTCGATGAAGGGATGAAAAATCAGGACCGCGAGAGCGGCGGAGAGCGGAAACCGGCCGCCAGAAACGGCACCATGTATCTGAGCGCCTGTTTCAGATCACCGGGGTCGCAGCGACCACCGGTCAGCGCCTGGATACGACCGCTGTTGCCCATGGTGTAGACCATCGCGCCCAGCATGAAATGAAAGCGCCACTCCACCTGCGTGTGGGGAATATCCGGCAGCGCCTTCGCCACCGCCTCGATGAAGCGCTTGCTCGACAGATCGAAGGCCTTCGACAGGATCTTGCGTGCGATCTTTTCAGGTTCGGTGGCAAGCCTTGCGCGCAGCCGCACGAAAGCCGGTCCGCCAAGCCGTTTCTCCATGCCGAGCGTCAGGGCCGGACGCAGAAACGCATCGAGGATGTCTTCCAGCGCCGGCGCACCACCGGCCTTCTCCTCGCATTCGGACAGGAGCCGCATGCGCTCTTCCGCGATCGGCGCGGCACGCAGCGCGAACAGTTCTTCGAGCAATCCGTCCTTGGAGCCGAAGTGATAGGCCACCGATGCGAGATTGACATTGGCGGCTGAGGTAATGGCGCGCAGCCCGACGCCGGCCATACCGTATTCGGCAAACATCGCCTCCGCGGTGCGCAGGATACGCGCGCGCACGGAATCGTCGTCGAAATCCTCGGCGGCTTCCGGCGGCTGACGATCGACGGCGCGCGCACGCGTCGCTCGCCGTCGTGGCGCCGCCGCTTCCTGTTCCTGCTTCGCAGGCTGCTTGATGGCACGTCGCTTGGCCACGCTTGACTCGCCTCGTCGGACCTGAGACAACTCCGATGTAAACAGTCGTTTACTTCGTGTCAATTGCCGCGCTGACAAGCCCGAACGGCAGACGGACAGCACGCATCGAACAACGAACAGGCGACCATCAAACGGACGATCGGCGCAAGCTGACGAATGGCGAATACAGACGAATGACAACGCACAAGAAATCGGCGACGAACAAAACGATCCTCACGGTCGCGGTCACGGGCAACCTGACGACGCTCGAACAGCATCCCGGTCTTCCGTGCACGCCCGAACAGATCGCCAATGCGTGTCTGGAATCGGCAAAAGCCGGCGCTGCGATCGCGCACATCCATGTCCGTTATCCGGACGGCCGCCCGAGCATGGAGCTCGATCATTATCGCGAAGTCGTCGAACGGATCCGCGACAAGAACTCCGATCTCATCATCAATCTGACGACCGGCCTTGGCGGCCGCTTCATTCCGAGCAAGGACGACCCGAAGATCGCCGCGCCCGGCACCTCGCTGGTGCATCCCTTGCGTCGGGTCGAGCACATCGTCGCGCTCAAGCCGGATATCGCGACGCTCGACCTCAACACGATGTATTCGGGGACGGCCGTCGTCATCAATACGCCGGAGAACGTCACGCTGATGGCCAATGCCATCTACGAGGCCGGCAGTAAGCCGGAGCTCGAAGTGTTCGACAGCGGCGACATCCAGCTCGCCAATGTTCTGCTGGCGCAGGGCGTGCTGAAGTCGCCGCCGCTGTTCCAGATCGTGATGGGGGTACGCTACGGCTTCATCGCCACGCCGCAGACGCTGCTCTATGCGCAGTCTCTGCTGCCCGCGGATGCCGAATGGGCCGCATTCGGCATCGGCCGCTGGGAATTCCCGATGTTGAGCCAGGCTTTCTGCCTCGGCGGCCATGTCCGCGTCGGACTGGAAGACAATATCTATATTCGCAAGGGCGTTCTGGCGCCCAGCAATGCGGCGCTGTGCGAAAAGGCGGCGCACATCGTCGATGAACTCGGCGGCGAACTCGCCTCCTCGAAAGAAGCGCGGGCCATCCTCAGCCTGAGAACTTAAGCCTGCCACCGGCCTCGCAACGGAAACGCCCCGGCGACAATCCGAGCCTTCCGACGGCATCAACGAGAAACCAGGTCTTTAACCATTCAATCACGGGAGAACGCACAATGCGGATACTGACGACATCCTTGGTAGCACTGGCGGCATTGTTCACCGCCACCGGCGGCGATGCGAAGGCCGACTATCCAACGAAGGCGGTCAAGATCATCGTGCCCTTCGCACCCGGCGGCCCGACCGACGTGATGGCCAGGCTTGTCGCACAAAAGCTGTCCGACAACCTCAAGCACCAGTTCTATATCGACAATCAGGCGGGTGCCGGCGGCAATATCGGCATGGGCAATGCGGCCAAGTCGCCCAACGATGGCTACACGCTGCTGTTCGTGTCGTCGAGCTTCGTCGTCAATCCAAGCCTGTTCGACAAAATCCCCTACGACCCGTTCAAGGATTTCCAGCCGATCAGCAAGGTCGGCTTCGCCCCGAATATCCTGGTCGTTCACCCTTCGCTTCCTGCGAAGAGCGTGAAGGAACTGATCGACCTGCTTCGTTCCAATCCGGGCAAATACAGCTTTGCCTCTCCGGGCACCGGCACCACGCCGCATCTGTCGGGCGAGCTGTTCAAGCTGACCGACAAGCTGGATATGGTCCACGTCCCCTTCCCCGGCGCCGGACCGGCCATCCAGTCGACCGTCGGCGGACACACGCTGATCGCCTTCACCTCGCTGCCGCCGACTGTGGCGCACGTTAACGAAGGCAAGCTGCGGGGACTGGCGGTCACCGCCAAGAAGCGCTCGGGCGCGCTGCCCGACGTGCCGACCCTTGCAGAGGCCGGGCTGCCCAATCAGGAAGCCGATACGATGCAGGCTCTGCTCGCCCCGGCCGGCATCCCGAAGGACGTTCTCGACACGCTGCACTCGCAGATCGTCAAGATTCTCGCCGATCCGGACGTGCAGAAGCGGTTCGCCCAGCTCGGCTTTGAGCCTGTCGGAAACTCGCCGAGCGAGTTCACCCAGGAGATCAAGGAAGAGATCGAGAAGTGGCGCAAGGTCATCAACGACGCCAAGATCAAAAAGTAACGGCATCGTCGGTCGCCTCACATGCGGATCATCGATATCCGTGAGAAGGCCATTCCGCTGAAATCGAAACTCGCCAATTCGAGTTTCGATTTCACGGAAATGACCACCTCCATCGTCGCCGTCATCACCGACGTCGCGCGCAACGCAAAGCCGGTCGTCGGCTTTGCGTTCAACTCGACCGGGCGTTACGCCTGCGGTGCGCAGATGCGCGCCCGATTCATTCCAAGACTCCTGTCCGCCGACCCCGCCGAACTGCTGGATGACAACGGCAGCAATTTCGACGCTGCCAAAGCGCTGTCGATCATGCTGCGGCGGGAGAAGATCGGCGGCGACGCCGAGCGCTCGATCGGCATCGGCACCATCGAGGTCGCGCTCTGGGACGCCATCGCCAAGATCGCCGACAGACCGCTGCATGTGGAGCTGGCCGAACGCTTCAACGGCGGCCGGATCGCGCAACGCGCATTCTGTTATGTCGGCGGCGGCTGGTACTGGCCTGACCAGACCCTGCAGGATCTGCAGGACGAAATGCGCCGACACATCGACAACGGCTATACGCAGGTGAAGATGAAAGTGGGCGGCCTGCCGCTCGCCGACGACCTGCGGCGCGTCGAAGCCGTCAAGGCGATGCTGCCGCCCGCCTGCCACCTTGCCGTCGATGCGAACGGGAAGTTCAGCCGCGAGGAAGCCATGGCCTATGCCAAAGCTCTGGCACCATTCGGCCTGCGCTGGTTCGAAGAGCCCTGCGCGCCACTCGACTATGCGCTGATGGCCGAACTCGCCGACCTTTATCCGGCGCCGCTCGCCACGGGCGAGAACCTGTATTCGACGCAGGATGTCGAAAATCTCGTCCGCTTCGGCGGCTGGCGGCCGGCGCAGGACATCATCCAGATCGACCCGCCACAGGCTTACGGCATCGCGCAATATGCCCGAACGCTCGACATGCTCGCGAAACGCGGCTGGCAACGGCACGGGCTGTTTCCGCATGGCGGCAACCAGATGTCGCTGGCGATCACCGCGGGGTTCGGCCTCGGCGGCGCCGAATCCTATCCGGGAGTCTTCGGCGATTTCGGCGGTTTCGCCGACGATGCGCGCGTCGAGAACGGCTATATCAACCTGTCGGACCGGCCGGGCATCGGCTTCGAAGGACAGAACGCGCTCTATCGCCTGTTCAAGGATCTGGCCGGATAGAGCGTGCCGGCGGGTGCAAGCACCCGCCGGAAAAAACGCCATTCGTTGATCCAAATCGGCAATCCGGAAGCATCGGCGCAGCGTGCGGCGGGAGCGCTATCGTCCGGCGTTTGATCGGCCACGCTTTATCTATACAAATAGAAAAACCGTGGACTGCAAATTCAGATCCGCAGATGAGAAGTGCTTCGCGATGACCATCGATCTGCGATTACAAGAACTCGGCCTGGTGCTGCCGCAACCGCCGCGCATCCCTCCCGGCGTCGTGCTGCCGTTCGGCTGGGTTCGCGTGTGCGGCCGCCGCGCCCTGATTTCGGGGCACGGCCCGACCAATCCGGACGGCAGCTTCGCCGCGCCGCTCGGCCGCGTCGGCAGCGACGTCACCAGGGAGCAGGCCTATCACGCCGCGCGGCTGACAGGACTTGCCATGCTCGCCAGCCTCAAACGCGAACTCGGCAATCTCGACCGCATCGCCTGCTGGGTGCGCGCCTTCGGCATGGTCAACTGCGCTCCCGGTTTCCGCGAGATGCCGGGCGTCATCAACGGATTTTCCGACCTCGTCATCGAGGTGTTCGGACAGGAACGCGGGCAGCATGCGCGTTCCGCCGTCGGCGTGGCGGAGCTGCCGTTCGACATTCCCGTGGAGATCGAAGGCGAAGTGCTGATCGACTGATCGGGAGACACCGGAGATCCGGGCATGCGGCGGCGCATGCTCGTTCAAGGAATGCGGAACCGATAGCCGACACCCGGCTCGGTCACGATCATGCGCGGCGAAGCCGGGTCATGCTCCAGTTTCTGCCGGAGCTGACCGACAAAGACACGCAGATATTGAACGTCATCCGTATGCGCCGCCCCCCAGACGGCGGTCAGCAACTGCTTGTGCGTCACCACCTTGCCGTTCGCTTCGACGAGGCGCGCCAGCAGCTCGTATTCCTTCGGCGACAGCCGAACCGGCGCGCCGGCGCGGGTGACCAGCCGGTTCACCAGATCGATAGACATGTCGCCAGCCTCGACGGCGGCGGGCGTCTCGCTGCGGATCAGCCGATGGCGCATCGCAACGCGCAGCCGCGCCAGCAGTTCGCCGACGCCGAACGGCTTCTCCACATAATCATCCGCGCCCATGTCGAGCGCATCGATCTTTTCGGTCTCGCGGTCGCGCGCCGAGAGGATGATGATCGGGCCTTCGTAGAAGGCACGGGCCTGCTGCAGAGCCTGTTTGCCGTCGAGATCGGGCAAGCCGAGATCGAGCACGACCGCATCGGGCGCGCCGCCTGCGATCTCCTTGAGGCCGGCCGCGGCCGTTGCGGCGAATACCGGCTCGTAGCCGGCGGCGCTCAGCGCCGGCCGCAGGAAACGATGGATCTGCGGTTCATCATCGATGACGAGAATCCGCGGCCGCAACGCGCTCATGACTCAGCCTTCCATGAGCCAGAACGCGACGATCCGGCATTCCGTGGCTCGATGTTCGATGACTCGATCTTCCGCGGTGCCGCCTTCGGCTTGCCGGCGATCTTCGGCAGGCTGATCAGCACGCGCGTTCCTCTCTCGCCATGGATCGGGCTTGCCGCGGCGATCCGTCCGCCCATCGCCTCGACGAAGCCTTTGGAGATCGACAGGCCGAGGCCGACGCCCTTGCCGCGATCCGTCGTCTCCTCCATCCGTCGGAATTTCTCGAATACGCGCCTCAGTTCGGCAGTCGGAATGCCGCGCCCTTCGTCCTCGATGCTGATGACGATATTGCGCGGGTCCTCATAGACCGCCATCTCGACATCGGTATCGTCGGGACTGTAGGCGATTGCATTCTCGAGGATGTTGACGACCGCCTGCTCCAGCAGCGCCGCGTCAGCCATGACCAGAGAGAGCGCCGGCGGATAGTCCCGCACCAGCTTGCGTCGGCCCAGCCTGCGGGCAACGCGCTCCGCCGCGGCGTTCAGCACGTCGCGCAGATCGGTCCAGTCGCTTTTCGGATTGAGCGCACCGCCTTCGAGGCGGGTCATGTCGAGGAGGTTGCCGACATAGCGGTTCAGGCGCTCCGCCTCCTCGCGAATGCTGTCGAGCAGATCGGCACGCACGACGGGCTCCAACGATGCGCCGTAATCGATCAGCGTCGTGGAGGAGCCGAGCACGGTGGAGAGCGGCGTCCGCAGATCGTGGCTGATCGAATTGAGCAGCGCCGAACGGAGCTGGTCGGAACGCCGCCATGCCTCCGCCTCGGCGGCGGTGGCGGCGAGTTCGGCGCGCTCCAGCGCCACCGCTCCCTGATCGAGCAGCGCGGTGACGAACCGCTCGCTGTCCCCGGCCATGAGCGAACCGGCCTCGATTCCGACAACGCCGGATCGCGTGCGCAACCCCTGAAGCGGATGGAACGTCCAGGCGGCGTTTGGCAGCGTGCCGGTGCCGGCGCCAGCCACCTCGCCCTTCTGCCAGGCCCAGCGGGCCGCCGCCATTTCCGTCGCGCCCAGGATGCTTGGCCCGGGCGCGGCCGCCACCGGCGCGATGGTCTCGCCACCGGGCAGCAGCACGACGGCCTTGCCGCCTGCAGCAGCGGAAATCTGCTCGGCCAGCGCGGTCGCCGCCTGGTCTTTGGTGGAGACGGCGGACAACCGCCGGCTGGCCGCGAGAAGAGCGGCGATCGCCGATGCGCGCCGCGACGTCGCGCTCGCCTGGTCGCGAACGCGCCCGGCGAGCCCGCCCGTCGCCAGCGCCACCGCCCAGAAAACGACCAGCGTCAGCACATCGCTCGGCGAGCCGATGGCGAAGCTGTAGCGCGGGTCGAGGAACAGGAAATTATAGGTGAGGAAGGCGAGCGTCGCGGCGACGAGCGCCGGCCGCAGGCCGAACAGCACGCCGGCGCCGAGAACTGCCGACAGGAAGATCATGCCGATATTGATGCGTTCGAAATGGCGGTCGAGCGGATACGACACGAGCGTCGCCGCGCCGACGAGAACCGCACCGAGAAGATAATCGCGCCAGCCTTTCGCCAAATCGGCCTGCAACCGCACCGGGGCGGCAGCAGGCAATGGCGTCACGTCGGTGATGACGTGCAGCGCCGCGCCCGCCGCCTGATCGAGCAGCGCGTGCGCCAGCGAACGCCCGCGCAGCACTTTCCACCAGCCGGTTTCCGATTTGCCGAGCACGATCTGGGTGATGTTGCTCTGCTTCGCATAGGTCAGAGCGCTCGCCACGAGATCGTCGCCCGTCAGCACCACGGTCGAGCCGCCAAGCTGCCCGGCGAGCTTGAAGGCTTCGCTGATCCGTGCTGCGGCAGGAGCATTGGCGGGCGGCCGGTTCGGCGATTCGATGTGCGCCACCGTCCACGGCGCGTCCATCATCATGTCGGACAGACGCCGCGCTGCACGGACCAGCGATATTGCCATCGCATCGGCGCCGATCAGGACCAGGATGCGCTCGCCGGCCGCCCACGGTCCTTCGAGACCGGCCCGCCGCATTTCTTCGACGAGCTGGTCGTCGACGGTCTGGGCGGCACGGCGCAGTGCCAGCTCCCGCAGCGCGGTCAGGTTCTCAGGCTTGAAGAAGCGTTCCGCCGCAAGCTGCGCCGTTTCCGGCACATAGACTTTGCCCTCGGCCAGCCGCTGGCGCAGCTCGCTCGGCGTGATGTCGACGACCTCGATCTCATCGGCCCGGGTGAGCGCGGAATCCGGCACCGTCTCACGCTGCCGCACGCCGGTGATCTTCCAGACAACATCAACCAGGCTTTCGAGATGCTGGACGTTCAGCGTCGTCCACACATCGATGCCGGCGGCGAGAAGCTCCTCCACATCCTGCCATCGCTTCGCATGACGCGAGCCCGGAACATTCGTATGCGCGTATTCGTCGATCAGCAGCAGGCCAGGCTTGCGCGCCAGCGCCGTGTCGATATCGAATTCGAGGAAGGTCCGGTCGCGATAGACGATCGGCGCACGCGCCAGAATGTCGAGGCCACGCAGCAGCGCTTCCGTCTCGCGGCGTCCATGGGTCTCCACAACCCCGACGACGACGTCCTCGCCCTCGGCTTTCCGCCGGCGCGCGGCGCGAAGCATCTCATAGGTCTTCCCGACCCCGGGCGACATGCCCAGGAACACTTTCAGCCGCCCGCGCCCCGCCTCCCCCGTTAGCGGGGTCGGCGCATCGGAAACAAGGCGCGCATGTTGTTCAGTCATGACCCGGGCGGCTTCCGAACGGGAAAGCGGCGGTCGAGTGCCAGATTCGTCACGAGCACATTGACGCGCGACTGACCGATGAACCCCAGAAACGCCGGCCGGACATGATCGGCGACGATCTGCCCGACCGCGGCGGCCGGAGCACCGCGCGCAGCCGCAATGCGCTGGACCTGATAAAAAGCATAGGCCGGCGAAATATCCGGGTCCAGTCCGGACGCCGAGGCAGTGGCGGCGTCGGCCGGCACGGGCGCATCGACGCCTGGGTTTGCCGCCCGGACCGATGCCGCCCGCTCCCTCTCCTGCCTGGCGAGGTCGGGGTTGAGCGGGCCGAGATTCGATCCCGACGAGGCGCCGGCATCATAACCGTCCCCGGCCACCGACGGGCGCGGATGCAGATATTCCGGGCGAGAGAAATTCTGTCCGATCAAAGCGGAACCGATCACCCGGTCGCCATCCCGGATCAGGCTTCCCGACGCCTGCTGCGGGAAGAACAGTTGCGCGATGCCGGTCACCGCGAGCGGATAGGCAACGCCGAGAAGCAGCGTCAGCAGGAGGACGGAAACCAGGGCCGAGCGCAATTGCTGCAACATGACGCCGCTCCCTAGGCAAGACCGATGGCAGAAATGGCGAGATCGACGACCTTGATGCCGACAAAAGGCGCCAGGATGCCGCCAAGCCCGTAAATGAGCAGATTCCGGGAAAGGAGCCTGCCGGCGCCGATAGCGCGGTAACGCACGCCGCGCAGCGCCAGCGGGATCAGCAGCACGATAATCAGTGCGTTGAAGACAACCGCCGAGAGTATCGCGCTTGTCGGACTCGACAACTGCATCACGTTCAGCGTCCCGAGCGCCGGCAGCGAGCCGGCGAACATCGCCGGAATGATGGCGAAATATTTCGCCACGTCGTTGGCGATGGAGAAAGTCGTCAGTGCGCCGCGGGTGATCAGCAACTGTTTGCCGACCTCGACAATCTCGATGATCTTGGTCGGGTCGCTGTCGAGATCGACCATGTTGCCCGCTTCCCGCGCCGCTTGCGCGCCAGTCTGCATGGCGACGCCGACATCGGCCTGCGCCAGCGCCGGTGCGTCGTTGGCGCCGTCACCGCACATGGCAACGAGACGGCCCTTGCGCTGTTCCTCATGGATCATGCGCAGCTTGTCCTCCGGCGTCGCCTCCGCGAGAAAATCATCGACACCGGCCTCCGATGCGATGGCCGCGGCGGTCACCGGATTGTCGCCGGTGATCATCACCGTGCGAACGCCCATGCGCCGCAGATCCGCGAAGCGCTCCTTGACGCCTGATTTGACCACATCCTTAAGATGGATGACGCCGAGCAGCTTGCCGTTCTCGCTCACCGCAAGCGGCGTGCCGCCGGAGCGCGCGATCCGGTCGACCGCCGCTTCGAACTCCGCCGGTACGTCATCCTCCGCGAAGCCAAGATCGTTCAGCACCGCATCGATGGCGCCCTTGCGCCAGGACTGTCCGTCGGCATCGAGGCCGGACTGGCGCGTCAACGCACTGAACGGGATCGGCCTTGCGCCGGCCGGTGCGCTGGCGCTCTGGCCAAGCCCGCGCGCCAGATCGACGATCGAGCGGCCTTCCGGCGTCTCGTCCGCGAGCGAAGCCATCAGCGCCGCCTTGAGCGCGACTTCGGCGCGCACGCCGGGCACCGGAATGACCTCGGTCGCCATGCGGTTGCCGAAGGTGATGGTGCCGGTCTTGTCGAGCAGCAGCGTATCGACGTCACCGGCGGCCTCAACCGCACGGCCGGAAGTGGCCAGCACATTGACCTTGAGCAGACGGTCCATGCCGGCAATGCCGACCGCGCTGAGCAGGCCGCCGATCGTGGTCGGGATCAGCGTCACGAACAGCGCGCCGAGCACCGGCGGGCTGAGATCGACCCCGGAATAATGCCCGAGCCCGACCAGCGTGACGACGGCAATGAGAAACACCAGCGTCAGGCCGGCGAGCAGCACGGCGAGCGCAATCTCGTTCGGCGTCTTGCGCCGGTCGGCGCCCTCGACCATCGCGATCATCCGGTCGAGGAACGTGGCGCCGGGCTGCGACGTGATCCTCACCTTGATCCAGTCGGAAACGACGGTCGTGCCGCCGGTGACGGCGGAGCGGTCGCCACCGCTCTCTCGGATCACCGGTGCCGATTCACCGGTGATGGCGGCCTCGTTGACCGAGGCGATGCCGTCGACGATCTCGCCGTCCGCCGGGATCACGTCGCCGGCCTCGACCAAGACGAGGGTGCCCGGCTCCAGTTCATGCGCCGGCAGCGGCACGACAAAGCCCGCTTTTTCGTCGACGATGACCTTGGCCTTGGTCGAGACGCGGCTTTCCCGCAGCGCATCGGCCTGAGCCTTGCCGCGCCCTTCCGCGATCGCTTCGGCGGCATTCGCGAACAGCACCGTCGCCCACAGCCAAAGCGCGATCTGGATGATGAAAGAAGCGTCCGCCCCGGACGACACCGCCGCTACCGCCGACACCGAGGCGAGGAACGCGACGATCTCGGTCGTCAGGATCACCGGATTGCCGACAAGCGCACGAGGATCGAGCTTGCGGAGCGCATCGACAATCACGCGCCCGACATCGAGCGGGCGTGCAGCGGCGCTGGAAACAGTCATCATCCGTATCCTTCTGCATCCATATTCTTCGGTCTGTTCACCGGCCGAGCGCGGCAACCGCCTGCAGTACCTGGATGTGCTCGACGATCGGGCCGAGTGCGAGCGCCGGGAAGAATTGCAGGCCGCCGAGGATCAGGATCACGCCGATCAGCAGGCCGACGAACAGCGGTCCGTCCGTCGGAAACGTCCCCTGGGTAACAGCCATCCGCGGCTTGGCGGCGAGCGAGCCGGCAATAGCCAGCCCCGGAACGACGTAGCCGAAGCGGCCGAGCAGCATGGCGATGCCAAGTGTCGTGTTCCACCATGGCGTGTTGGCGCTCAGGCCCGCGAAGGCCGAGCCGTTATTTCCGGTGGCGGAAGAATAGGCATAAAGGATTTCCGACAGGCCATGCGCGCCGGGATTGGCGAGCCCCTGCAACGCAGCCGGCAGCACCGCGGCCACGGACGAGAAGCCAAGGATGGCGAGCGGCAGGATGAGCACCGCCAGCATGGCGTAGCGGACCTCGCGCGCCTCGATCTTCTTGCCGATATATTCCGGCGTGCGCCCGACCATCAGACCGGCGACGAAAACGGCGAGCAGTGCCAGCACGATCATCCCGTAAAGGCCCGAACCGGCGCCGCCCGGCAATATCTCGCCGAGTTGAATCATGACCATCGCCATGCCGCCGCCAAGAGGCATCAGGCTGTCATGCATGGCGTTGACGCCGCCATCGGACGCGCCCGTGGTCGCCGCTGTCCAGATGGCGGTGGACGGCGCACCGAAACGCACCTCCTTGCCCTCCATGTTGACGCTCGCATCGACGCGGGCAGCAACCTGCGCCGGGGCCGGACGCGTTTCCGCCCAGTAGATCGTCGACGCGGCGACCGCGACGAAGACGGTCATCACCGCGACCAGCGCGCGCGCATCCCTGCGCGCTGCGACCTGACAGCCGAAGGCGACAACGCAGGCGAAGCCGAGCACGTTCATGGCGACGATCTCGATCAGATTGGTGATCGCGTTCGGATTCTCGAATGGGTGCGCCGAATTGGCATTGAAGATGCCGCCACCATTGGTGCCGAGTTGCTTGACCGCTTCCTGGCTGGCGACGGGGAACAGCGCGATGGTCTGCTTCGTGCCCTCCAGCGTCGCCGCGTCGATATGGGCGGACAGCGTCTGCGGCACGCCGAGCGCCACGAGGACGAGCGCGATCGCCAATGACAAAGGCAACAGCAGATAGAGGCTCACGCGGGTGAGATCGACCCAGAAATTGCCAAGCCCGTTGCCCCTGTTGGCGGCAAACGCCCGCGCCATGGCGGCCGCGACCGCCATCCCGGCAGCGGCCGACAAAAAGTTGTGCGAGGTCAGGCCCGCCATCTGGGAAAAAGTCGAGACGGTCGTCTCGGGGACGTAGGACTGCCAGTTCGTGTTGGTGACGAAGCTCACCGCCGTATTGAAGGCGAGGCTCGGCGAGAGACCGTCAAAGCCCTGCGGATTGAACGGCAGCCAGGCCTGCAGGCGCAGGATCGCATAGAGCAGCGCGAAACTCGCCGCGCTGAAGGACAGCAGCGAGAGCGCATAGGCAGGCCAGTTCTGCGATTGCGCCGGGTCGACGCCGCAGGCGCGATAGATCAGCCGTTCGACTGGCTGCAGAAGCGGATCGAGCCAGGTTCGATGCCGGCTCCAGATCCGCGCCAGATAAAGACCGAACGGCCAGCCGAGCGCGACCGTCAGACCAAGGGTGAAAAGAATCTCCGCCCAGCCTTGCCAGTTCATGGCGCTACCCTCCGTGTCCGGACCCCGGTCGTCAGAAGCGGTCTGGCCGCAGCAGCGCCGCAACCATATAGATGGCGATCGCGGCCGCACCGCAGGCCCAAAGTGCTTCGATCCACATGATCAGACGCGCCGCAGCAGCGCGACATAGCCCCCGAACAGCGCGAAAGCGCCGATGCCGACAGCCAGAAAAACGATATCGGTCATGATGCGATCTCCCGAACAAGCGGGGAGAGGCTATCCGGGACGCCGATCAACGCTCCAGATGGATTGCACCCCGGCGGCATAAAGACCGCATAAGGATGCAGGAAAAGCAGACCTAGCGGCAGGCACGCGATTTCCCTATCGGCGAGGGCGGGCGGTGTCTCGTCGACAAACCTAGACAAACCTGGGTTGCGGCTAGCGACTTCTCTGTTGTCACATCGGCATTCGCGGAACGGATATCGCACCGCCAACTGCGTGACCATCGGCCGCCTGTTTCGCTCCCGACACACGGCGCAGGAAAACGCGATGGTTTTGCGACACCACGCCGACCAGGAACCACAAGAGAGCCCCCGTCTTGATCGTGAATGGCGAATTGCTGATGCAGAGCAGAACCGCAAAATAGGCCGCTGCAAGATCACGGATCAGATAAAACGGGCCGTCCGCGCCTTTGAGCAGCATCAACGCAGCCCAGAAGACCGCGATCCCGACGATCCCGAAGCCGCCCAGCGCATAGGCATAGCCTGAATCCGAGGTGATAAAGCCGGGCGTACTCAACGCCAGCCAATTAAGTGTGTCGAACCGCTCGAGGATCGTTCCGGACAGAATGATCCGGCCGATAAAGCCGTTATCGACGCCATAACGGGTGGACAAGAGATCCGGCAGCACCAGCAGGCCGACGAGAGCCGCCGCCGGCAACACAGCTACCACAACCCGCCTGACGGCCGCCGGCAATAGCGCCAGCACGAGAGCGAACGCGCAGAAATTCGCACCGAAGCGGCTATCGGCCATCACGATGATCACCGCGGCGCAGACGAACAACGCCACGGCGACGCGCCGCTCCATCAGCGAGCGGGTCAGCGCCCAGATGAAAACCACGATGCCGAAATTGCCGGCCGAGATCGGCTCAAGAAAAATCGACGACACACGATGATTGCCGAGAACGGGAAACAGACCACGCCCGCCGGTCGCGCCTTCCGGCCGCATACCACTCACAAACAGATCGGAGGATTGCTGCGCCTGGCTCGCCGCCATCGTGCCGCGTTCGATATAGAAACCCGCAACGTTGAAGATGCGGGTGAACAGATCCGGAAACAGATATTCGAAAGCGCCGACCGCAATGACGACTGCGACGAGCGCCGCCACGATCCTGTCCGCCTGACGCAGATCGGAGGCGAACGCTCCCAACATGAAGAAAGCGATCGGGATCAGAAGATCGCGCACCGGCTTGATGTCGACGCCACCGCCGAGAAGCGCCCGAATGCCCGCCAGCGAGATCAGGAAAAGAACGGCGGCGCCGATCGCCAGCAGCCGCGAATAGGTGATCGTCGGAGCCGTGTAGATCAGCACCGACATGATGATGACAATCTCGCAACCGATGGCCGCACTGTTGCCGACGCCGCCGACCATCGTGTTCAGGAAACAAAGGCCGGCATTGAACAGCGTCGCGGCAAGGATTGCCAGAGCCGGCGGCTGGCGCCAGAGCGACGGCCGTCGGACCGTCCGGCGCCTGCCCGCCAGCCCGAGCGTGCTCATCGGACATCCCCTCGAGAGCGGTCCGAAGTATCACCTCGAGAATCACCGCGGCGACTTCGCTTGAGGTGGTTCAGGAGCACCGATATCTGCGGCCGATCGACGCTATCGACCGGCTGGACGCTGGTGAAATAGCTCGCCGGCCAGGCCCCCGCAGCCCAATAACTCCAGCCTGTCCAGACATCGCTATTCTCATCGATGAATCTCAGCATGAGGTCGAGCGCTCGCAGACAGATCGGGTCCGCTCCGGCTCCGAACTCGCCGAGATAGGCCCGCTTCCGGTGCTGCCGCGCCCATTGCGTGAACAATTGCAGCGTATCGACACCCACCGTCTCGCTGCGGCATGCCGCGTGCGTGCCGGAATAGTTCGAATCCAGATATTGATGCACCTCGTAGACATAGTTGTCGGCCGGGTCGATCACGCCGAGCATGACATCGCCGTTCGGCGCGCCATAGCGGCTGCTGAGCCAGCTATGCGCTCCCGTCCAGCCATTGCCGGGAACGAAGATCACATTATTTGCACCGGCCCGCCTGATCGCACCGATGGCCGCGTTGGCGGCCGCAAGCCAGGTTTCGGTCAGCAGCCCCTTGGGCTCGTTCATCAGACCAAAGCCGACGAGCGCATTATTACTGAAACGATCGGCCAACCGCTTCCAGACGTCGGCGAGCGCTGTAACCGCCACATCCGAACTGCCGATCACCTTCTGTCGATAATAGGCATAGTTGTGCAGGTCGAGAACGACGTAGAGTCGCTTGCTGTTTGCGTAGCGCACTACGCCTTCAAGTCGCCCAAGTTCCTCTGCCGCGAGCGGACCGTTGAGCTCGGGCTGCATTCGTTCCCATAGAAAGGGAACACGAATGCTGTTCATCCCCTTCGCCGCCACGTAATCGATCGTCGCATGCGCGGGATAGAAATAGTCGTGATCAGGAACTCCGGGCACTTTGCGTCCGTTGAATTCCGCGCCCGCAATGTTGACGCCGCTGAGATACGGAAAATCATCACGCGCTGCTGCATCGACGAAAAATCCCGACAGACAGATCGCCCCCACTGACACAGCGATAACGCCCGCACGAATGCTTGTGCCGCATTTGTCGATCGCGAATCGCGCGAGTACGCGATGTAATCTCCGACGATGAACTGACAGCACACTGCTCCCTTCGTCGTCTGCATGGCTTGTGCGCAGAACTGCGCAGGCTCGAGCACATTCACGCCAATATCGAACGTCACAGTCCACATTCCAGCATCATGGGATATGCGACGATTTCATGACGTCTGATTCATTCTGCTTCCGACGATATTTTTCGGCCGCTGCATTCGGCGCAAGGTTCCGGTCTCGCCGAAGAATCGGATGTAACACGCAGCGCCGTCATCATCCTCTCTTGCAATCGCACGGAGCATAACGACCCATGCGTATCGTCCATGTCGTGCGTCAGTTCCATCCTTCCGTCGGCGGCCTTGAAGGCGTCGTGGATTCGCTTGCAGCGGAGCAGGCTGCGAGTGGCCATCAGGTTCGCGTCGTGACGCTGGATCGCCTGTTCAATGCACCCGATACACCACGTCTTCCCTCGCGCGAACGGCGTAACGGCATCGACGTCGTGCGTGTTCCGTTCTTTGGCTCGACGCGCTACCCGGTCGCACTCACGACGCTCCGGCACATTCGCGATGCCGATATCGTCCACGTCCACGGGATCGACTTCTTCTGCGATTATCTGGCCTGGACCGCGCCGTTTCATCGTCGCATGCTGGTGCTGTCGACCCACGGCGGTTTCTTCCACACCGGTTTCGCCGCACGGTTGAAGCGGATTTATTTCAACACCGTCACCCGCCTGTCGCTGCGCTGGTATGCGGGCATCGCCGCGGTGAGCGTGTCCGACGAACAGATCTTCAAGCCAATTCGCTCGCACGGACTTTGCGTGATCGAGAACGGCGTGGACATCGGGAAATATGCCGATGCGTCGTCGTTGACGCCGAAGAAAACGATGATCGCTGTCGGCCGTCTCTCCAGCAACAAGCGGCTCGATCGCGCGATCCGGTTCCTCGCCAGCGTGGAGCGCATCGACCCGGGATGGTCGTTGACCATCGCCGGCCGCGTCTGGGATGTATCGCCTGACGACCTGCAGCGCCTCGCAGACGATCTCGGCGTCGGCGGCAAGGTTCAGCTCATCACGGACCCGCCGGACACGATGGTGCGCGCGGCGATGGCGCAGGCCTCGGTGTTCCTGAGCGCATCCGATTATGAAGGATTCGGTCTGGTGGCGATCGAAGGCCTGTCGGCTGGACTCTGGCCCGTGCTCAACGCGATTCCGCCCTATCGTCACCTCGCCGAACGAACCGGGCTCGGCACCGTCGCGGATTTCGCGGAGTCAGACTCCGCCGCCCGACACTTCCTCGCTAATTGGACAACGATCAGCAGCGACTACGCGCGTTATCGAAGCATGGCGATGGATGCTGCCGCGACGTTCGATTGGCGGACGGCCACCGCACGATATGAGCAGTTCTATCGCTCGGTACGCGGGCAGCATGTGCGCACCATTCTCGACGTTCCCATCCTCGTCAAAACCGCCGACGAGGCGGTCGCGCTGCTGGACCGCGCCTGCGAGCGCCGCGTTGCGGCCCCCGTGGTTTTTGCCAATGCCCATACGCTGAATTCGGCCACCTTCGACCCCGGGACGGAGGCGGTGTTCGATCGCGCCATTATCTTTAACGATGGGATCGGCGTCGACCTCGCCAGTCGCCTGTTATTCGGGAAGGGGTTTCCGGAAAATCTGAACGGTACCGATTTCATCCCGCACTATCTGCGGTCGAGCCGTCATCGCCACCGGGTGTTTCTTCTAGGCGGCAAGCCCGGCGTCGCCGCAAGGGCAGCACAGCGACTGGCACGGATCGCCCCACGGCACGACTTCGTGGGAACCTGTCACGGCTATCATGCGAGCCATGAACTGCCGCGCATCGTCGCGCAGATCAGGCAGAGTCGTGCCGACATCCTGCTGGTCGCGTTGGGCAATCCGCATCAGGAAGCATGGCTCAATGCCCATCTCGAAGACACCGGCTGCCGCCTCGGTTTCGGCGTCGGCGGCCTCTTCGATTTCATGGCCGGCGTCGTGCCACGCGCCCCGCACTGGGTTCGCGACGCCCATCTCGAATGGGCCTACCGCTTGCTGCAGGAGCCTGCCCGGCTGTGGCGTCGCTATCTGGTGCAGATGCCGCTATTCCTGCTGCGCGTCGCGCAGCAATGGTTCGCCGGTGCACGCATCTCCGGCGTGATCTCGCGGTGAGAAGCAGCTTGCGATCGGTCGCGACCACGGCGCACCTGCCCGCGCCGGACCGCATGTCTGCAGCCTGGGCTACCCTCCGGCTCTGGCGGGGGCGTCTGCTCTTCGCCTTTGCCGATCAGGGTCTGTTCAGTGCCACGAATTTTGTCCTCACCATTCTCTATGCAGCCTGGCTGCCGATTGAGGATTTCGGACGCTATGTCGTCGTCTGGACCGCCGCGCTGTTTATCGAGGCCATTCAGACATCGCTGATCATCGACGCGTTGCCGGCAATCAGCAGCCATTATGGCCGACGCAATCGCCGGCGGTTTGACAGCGCCGCCACCTGGGTCGTTGCCGGCTTCAGTCTTGGCAGCAGCGCCCTCCTTGCCATTACTGCCATCCTCCTCGCGGAAACGATCCCGTCTTATGCTTGGCCGGTCCTGATCCTTGCTCTCGTCAACCCGGCACAACGATTCTATCTGTTCGTCCGGCGCCTCTGCTACATTCGCGACCGCCAATCCATAGCCGCAGCCGCGGCGACGGCTTACGCAATCGTCTCGGTGTGCAGCGCCGCAGCGCTGATCGCCTTGCAGGCGCTCACGGTCTCCGCCGCGATTGCGGTGTCCGGATTCGGCGCAGTCGCCGCTATCGCCATGAGCCTGCTGCTGGGTATCGGCCGTGCATTCCGTAGCCGGCCGTCGCATGTAATCTGGCTCGCGGCGAAAATCTGGAGCGCGAGCCGCTGGCTCACGCCAGCCGCGATCGTCGCGTGGCTGATCACCTGGGGCATTTTCCCGCTCATTGCGGCGATCGGCGGCGCCGCAACCGCCGGCATCGTGCGCGCCCTGCAGAACCTGCTGACCCCGATCGTCCAGTTCAACGCTGCGCTCAATCTGACGCTTCTGCCGCACGTTGCCGACAACGTGGCCGATCATGGCGGTGACTATGCGCGGCGTTTCGCCCGACGCGGCACCGCGATCTTCACCGGCAGTGCCCTTATCTACTGCGCCATCATCATCGCCGCCGCGCCGGCGATCCTGCCGGTGGTCTACCGGAAGCCCGAAATCGCCGCCGCTGCCGCCCTGCTCTGGCCGCTGTCGCTCACCATCGTCTGCGAAGCGGCCCGCGGCGCCTCGTCGATCGCGCTGCTGGCGACACGCCGGACACGCATCGTATTCACCGCCCGCATCGCAGCTCTCGCGGCATTCGCATGTGCCGGCACGGCGCTCGGCAATCTCACGGGATACACCGGAGTCCTCTGGGCCAACGCCATCGGCACGGCCGTCGGTGCCGCCGTGGTGATGGCAGCGGTGATGATGGAGCCACCTCCAACAGCGGCTCGCCAGGACGTTTCGCGCAAGGTCGTTTGACTGCCTTGCAACAGCAAGGCCTGTCTCTAATGCTGCGTTCCCAGCAGTGCCCGCTCCAGCGTCCGGACCGCCGTCTGCAGGCGGTCGACACGCTGCGCGAGAACCGTATCCCGGCTGAGCGTCGGCTGTTCGCGGCTGGCCGCCAGCAACGCATCTGCTGCCCGCTCCGCAAAGACGCGGTCGAATATCGACAAGGCCTTGCGCAAGACTCCCGCTTGCCGGCCGCCGATCAACCGCTTCGGCGCCAGGTCCTCCGTTGTCGCTCCACCATAGCGACGGAAAAAGTCCTCCACGATGTCTTCGTCCCGATCCGACAGCCTGTGCATGCCATTGGCGCCGTCGACCTTGCGGATCTTCAGATGCTTCAGGGCCTCCCAGGCCGAACTCGGCGGCAAGGCGACCGGCCGGAAGTCGAGATCGAGCGACTGCGTCCAGTCGAGCCATTTGAAAGGCAGAACGGCCGGGGAGCAATGTACCGGTATCCACGGCACGCGCAGCGTATCGGCGACGATCGCGCCATGCATGGCCTCGGTGATGACCAGCCGCGCGCGTCCGATCCGATCGAGGGTTTCATCCACCGCGCCACGGGCATCGATGAAGGTAATACCGAGCTCCGAACAGATCTGCGGCCACCGGCTGTCCGCCACAGAATTATAGTGCGGCATGAAAACGATGCCGTCACGTCTGAGTACCGCCGGCAGCAACGTCGGCGCTGTGGCCAGCAGCGCGGCGCTGTCGGTGACAGCCGCCGCGGGCCGGCCGATGACATGCGCCGTCAGCGGCCCCCGAACGGCGAGGATCGACCAGTCGGCATTCGGCCAGCGGCTGGGCAGCGGACCCGTGCCGGCGCCGCTGCCCAGCACGAAGACGCGCTTACGCTCGGTCGCCGCGGCCGACAAGAAATCGTCGCGGAAGATCGAGCCGATCCCGAGCAACACCGCATCGCCGGCCTCGAAAACTTCCGGCCGCAGAACCTTCTTCCACAGTACGGCATTGAGATCGTCTCCGAAATTGCCGTTCGGACTGCGATAGTAGATGACCTTCATCGCGGCGCCGTGTCCCGATCCTGGCTGCCGTCGAGCAACTGCGTCGAACGCGGGGAGAAGATCAGGAAGCAGCGCTCAGTCGGCACCGGTTCGTTTTCCGCAACCAGCCGGAAGCTGTTCTCATCCGGCATGCAGAGGTAGCGGGCGAACTTGGTCATGTCGAAGAATTGCAGAATGTCGGCATTGCGGGCGCCATAGCGGCCGAGTGTCTCGTCACCGTGCAGTTCGACGAACCAGTGGCACCAGCGCGCCAATGTGAGGCTCGCGCCCTTGAGCGCCTCGATCTCGAAGCCCTCGATATCGAGATAGACGAGGTCCGGCCATCCCATCCATCTCGACATGTCGTCGATGCTGATCCCGTCGATACTTTCGCCCACCCGCGCGCCTAGGCCGCTCTGCACCCGGGAATTGAAACTGAAATCCGCATGAGCCTGGCCGCTGGTGCGGGAAACAATGGCATGAACAACCTCGACATTGCCCACGCGATTAAGCGCGACATTCTCCCGCGCTCTTTCGGCATTGTGCCGGTTCGCCTCGACGGCGACCACCTGCCCGTCCGGAACGATATCGCGTGCCAGCAGCATGGCGATCAGGCACTGATGCGCGCCGAGATCGAAAATACGACCGTTCTTCGCGATCTGTCCGCGCGAGAAGAAGCCGATCTCCGGCGGCAGCGTCCAGTCTCTGTCGTACCATTCCGACGCGACACGATCGCTGATCGTCATCTTCAATTCATGCGAGCCGTATCGATGATCGACGACCCTCCGCGGAAAGGTCGCGAGTTCCATCCGGTACTTCATCAGCCGCAGAACATCGACTGCGGGTTGCGGCAGATAGCGCTTGGCGTAAGCCTGCAATGCCATCGTCATCATCGTCCTTTCTTCAAACCGGGATTCCGGCTGTGCGTAACCCTCTCTCCGCCGGCTCGCGCACCGGCACCCGTCGGCCGCTAAGCAGCAGCCGATAGAGGTCGGCATGGCGGCGCGCGATATCGTCCCAGCGATAGCGGGTCGCCGCCCCGCCACTCGTCCGGGCCGCGGCGGCCCATGCATCGCGATCGGCCGACAGATCGTTCAGTTGCGAAAGGGCGTCAGCCGGCCCGCGCGCATGAAGCGTCGCTTCCGCGATCCACGGCGGAGTGATGGCGCTATGCCGGGTGATGACGATCATCCGGTTGACCAGCGCAGCCGCCAGCGTTCCCCGCTTGCCGGAAGCACCGTCCGGAAACGGCAAATAGGCATAGCCGGCGTCCGCCAGGCGGCGCGCAACCGCCTCGTCCGAAATATCGAAGAAGAATGCGACGCCAACTTCCGATCCGCGCCGCCTGACAATATCGGCATAACTTCGGTGCCGCTCCTGCACCGCGCCGATCACCTCGAACGAGAACGGGCTGCCGGCAACGCGCGCCAGTTCGGCCAGAGCAAGGACATCCTCGATGCCCTTGTTCGGAGCGATCAGTCCGAAATAGACAATTCTTGTCCGGTCGCGCGCCCCGCCCGGCGCTACCGCTGGAATATTGCTTGCGATTTCGATCGTATCGTCAAGGCCGGACCGGCGCGGAAAGCGTTGCGCGAACAGCCGCCTCTCGTCGTCGGTCGTGAAGATGCGTGCCGCACAATGCCGGGCATAAGGAGCAAACCAGTTCCGACGATACCAGCGGAACACCGAATACTCGTGCAATGTCACGACAACCGGTTTGTTGCGTATCGCCCCCGGCAAAGCGGCGGGCGAGTAGGATCGTCCGTAGCCGGCGGTCGGATACTGAATATGGACGAGATCGCACTCGGCCTCGATCGCGCGTCCGACGACATCGCGGGAGTAGATGCGCGAAAGACGCCGATCATGAAACCGCACCACGCAGACGCCATCCGCCTCGAGCGCGCGACAAAGCCGCTCGGTGTAATCGCCGACCCCACACGCATCCGGCGGCCACGATCCGCTGACCATCAACACAGCCGGCATTAGGCACACTCCAGTTCCTGCTCGATTCCGCCCTATGATCCGATCGCTCGCGTCATACTCGCTTCGCGATACGGCTTGGCATAGGCGGCGCTCTGATAATAATCGTAGCCGCGCAGCCGCCGCAGATCGGCGCCGCTGAGCACCGCCCCCAGAACGCGATCCCTGATCGGCGCCAGCAGATCGACGGCCCGCGCCACCAGATCCTCCGGCGTGCGATCCCAACCAACGGTCAGCACGATCCCGTCGGCGTATTCGCTCAGCGCCCGGCTTTCGACCAGCGGAATGAGCGGCGGCGCATCGACAACGATCACTTCGAAGTGGCGCCGCAACTCGCTCATGATCGTGCCCATGGCTTCGGAGTATGCGAACTCGCTCATCGTGGCCATGTCTTCCGACATCGGCGACGGCAACACCGACAGCATCGTCGTTTTCTCTGTCAACACCGCCTGCTGCAGCGAGACCCTGCCAAGCGCCACGTCGAACAACCCAACCTCGGCGTTCGGACAGAGCGAGCGCGATATTTCGGGATTACGCATATCGCCTTCGATGAGCAATGTGCGAACGCCCATCATTGCGTAGGACAGCGCCAGGTTCGCCGCCAGTGTCGTCTTGCCCTCGCCGTCGATGGCGGAGGTCAGCATGATGACCTGGATCGGTCTGGTTCGCGCTGCACGCTGCACGCTGAGGCGAACCGCCCGAATGGCTTCGGCAAACACCGAATTCGGTTCCTCGACGATGTAGCGCATCAAGGGCGGTTGCAACGCCAGCGGCAGGATGCGCGACGACTGAGCCTGATACTCGGACAATGCCCGCCGCCCGCGCTTGCTCATATGCGACAGTTCGCGTAGGCCGATCAGCGGCAGCGTGGCGATGCCCGGCATGCCGGAAACCGCCTCGACCTGATCCATCGTCTTCACGCGCCGATCGAGCCGGTCGATGCCGATCGCGAACAGCGCGCCGAAGGCGGCACCGAGCGGCACAGCCAATCCCAGAAACAGCAGCGGCTTCGGAAACGACGGCTGCACCGGCACGCTGGCCCGGGTAACAATGCGAGCCTCCGGCAACTGGAAACTTTCGCGCGCGGTCGCCTCCTTGTAATTGGCAAGGAACGATTCATAGAGCGACCGATTGGCATCCGCCTCGCGCTGCAATTCGCGCAGCCGCACCTCCGCTTGCCCCGATGCGCTGGACACATCCTGCAGCGCGCCAAGACTCTTTTCGAGCGATTGCTCACGCGCCGCCGTCACCTCATAGGCATGGCGCCGGCTTTGCAGGATGCGCGCCACCTCGTCGGTGATAAGCTTCTGCGTATCGCGCAACTGCGCACGAACCGCCGTCACCTGTGGATGCTGCCGGCCGTAACGGCTCGACAGATCCGCTTCATTGACCCGCAATTGCGCGTATTGGGCACGGAGCCTCGCGATCGTGTCGGATGCCAGCGCCTCCGACAGCGAGCCGGGGTCGGCCTTGCTCTGCGCGATCTGCGCCACCTGATCGTATTTCGCGCGCGCCTCGGCGGCATCGGCCCGAGCCTGGATCAGCTTGCTGTTGAGATCCGACACCTGCTGGCTGTTGACCGTCTCGCCCTTGGTCAGCATCAGATCATGCGCGCCGCGATAATCTTCGACCGCGCGATCGGATGCCTCCAGACGCGACTTGAGTTCGTCGAGCTGTCCGTTCAGCCAGTCCGCCACGGTCTTTGTCGCCTCCGATTTGGATCGGATCAGTTCCTCGAAATAGGCATCGGCAATCGCGCTCGATATCGCCGCCGCACGTTGCGGTTCATGGGAACTGACATTGATGTCTACGAGAAAGGTATTGCGCTGACGCACGACCTTCAGCCGCTTCTGCAGGATCGACACGGCTGCAATGATCTTGCGCTCCTGCGCATCATTCTCCGGAGGCTCTCCCGACACCAGCAGCCCGGTGATCCTCCCGAGGATGCCCGGCTTCGGCATGAATTCGGGGTCCTCGGTCAATTTCATCGATCCGACGACCCGGCGCAGGACCGCGATCGACTGCACCAGCAGCACCTGGCTCTCAATTGCCGCATCGTCGGTTTGCGGACTTTGAATCGCCGGCTGGTTCTTGCTATCGAGATTGACGACATTCGGCCGACGCGGATCGATCAGGATCGTCGACGTCGCGGTATAGAGCGGCCGAGCGAACAGAACGACCAGCAGCGCGGCGAACACGAATAGGAGTATCGTCGTGCCGACGACGGCAAGCCGGCGACGCAGGATGCGGGCAATTTCCGATAATGTGACGCCGTCCCACCCCGACGATCTCGGCGCGTCGACCGGCTCGTAATACGTTACTGGCTCGGAGCGATATTCAGTAGCGCGCCGTAACATTCACCCCCACCTCGTGTTTGTCATAACTGGCAGACGGAACGTCGCTGTCCCTTCGAAAGTAGCGATGCTGGAGCGAGATGGAGCTGTAACGATTAAGTCTGTATTTGAGTTCGGTCTGAACCGAGCGCACGTCGTCGGAACGCGTCTGGCCGAAGAACTGGTCGCGCTCATAGGTTCCGGCAACCGACAGGACGAGATTGCGGCGCAACTCATAGTCCGCGCCGATCTGGAACGCGTTCGCTCGCACTCCGCCCGCAACCGTATCGCTGGCTTCGGTGACGATCTGCTCAGCTTTGACGTGCAAATCGAGCAGTCGCGTCGGACTCCAGGTCAGCATGCCGCGAAATGCCGGCCCTGCAATGGTTCCGATGGCCGCATCCTGAAAACGCTGGCTGGCATAGCCCGCGCCGAATTCACCATGGATGAGCGCGCCAAGCCGGATATTGATGCCCGACAGGGAACGATAGCCGCTCGAGGCGAGAGCTTGCGTCGGCGTCCCCCGCAAATCGCGCCGGTTGACTTCCAGTGCCGTGAAGATGCCGAGCGATGGCGTGAGCGCATAATCGAGCCGGCCATGCGCAACCAGAACCCGGCCGTCGCGGCTGTCCTGATCGATGATCGAGCCGTCCCCGGCGCGCGTAGCGCCGTAATTGTAGTAGTCGGCGCGCATGCCGATCGATCCGGCCATCCGGTTGATCCGCTGCCAATAGGTGACATCGCCTGAAAAGAAGTCATAGGGCGTCGGCTCGACGGCTGCCGTGGGCGAGGTCAGAGAGCCTACGCTTTCGTGCTCTCTCGCGATCCGGACATTGGTCAGGATTGCGGCATCATGCCAGAGATCGATCCGACCGCGCACGCGGAAGCTCGCATCCGTCTGGTCGAGTTGAGTATATCGCCGATAATCGATCGACCTGACATCACCCTGAATGTTGACACCGTGTCGCTCCCAGAGCGACGTAGCCCCTAGCGAAGCCTTAATCGTCGCCGCCAGATCGCCACGCTTATCGACGCTGCTCGCGAAAACATTGTTGTCGTAAGAAAGCCCGCCTGCCACCGAGGGCGTAATCATCCAGGGTCCGGCACGAATCCCGAGCCGCTCATAGCCGGGATGCTCGCGCGTCTTCACGGGATGATCCTCCGGCGCTGCGACATCATCCGGATTGCGCGAGAGCAATTCGGCAAACGGAACGGGCTCAAAGACATCGAGCGAGCTCCACGGCGGAGTTGTAGGCGGGCTGATCGGCATCGAAACCTGCGCGAGGGCACGCGACGGAAACAATGCCGCAATGAGACACAAAGCCGACAGCCGGCACGCAACTCCGTCGATCTGTCTGCTGCGGCCGAACATTTCGAAGAGCCACTCACTCCGACCTTGCAACAAACGCTCGACGCCGGACGGCGGCGGACAATTCGATGCGCGACGCAACACATCTGCTCGGTCGCGAATATCGAGTCGTCGTCAAGAATGAAGCAGTCCATCGAAGATCATGCATATGCAGTTTGGCCTTTCGGCACCGCCGAAACATTTCGCCGCAATGCGACATTTGTGAGGATAAAGAGTTCCGGCGACAGATGATCGTCGACCAGAACATGTGCGGGAATCGGGTAAACAGCGACGCCGCGACAGCGCGCGATCCACCACCACAACGAGCCTAGAAAAATCGCTCAGGAATACGGATGTTGTCACCGGGCGCGATCGGCGGATCGACATCAAGCGGGCGCGTCACTTCCACTCCTGCACCGGCGGCGCGTATATAGGCTTTGCTCTCATCGGCGCGGTAAGTGTATCCACCGGCAAGCGCAACTGCATCACCCAGCGTCAGCCCGGGCCGGTAGGGGAACTCGCCCGGCTTCTTCACCTCACCGCGGATATAGAACGGCGCATAGCCGCTAACCTGCACCGTGACACGCGCATCCTTGAGCATGCCGTTGTTGAGTTTCGCCGTAATCCGACGTTCGAGCTGGGCCGGCGTCAGCCCTATCGCACGCACACGGCCGGCCACGGGAATCGCGAGAAAGCCTGCGCCGTCGATCGTATAATCGCCACTGATTGTCGGCTCGTTATAGACCTGAACACGCAACTGGTCATTCGGCCCCAGCGCATAAGCACCGGCAGATGCACGCGGCGATGCCGCCGCGGCGGCATCGACTGCCGAAACCGAGGGAGGAGACGAGGAGCAACCGGCAACGGATACTGCGAGAATGATCGCTGCGACGACCCGCAACATCATCATCGGCAAAAACTCTCGCGCACCAAACGACAAAGAAAGATACATTACCCCCCCCGCCGCGTGTTCAAGAATGAGACACGCGTCCCCTGCCTCTCCTCCATCGGAAGGCAAACCCGTTGCGGTCCATTCGGTTCCTGACGGAATCGGAATTTTATGTCCGTGTACATCCAGCCGATAAACACCACGACCGCGGGCGTGCTCGACGTCATCGGCATTCATGACGAATAGCGCGTCACATAAAGTGACCGACTACGACAACCGTGATCGCGTCTCGATGTGGCACAGACGAATAGCGGCCATATGCATGGCGCAACGATGAAATCTCTCCACGTCAAGATCACAATTCAAACGAAATTTCTTCATCTCTCTATCATGCGAGATATTCCGTGCATTTTTCGACGGCAGGTCGCCTGCACACTGCGGCACATTTCCGATAGTTGTCATACATGACGCGCTCGGCACAGCGATTCCGAAGCATGCGGCTTCCCGAATCATTCACGCGGGAACGCCATCTCTGTCCTGCCGCTGATCTTACGCAGCGACGCGCGCCACACTTTCTCCAAGAAAGCCCTTCACTACGATTCCCCGCGACGATCGTTTTGAAATCGTATCTGACAAATCGGAGAAACCGGGAGCACATTGCATATCAGCCGGCCGACAAGCGCGACGATGGATGACGCGCATGCCGTGATCGGGAAATGCCGCACTGATGACGGTCATGCCTCACACGACAGCATGACAATGCAACGGAGCACTTCATGGCCCCATCTGCGACGCTGGTCTCGCAATCCAACGACAGCGTATCCATCTGGCGCAACCGACGGCCGCTATTTTCACCGCCCATCCGTTACAAACATCGCCCGCATGCGTCACAACGGCGGCTCTACTATCTTTCGCATCGCGGCGCGCTGAGCGAACCGTCACGCTCGCATGTCAAGCGCCTGTTCGATGTTGCAGGAGGCGCCGGCGCGCTGATCCTGCTCTCTCCGTTGCTGCTCTGGATAGCACTCGCAATCAAATTGAGCTCACCGGGTCCGGTCTTCTTCACGCAGTACCGGTACGGGCGCAACAATCACCGCTTCAGGATCTATAAGTTCCGCACGATGCATACGCATCTCGGCGATGCGTCCGGCGTCAGCCAAACCGTCGCCGACGACCCGCGCGTCACGTCATTCGGCCGGTTCCTGCGCCGAACCAGCCTCGACGAATTGCCGCAGCTCATCAATGTGGTGATCGGCGACATGTCGCTGGTCGGCCCACGTCCGCATGTGCCGGGGATGCAGGCAGCCAGCACGTTGTATGAAAACCTGGTGCCGTATTATTTCCAGCGCCACACCATCAAGCCCGGCATTACCGGCCTGGCACAGGTCAGCGGCTGCCGCGGCAGCACTGCCAGCGCCAATCTCGCGATTTCACGCGTCGACTACGACCTCGAATATATCGAGCGGTGGTCACTGTGGCTGGACATCAAGATCATCTGGTGGACGGTCAGGCGCGAGCTGCTATCCGGCAGCGCCGATTAACCGGACGAGATTTTTGACGATCGAGCAAGGAGCGCCGATGCAGCCTCTGCGCGCGCCCGTACAGAATTCCGCGTTCAAGGCAATGCCGACATCCGGCCGCCGCCTTGCCGGTATCGAGGGCCTGCGGGCCGTGGCCGCACTTTCGGTCATGGTCGGGCATTTCAATCTGCATCTGGTGCCGGATGACCTGCTGCCATCAACCTTGCATCGGCTGCTGAATGCCGCCGGCCAGGGCCTGACATTATTCTTTGTGCTTTCCGGATTCCTGCTGTTCGGGCCGTTCCTCAGCGCGGCCGCACGCAACGCACCGTTCAACATTGCGCAGTTTTTCGTCAATCGCATCCTGCGCATCTATCCGGCTTACGTCGTCATCTTCGCCATCGTCACCTTCGGCCTGGGGCTCGCCTATACCCATCCCGCGCCAATCGACGATGCGGGCGTCGAGGCTACGTCCGGCATGCTCGGCCGGATCAGCGACCCCGGCATCATCGCCGCCAATCTGCTGCTGGCGCACACCCTCACGCCTTGGACCATCAAGACCGGCCTCGGCGTATCGTGGTCGCTGACGACGGAGGTCTGTTTTTATGTCGTGTTGCCGCTGCTGGCTTTCGGCGCGGTGCATCTCGGCCAGCGTCTCGGCTTGCAGCGCGCGGCGACGCTGGTGTCGCTCGGGATGATCGGGCTGGGCCTCATCTGCCGTGCAGTCGGCGCGGCACAAGTCCATGGCGATCCGGCCATGCAATTCTATCTTCAGTGGGGCGGAAACTGGCTGGCTGTCTATCTGCGCAGTATCCTCTGTCAGGCGGACCTGTTCGGCGTCGGCATGCTCGCTGCCGTCATCTTCCACACAAGTGCCGACGGGGACACGACACGCCGCCGGACATCGCTCGTTCTCTGGTGCATGACCGCCGCAGGCCTCGCCCTTACCCGCGCCGACCGCGACTTCGGCTTTGCCATTTTCTTCGCCGCCGTCCTCCTTGCCGTCACCAGTGTTGCAAAGGGCCGGACCAACCGGCTGGCGACGCCGCTGGAGTGGGGCCCCGTCCGCTGGCTGGGGACGGTCTCCTACAGCTTCTATCTGTGGCACCTGCCAGTGATCTGGGGCCTCTACGGATGGTATCTGCACGGCCGTCACCCCGACACCCATGCCGAGATCGCGCTGAGCTTTGTGCTGGCCTTCACGATAACCGCCGTTTTGTCGACCCTTACCTATCTGACCGTCGAGCGTCCGGCGCTTCGCCTGAAATCGAAGCCCTATGGGCGCCGGCTGCGCTCCGTGCTGTCGTGGCGCAGCACCGCCAGACCCGCCGGCGGCGGGTCTTCCTGATCGGCAAAACGGCAAGACCGACAAGACCAGCAAATGGCCGCGCTGCCGTCACCGGAATGTCGAGGGAGGAAAGGAAGGAATCAGCCGTGCAGCTTGATGGCAATCTCCGCCACGCGCTTGCCCTGGAATTTCGCTCCCTCCAGCTCCTGCGCGGAGGGTTGACGTGAGCCGTCGCTGTTGCTGGTGGTAGTCATGCCGTAGGGCGCGCCGCCGCGCACCACATCGTTGCCCGACTGCCCCTGATAGGCATAAGACAGCGGCACGATGATCATACCGTGATGCTGAAGGGATGCCTGCGTGGCGATGATCGCCATTTCCGCACCGCCATGCTGGGTGGCGGTCGAGGACATCACCGAGGCGACCTTGTTGATGAGCGCTCCCCTCGCCCAGAGCGGTCCGGTCTGGTCGAGAAAATTCTTGAGCTGAGCAGCCATGGCGCCGAACCGTGTCGAAGCGCCGATGATAATGGCGTCGTAATTCTCCAGTTCCAGCGGTTCGGCGATCGGCGCTTCCTGATCGAGCTTGTAATGGGCGGCCTTGGCCACCGCTTCCGGCACGAGCTCGGGCACCCGCTTGATCGTGACATTGGCACCGGCTTCGCGCGCACCGTCAGCCGCGGCGCGGGCCATCTGCTCCATGTGGCCCCAGCTTGAATAATAAAGAACAAGTACCTTCGCCATTTCCTATCTCCATTTAACGATGCACGCGCGTGCCCGCATCGACGATCCTATCGATGCGGCGCACCGGATCACAAGGCCGTTTCAGGTACGATCCGCCACCCATCGTCATACCGCCTCGTGCCGCCTCGATATGCGGATGGGAAGCCGACCGGATGCATGGCCATCCAATGCTGCCGTCAGCCCGGATTGATGTCCTCCAACAGCAAGACAAGAGAGTAATTTCCTCTCTGCCGCAGAAGTCGGACAGATGAAATTTTGTTATTTTCCAGAACACCTTACGCCGGATGCTGATCAGATGCATGTTGTCCTCACCACAACACGCGTTGTCGCTTGAGCCATGGTCTGACTTTTGACGTCGCCTGCTCGACGCGATGTCACGACAGGAGCATCCCATGGCCCGCTTGCCCATTCACACCACCGCATCTGCCCCCGATGCAGCCAAGGAGCGTGTCGCCGGTGTGGAGAAAGCCAACGGCTTTCTTCCCAACCTGATCGGCCTTCTGGCCAACGCTCCGACAGCGCTGGAAACCTATCAGACCGTTTCGGGGATCAATGCGCGCAGCAGCCTGAGCACCGCCGAGCGCGAGGCCGTGCAGATCACCGCCGCGGCGATCCACGGCTGCGGCTTCTGCGTCGCCGGCCACACCATCCTTGCCTACAAAAAGGCAGGTCTTGGCGAGGACGCCGTCAATGCCTTGCGCAACGGCACCCGGGTTCCGGATGCGCGGCTCGACGCGGTCGCGACCTTTACCCGGGCGGTGATCCGCAGCCGTGGTGCGGTCGAAAACAGCGAACTGCAGGCCTTCAAGGCGGCCGGATTCAGCGACGCCAATGCTGTCGACGTGGTGCTGGGCGTCAGCCTCGCGACGCTGTGCAATTTCACCAACAATCTCGGTCAGGCGCCGCTCAATCCGCAATACGAACCCTATGCCTGGACCCCGGCGGCGGTTGCCGTCGCGGCCGAGTGACGGGGGAGCAACCGCGATGACATCGCTTTCGGCGGATCTCTCGACGGATATTTCGACCTGGCTCGATGCCGAGGCCGTGCATCTTGACGTCGCGGCGGACGGCGCTGCGACGGTGGTTCCGCGCCTCGCCGATGCCGGATTGTTCCGGATTGGGGTCGCCCGCGAACGCGGTGGCAACGGCGGCACCATCGTCGACGCCGTCGCGGCGATTACCGCCGTTTCGGAACGCTCGCTGGCGGCAGGATTCGTTTTCTGGGGTCACCGCACCTTCATCGAATATCTGTTGCAAAGCCCGAATGCGGCGCTACGCGAAAAGCTGTTGCCCGATCTGCTGACCGGTCGCCGCGCCGGGGCCAGCGGGCTTTCCAATGCAATGAAGTTTCTGTCAGGCATCGAGCAACTGCAGATCCGCGCGCACGGCATCGATCATGGCCGGCTGCGGATCGACGGCCGGCTCCCGTGGGTGACCAATCTGCGCCCGGCCGGATTCGACGTCGCCGTCGCCGTTCAAGGGAACAGTCACGAACCGGCATTCGTCGCAGCGTTATCATCAGAAGACGAGGGGCTCGAGCGATCCGCCGATCTCGATCTCATGGCGATGCGCGCCACCAACACCGCCGCCCTGACATTCGATTCAGTACGCATCGGCCCCGATCGCATTCTGCATCGGAACGCCAGCGAATGGCTGCCGCGGGTTCGGCCTGCCTTCCTTGCGCTGCAATGCGCGATGTCGATCGGGCTGGCGCGCCGCGCTTTGGCGGAAGCCTCGTCACGGCTGCGGGAGAACGACCTGCTGGGCGAGCCGGTCGCGACGCTCACCGCGGACCTCGCCGCTGCCGAAGCGACACTGAACGATGGCCTGACGGGAATCCGCTTTGTCGAACGCCCGGCGCAATTGTTCCGGCTGCGGATCCGTCTCGCCGAGATCGCCGCCGAGGCGATCCAGCTCGAACTGTATGCCAATGGCGGCCGCGCCTATCTGTCCGGTCCCGGCGCGGCGTTCCAGCGCCGCCAGCGCGAAGCGGTCTTTCTCCCGATCATCACCCCGAGTCTCGTGCAATTGAAGCTGGCGCTACAGGTTCAGGAACTGCCGGCGGCGATCGGCGCAACCGCGTGACCGCAATGCTGCAAAGAACCCCGCCATCCAGTCTTCCGCAAACCCCGGTTCTCGAAGCTGCCGGTGTGATGCTCCGCTATCCCGGCCAGTCGCGGCCGGTGGTTGAGGGGTTTGATTTCGCGCTCGAGCCCGGCGAGACCGTCAGCCTGCTCGGCCCGAGCGGCGTCGGCAAGTCGAGCCTGCTGCGCGTGCTCGGCGGACTGCAGAAGCCGACCGACGGCGCGGTGACGATGAACGGTGCGCCGTTGCAAGGCGTGCCGCCACGCGTTTCCATCGCTTTTCAGGATGCCAGCCTGCTGCCGTGGCTGTCGCTGGAAAAGAATGTCGCCTTCGGTCTCAATTTCAAGCACCAGCCACGCCTGTCCTCCGACGAGAGCAAGGCGCGCGTCGATGTCGCGATCCGCGAGGTCGGGCTGGCGCACGCGCGGCGGCAGTTCCCGGCGCAACTCTCCGGCGGCATGGCGCAGCGCGCCGCGCTGGCCCGGTGCCTGGCGCGCGAGCCGGAAATTCTCCTGCTTGACGAGCCGTTCGGCGCGCTCGACGAGATCACCCGTACCGAAATGCAGCATCTGTTGCTGAAGGTGGTGCGCGACTTCCGGACGGCGGCGATCCTGATCACGCACGATATCGACGAGGCGCTGCTGGTTTCCGATCGCATTCTGCTGCTCGGCGGCGCGCCGGCGCACACGATCGGCAACTGGCGCATCGACCTGCCGAAACCGCGCGAAGACTATATCGCCGAACTCGGCGCCATTCGTGTCGACATTCTCTCGACGCTGCGCAGCGCGGCTCAGCGGCGCATGAACTGAAGCAAGCCGTGGTGGTGCCGCCCGGACCGATAGGATCAATCATGTCGATTGAAGAATTTTCCCGCTACGACGTATCCCGCCGCCAGATGCTGCGTCTTTCCGCGCTGCTGACGGCGAGCGGCGCGCTGCCGCTCCTGAAGGCTTATGAGGCGCGCGCCCAGGAAGCCGACGCACCGCTGCGCATCGGCTATCTGCCGATCACCGACGCGACGCCGCTGCTGGTGGCGCACGGCAAGGGCTTCTTCGAAGCGGAAGGCATCAAGGCTGAGAAGCCGGTACGGCTGCGGAGCTGGGCGCAGGTGCTGGAGGCCTTCATTTCCGGTCAGGTCAACGCCGTGCATCTGCTGTCGCCGATGACGGTGTGGGCGCGCTTCGGCAGCAAGGCGCCGGCCAAGGTCGTCGCCTGGAATCACACCAGCGGGTCCGGCCTCAGCGTCCTGCCGCATATCAACAGCGTCAAGGAACTGGGCGGCACCACGGTCGCGATTCCCTTCTGGTATTCGATCCATAATCTGGTTCTGCAGATTCTGCTGCGCGAGAATGGGCTGACGCCGGTGTCGAAGCGCACCGGCAAGCCCGCGGCCAACGAGGTCAATCTTATCGTCATGGCGCCCGCCGACATGGTGCCGGCGCTGGCGTCGAAGCAGATCACCGGCTACATCGTCGCCGAGCCGTTCAACGCGGCCAGCGAAGTGCTCGGCGTCGGCAAGATCCTGCGCTTCACCGGCGATGTCTGGAAAGACCACGCCTGCTGCTTGGTGTTCATGCACGAGCGCGACATCCAGCAGCGTCCGGAATGGGTGCAGCGGGCGGTCAACGCCATGGTCAAGGCGCAGTTGTGGACCCGCCAGAACCGCGCCGCGACCGCCGCCCTGCTCGCCAAGGACAACCCCAACCAGTACACGCCGCACAGCGTCGAGGTGTTGACCAAGGTGCTGGCGCCGCCGGAGAGCGACGACGCGCTGTATGTGAAGGCCGGCGCCATCCGCCATCCCGACTGGCGCGAGCGCCGCATCGACTTCCAGCCCTATCCCTATCCGAGCTACACGGAAGAACTGATCCGCCGCCTCAAGGACACGCTGGTCGAGGGCGACCGCAGCTTCCTCGAAACGCTCGATCCGGCGGCCGCCGGCCAGGAGCTGGTGGATGACCGCTTCGTCAAGAAGGCGGTGATCGCAGCCGGCGGCATGGCCGCGTTCGGATTACCGGAGAGCTTCACCCGCAAGGAAGTGGTGGTGGCGTGAGCGCAACCTGGCCCAGCGATGGCCTCAGCGGCGGCGCTCCGGCGCCGCTGGCTGCCGCCGCGATTGCGGCTGACGAGAGCGGGTCGCGGCTGTCGCGGCCGGCGATCGCCAACGGCCTGCTCGGCATCGGCGGCCTCGTCGCGCTGCTGCTGCTGTGGTGGCTCGGCACCGATGTACTGGCTCCCTCTCAGAGCTTCATCGGCCATTTTTCACCGACGATCGCAATCCCCAAGCTGGTGGCGCTGCTCGGGCAGCCGGATCTCCCGGTGCATATTCTCGTCAGCATGCAGCGGGTGCTGGTCGGTCTCGGCTTCGCGCTGCTGATCGGCGTCCCACTCGGCCTCGCCGTCGGCAGCTACGGCCGCCTTAATGCCGGCACCTCGCCCGCCTTCCAGTTCCTACGGATGATCTCTCCGCTGTCGTGGATGCCGATTGCCGTCATGGTATTCGGCGTCGGCGACCGGCCGATCTATTTCATGCTGGCCTTCGCCGCAGTCTGGCCGATCATGCTCAACACCGCCGAGGGTGTCCGGCGGCTGCAGCCGAGTTGGCTCAGCCTTGCCGACAGCCTCGCGGCAACCCGCTTGGAAACGCTGCTATACGTCATCCTTCCCGGCGTGCTTGGTCATGTGCTGACCGGATTGCGACTCGCCATCGGCATCGTCTGGATCGTGCTGGTGCCGTGCGAGATGCTCGGCGTGTCGGCGGGCCTCGGCTATTTCATCCTCGATACCCGCGACCGGCTCGCCTATTCCGAACTGATGGCGACGGTGCTGATGATCGGCCTGCTCGGTTTCCTGCTCGACGCCGGTGCCCGCGCGCTTTATCGCACCGTCACCCGCAGTCACGCCGCCTGAAGCGCAGCCCGGTCAAAGATATCCGGCAGAAGGCAACCATAAGCGCAGGGCGTGGCGACGTCGTTTCGACGGCGCCCCATGCTCCACACCCGAGTGTCCTCGATCCCGCCGGAAACGACGGCGCCGTTACGCCATGGTCGGGAATACGAACTGCGCCGCCCCCTTGATGCCCGAGGGCCAGCGGCTGGTGACGGTCTTGGTGCGCGTCCAGAACCGGATCGAATCGGTACCGTGCTGATTGAGGTCGCCGAACGCCGACGCCTTCCAGCCGCCGAAGGAATAATAAGCCAAGGGCACCGGGATCGGCACGTTCACTCCGACCATGCCGATATTGATCCGCGACGCGAAATCGCGCGCTGCATCGCCGTCGCGCGTGAAGATCGCGACGCCGTTTCCGTATTCGTGCTGCATCGGCAGCGACAGCGCTTCTTCATAGGTCCTGGCGCGCATCACGGAAAGAACCGGCCCGAATATCTCCGTTTTGTAGATATCCATGTCCGGGGTCACGTGATCGAACAGACACCCGCCGACGAAGTAACCGTTCTCATAGCCTTGAAGCGAGAAATCGCGGCCATCGACCAGCAGCTTCGCGCCCTGTTCGACGCCCCGCCCGATCAGCGCCTTGATCCGCGCCTGCGCCTCCCGCGTGATGACCGGCCCCATATCGGCCTTCTCGTCCGTATAGGGACCGACCCGCAGTTTTTCGACCATCGGAACCAGCTTCTCGACCAGCCGATCCGCCGTCTCGTCGCCAACCGGCACTGCCACTGACACCGCCATGCAGCGCTCGCCGGCAGACCCGTATCCGGCGCCCATCAACGCATTGGCGGCCTGATCCATATCGGCGTCCGGCATGATGATCATGTGGTTCTTCGCCCCGCCGAAGCACTGGGCGCGCTTTCCGTGCGCCGAAGCCGAGGCATAGACATGACGCGCGACCGGCGTGGAGCCGACGAAGGAAATCGCGGCGATTTCGGGATGCGCAAGGATCGCATCGACCGTCGTTCTATCACCGTTCAGGACATTGAGAATGCCGGCGGGAAGCCCGGCCTCAACCATCAGTTCGGCCAGGCGCAGCGGCACGGAGGGATCCCGCTCCGACGGCTTGAGGATAAAGGCATTTCCGCAAGCAATGGCCGGCGCGAACATCCACATCGGGATCATGCCGGGGAAATTGAACGGCGTGATGCCCGCACCGATCCCGACGGGCTGCGAGATGGAATACATGTCGATTCCGGGACCCGCGCCCTCGGTGAACTCGCCTTTGCTGAGATGCGGAATCCCGATGACGAACTCACACACCTCCAGGCCACGCATGATGTCGCCCTTGGAGTCTTCCACCGTCTTGCCGTGTTCCTGGGAGAGCACTTCGGCAAGCTCGTTCATGTTGTCGTGCAGGAGCTGCACATAGCGCATGAAGACGCGCGCACGGCGCTGCGGATTCGTCGCCGCCCACTTCGGTTGCGCCGCCTTCGCACTGGCCACCGCCGACGCAAGATCGGCCTCGCCGGCCAGCGCGACGGTCGCCACGACCTCTCCGGTCGCAGGGTTGTAGATTTTGCCGCGGTCGCCGGAGCCCGCGACGCGCCTGCCATCGATAAAGTGTCCGATCTCACGCATAGATGTAACCTCCCCGCGATTGTCTCGGGATCAAAAGTATTCGCACCAGTCAGTGTGCTGCGGTCTCGGCGGATTCCCGGATCAGTTGCCTGATGCGCGCCGGCGAAACCGGATGCTCGGCGATCCGAACGCCAAATGGCGACAAAGCGTCTTCAATGGCGGCAATCACACAGGCGGCCGCCGGAATCGTTCCGCCTTCGCCGGCCCCCTTCACGCCGATCGGATTGATCGGCGACGGCGATTCAAGATGGATAATTTCGACGCGCGGAATCTCCGGTGCAGTCGGCAACAGATAGTCGGCATAGTTGGTCGTTACCGGATCGCCATTCTCGTTGTGGATCATCCGCTCGAACAACGCATTGCTGATGCCGTGCGCCACGCCGCCGCGCACCTGTCCGTCCACCAGCATCGGATTGATCAGCCGGCCGCAGTCGTGCCCCACGACATAACGGGTAATCTTCACCTTGCCCGTTTCGACATCGACCTCGACCTCGGAGAGATGCGTGCCGTTGGCGTAAGTCGAGGATCGCACTTCGTAATAGGAGGTGGCGGACAATCCGGGCTCGATCCCCTTGCTCATCGGAATTCCGCTCATCCCGTCGAGACGAAAGGCAATCTCGCTGAGCGCCACCTTCATTTCGGGCGCGCCGACGAGACGAACCGCACCGTCCTCCAGCACAAGATCGTCTTCGGCTGCTTCGAGAATCTCGCTGGCGACCTTGATCGCCTTGCTTCGCACCGCGACCGCGGCGAGGTGTACCGACGAGCCGGCGGTCACCGCCGTCCGACTCGCGATCGCGCCGATACCAAGCGGAAACGCAGCCGTGTCGGCGGCCTCGACGACAATATCGGCGATATCGATTCCCAGGATATCGGCGCAAATCTGCGAAAGGCTGGTCGCATGCCCCTGCCCCTGGCTGGCGGCGCCGGTCTGGACGACAACCCGCCCGTTGGGCTGCACCCGAACCGTCGCGCCCTCGAAGGGAGCGAGCCCGGTGTCTTCGACATAACTAGCAATACCGCGGCCGATATAGACGCCACGGGCGAGCGCCTGCTGCTTGCGAATGGCGAAATCGGCGCCGGCGCGCTCGATCACCGCTTCGAGGCAACCATGATAGTCGCCGCTGTCGTAAGTGATCGGCGATCCGTCACGCGCCTTTCCGCCGGTCTTATAGGGAAACTGTTCCTTGGCAATATAACTGCGCCGCCGGACGTCAGCCGGATCGAGACCGAGCTCGCGCGCGACCCGGTCAGCCAGACGCTCCAGAACGAAGCAGGTGGTCGGGCGCCCGGCACCGCGAACCGGCGTGTTCGGCACGAGATTGGTGAACACCACCTTGAGGGTGATATCCACCGCCTTCAGCGCATACGGCCCCGGAAACGCGGCAAGCGAGGTGACGCCGGCGACAAGCCCATAGGGTACATAAGCGCCGTTGTCGTGCAGACATTCGCCGCGCACCGCAAGCAGACGGCCATCCGCGTCGGCGGCCACTTCCAGCGTCCACGCCTGGTCGCGCTGTTGCGTCGTCGCGAGAAAATGCTCGCTGCGATCCTCGAACCACTTGACCGGCCGCTGCAGCTTGATCGCTGCAAGCGATACAACCATCTCCTCGGGATAAAGCGAGCATTTCGGGCCGAATCCGCCGCCGACATCGGGCGCGATGACACGCACGCTGCGCTCGTCGCGCCCCAGATGCGCCGCGATCAACCGGCGGATCATGTGCGGAACCTGCGTCGAACTCCAGACGGTGAGTTGATCGGTCGCCGGGTCGACGGAGGCGACGACACCGCGCCCCTCCATGGAATGGCAGCCTCCGCG
The DNA here is from genome assembly GCA_035556795.1 of Pseudolabrys sp. Lineage (GTDB taxonomy): Bacteria > Pseudomonadota > Alphaproteobacteria > Rhizobiales > Xanthobacteraceae > Pseudolabrys. Next base: position 23,488 of record DATMEV010000045.1, on the reverse strand, counting down.
GTGGGTGGTGAATGTTTCCCGGAACACATGCGGCGCGGTGGCGAAAATCTCGTCGACCGGCCCGAACCGGGAATTCAGTTGCGCCACCAGATTGTCCGGCGATGCGACATGGACACGCGGCGCATCACTATCGAGCGCACGCCGCCAGTCGACAACCGCCGGCAGAACGTCGTAATCGACTGTCACCAACGCGGCCGCGTCTTCTGCACGCGCCCGGCTGTCGGCAACCACCACGGCAACCGGAACGCCGACATGCGCCACCTCGTCATGCGCCAGCGGCTGATAGTTGATCGGCTGCTTGACGAGATTGACCGGCACCATGTCCGGCATCGCGGTGGAACCGAGCGCGCCGAAATCAGCGGCGGTATAGACGGCGACTACCCCCGGCTGCGCCGCCGCTTCGGCAATGTCGATGTTTCGGATGCGGGCGTGCGCGTGGGCGGAACGGATGAATGCCGCGTGCAGAACACCCGGAATACGCAGGTCGTCAACGTAGCGCCCGCTGCCCGTCAGCAGCCGCTGATCCTCGACCCGACGTACCTGTGCACCAAAATAGCGAACGCCCATCACCCGGCCTCGCGAAACGACGCGGCCGCTTCAAGCGCCGCATTGACGATGCCTTCGTAACCCGTGCAGCGGCAGATATTACCCGAGATCGCATCGCGGATCGCGACCTCGTCGGCATCCGGATGCTCGCCGAGATAGGCATACAACGTCATCAACATACCCGGCGTGCAGAAGCCGCATTGCAGACCGTGATGATGACGAAACGCATTCTGCAACGGATGCAAGGCGCCATCCGACGACGCCAGTCCCTCGATCGTGGTGATCGTGGCGCCGTCGCTCTGCACGGCAAACATCAGACAGGAGCGCACCGGCGCGCCGTTCATCACCACCGTGCAGGCGCCGCAGACGCCATGCTCGCAACCGATATGCGTGCCGGTCAGCCCGAGATCTTCCCGCACGAAATCCCCGAGGTGCCGCCGAACCTCGACCTCGCGCTCATAGATCTTGCCGTTGACGGTGACGCGGATGCGCTTGGTGGCTGCCATGGCACGCTCCCTTATCGCGGCGGCTGAGCCGGAGGAGCGCTGACGCGCGGCCGCGGGCGTCCGCCGTCGGCAAAAGCGAGAATAACGACGATCTCGTCCGGCCGAGGCGCGCCCGGCACCTGCACCGTCATCGTATCGATATGGTCGAATGACCAGGGATCGTCCTTGTGCCCAAGAGGAACGTCGATTGCTTCACCGGCGGAAACGATTTTGGCGTTCGACGGAATGAGCGCCTTGCCGCCGCCGATCGCTTCGCGCATCGGCTTACCCATGCGCGGATGCAGGATGGCGGCGCCGTGCTCGATGTCCCCCGCCGTTCCGATCAGCGCCGCCTTGCCGTAGGACACGACCGGCCGATCGAGAAGCCGCAGCGCCTCCTGCGCCAGCCGTTCTCCGAGTACCGCACCCAGCGGGACGAGATCGTCGATGTTCTCCGCAGCCCGGCCAGCCAAAGGATTGGCGATCACCGCCCCTACCGCGACGCGACAAACGGGCCGGGCCGCCGGCAAGCCGGCTTCCTCATGCACAATGTCGCGGATCGTGAGGATGCGGCGGATCATCATGTCAGCGCCCGATCAGCTTGGCGAAATTGTCGTGCAGAATCGTCTTGCTCTGCTCCGCCGACAACGCGCCCCGGACGAATTCGACCGGTGCAGGCTCACCAAGCGGGAACGGCGCATCGCTGCCGAGCAGCAGGCGATCGATCGGGACGACGGTTGTCGCGTAACGCAGAATATCCGGCTCGAAACAAATCGTATCGAAATAGAGCCGCCCGAAATAGTCCCCGATCGGGGCTTTCAGCGTGCTGGCGAGCTGCGGATTGGTATCGACTTCCCGCTGCATGCGCGCACGCAGCACCAGCCCGAACGCGCCCGTATGCGCGCAGACCAGCTTGAGCCTCGGCCAGGCATCGAGAAAGCCCGAGCAGATCATCTTCAGGATATTGATGGTATTGTCGAACAGGTAACCGGCAACCACGGTCAATTCGTATTCGCGCATCCGCTCCTTGCCGCCCGGATCCGCCGGATGCACGAACAACGGAACGTCGAGATCAACCGCGGCCTCGATGACCGGCCTAAAGCGGTCGTCGTGCAGATAGACGCCCTGCACATTGGAGGCGATGTGGCCGCCGATGAAACCATATTCGCGCACGCATCGGCGCAACTCCGCCGCGGCAGCCTCGGGGTCTTGCATCGGCAGAAAAGCCCAGGCGCCAAACCGGTCGCGGTTCTCGTCCACGACGCCGGCAAGCGAGTCGTTGAAGCGCCGCGCCACGTCGACCGCAAGTTTCGGATCGACATGATAATTGATGAACGGCGTCGCGAGCGACAGGATCGCGCGGTCGACGCCCTCACGCTGCATCTGTTCGATCTGCCGGGGAATATCGAAAAACGTCTTGTTCAGACCGAAATGCATCCCGCGGATATCGAGATCCACGGCGTCGCCTTCCATGCGCTTGACGACGACGCCAAGCTCGGCGCTATCGCGCACAAACTTGAAAAAGCTTTCGGGGACGAAATGACGATGAATATCGGTAATCATTTAAAGACCCAGATAGGCGACTTTCAACCGCTCGTCCTTCAGGAGGGCAGCTCCCTCTCCTTCCATAACGATACGGCCATTCTCGATGACATAAGCGCGGTCGGCAGTGCGCAATACGTGATGCACGTTCTGTTCAACGATCATCACCGTCAGCCCGTGATTGCGCAGATTGACGATGAGATCGAACAACAGCTTCACATAGATCGGTGCGAGCCCTTCCGTCGGTTCGTCCAGCAGCAGCACGCGCGGGCGTGCCATCAGGGCACGCCCGATCGCCAGCATCTGCTGCTCGCCGCCGCTCATCAGGCCGGCGACCTGCTTGCGGCGCTCGGCCAGAACCGGCAGCAACTCGTAGACTTCCTCGATCGTCTGCTTGGCGCGCTGACGCGCCGAAGCCGAATAGGCGCCGATCTCCAGATTCTCCAGCACCGACATGAACGGAAACAGCCGCCGCCGTTCCGGAACCAGCACGAGGCCGCGCTGCGGCCGCTCATAGGCCGGCAGATGATCGACCGGATCGCCATCGAGCAGGATCTGGCCATCATAGGTCGTGCGCAACCCGGCGAGCGTGAACATCAAGGTGCTCTTGCCGGCGGCATTGGCACCGACGAGGCCGACGATCTTGCCCTTCGGGACCGTCAGGTTGATGTCGTGCAGAACCTGAACCGGACCGTAGAATGCATTTAACTTTCTGACCTCAAGCAAAGTCCATCTCCTCACCGAGATAGGCTTTCACCACGGCCGGATCGCGCGAGACGTCGGCCGGCGCGCCTGCCGCGATCAGTTCGCCACGATTGAGCACGAGAATACGCGTCGCGGTCTTCATGATCGCGTAGAGCACATGCTCGACCCAGATGACGGTGATCCCGCGCGCCGGAAGCCCGGCGACGAACTTGGTCATTGCCGCCACCTCGGTCGGCGTCAGCCCCGCCATGATCTCATCGAACAGAACGAGTTTCGGCCGCATCGCCAGCGCGCGCGCGACTTCAAGCCGTTTCAACAGCCCGACCGTGAGGGTGGAGATCGGCGCGGTCTTGTAATCGCTGAGGCCGACGTCATCGAGCGTCGATTCCGCCAGCGCACGCGCCTTCGCCACCGACGATTCGCAACGGAATGCCGTGAGCATGACATTCTCGACCACCGACAACTGACGATACGGCTTCGGGATCTGAAAGGTGCGCGCAATGCCGACACGTGCGCTGCGATATGGCTTCCAGCCGGCAATGTTCTTTCCGCAGAAGAGAATATCGCCGCGCGTCGGCGCCAGGGCGCCGGCAATCAGGTTGTACATCGTGCTTTTGCCGGCGCCGTTCGGTCCGATCAGGCCGAGCAGTTCGCCCTCCTCGACCGAGAACGACACATTATTGACGGCCGCAAGCGAGCCGAACTGGCGGGTGACGCCTTTGACTTCAAGAAGGGCGCTCACGACTTGCGCCTCCATCCATGGGCCAGGCGGTTGAGCGCGCCGGCGATGCCGCTGGGGAAATACAGCATGATAAGGATCAGCCCGGCGCTATAGATCACCAGATGCAATCCGGCGGCCGCGCTTCCGAGATAGCCGCGCAGCAATTCGGAAAGCGGCGTGATCACGAACGATCCGAGCACCGGACCGATGGCGCTGCCGAGGCCGCCGACGGCAGCGAGCAGCGCAAACTGGAACGACAGCTCAGGCGACACCATGAATGTCGGATCGAGATACAGGAAATATTGCGCGAACAGCGAGCCGCCGACGCCGGTCAATGCCGCGCTCAGCGCCATTGCCGCCGTACGCATCATCAGCGGATTCACGCCGGCGGCGCTTGCCGCGTCCTGATCGTCGCGAACCGCGAACAGATAGTATCCGGCGCGGGATGCCTCGAACACCTTGGTGATCGCATAGACCGCCACCAGATAGACGAGCATGATCGCCGCATAGGCCGCCTTCGAGCTGAACACCATGTTGGCGGGATCGGTCACCGGCGAAATCGCCATCCCTTCCGGCCCGCCGGTCAGCGAGGTCCAGTTGAGCGCGATAATGCGGATGACTTCCGCCGCCGCCAGCGTCGACAGAATGAAGAACGGGCCGCGCAGCCGGGCGCAGATGAGCGCCAGAACGGCGCCGAACAGCGCCGAAACGACGCCACCGACCCACAGGCCGACCCAGGGCGTGACGCCGACATTGACCAGCAGAATGGTCGAAGTGTAGGCGCCGACGGCAAAGAATGCCGCATGTCCGAAGGAGATCAGCCCGCCATAACCGCCGGCGATATTCCAGGACAGCGCCACGCCGGCCCACAGAAACGTGAGCACGACGATATCGCGGAAACTGGACGGCATGCCGACGACGACAAGGCCGATACAAATCACCAGCAGCGCGATCTCGAAGAATGACAGCGTACCGCGCTCGGGCATCATCGGCATGCCCCAGGTCGGACGGAGTGAACGGGATTCTACGGCCTGCATCACGACGCCTCAGTCATTCATACCGATCATGGCCGCACCCTTCTGGCCGAGCAGGCCATTGGGACGGAAGATCATGACCAGCAGGAACAGAACGAAAAAGAACAGCTGCCCGAATGCCGGGGCGATGTAATAGCTGCTCAGCGACTGCACGACACCGATGCAGACACCGCCGATCAGCGCGCCCTCGATGCTGCCCATGCCGCCCAGCACGACGATGACGAACGCGATCAGGACGAAGTTCAGACCGACCGTCGGGAAAACCGAGAACAACGGCGTCATCACACAGGCCGCGAGCCCGACGAGCGCCGAGCCGACGGCAAAAGTGATGAGGAAGATACGCGGCACCGGAATGCCCATCAGATGCGCCGCCTCGCCGTCCTGGACCGTGGCGCGGATCGCCTTGCCGAGATAGGTCGAGCGGATCATCCATTGCAGCGCGACCGTGCACAGGATCGCGATCAGGAAGCCGAGCAGCAACTCACCCTTGAAGTAGAACGGCCCGATCCGCACCGAGCGCTCGAAGATCGGCTGCACGTCCCACAGGTCGGCGGTCATGATCATCAGCGCCACGTTCTGCATGAAAATCGACAAACCCATGGTGGCGAACACGACCACAAGATGCGGCTTGTCGAGAGCGGGCTTGATGATCAGCCGATAGACGATGATGCCGAATCCGAACATCAGCGGCACGATCAGGAATGCGCCCCAGTAGGGATTGACGCCGAACAGGCTGGACAGCGCCCAGGCGCCGAACATCGCGATCATCAGAAATTCGCCGTGCGCGAAGTTCACGACGCGCAAGACGCCGAAGATCAGCGTCAGACCGATGCTCATCAGCGCATAGATGCTGCCGATCAGAATACCGGAAAGGACAAGTTGGCCGAACGTGATCATTGCGTCGTCATCGCAGCAGACTGGTTAAGACAGGAAGAAACGGAAAGGCGCATGCGGGCATCCGCTCCGGCACGGGACTCCCGGGCCGGAGCGGGACCGTTCGTCAGCGCTTGTCCCAGGACGGCAGCGGCACCATGCTCGGCGGCTGCGTCGCCAGCTTGGCCGGGAACACCTGCTCGTTGCCATTCGCAGTCCATTGCCAGACACCGATGGACGCGCGCAGGTTCTGGCCGGAATCCTTCGGATCGTCCGGCCAGTTGAAGTCGGTGAACTTGATTCCGCTGCCGTTGACGAGCGTACCCTCGGGCAGATCCAGCGACATCGCGATCTTGCGCAGTTCCGCCGCATCGAAGGTCTTGGCCTTCGGCAGCACTTCGGTAAACAGCGCCCAGATGGCCGAGAATCCTGCCGCGGCATGGCCCGCAGGAGCGCGCTTCAGTTTCTCCTCGTAGCGCTTGTAGAACTCATCCGCGACCTTGCGGGTTTCGGGCTGCAGCACAGCCGGATTCACCTTCGGCGGAAAGTCGGCGACGAAAATGCCGTTGACCATATTGCCGATCGAATTGCGCAGGTCGGGCGACGAATATCCCGCGCTGACGCCGATGAAGGCCGCAACGTTGAAGTCGATTTCCTTGGCCTTCCGCTGGAAGAGAATGGCGTCGTTCGGGAACGAGATAGCGATCAGCACGTCCGGCTTCACGTCCTTCAGCTTCTGGACGACGGGCGTCATATCCGTCGCAAACTGATCGTAGCCCTCGTCATAGACCAGCTTGATGTTCTTCGAGCCGGTATAGGCGCGAATGCCGTCGCCAACGGACTTGCCGAACGCACGGTTTTCCCACAGCAGCGCGATCCGCAGCTCGTTGATCGGCTTGTTGAGCCGCTTGGTGAGGTCCTCGACGATGAAATCGACCGCGGCCTGACCGTATTTGCGCGCCGGCGCGCCAACCTGGAAGGTATATTTGAACCCGCGGCGGGTGATGATTTCCGCAGCACCCGTGGTCTCCCAGTGGAAGACGCCGTGACGTTCGGCGGCCTGGCTCACCGCGATGGCGAGCGGCGACGCGAACGAACCGGTAGTGATCTTGATGTTGTCCTTGGTGACGAGACGCTCGGTCTCGCTGATGGCCGCGTTGGCGTTGGTCGCGTCGCCCTGCACATATTCAACCTTGCGGCCGTTCACGCCACCGCGCTCGTTGATCATGTCGCGCGCGATCTGAAGCGCTTCCCAGTTCTCGAGGCCGTTCTTGGCCAGCGGACCGGTCAATGGCAGCAGCACGCCGATGCGGATCGGTTCCTGCGCCGTGGCGGGGACGCCTGCCATGACAAGCGCGGAGAAAACCGCGCCGGCACACAAACGCGTCAAAGTCTTCATCATCGTCATCCTCCCAGATCGACGTACCCATGGCGGGCCAGTGCGACCTTACAAAGTCGTATTGCATACATCAATTGTATCGAATTAATAGTAGCTATACATTATTTGTATATTTAGGAACGACGGAATCGAGGACCGCCGTGGATTTCAACAAGATTCAAGCTTTCTTCGCAGTGATCGAACACCACAATCTCAGCAACGCCGCCCACGCCCTGCGCGTGTCGCAGCCGACATTGAGCCGGCAGATGCAGGCGCTGGAGCATGAATTCAATGCTTCCCTGTTCGAACGCGGCAAACGCGGAATGGTGCCGACGGAAGCCGGCAAGCGCCTCTATGAGGGCCTCCAGGCCCTGGAGCGACATATTCACGCACTGAAAGGCGAGGTGGCCGCCGCCTCGGTCGAACCGAGCGGCGAAGTCACCTTCGGCATCCCGCCATCGCCGCGCACCCTGCTCGCAGTGCCGCTGCTCAAGCAGTTTGCCACGGATTATCCGCGCGTTGCGGTACGGATCGTCGAAGAGACGAGCGGCGAGTTGCGCGATCTCGTCGCATCAGGCGTTCTCGATCTCGCCGTGACCAATTTCAGCGAGCCGATCCGCAATGTCAGCGCGGAGCCACTCGGCTGCGAGCAGATGCTGCTGGTCGGCCCTCCGGAAGCCGGCCTGTCGATGAAGAACCCGATTGCCATCGACGATCTGATCAAACTGCCGCTGATCCTGACGACGCGCCCCAACAGCCTGCGCATGACGATTGAAGCCGGGCTCAGCCGCTCCGGCCGGCACCCCAATGTCAGGATCGAGGCCAATGCGCTGCCGTTGATGACCGATCTCGTGACCGCCGGCCTCGGCTATACGGTGCTGCCGCTGTGCGGCGTGCGCGCCATTCTTCGAAGTAAGCGGGTAACGGCCTGCCCGATCAGGGACTTCCGCATCACCTGGGTCCTGGCACGCACGAAGTCACGCCCCCTCAATCTGGCTGCCAAGAGGTTCTCCGATCTGCTGCAGCAATTCTCGCGAAAGATGATCGCGCAACAGATCTGGTCGGAACCGGACTAGATGCGAGTACCGAAACTCTGGCGCAGAGCCCGGCGGATAACGGTTCCTGTCAAATCCCGCCGGTAGGCCGCATCCGCCTGCTGATCTTCGAGCGGATCGATCGCATCGGCCGCAGCCTGACCGGCGGCCTTGAAAACCTCTTCCGACGGCGACGCGCCCTCAAGAATTGCCGCGGCTTCCGGAACGTGCCGCGGACAGGCCTCGACGCCACCCAAGCCAACGCGAATATCGGTGATTTTTCCATCGACAAGACGGCCCGCCGTCAATGCCGAAGCGATCGCGAAATCGCCGGCACGCCGATTGAACTCGTAAAAGCCATAGACGGTACCCGCTGCCGGCAGCGGAATGTGCACTTCCTTGAGGATCTCATCGTCCTCCAGGGTCGTCGTCATGAGGCCGGCGAAAAAATCTTCCGCGGCAATCAGGCGCTCACCGCGGACGCTGGCGGCAACCATCGAAGCGTTGAGTGTCGTGGCCACGAGGCACCATTCCGACGCCGGATCGGCATGCGCAAGGCTGCCGCAGAACGTTCCGCGCGCGCGGATCGGATAATGAGCGATATGATGCGCGACATTCGACAGGATGTCGCCAAGAGGACCGGCCACCACCGATCGATGGAACGCCGCATGCCGGACGCAGGCGCCAACAACCAGTTTCCCGTCATCCACCCGGAGCGTATCGAGCCCCTCTACTCCATTGATGTCGATGAGATGGCGCGGCTGCGCCAGCCGGAACGCCATTGCCGGGACAAGACTCTGTCCACCGGCGAGGATGCGCGCGTCCTGATCGTACAGCGCGGTCAACAGACTCGTCGCATCATGAAGCGTACGAGGCGAATGATATTCGAAGTCGGCAGTTTTCATGGCGGACGTTAAGTGAGATTCCGATGCACCGGCGCGATGCTAGCGTATCGACAGTTTCCGATCCACCGCAAAAACCCAGAATACATCGTCAACAGCTTCCGGTGCCGAACCTTTCGACAGCATCGCGGGCGTTTCACCTCCGCTGCGCGTCCGCAGTCCGGCAACGATTTCATCAAGTTGGCAACGGCGCCCGATATTCAGTCGCCAGCGTCTCATCGACGGAGCCGCCGCTCACGGCGTTGAACAGCGGCGTCAGGACGATAGTCAGAACAAGATTGATAACCACTGCATACAGCGCGGAATAGCCGGGGAAGGTGAAACTTCCCACCGCAAGAGCATAGGTCGGGGCGAGGTTCGCGGCGACGAACATTGCTGTCCCGGCGACAATGCCCGCGGCCCAGCCGACGAGCAGTGCCCATTCGTTGAACCAGCGGGTATAGACGCCGAGCATCACGGCAGGCAGCGTCTGAATAATCCAGATCCCACCGAGAAGCTGCAGGTAGATCGCGAATTTCGATGGCACAAAGATGATAAAGGCCAGCGCGCCGAACTTGACGATCAGCGATACCCACTTTGCCATCTGCGCTTCCTGCCTGTCGGTGGGCGCGACATTGATGAACTCGCGGTGAATATTGCGCGTGTACAGATTGGCGGCGGCGATCGACATGATCGCGGCAGGCACGAGCGCTCCGATACCAATAGCGGCAAAGGCAATGCCAACGAACCATGACGGGAAGGTATGGAGGAACAGGGCTGGCACCGCAAAATTGTTGCCGAACTGTTTGAAACCGGCCGCGTATTGGGGAAGACCGCTAACACCTGCGGCAATCGCGAAGAACCCGATGAGCGCCAGCAAGCCGAGCATGAAAGAGTAGCCCGGCAGAAGCGCCGCGTTGCGGCGAATGGCACGGCCGCTGTTGGCGCTCAGAATACCCGTGATCGAGTGCGGATAAAGAAACAGTGCAAGCGCCGATCCGAGGGCCAGCGTCGCATAGGCTCCATACGCACCGGTGCTGTTGGCGCCAGGAGCGGCCAGCAAGAGTTTCGACTCTGGCACGGCCGCGAAAATATTGGCAAAGCCGCCAAGCTGTATGGGCACGACGACGATGGCGGCGAATGCCGTGAGATAGATCAGAATATCCTTGACGATGGCAATCGATGCAGGAGCCCGCAACCCGCTCGAATAGGTGAAGGCGGCCAGAATGACGAACGCGAAGAGCAGCGGCAGATCGCCTACATAGCCCTCGCCAGAAACGCCCATCGCGCCGATAACGACCTGCAGTCCAACAAGCTGAAGCGCAATATAGGGCAAGGTCGCCACGATACCCGTCACCGCCATCGCCAGTGCGAGCCAGCGGTTGCCAAAGCGTCCACGGACAAAGTCTGCGGCCGTAATATAGTTGTGCCGATGGCACACGTACCAGAGCCGCGGAAAGACCAGGAAGAGAATTGGATAGATGACGATCGTATACGGCACCGCAAAGAAGGCGACCGCACCGGCACCGAAGGCGAGCGCCGGAACAGCAATGAAGGTGTAGGCGGTGTACAGGTCGCCACCGATCAGGAACCAGGTGACGACGGTGCCGAAGCGACGCCCGCCAAGCCCCCATTCATGCAGCAAGTTGAGGTCGCCCTTACGCCACCGCGACGCAGCAAAGCCAAGCGCCGTTATCAAACCAAATAACGCGAGGAAGATGATCAAGGCAGTCCAATTGACGTCTTGCACGACACGCCTCCCGATCGACTTTCCTCTATCGTCGCTCCCCTTTTGATATCCGCGAACGGGCTACTCCCAAATGAGCCAATCCAAGTGAGCCCAAGTAAGCTAGTCCAAGTAAGCTAGTCCTCCGTCGCGAAGTGGACGATTGCAGTCAGAATGGCACCAAGAATGACCCAGAGAAGCTGGTACCAATAGAAAAACGGAATGCCGATGAGCGAAGGATCGACCTTGTTGTAGAAGGGCGGCCACAGGACAGCGATGAACTGAATGAGGAACAGCAGATACCACCAGCTCCATCCGGCATATTTTTGATGATGCCGGTCGATGGTCGCGTCCTTGAGCCGATATTCCGATCTGGCGCCCATTGACATGAGAGCCTCCTTCACCGAAGGCGCGCCCAAGTCGGTGAATATCAAGCCGGTGGATATGCAGGCAGCGGCAAGCTGCTCCGGGTGACCCCGACGACGAAAACCGGGCTGGAGAGCCACCATTCGTGCGCGTCTCTCGCGTAACGCACGACTGGCTTCCGGGCTCCATCAGTATTTCGTGAATGGCGCTTGCATAGCAGCCTGATCACCCGTGGCGAGGAGTCCCGACGCCGTCACGCCTCGACGAATTCGACCGGGCGGCTCCTGTCACGGTCGGCCTTGCGCCAGCGCCGTCGGCATCCGCGCGTGCCACTCACTCCTGGCCTGTACGGTGCGTACGAGTTCGAGCAGCGCGAGTTCTTGCCCCGGACGGCCGACGATCTGCAATGCGACGGGCATGCCGCGGTCGTCGAAGCCCGCCGGCATCGCGGCGGCCGGCAGGCCGAGAAAATTGGCGAAGCGGGTGAAGCGACTCAGTTCGTACAGGGTTTTCGGGGAGAACCTGGCGGATGTCGGGTCGCACAGGGCCGCTTCCGGCGTGCAGATCGGCATGACCGGAAGCATCACAATATCGGCCTCGCCGAACACCTGTTCATTGAAACTCCCGTCGGCCTGCAGCCGCTTGGAGAGCGCGTTCTCGCGTGTATCGTCGGAAATCTGCGTCCCTTTCGCGAGGCGTTTTCTGAGGGATGCCGACAGCCGCTCATCGTTCAAGGCCGCACGATGCTCGCGCGCCGCCTCGGCCTGCAGGATGACGAATATATGCGGATCCATCGCCTCGAAGATCTGCAATCCGCGACGGAGCGCAATCGCGATGCCGCATGTGCCGATGGCGTCGATGGCGTCGGAGCAAGCCGCCTGCACGGCCGGCTCGCTTTGCTCCATCGCGTCGGCAAGCACTACCGCCCGGGCGATCGGCCGTCGCGCCGGCAAGGAGAGACAGGCCGAGGCGACAAGGATCAGGTCGGTGGCATCGCGTGCGAGAAAGCCGATCGTATCGAGGCTCGGCGACAGCGGCATCACTCCTTGCATCGACACAAGGCCGTTGGTCGGCTTCAGGGCAGTGACGCCGCAGGCATGGGCGGGAATGCGCAGCGAACCGGCTGTATCCGAGCCAACTGCTGCCGCCGCCGCGCCGACGGCAACCGCCACCGCCGAGCCCGAAGACGAGCCGCCGGCGATGAAATCCGTATTCCAGGGATTTTTGATGCGTCCGCGGCTCGCATTGTAGCCCGAAGGCTCATAGGCGAGTTCCGTCATATTGGTGAAGCCGACGCGATCGGCACCGGCCTCGTCGAGTCGCCGCAGTAGGTCGCTCTCGCCCGCGATCGTCAGCCCGCTGCCGTCCGACAGGCCGCAGGTCGGCACATGGCCGACAATCCTGAACATGTCCTTCACCGCATAAGGCAGGCCGGCAAGCGCACCGTGTGGCGGCTCGTCTACTGCTGGCTCGATGCTGGTGAAGGCGTTGAAACGACGGTCGGCTTCCCTGGCGACGTCGCGCAGCGTCGCGCGGCAGCGCTGCTGTGCCGCCGCATCGAGCGATGTCCAGGGTGGAATTGATTGCATGAACGGCCGGCAGCCTCGATCAATCGGGGCCTGTCGGCCGGAGCGACTTCGCGGGCACTGTCTCGACCACGGCGATCACGACCGGCGCGCCCTTCCGCCACGGCACGACCATCAGCGCGGCGCCGGTGCGACGGCCGCGCTCACCGCGAGCCGATATCCGTCGCTTTCGGCACGGCTCAGCCCCTGTAGGTATGTCCGCCATCGATATCGACGACCGTTCCGCTAATGTAAGACGCGCGCGACGATGCAAGCATCACCACGAGGTCCGCGACCTCCCGGGGCTCCGCAAGCCGGCCGAATGGCGTCGTGCCGAGTGCGTCGGGCCAGCGGTTCTCGTCTCCGAACTGGCCGCGTGCCTTCTTGCGCATCAGGCTTTCGATACGATCCGTGCGCGTCGACGTCGGATTGACTGCAAGGACCCTGACGTTCCAGTCGACACTCTTGGCGCCGGCCGCCCGCGTGAGAGCGATCAGCGCCGCATTGCCGCCAGCCCCGCAAATGTAGTCCCAACGCGGCGCCTGCCCCGCCATCCCGATGACGTTGACGATCACGCCCCCGCCGCGCTCCTTCATCTTTGCCAGATAGAGCTGCATCAGGTGCACGTAACCGAATACTTTGAGTTGCCAAGCCTCCATCCAGGTCTGGATGCTGATGTCAAATAAATTGCCGCCGGGAATGGCGCCGGCGTTGTTGACGAGGATATCGACGTCCGGGAATGTCGCAAGAAGCCGCTCGCGGTCAGCAACGAGCGCGAGATCGCCCGCGAACGTCTCGACGCTCGCACCCGTCTTCTCCAGGCCGGCGGCGGCCTGCGCGCAGCGCCCGGCATCGCGTCCCGTGACGATCAGTTTGGCGCCTTCCGCGGCGAAGCTCTCCGCGGTCGCCAGGCCAATCCCTTTGGTGGCTCCCGTGATCAGGACGGTGCGTCCGCGCAAATCGAGATCCATCTCAGCCGCCTGCCGGTTCGATGCGCCGATACCAGTCGGCCAGATCGCCGCCGCGGAAAAACCCGACTTCGGGCGCGGCGACGAGCAGATCCAACATCTGCTCGAGTTCGTGGACACGATGCGGGACCGCGATCAGGTGCGGATGAAGACCGATGGCAAGCACCATTGCGCTCTCGCGGCACTCGCGCTGGAAGCGCCGCAGCGTGAAATCCAGCCGTCGGAGCATCTCGCCGGTCGCTTGCTTCTCGATGGCGTAAACGACCGAATCGTTGATTTCGAGGTTGTAGGGCATCGCGATCAGCGGCCCGGACGTTGTCGTCATCCACGATGGCCGGTCGTCCACGACCCAGTCGCAGACATAGTCGATCCCGCATTCCCTGAGGATATCGGCGGTCGTCGTCGTCTCCCTGAGGCCCGGCGACAGCCAGCCGCGCAGCCGCGTTCCGGTGAACGCCGCAAGCTTGTCGAGGCTCGCGGCGATGACCGGCTTCTCGTCGCCGCCAACATGATTGATGGCCTTCTGGTGCATGCCATGACCGATGAACTCCCAACCGGCCTCGCGCATGGCGACGGCTGCCTGCGGATAGGCGTCGATCACACCGGCATTGATGCTGGTCGATGCCGGCAGGCCTCGGGAGCCGATGGCGTCGAGGATCCGCGGCATCCCGCAGCGCATGCCGTAATCGGCCCACGAGAAGTTCGGCACATCGGGCACCGTCTCGCGCCCATGCGGCGGCGTGATGATCGTCCGCGGCATCGGCTGGTCAAACTGCCAGTTCTCAACGTTGACGACGAGATGAACGAGGATTCGCTTGCCATTCAAATCAGCGAGCGGCGCGCGTTCGCTGGCCAGACGATACGGAATGCGTGGATTTGCCATTGAACACACTCTCGCTGTTAAGCTCTTCAGATTAGTCAGATGACCTTATCCCGGCGCAGCTTTTCAATCTCGTTTTTCTCGAAGCCAAGCTCCGCCAGAATTTCGTCGTTGTCCGTTCCGGGCTCCGACAGCAGTTTTCCTATTCCCGCCGGCGTCCGTGACAGATTGATCGGCAGGCCGACGAGCGTCACGTCGCGGCCGCCGTCGGAAACCGGCACCGCGATATTCAGGTGCTTCACCTGCGGATCGGCAAAAACCTCGTCCATCTTGTAGATCGGACCTGCCGGCACATTGGCCGCCTCGAGCGCCGCCAGCCATTTCGCCGATGGATGTCTGGCGAAGATCTCCGCAAGCCGTGCATTCAGGGCGTTTCGGTTTTCGAGACGCTTGTCCTGAGTGACATAATCAGGATGGTTCGCTAGCTCGGGACAGCCAAGGGCCGCGCAGAACGCCTTCCACTGAGCCGGTCCGCCGACCGCGATGTTGATGAATCCGTCGGCCGTCGCCACCACACCCATCGGGGTCGAATAGGGATGCTGGTTGCCGGCCTGCTGCGGAACGACGCCTTCGACAAGATACCTTGCAGCCTGAAAGTCCATCATCGATATCTGTGCCTGCAGCAGTGAGGACGAAACCCACTGGCCGAGGCCCGAACGCTCGCGTTCGCCAAGGGCGACGAGCGTACCGACGGCGGCATAGATGCCGGCTGAAATATCCGCGACCGCGATCCCCGCGCGCACCGGCCCCTGCCCCGGCAGGCCGGTGACCCACATCAGGCCACCCATACCCTGCGCGACCTGATCGAATCCCGGCCGCGTACGATAAGGTCCGGTCTCGCCGAAGCCCGAGATCGACGTAAGGATGATCCTAGGATTGATCGCCTTCAGGTCGTCGTAGCCGATCCCGAGGCGGAATTTCACATCCGGTCGAAAATTCTCGACGACGACATCCGCCGTCCTGACCAGCCGCTTGAAGATTGCCAGCCCGTCCTGCGTCTTGAGATTAAGCGTGATCGACCGCTTGTTGCGATGCAGGTTCTCCATGTCCGAACCGTGCCGCGCACCGCTCATTCCTTCGTTCGGATCGACGCCGGCAGGCGCCTCGATCTTGATCACGTCCGCGCCGAAATCAGCGAAGATACGGCAGCAGGTAGGCCCCGCGCGCACGCGGGTGAGATCAAGAACGCGTAAGTGAGCGAGCGCAGGAGAAACAGGAGAGCGCGACACCAAGAATTTTCCTTACCTGTATTCGGTCTTCAGTCTGTTTCTCTTTGCTGCATTCGTCCGGCTCGCAATCACAAATTGATAAATCCGGCTCATGCGCGAAAGAGAGCAGCGCGCCGCCGGCGACAGCAGGCACGCCGTTCGGGAGAGACAGAGCCCATTCCCAATCACCGGCCCGCTGGGCAGCAGGCCGTCCGCTGGTGCCAGTTCCGGCATGACAGGCAAAGCCCCGGTTCTCAGGAGAGCAAATGCTGAGCGTGTTCGGACTCTCGACGCGTACGCTATGCAGCGGTCGGGAGATTAGGAATGACAAAAATTCCGAGACGGGTTTCACAAAATGCGAAATCCCCGCGCCTTTACGCAGCTACGTCAAGCCGCAGCGACGCGGTGAGCTAAACCGATGGGGTACGCTCGGGTGCGGTCAGAAAATCGACCAGACGGCAGCAGGGGGCATCGAGATCGTCGGGCGACAGGACACAGATTGCATATTCGCGGCGCGCCCAGGGCTCCGCCAGCGTGACGAGCTTCAATCCCATCGCATCGGCGAGCGGCTGGACAGTGCGCTCCGGAAGGATGCCGATGCCGAGCCCCTGACTGATCATCATGGCCATGACCTCGAAGCTGCGCACCTGGACGCGCACCTTCATGCTCCGCGCCATCGCATTGGCGCGCGACGATAACAGGCGGTGGACCGCCGTGCCGTTTTCGAGCGCGATCAGTTCCTGCCCGAGAACGTCCTCGAACCGCAGCTTGTCGCGGTCCGCGAGCGGGTGACCGGTCGGCAAAGCAACAACGAGCCTGTCGCCGGCGTAATCGATGACCGTCAGCCCCTCCGGCTCGACCCCCCGGACGATAATCCCGATATCGGCCTGCTTGTTCAGAACCGCATCGATCGTCGAGATGCTCGGCCGTTCTTCGAGATCGAGCTTCAGACGCGGATTCAGTCGCACGAATTCCGACAATTCCCGCGCAAGGCGCTGCATGAGGACCGAACTCGACGCGCAGACCCGAATATAGCCCTGGATGCCGGACCGGTGCTCCTCAAGGTTGCCGCGCAGCTTCTCCCCGAGCCGCAGCACCTCACGGGCGTAGTTGATCATTGTTACGCCGGCCGCGGTCGGCTCGATACCGTGCGGGCGCCGCTTGATGAGGGTGACACCGGCTTCTTCTTCCAACAGATTCAGCCGCCGGCTGACTGCGGACAGGGCAATATTAAGGCGCTCCGCCGCCTTGCTCATGCTGCGCAATTCGCAGGCCATCAGGAAAACGCGGAGGCTCTGCAGGTCGTGATAAAGCATTCGCAATCCGGCAGTCCCAGGAACGACCTGACCGAGACTACGGGACTTCCCCGGGTCTGTATATGGGGCGACGCCGCGCAGGCGGGCGGCGGCGGGACATTGTCCTCGCCGTCAAACCTCGCTGAACGAGTCCGCCTTCCGGGGGCCGCCCCTGCCGCGCGCGGCCGCGCGGCACTCAGGCTTCTGCGCCGGCAGCTTCGAATTGCCGCTTGGTGCGGGCCGCCTCCTCACGAATCTGCGACAGGATGTGTTTTTTCAGCTCGACGAAGTGCGGCTGGGTCAACTGGTCCATCGACCGTGGCCGTGGCAGCTCGACATTGATGCTGGAACGGAATTTTCCCGGCCGTGCGGTCATCACATAGACCACGTCGGCGAGGAGAATCGCCTCGTCGATGTCATGCGTGATGAACAGAACGGTGCGCTTGCGTTCCTCCCAGACCGAAAGCAGCAGCTCCTGCATGTCCATGCGCGTCTGTGCGTCGAGCGCACCGAACGGCTCGTCCATCAGGAACAGATCGGGCTCCATCACCAGTGTCCGCGCAATGCCGACACGCTGGCGCATGCCGCCGGAAAGCTGATGCGGAAGATGGTTGCGAAAATTCTCGAGCCCGACGAGCCTGATATATTCCTCGGCCCGCTTGGCGTACTCCTCCTTCGGACTGCCTTTCATCTTCGGTCCGAATACGACGTTCTCCCAGACCGAAAGCCACGGGAACAGCGCCGCCTCCTGAAACACGACCGCGCGGTCGGGTCCTGCGGACGTGACGGGCTTACCGTTGACCTCGACCGTACCCGAGGAAGGCTTGTCGAATCCCGCAACGAGATTCAGCAGCGTCGATTTTCCGCAGCCGCTCGGGCCGACGATCGCGGCGAACTGCCCCTGCTCCACCGTGAGATCGACGTCGTCGATGGCACGGACCGCATTGGCGCCGCCGAAGACCTTCGAAACCCGACTGATCTTGATTGCCGATGTTCTCATGTCTCGCTCACCTTTCGTGTCCGGGGCGCCACGTCAGCGTGCGCTTCATGATCAACACGATGATCTGATCAGACAGGAAGCCGAGCAATCCAATAGTTGCCATGTCGGCGAGCACGATGTCCATGCGGCCGACGTAATAGGCATCCCAGATAACATAGCCAAGGCCCGACTTGACGGCAACCAACTCCGCGACGATGACCGCCGTCCATGCGACGCCCATGCCGAGCCGCATTCCAGTCAGCGCGGACGGAAGCGCATTCGGGAAAACGACACGGAAGAGGATCTGACGGTCACGCGCGCCCAGCATCCTCGCCGCGCGGAGCAGATTGGTGCTGATTTCTTCCGCGCCGTGGGTGGCGTTGACGAGGATCGGATAAAACGCGCCAAGTGCGATCAGGAAGATCGCACCCGAATCATGCACACCGAACAGCGCGACGGAGAACGGCAGCCACGCCGTGATCGGGATCGGCCGGAGCGACTGCAGCGTCGGGTCGACATAGCGCCGCACCGCGGAGCTCCAGCCGATCAGAATCCCGAGCGGCACGCCGATGATCGTTGCCAGCAGAAAGCCCTGAAGCACGCGCTGGCCGGAAAAGATCAGCGCATCAAGCCAGGTGCCGCTGTAGGAGTTGAAACCACCGGCATCCTTGCCGAATGCCCAGACCGTCCAACCATCGAAGACCTGCGAGGGCGCCGGAACAAGCCCGGCCGGCAACATGCCCAAGCGCCCCATCAGTTCCCAGAGAAGGAGCAGGCCAAGCGGCACAGCCACCAGCTCCGGTCCGTTCCGAAAACGCTGCATTCGTTTTCCCAGCAACATTTTATCTGTGCTTCCCTCGCGCACGTAACCGTCGCGCGGCGGCGCACGGCGTTGATCATTTGTCTGTTCGATCGGCGCGCAGACAGCCAACCCTTACGGGTCGACCGTCTGCGCGGCTGACGGGCATTATTTTACGTATTTCCGGTAAAGCTCATCCTGAAAATAAGCGCCGAGCTCGCCAGAGGAGTCGCTTGTGGTAATGCCGAGTTCATGGAGCAGCTTCGCTTCGCGCTGAATCTGATCAAGAGACAGCGTCGGCGTGAAGGTCATGTTCTTGGCGATATGTTTCACGATCTCGTCGCTGAGGCCGGTGTAATCGCGGATCACGTCGATCTTGAGCTTCGCATCACGTTCGACATCCGCGGTTGCCCCGATCAGCACATAGATGAAACGCTCGATCGCCGCCTTCTTCTTCGGGTCGTTGAGGGACGCCGCAGCGCCGGCGAGCATACCAAGCTGGCTGCCGACCGCTTTCGACCGGCTGTAGTCCAGCGCCATCGCCCAGGTGCCGTAACCTTCGACGACCGGCGTCGACTCGAACGGCTCCCAGCCAACCATCGCATCAATGTCGCCGCGCTTGAGAGCGATGTTCATATTGTTGCCGGCGCCCTGCACCTGGATCGGCGTCAGGCAGTTATAGGCAACGCCCTGCTCCTTCAGCGTGGCGACGAACTGGAACCAAACGGCGGAGCCGGGGGCGACGCCGACTTTCTTGCCGCACAGGTCGCTCCACTTCTCCAGCTTCACGTCCTTGCGGGCGACAACGTATTTATGCGAGGTAGAGAAGCCCATCAGCGCAATGACGTTCTTGATGCCCCGGCTCACCGAAATCGGCAGGTCAGCCGGGCCAAGCGTCGCGAGATCAAGCGAACCCGCGGCAAGCGCCGTGCGCGCGTCGGCGTAACGCACGAACTTGACGATATCGAGCTCCACGTTGAACTTTTTCAGCCGCTCCGCCATCAGCGCGACCGGAGACAGGTCGGCGGAATTGACTGCGCCGAGAACAATTTTCACCGGCGCATCGAGAGGCTTTGGCGCATCCGCTGCGGATGCGCCATGCGAGCCGGCGAACAGAAGGCCTGCGGCGAGAAGAAACTGGGCAGCCGCGGCACGCCAGCGATAGCCGGCGGCGCACGGAGACCCTTCGTGGCGAAACTTAATCGTCATACTGTATCTTTCTCCCTTTTCGGTCGTGCAGCTTCGTTCTCGCCGTTCGCGGCTCACACGCCGACGGCTGTTACTTCACGTATTTCCGATAGATCTCGTCCTGGTAGTAGGCGGCGAGTTCACCCGACACGTCCTTCTGGATCGTGCCGAGCTCATGGAACAGCTTGGCCTGACGCTGCATCTGCTCCAACGTCATGACCGGCTTGAACGTGATATTCTTGGCAATCCGCTTGACGACCTCGCCCTCAAGACCGGTGTATTGCCGCACCGCTTCAAGCTTGGCCTCCGGCGACTTTTCGAGCTCCGCATTCACATCCAGCAGCACCCAGATGAACCGTTCGATCGCGGCCTTCTTGGCGGGATCCTTGAGAGCCGTCGCCGCACCGCCGAGCATTCCAAGTTCGCTGCCGACCGCCTTCGACAGGCTGTAATCGAGCGCCATCGCCCAGGAGCCGTAGCCCTCGACGACCGGCGTCGACTCGAACGGCTCCCAGGCGACCAGCGCGTCGATGTCGCCGCGCTTGAGGGCGATGTCCATGTTGTTGCCACCGCCCTGCACCTGGATCGGCGTCATGCAGTTATAGGCAATGCCCTGCTCTTTCAGCGTGGCGACGAACTGGAACCAGACGGCGGAGCCGGGGGCGATGCCGATCTTCTTGCCGCACAGATCGTTCCACTTTTCGTACTTCGCATCCTTCGCAGTCACGACATATTTGGCCGACGTCGCGTTCCCCATCAGCGCGATGACGCCCTTGATGCCCTGGCTGACTGCGATCGGCAGGTCGGCCGGGCCGAGCGTCGCGAGATCGAGCGAGCCGGAGGCCAGCGCCGTTCGCGCGTCCGCGTAGCGGACGAACTTCACCACGTCCATCTGCACGTTGAGCTTCTTCAGCTTGTCCGCCATCACCGCGATGGACGCCCAGTTCGCGGAGTTGACAGCGCCGATAACGAGCTTGACCGGCGCATCAAGCGCCTTGGGCGCGTCCGCAGCGGAGACGCGGCCGGCGCCCATGAAGAGCAGAGCGAACGCAAATACGAACTGCACTATTACCGCACAGTGCCAGCGAATGCCGGCGCAGTGCGGGCGCGTTTCGTTACGAAGTTTGAAGTCCATTTTGTTTACTCCCCTTGCATCGTTGGCTTGTTTCGCCCTGCCGCAGCTTTGCTGTCGGCAGTATTCTTCGCTCAGCTCTGGTCGATCAGCGGCTTGAAATGCTGATGCGAGACCGGATGCTCGCTGCAGCGTCGATAAATCTCGCGATACCATTGCGAGAATGAATTGACGGTCTCTTCCGAGGCTTCGATCTCGTCTCTCAGCGCCGTGTGAGCCTCGTTGATCTCGGCGACGATTTCCGCCTCGTTCAGCGACTTGAGCGTGCCGTCACAAACGACGACATTGCCGTCGACCATCACCATATCGAGGCTCTGGCCACGCTCGGCATAAACGATCTGCCGCATGAGGTTGTTGCGCGGCGCAAGCTGAACGCGGTCGAGCCGGAACGAAATCAGATCCGCGAGGCGGCCGACCTCGATCGCGCCGATATCCTTGCCGCGTCGGAGCGCGCGCGCACCGCCCATCGTCGCGGCGGTCCACGTCTCCTTGGCGTTCACGGCCTTCTTGAGATCGGGCGCGCGCACCGCATGGACCTTCGCGACGGTTCCCATCAGATCGAGGATATTGATGGTGTCCGTACACGAAATGCCGTCGCCACCGAGGCAGATATTGACGCCCGCATCGAGCAATTCGCGCACCGGAGCGAGCCCCGAGCCGAGACGGAGATTGGCATTGATGCAGTGCTGGATCGACACGCCACGCTTTGCGAGCAGGTCGATCTCATATTTGTCGAGAAAGACCGCATGGATGACATTCAGCCGGTCGCTCAGGACACCAAGGTCGTCGAGATAGCGAATGAGGCTCTTCTTGTGAAGAAGCTCGCCGGTCACGACCTGCGTGCGCGTTTCCTGAACATGCATGATCATCGGCAGATCGAACTCTTCCGCCAGTGCGGTACACTGCAGCAGAAACTCCCGGCTGCAACGCTGCGGCGCAGACGGCGAAACGATGTAGGCGACACGGTCGCGCTTCGGATCGTGCGTCGAGGCAAGATGCCGCGCGAATTCCAGCACTTCGCCGGGCGGCGTCTGGCCGCTCTGGCGTAATCTGGCTTGCACGTCCGCCGGAATGACCTCATCCACGAAGGGAACGGTCTTGTGGTACGGCAGGTCGAACAGCGTGGTGCCGAGATAGGCGCGAACTCCGATGTCCCGGTACGCCTGAAACGCAGCCTCGACATGATCCTTGTGCAGGATCGGATAGATGTTCATGTCGTCGACAAGCGTGGTCGTGCCGCTCTTGAGCGCCTCGATCGCGCCGATCAGCGTGCGCAGATAAACTTGGCGCGCGGTCAGCTTCAGCGGCCGCGGCGGCCGCACATAGTTCATCATCAGCTCGAGCGGCAGTCCCTCGTAGCGTCCCTTGTGAAAATTCTCGTGCGAATGGGTATGACCATTCACGAGGCCCGGTGTGACGATGCGATTGCGGCCGTCAATGATCTCACCACGCGGAGCGGCTTCGCCGGTGGGACGGACGGCGCTGATACGGTTTCCGCTGATCTCGATGTCGACAGGCGATGAGGTGATCTCGCGCTCAACGCCCAGAGCAGCGCAGCAACCTACGATTGTCTTGATTTCAGTGGACATATGCCCCCTTTCGCCCGCGTGATTTCACGCAAGCCAGATCCGCTCGACTGAAATCCAATCATCGTAAAACAGGCATAGTTCAGAATTGGAGATTGCGATATTTGAATGATGCGCAAGCAGATTCTCGATTAGAAGAAATCATTCCGCATGGTGTTAGCTGCAACGCAGCAAAATGCCGCACAAACTGCCCAACCTGGAGTCACGGATATCGCTCCGGCTGCGGCGCTCTCGTCTTTCTGGATGCGTCCGTTTCCCAACGCGAACGGCCGCGTCTCATTATTCTTATTCATTCTCGTTCCAAGCTGCCCGCGGCTACCAAACACCGCATGACCTGGCAGCAAGACAACCGGTCGCGATGCGGCACCCTTCACCCACCCCGGCCTTGATGGTGTTGCCTGCCCACCCGATGCCGGGAGATAATGACCTGCGCTTTGCTGCCCTCGCGTCCGGCCCTCCTCACGTTGCTCATGGAGGAGCCGGTTTTACCGACGCCATGATCCACATGATCGTCGTATGCACAGTCATAAGACTTTTCCCGCGGAGCCGCCGGAAGCGGACAACCGCGAGCGGAAAGTCCGGGAACGTGGGAGCGAG
>DATMEV010000044.1:0-30765 GCA_035556795.1 Pseudolabrys sp. | reverse complement strand
CTGCTTGCCCGCTTTCTGAACGTGCAAGAGCCGCACCGCGCCCTCGCCGCAGGCGATCGTCAACTGGTCGTCGAGCACGGCGCCCGGCGCACCCGAACGATCCGCAAGTGTCGAGCGCAGCACTTTCACACGCGCGCCATTGTGCTCAAACCAGGCACCGGGAAACGGCGACAGGCCCCGGATATGGTCGTGCACCTGCTGTGCCGGTCTCGCCCAGTCGATCCGCGTCTCCGCATTCGTCAGTTTCGCGGCATAGGTGACGCCGTCTTCGGGCTGCGGCGTCAGGGTCAGCGAACCGCGCTCCAGCGCGCCGAGCGCCCGGCCCATCAGGTCCGCACCGAGCCGCGCCAGGGCATCATGCAAGGCTCCGGCCGTCATATCGTTATCGATCGGAATCCGGTCGACGAGCGCCATCGCGCCGGTATCGAGCCCCGCATCCATCCGCATGATGGTGACGCCGGTTTCGGTATCGCTGGCCATGATCGCCCGGTTGATCGGCGCGGCGCCGCGCCAGCGCGGCAGCAGCGAGGCATGGACGTTGAAGCAGCCGAGCAGCGGCGCGTCGAGGATCGGCTGCGGCAGGATCAGCCCGTATGCGACGACCACCGCCACATCGGCGCCGAGCGAGCGGAACGTCTCCTGCGCCTCGTCAGTCTTCAGCGTCGCCGGGGTGAATACCGGAATGCCGAGCCCCTGCGCCGCCCGCTCGACCGGCGTCGGCTGCAGGTCCATGCCGCGCCCCGCGCGTCTCGCCGCCCGCGTATAGACGGCAACGATCTCGTAGCCGCGCCCTGCAATATCCATGAGCGTGGGCACCGCGAAATCCGGCGTGCCCATGAAGACGACCCGCATCAGACGACGTTCGCCTTCTTCTCGCGCGCGGGATGCGGATGGCCGCCGCGCTTCGCCGCCTTCCTGAACCTCTTCATCACCATCTCGCGCTTGAGCTTGGAGATGTGATCGATGAACAGCACGCCGTTGATATGGTCGATCTCGTGCTGCAGGCAGGTGGCGAGCAGGCCGTCGGCCTCCACCTCCTGCGGCTTGCCGGCCTCGTCGAGGTATTTCACCTTCACCGCCGCCGGCCGCACGACTTCTTCGTAATATTCGGGGATCGACAGGCAGCCTTCCTCGTAGCTGCCCATCTCGTCGGAGGCCCAGACCACCTCCGGATTGATGAACACCTGCGGCGCCTTCGGTTCGTCCTTCTTGGCGAGATCCATGGTGATGAGACGCAGCGGCACGCCGATCTGGATCGCCGCCAGCCCGATGCCGGGCGCGTCATACATGGTTTCGAACATGTCCTCGATCAGCGCCTTGAGGTCGCCGTCGAACGTCGTCACCGGCTCGGAGACGAGCCGCAGCTTGCTGTCAGGGATGGATAGGATATCGCGAATGGCCATGCGCGCGATGTAAGCGGTGGCCAGTTCGCGGTCAATCGCATCGCACCGGTTCGCGCCGCCGGACGCCGCGGCCGCTACCGCCCCGATGTTTCCGTCTCGGCGAAAACGGTTGCCGCCGCGGCGATTGCAAGCTATTGTTCACTTTTTGTTCTTACGCCTGTCGATAGGGCGAATCGCGATAGTGTCCGCAACATGAGAGCTACCCCATGAACATCGCGCCGCGAGCCCCCGCCCGCACCCCCCGCCGGGAGACATGCCGTGACTGACCCGCTGTTCGCCATCGGCGCGACCGAAATCACCGTGACCATGGCGGCTCTCGCCGGGGGCGTGCTGACACTGCTGCTGCTCGCGGTCATCGCCGTGCTGGTGGCGCGCGCCGGATCGCGCCGCGCGGCGCAGGCGGAGCGCGAGGCGCAACGCGCCGACGAGACCGGCGAGCGGTTGAGCAGCCAGATCGGCGACGTCGCCCGCCTGCAGGCCGAGGCGGTGGGACGGCTGCATGCGATGCACGAAGCGCTCGCCGGCCGGCAGGCGGAACTGGCGCTGAGCGTCAACGAACGGCTCGATGCGGTCAGCCGTTCGCTCGGCCAGTCGATCCAGACGACGACGCAGAATACCGTCGAGAACCTGCAGAAGCTTAACGAGCGGCTGGCGGTGATCGACACCGCGCAGAAGACCATCGCCGACCTGTCGCAGCGGACCATTCCCGACCTCGCCTTGCAGGTGACGTCGCTGCAGAACGTGCTGTCGAACAAGCAGACGCGCGGCGCCTTCGGCCAGGCGCAACTGGAAGCGCTGATCGCCGACATCCTGCCGAAGGGCGCCTATGCCTTCCAGTACACGCTGTCGAACAATACGCGGCCCGACTGCGCGGTGTTCCTGCCCGACGCCGGCCCGCTGGTCATCGACGCGAAGTTTCCGCTGGAAGCGGTCAACAGCCTGCGCGACGCGGTCACCGACGACGAACGCAGGCAGGCGACGCAGCGCGTGCGCCAGGACATCGCCAAGCATGTTACCGACATTGCCGGCAAATATCTGATCCCCGGCGAGACGCAGGACATCGCGCTGATGTTCATCCCGTCGGAATCCGTCTACGCTGAACTGCACGAGCGTTTCGACGATGTCGTGCAGCGTGCGCAGCGCGCCCGCGTGATGATCGTGTCGCCGACGCTGATGGTGATGGCGATCCAGGTCATCAAACAGATCCGCAAGGACGCGCAGATGCGCGAAGCCGCCGACCAGATCCGCGGCGAGGTCGGCCATATGATGAAGGACGTGCGGCTGCTCGGCGAACGGGTGCGCAAGCTGCAGCAGCATTTCGGCCAGACCGGCAAGGATATCGAGGACATCCTGACCTCGGCCGGACGGATCGAGAAGCGCGCCGGCCGCATCGAGGCGCTCGACTTCGACGACGATACGCCGAAGGCGGAGGTCCTGCCGTCGCCGATCGCGGCGCGGCTGCGCGCGGCGGAATGACGGCAAAGCACGCCTACCACACCGCGCAGCCTGTCCTGCCCACAGCCGCAAGAACGACGCCGCTGTCCGCTGCCCTTTCTCCGACGATCCGCATCGCTCACATCGTCAGCGGCGCAAATCGCCGGCTGTCTCGATCAGGCATTTCAAAAAATGCGCCGACGTCTGTCGCCGGTGAGCCTCCTGACGGAGCGGCTGCCCACCGCGATCATCAATCGACCGTCGTGTTTCCCGGCTCGGATTCGCGGCCTGTAAAATCGGCCCCGTTTGACAGCATTTCTGGCGTAGTCTAAATTTTGAGATAGTGTGCATTCACGTCGAACCTGCGCCCCACGTAGAGAGAGTATCCATGGCTTCACGACGCCAATTTTTGAAGTTCACGGGCAGCGCGCTCGCCGCCGCCGCTTCCGCCTCCGGTGCATCGGCCCAGTCGGCCAAATTCACCGCCAAGATCGGGCATCTTGAAGCCCCGACCCAGCCGCGCCATCGCGGCCTGGAAAAGGTGGCCGCGCTCGTCAACAAGCGCACCAATGGCGAAGTCGAATTCAAGCTGTTTCCGGCCTCCCAGCTCGGTAACGCGCGCCAGATGATCGAAGGGACGCAGTTTGGCGCGCTCGAATCGACGGTGATGCCGGCCGCCTTCCTCGGCGGCTTCAATCCGGTGGTGTCGGTTTTCGACATCCCCTTCCTGCTGCCCAACGACACGGCCAAGGCGGATGCGCTGCGCACGAGCCCGTTCGGCCAGTACATTCTCGATTCCTTCTCCAGCCGCGGACTCGTCGCGATCGCGCTCTGGCCGAATGGCCGCAAGAGTCTGACGTCGAACAAGCCGATCAATTCGCCGCAGGCTTTCAGCGGACAGAAATTCCGCGTGATGGATTCGCGCATCCTGATCGAGCAGTTCGGCTCGGTCGGTGCCAGCGCCATCGCCATCCCTTTCGGCGAGCTTTATACGGCCTTGCAGACCGGCGTGGTGGACGGCGAGGAGAACCCGCTCGATACGATCTCCACCATGAAGTTCTACGAAGTTCAGAAATATCTCGTCCTGTCCGAGCATGGCGCGATGGAAGACGCCGTGCTGTTCAATCCGGCCTGGTGGAAGTCGCTGCCGGAAGGACACCGCAAGATCATCACCGACGCTTTCATCGAGGTTCGCCCCGAGGTCGAGAAGATGAAGGCGGAAGCGCAAGTCGCCGCGCTGGAGATCATCAAGAAGGCAGGCAAGACGGAGATCAGCAAGCTGAGCGATGCCGACCGCAAGGCCTGGCAGTCGGCGATGGTGCCGAAGTCGGAAGCCGCCTATATCGCGCGCGCCGGCGCGGAAGGCCAGAAGGCGATCGACCTTTACAAAGCAGAGATGAAGAAGCTCGGCGCTTGACAGGTAGGCGACGCGCCCGGCATTAGGCCGGGCGCGTCGCGACCGTTTCGCCAGCGAGCGGCTGTGGCCGTCTGATCGAGACATCGAAGAAGGCAATCATGCTTGCTCGCGCACTGGATATCATCCGAGTGGTCGAACGGACGTTCATTGCGGTCGTCATGATCGCGATGTCGCTCCTGTATTTCATCAATATCGTGGTACGGTATTTCAGCCCGACGCTCGCGACCGAACTGGCCTGGATCGACGAAGCGACGCTGTTCGGACTGGCGTGGCTGGTTTTTCTCGGTTTCGGGCTGGCGCTTGAGCGACGGCGGCACATCGCCATGACGGCGTTTCTCGACAAGGTGCAACCGCCAACCGCGCGCCGCATGCAATTCGCGATCAATCTCATCGGCCTCGTCTTCTGCCTGATCTTCACCAAGTTCGGCCTCGATCTCGCGATTTTCATTTATCGCAGCGGCCAGATCAGCCCGACGCTCGGCACGACGATGCTGTGGCTTTACGCTCCGTTGCCGATCGGGTTCGCGCTTCTGGCGCTACGCTATCTGCTGGAGCTTGTCGGTTTCCAGAACCGGTTCCTGCTTCGCGATGTGATTCAGGATCACTGAGGGAAGCACCGCGATGACCGTTATCCTTCTCTGCGTTGTTGCAGCGATCCTTCTCATCCTGGGCTTCGAGATGTTCCTCGTCATGGGGGTGCCGACCCTGCTGGCGTGGTACTTTATCTTTCCCGCGATCCCGCCCGTCGCCCTGGCGCAGAAACTTCTCGGCGGCGTCAATGTCTCGACGCTGCTGGCGATTCCCTTCTTCATCTTCGCGGCCGACATCATGGCGCGCGGGACGATCGCGAGACGACTAACGGACCTCGTCAAAACCAATCTCGGCCATATCCGTGGCGGCATCGGACATACGACGGTCGTCTCCTGCATGGGCTTCGGCGCCATCTGCGGATCGGCGCCGGCGACAGTCGCGGCGCTCGGCCGCCTGCTGCATCCGGAATTGCTGAAGGCGCGCTATTCTGAGAAATTCGCGCTTGGCCTCATCGCCTCGAGCGCGGAATGCGCCCTGCTGATTCCGCCGAGCATCACGCTCATCATCTATGGCTGGCTCACCGGCACGTCGATCGCCGATCTGTTCGCCGCCGGGCTGGTGGTCGGCGTCACGCTCGGCGTCGCATTCATGATCTACGTGCAGATCGTCACGGTGCGCACCGGCGCCGGCCTGTTTCCCCGCGCCTCGCGCAGCGAACGCCTGCTCGCGCTGCGCGATGGCCTTGTCGCGCTGGGCATGCCGTTCATCATTCTTGGCGGCATCTACGGCGGAATCTTCACCGCGACCGAAGCCGCGGCCGTCGCCGTCGTCTACGCGCTGCTGGTCGAGATGGTGATCTACAGATCGTTCGGTCTCAAGGTCCTGATGGAGATCGCCGAGAGCTCGGCCATCACCGTCGTGGTGATCTTCATCCTGCTGGCGATGGGAGCGATGCTGTCGTTCCTCATCACGCTGGCGCAGGTGCCCGCTTTCTTCACCCAGCTCTTTACGGCCTGGAACGTCGACTGGATCGTTTTCCTTCTGATGGTGAACATCGTGCTGCTCATCGCCGGCATGTTCATCGATCCAAACTCGATCCTGCTGGTTCTTGTTCCGACGTTCTTCCCGGTGGCGACATCGCTCGGCATCGATCCCGTGCATTTCGGCATCGTCGTTTGCCTCAATATCTGCATCGGGATGATTACGCCGCCGTTCGGGCTCGACCTGTTCGTCGCATCCTCGACGCTCCGCCGGCCGGTGGAGCTGATCGTGCGCGGCATCTGGCCGTTCATCGTCACCAATATTCTGGTGCTGCTGCTGATCACCTATGTCCCGCAGATTTCGACGGGAATTCTGTCGCTCATCCGCTGATACACACGCGCCATCCCCCGCGACGCGCGGACGATGCGGTGACGCAACCGGAGGAAGCGACCGGGGGCGGCGCTCGATTCGGCATCGCCAGTGACCACGCGACGCGATAAGAGGGACGCTGGAGCATTTTCGAGCGAAGCGGCACCGATTCGCGTGAAGAAAAACGCATCAGATCAGAACCTGGAGCTTTTCAGCGTTTCGATGAAACGGTGAGAGGCTCCGGGGTCGGCAGCACAACCGGCATCACGGGAGAATCGGCTTGAGTTCCGACTCGACGACGGCACAGACCGGCTGGTTCGACGCGGTGGCGGTCTATTTCAAACCGCGCGTGCTGATCGTGATGTTCCTCGGCTTCGCCTCCGGCCTGCCGCTGGCTTTATCGGGCTCGACGCTGTCAGTCTGGCTGGTCGAGCGCGGCATCGATCTCGGCACCATCGGACTGTTTTCGCTGGTCGGCCTGCCCTACACGTTCAAGTTCGTCTGGGCGCCGCTGGTCGATGCGCTCGACATTCCGGTGCTGTCGCGGCTGCTCGGCCGACGGCGCGGCTGGCTCGTTTTCTCGCAACTGCTGCTCGTCGCCGCCATCCTGTTTCTCGCGGCACAGGACCCGACGCGCGCCATCGGCCTCGTCACCTTCGGCGCGGTGCTGGTGGCCATCGCCTCGGCGACGCAGGACATCGTCATCGACGCCTTCCGCGTCGAGAGCCTGAACACCGACGAGCAGGCCGCCGGCATGGCCGGCTATGTCGCCGCCTACCGTATCGGCATGCTGGTGTCCGGCGCCGGCGTGCTGGTGCTAGTCGCCTGGCTGGAAGACATTGGCATCGGCCGCGACAACGTCTGGATGTGGGGCTATGCCGGCGCCGCCGGTTGCATGATCATCGGGCTGATCGCGACGCTGCTGGCGACCGAGCCGCCCGCGCCGGAGCAGCCGCAGGCGCATGGCAGCGCGCTACAGCGGGTGGGGCGCACGGCCTATGACGCGTTCGGCGAATTCCTGGCGCGCGACGCGGCCATCGCCATCCTGCTGTTCGTCGTGCTGTACAAATTCTGCGACGCCTTTGCCGGCGTGCTCACCGCCCCCTTCGTCATTTCCATCGGCTTCGACAAGACGACCTATGCTGCCGTCGTCAAGGGCGTCGGCCTTGCCGCGGCGCTGATCGGCGGCTTCGCCGGCGGCATGGTGGCGCGCGCGCTGCCGCTGTCGACCAGCCTGTGGATCGGCGCTTTTCTGCAAATGGGATCGAACCTCGTCTTCTGCTGGCTCGCCTTTATCGGCCCGAGCATACCGGCGCTGACCTTCACCATCATCGTCGAGAACTTCACCGGCGCCATCGGCACGGTGATCTTCGTCGCCTATCTGTCGGCGCTGTGCGGCGAGCGTGCGCATACGGCAACGCAATACGCGCTGCTTACCGCGCTCGCAGCGGTCGGCCGCACGGTGCTCGCCTCCGGCGGCGGCTATGTCGCGGAAGCCTCCGGCTGGACGCTGTTCTTCGCCATCACCGCGCTGTCGGCCATTCCCAGCATGATGCTGTTGTGGTGGCTGCAACGGCGCCGGCATTTTGCCCGGCTGGAGAAACCGGCGATCATCATCGCCGACGATTGATCAGAACAGCGTCCGCTGCCGCAGCGCCGCCGACAAGGTGCCTTCGTCGAGATAATCAAGTTCGCCGCCGACCGGCACGCCATGCGCCAGCCGCGTCACCTTGACATTGGCGCCATGCAGCAGATCGGTGATGTAGTGCGCCGTCGTCTGGCCGTCGACCGTGGCGTTGAGCGCCAGGATCACCTCCTGCACTGCCGGATCGTGCGCCCGCGAAATCAGGGAATCGATGGCGAGATCGCCCGGCCCGACACCGTCGAGCGGCGACAGCGTGCCGCCCAGGACATGATAACGGGCGTTGATCGCCTGCGCCCGCTCCAGCGCCCACAGATCGGCGACATCGGCGACGACGACGATGATCGAGGGATCGCGTCGCGGATCGATGCAGACCGTACACGGGTTCTGACTGTCGATATTGCCGCAGGTCTTGCAAACCTCGATGCGCTCCATCGCCGTCTGCAGGGCGGACGTCAGCGGCGCCATCAGCGCCTCGCGCTTCTTGATCAGATGCAGCGCCGCGCGGCGTGCCGAGCGCGGGCCAAGCCCCGGCAGCCGCGCCAGAAACTGGATCAGCCGCTCGATCTCCGGTCCTGCGACGGCTTTGGCCATGCGATGTTGCGATCAGAACAGTTTCATGCCGGGCGGCAGCGGCAGACCGCCGGTCAGCGCCTTCATGCGCTCCTGCATTTCCGCTTCCGCCTTGCGGCGCGCATCCGCATGCGCGGTGACCAGCAGGTCTTCGAGGATTTCGGCTTCCTCGGGCTTCATCAGGGAGGCGTCGATCTTGACGCCCTTCATGTCGCCCTTGGCGTTGAGCGTGACCGTAACGGCGCCGGCACCGGCGGTACCATCGACAGTCACCGTTTCAAGCTCGGCCTGCAGCGCCTGCATCTTCGCCTGCAACTGCGACGCCTGTTTCATCATCCCGAGAAAATCAACCATGTGAAGCAACCATACTCGTCAGTGGTGTGTGTGTCCGGACAAGCCGCAAGCGCCGATCATCACGCCTCAGTCGTCGGCATCGGCAGGCAAATCGTCCAAGGACAAATCATCCGAAGGCATGTCGTCCGAAGACGGATCATCTGAAGGCATCCCGTCGGGCATCTCGTCGGCTGCCGCGATCGTCTCCGGCGCACTGACTTTGACGACCTCGGCGCCGGGAAAGCGCGCCAGCACCGCCTGCACCAGCGGGTCGGCGCGCACGCCGCGTTTGAGTTCGGCCTCGCGTTCCGCCGCCTGCACATGCCGCGTCGGCTCGCCGCGTTCGGAGGAAACAATCACCATCCAGCGCCGCGCGGTCCAGGTCGCGAGTCTGGCCTGCAGGTCCTGGATGAAGGTGCGCGGTGCGGTCGGCTCCAGCGCGATCTCCAGCCGGCCATCTTCAAAACGCACCAGCCGCACGTCGCGCTCCAGCGCCATCTTGGTGGCGATGTCGCGCTTTTCGGCGGCGAGCGCGATCAGCGCATCGTAGCTCTCGACGACCACAGCCGGCGGCATCTGCGGCGCGTGCGAAGCCTCGGGGTTGTGGAGCGGCTGGGCCAGCGCCGCGCGCGGCGCGCCGCGCGGGGCCTCGAAACGCGGCGCATCAAAGCGCGGCATGTGAGCCGACGCGGCGGACGACGCCATCGCGCCGGCGCCACCACGAGACGGCGGCGGCGATGCCGCAGCGCCTGACGCGGACGCGCCGCCGGCATTGTCGCCGAGCGCACGGAGCGCCTCGTCCGGTGTCGGCAGATCGGCGGCGTAAGCGAGCCGCGCCAGCACCATCTCGGCGGCGGCGATCGGTTTTGCCGCGGCCTGCGTTTCGGCAATGCCCTTGAGCAGCATCTGCCAGGTGCGCGACAGCACCCGCATCGACAGTTTGGCGGCGAAGTCGCGGCCGCGCAGCCGCTCCGCCTCCGACAGCGAGGCATCCTCGGCGACCGAGGGCACCACTTTCACGCGGGTGACGAAATGGGTGAAATCGGCGAGATCGGTCAGCACCACTGCCGGATCGGCGCCGATGTCATACTGCTCGCGGATTTCCTTCAGTGCCGCGGCGGTATCGCCTTTCAGCACCGCCTCGAACAGATCGACGATACGCACGCGGTCGGCAAGACCGAGCATCTGCCGCACGTCCTCAGCACGCACCGGCCCGGCAGCGTGTGCAATCGCCTGATCGAGCAGCGACAGCGAATCGCGCACCGAGCCTTCCGCCGCACGGGCGATCAGCGCCAGCGCCGCCGGTTCCGTTTCGATGCCTTCCTTGCGCGCGATCGCATCGAGATGCCTGACGAGCTCGGCCGCATCGACGCGACGCAGATCGAAGCGCTGGCAGCGCGACAGCACCGTCACCGGCACCTTGCGAATTTCCGTGGTGGCGAAGACGAATTTCGCGTGCGGCGGCGGCTCCTCGAGCGTCTTCAGCAGCGCATTGAACGCCGCCGGCGACAGCATGTGCACCTCGTCGAGGATATAGACCTTGTAGCGGGCGCTGACCGGCGCATAGCGGATCGCGTCGTTGATCTGCCGCACGTCATCGACGCCGTTATGCGAGGCGGCGTCCATCTCCAGCACGTCGATGTGCCGGCTCTCCATGATCGCCTGATCGTGGATGCCGAGCACCGGCATGCTGATGGTCGGGCCGGTGACCGAGCCGTCCGGCAGTTCGTAGTTGAGCGCACGGGCGATGATCCGCGCCGTCGTCGTCTTGCCGACGCCGCGCACGCCGGTGAGGATCCAGGCCTGCGGCACGCGGCCGCTCCCGAAGGCGTTCGAGAGCGTGCGCACCATGGCGTCCTGGCCAATCAGGTCGTCAAAATTCGCCGGGCGGTATTTGCGCGCCAGCACCCGATATTCGCCCGCCGGCGTTTCGGCCGGCATATCGACGGACTTGTCGACCGGCACATCGACCGACTTGGCGCGATCGTCGGCGGCGGGCATCGTGGCGTCGTTCATCCTGCCATCCGGGATGCCGCGCTCCCGCGCGGACCCGGAAGACGCGGTCTTGGAATAGGGTGGGAGGCTGACGAGCGACCCGAACCGGGGCTCGTTAGGGCTGCTTCCTTCCGGATCTGACCCGGTTGGCGAGTGGTTCGTCCACCGCCAACCTCCCGGGCCCTATATCAGCGGAATGGCCCCGCATTGCAAGCGCGGCGGAGCTCCTCTCCCCGTCCTGACGGAGCCGGCGACGTCGCGGCCAGGCTACTATCCATCCTGTTGTTTAGCATGATCTTTTCCAAAATCGGCTCCCGTTCGTCGGCATCATGGTCTAGGTTCCTTCCGCGCGAACGAGGATTCCCGGATGATTTCCGATGCAGTTTCCGACTGGGCCTTGCACCCGCAGCTCGCGGCGGACACGGTTCCGCTCGGCGACCTGTCGCTCGCTCGCGTTCTGCTGATGCAGGATGCGCATTATCCGTGGCTGATCCTGGTGCCCCGCCGGTCGGACGCGCGCGACATCATCGACCTCACGGAAACGGAACAGGCGCAGCTGACGCGCGAGATCGCCGCCGCCAGCCAGGCGCTGCGGCAGGCTACGTCTTGCAGCAAGCTCAATGTCGCGGCGCTCGGCAATGTCGTGCCGCAACTGCATGTGCATGTCATCGCGCGACGAACCGACGATGCGGCCTGGCCGCGGCCGGTCTGGGGCGTCGTGCCGCCCCTGCCCTATGAAGCCGCCGCCCGCGACGCGCTGACGGCGGCTCTGCGACGCCAGCTCTGGCCGGAAGAGCCGTAACCGACGCCGGTGTTGACCTTCCCCGAACAACGGCTTCTTCTGGAGGCATCGCGCGCCTGACTGGAGTTGCATATGAGCTTCCGCATCGCCGTCGTCCAACCGCTCGCCAATCCGATCGAAGAAGACAGCAAGAACGTCGCCGACGCCGAAGCGTTCATCGCCCGTGCTGCCGCAGGCGGTGCGCATTTTGTCTGCCTGCCGGAAACCTATCCCGGCCCTTGGCGGATGCCGGCGACTTTCGACCCCGGTCCGGCGATGGCAGCGGCCGCCTCTCGGCACGGCATCCATGTCGTCTACGGCACGATCGCGCCGATCCCCGGCCCCGGCTCCAACGGCGCCGCCTACAATCTCATCTGCATGGCCTATCCGGACGGGCGCACAGTGCAATACCGGCGCACCCATCCGAACGGCCCGTGGATCTATACCGGCGGCGAATGGTGGGAATTCCAGTATGTCGCCGGCGACGAATTCCCGGTCTTCGACACCGCGCACGGCAAGGTCGGGCTGGCGATGTGCAGCGAAGTCTACATGCCGGAAGTAGCGCGGGCGCTGGCGCTGCGCGGCGCCGAGATCATCTTCATGCCGGCCGGCACCGACAAGCGGCGGCTGTGGGCGACCTGGCGCAATCTGATCTGGGCCCGTGCCATCGAAAATCTGGCGCTGGTGGTCACCACGCAGAATCTGTTCAGCCATGCCGAACGCGGCCTTGCAATGGTGGCAACGCCGGAGGAAATCCTGTTCGAGAGCACTGCGGCCGGACTGTTCACCGTCGATGTCGATCTTACGCGCCTGCGTGAGATGCGCACGACAACCGATGACGTGGCCTCAGCGAAAGGATACGGCGCCAAGCAGGGCGTGCTGGGGCCCCAATGGCAACGGCCCGAACTGCGCGACGTCATCTACCCCCGTCAGCGGCACGACGCCGCGGAGTGAGTTTCCGTCCACCATTCATGAGCACCGCCTTCGACCTCGGCCCCCCGCCCCCGCTCGGCTACGTCCACAACCCGCTTGCCCGCGCCGCCGAACTGCGAACCGACGCAGCGCGGCTCGCTGCACTGCAGGCGGACGATCGCGCCCGCGCCTATCTGATCGCCGGCGAACTGGTCGTGCTGCACAAGGCCGGCACAGGCACCGTCCCGCTGTTCACACTTGCCGAAGCGGCTGCGCTGGGAGCAATTACCGAGACCGTATTCCTCGGCCTGCGCGATGGCGGCGCGCCGCGCTTCGGCCTCGGCCTGCTGCCGGCGGATGCCGAACGGCTGCAGCAGCGCGACGATGTCATGGTCACCGATCTGCGCTCCATCGCCGTGCAGGGCCTCGCCGGTCCCGACGATCTGCCGCCGATCGCCGAGGCCAAGGCGATCCTCCACTGGCATACCTCACATCGTTTTTGCGCCAATTGCGGCGCACCGACCACAGTGACGCTTGCCGGCTGGAAGCGCGAATGCCCGGCCTGCCGGCGCGAGCATTTTCCGCGCACCGATCCGGTCGCCATCATGCTCGCGATCCGGGACGGCGCATGCCTGCTGGGTCGCTCGCCGCGCTTCGCGCCGACGATGTGGTCGTGCCTGGCCGGGTTCGTCGAGCCGGGCGAGAGCTTCGAGGATGCTGTGCGGCGCGAGACTCTGGAGGAAGCCGGCATCGCCTGCGGCCGGGTCACCTATCTGCGCTCGCAGCCGTGGCCGTTCCCGATGTCGCTGATGATCGGCTGCTATACTGCGGCGCTGTCGTCCGACATCGTCATCGACCGTAGCGAGCTTGAAGACGTGCGCTGGTTCAGCCGCGAGGAATGCGCGGCAATGCTGACGCGCCAGCACCCGCAGGGCCTGACCTGCCCACCGCCGGTCGCCATCGCCTATCACATCATCCGCGGCTGGGTTGAGCGGGGCGAGGCCGTTCTTGGATAAGTCCTTGGAGAGGTCCCCGGCTGCCGCGCCACCTGCCATTCTCTGCGGCGGCATCGCCGTGCAGGATATCCTGATGCGCGTCGAGGCCTTCCCGGCGCCCGGCCACAAGGTTTCGGCATCCGACTTCGTCATCACCGGCGGCGGCTGCGCCGCCAATGCGGCGGTCGCCATCGCGCGGCTCGGTGGCCGCGCCGCGTTCACCGGCCCGCTCGGCGATCCGGCCGATGCAGTGAGCAACCGTATCCTTGCCGATCTTATCGCCGAGCAGGTCGATTGCAGCCATGTCGTGCGTGTATCCGGAGCCACCGCCTCGGTGTCGCTGATCCTGCTCGACGCCGAAGGTGAGAAAACCATTGCCACGCGGCGCGGCCACAATCTCGCCGCCGCCCGTCCGGCGCAGACCGACGCCGCCATCGCGCAGATCGACGGGCTGCTGATCGACAACCGGTTTCCGGAATTCGTCGCCGATCTCTGCCGGGCGGCGCGCCAGCGCGGTATTCCCGTCGTCATCGACGGCGACAAACCGACGAGCGTCGACGATCCGCTGCTGGCGCTGGGTACCCATGTCATCTTCTCGACCGAGGGTCTGCGCGGCACCACCGGCATCGACAATCCGACCACAGCACTGATGCAGTTGCGCGAACGGCTGGACGGTTTCCTCAGCGTCACCGACGGACCGAACGGCGTGTTCTGGATCGAGGACGATGCCATCCGCCACCGTCCGGCCTTCGCGATCCGTGCCGTCGATACGCTCGGCGCCGGCGACACGTTCCACGGCGCCTTCACGCTGGCTTTGATCGAGGGGCAGGCAATTGATCAGGCGATGCGCTTTGCCTCGGCAGCCGCCGCGCTCAAATGCCTGCGTTTCGGCGGCAATTCAGGAACACCGTCGCGCGCCGAGGTCGACGAATTTCTCAGAACGCACGGCTGAAGCGACGCAGATCGTCGTTAGCCGGCACGGCGCGGTTGAGCGTCGGCTGCCGTGGCGACGCATGACCGCGCAGTCCCTCGCCCTCCGGCGCTCCAATACGCCCGGCGAGCAGCGGGCGGTGCAGCGCCTGCGGATCAGCTCCCTCGCACCGGTCCACTGCCGAAGCCCCGGCCGGCGACGTCAGCGCCGCCTGCATCATCCTTGGTGCCGCCGTCGCCGCTGACCATGCCGGGACGGCAAGCGCAGCGTACAGGACGGTGATCGCCAACCCGCAGGATGCACCGGACAGGACTGCAGCGAGTGACGGAAAACGAGCGGAAAACCATGCGCGCATCGGAACACCTGATGGCAGCGAAGAATTTCACTTGAAATAGAATATTTTTCTTCGTAAAGACAATATCTGTGCGATAAAAAGTATATTTTACTATCATGTGAGATCGGCAGAGCAAACCGATCCACAAAACCAGGGCTTCACAGCATGGATGCCATCGACCGCAAGATCCTCGCCGTCATTCAGCAGGACGCCTCGCTCTCGGTCGCCGAGATCGGACAACGCGTCGGCCTGTCGTCGACTCCCTGCTGGAAGCGCATGCAGCGGCTGGAGGCTGACGGCGTGATCCAGCGCCGGGTGGCGATCATCGATTCCGACAAGGTCGGACTCGGCGTCACCGTCTTCGTGTCCATCGAAACCGGCGACCATTCGAACGAGTGGCTGGCGCATTTCGCCAGGCAGGTGGAAGCGATGCCGGAGGTGATGGAATTCTACCGGATGGCCGGCGACGTCGACTACATGCTGCGCGTCGTCGTCCCGGATATCGCCGGCTACGACGCGTTCTACAAGCGCCTGATCGCGACGGTGCCGCTGAAGAACGTCACCTCGCGCTTCGCGATGGAAAAGATCAAACTGACGACGGCACTGCCGATCCCCGACGCGCGCTGACCCGGCTACGATGCCTGCAGCGTGATCGCATCGCCACGACGCGGAGCCATATAGAGCTTGTCCGACAGCGTTAGCGTGCCGGTGATCGCATGGCCGATGGCCGGCGTGTAGGCATAACTGACCTCGGACATGATCAACTGGCTGTTCGGCACGGCCAGCGCCGACGGGATGGTAACTCCCCCGCCCGGGCTGTGCTGCGCGCCGCCCCTGCTCCAGCCGACCGTCGCTTTGCCGTTTTTGTCGATATTGACCGCCGTCACAGTCACCGTCAGCGGTGCCGCCGGATAAGGCGCGATCACCGCCGTTGCGGCGGTCAGGACACTCGCGACCTCCGCTTCGGTGATCGTCCGGCCCGCCGCCGGATTGGATGCCAGATCGCTCAGGGCATGCGCCGTCAGCGTCACCTTGCGCTTGATGCCGATGCCCTGCGACACTTCGGTCAGCCCGAGATAGAGGCTGATCATCACCGGCAGGATCAGCGCGAATTCGACGGCCGACACGCCACGCCTGTCGCCGCGCAGACGCGCACCCGTCTGCCGGAAAGCCTGCATGATTGCGATCGAATGATTCCTCATCGGCGCCTCACCGGAACGGTTCGTTGCGGAAGGCGGATGTCGCGACGAGCAGCCGCTTGCCTTGCCCCAGATTGGCAAACCCGGCATTCAGCAACGATACGTGGATCGGCCATTCATAGTAGAGTTTCATGACGACGATGTCGTTCGGCTCGCCGCTCTTGAAGGCCAATTTGCTGGAATCGACCTGACCGTCCTTCACCGGGCTGGTGTTGTCGATGGCGCCGAAGGATGCGTACGTCTTGACGTCGACATAAACACCGCCGGCACAATCGAACAACGCCGGAAGATTTTTGCAAACTTCTTTCTTGAAGGTCTCGGCGGTCATGTTCTGCATCGTCGCCTGACCGGTCAGGATCAATCGCGAGGCATTGGCCGCCGCCGTTTCCAGCACCTGACTGGCATAGAACACCATTGCCGTTTCGATGATCGCGAACAGCAGCGCGAAGAACGGCAGCGCCACCAACCCAAATTCGACGGCGGTGGTTCCCGTGTCGTGGCGCGCGAAACGCCGCAACCGCGATCCCCTGAACAGCCGTGCACCGGCAGAACGCATCCCGGCACGGCATATGGCAGCATAACACCTGCCGGCCACAGCCGTTGATTTCCACAAGCCCGTCATCGTTGTTTGCCCTGAAGCGCAATGCCCATGCGCTCCCGTCCTGCATAGCAAACAGGCGTTGTCGATTGGTTGCGACGATTGCAGACAGAACGGGAGGCGACGCTAACCGGACGCTAACCATGGCCACGGCGCAGCCCGCGCCGTACCGGCATCGCGATCATCGCCGGGTCACAGCGCGACCGCAGTAGCAGACTCGGAGGGGAATGCGTTCAGCGCGCGCTGGCGCTGGCAGCCGGAGCGCTGTGCGCGGCAAGGCCGTTGCGGGCGGTGATCTGGCCAACCGCCTTGTCGAATATCTTCGCGCCGTCGCCGAGCGCGACACGCGGCTGGCATTGCGGATTGCAGTTCAAGGTCGCGCGCTCCACGCCGTAATAGACCGATACGGTATGGTCGGGAGCGCCACGCACGACAAGCTGGCGGTCGGCAAGGACCTTGCCGGCGCGGTCGAGCGCCAGGAAATTCGTCGCCCCGTAGCTCTTGCCGGTGACAACCAGAACACCGCCGCCCTGCAACGACACATCGGCAATCATCGGATTGCCGATCACGATGGTAGCGGTGCGCTCCGGGACGTTCATCAGCTTGGCGTTGTCGATCTGCACATCGACGATTTCAGCGGCCTCGCCCGGCACGGCCGCAAGCATGGCGACGCTTGCCGCAACACATGCCGCGATCACAACCGCCGAGACATTGCGGGAACCGCGATATGAAAATACGGCCGACATCACATACTCCAGCACGCAAACACCCATCGTCGATCGCTGCGGCTCACCGGCGGGGCAAGCCACATCCGCAGTTGATCGCAAATAGATGAACGAAGTCCGAAGGGGCCGCAGCCCCGATATGCGGGATAAGAAGGCGTCGGCAATCGCTCTGCTCCGGCGCGTTCGACGACCAGAGGGAGCCAGGACCAAGGAAGCTTACGTGATGGAGCCTGGCTGCGGCGGGCCACGGCAGCAAACGTCGCGATCCGTACAACGGCGTATCCTCAGGCGTTAATGCGATCGGCCAAGATCATTGTAAAATGCCACCGGTCACGGATGCACCGCCCCGGATTTGCGGGCCGGCCGCGAGGATTTCCGGGCTTCGCCGAAGTTCCCGGCAGTATTCAAACCGCATCCCATTCCTTGGCGAGACACCGCCAAGATCAAAAAATCCCATCTTCTGGATGCCTACTTCAATATTCGATTCAGATCGGTACCACCCGATCTCTCATGTCAAAGTATTTTTCAAATTTATCTCAGTATAAATTCCGGATTAACCATTAAATACTTAATCAATAACCCGTTAACCACATGATAAAACGTGGGAATACCCCCGAATTTCTGCGATCACTTTAACGACCATGCAAGACCTCGTTGTTAGGTTCACGTCATCCCGGCACACCGGAATGAATATCGGAACGCCGGCCTGCTCAGACAGCTATGTGTGGATTATGGAGCCAACGATGAAGACAGTTTTCCAGCGTTTCGTGAAGGACGAATCCGGCGCCACCGCGATCGAATACGGCCTGATTGCCGCCGGCATCGCCGTCGCCATCATCACCGTCGTCAGGGGCATCGGTACCGACCTCAATACCACTTTCGGAAAGGTTCAGGCCGGTCTCACCGGTCAGTAACGCCTGCCATGAGACGATAGGCAAGAGCTCCAGCCACATTGCTGGAGCTCTTGGCTTTTCTGCGTGTGACGCAATCCGCACGACCCGGCAACGCATCGGCCGTCAAAACCGGCAGGGCGAAGCCGCGCGGACCGCCCGAGAGTGAAGATGACGAACGTGTTCGTTCAGATGACATCGCTGGCGCTGTTCCCGGCCCTGATGGCCTTTGCCGCGTCGAGCGACCTGCTGACGATGACCATCTCCAACCGGGTCTCTTTGCTGCTGGTCGCCGGGTTCTGCATCCTGGCGCCGCTCACCGGGATGAGCCTTGTCGAATTCGGCTGGCATGTCGCCGCCGGCGCGTTGGTGCTGGCGATTACCTTCACCTTCTTTGCATGCGGCTGGATCGGTGGCGGCGATGCCAAACTGGCAGCCGCTACGGCACTCTGGCTCGGCTTTGCCCATCTGCTCGACTATGTCGTCTATGCCTCGATTTTTGGCGGCATGCTGACTCTGCTGCTGCTGCAGGTGCGAATCTGGCCACTGCCGGCGATGCTTGCGGGTC
This sequence comes from Pseudolabrys sp., assembly GCA_035556795.1. GTDB lineage: Bacteria > Pseudomonadota > Alphaproteobacteria > Rhizobiales > Xanthobacteraceae > Pseudolabrys. The sequence continues at coordinate 12,154 of DATMEV010000044.1, read as the reverse complement.
AGGGCTGGGCCCAGCGGCTGCACGAAAAGAACGGCGGCATCCCCTACGGCATCGCGCTCGCGGCCGCCGCGCTGATCGTCTATCCGCATACCGCCTGGATGACCGCGACCGGCCTTTGACGGCTGCCGCCGGCTCTCACTGCCTTGCCGGACTTATGCTCGCTCCCTCCTGGGACCCACCCCCAAGGATCCGTGCCTGAAGACCGATGCCAGCAGGGTTGATCAGGCCTCGCGCCTGTCCCCTATTTGCATTTGGGCATGATCTTTCCGGAAACCGGCCTCCACTTTTCGGGATCATGCTCTAAAGAGAGCCAATGACCCTGGCACGCCTTCCCGACTTGAAGCTGAACGCGGCGCTTGCCGCGCTGCTGCTCGTCCTGACATTCGTATCACTGATGATCGGCCCGGCGGCCCTGTCGCCGCGCAGCGTCGTCGCCGCATTGTTCGACGGCGAGGGCATCGCCGGCTTGATCGTGCGCGAGATCCGGCTGCCGCGCACCATTCTGGCCCTGTCGATCGGCGCGACGCTCGGGCTGGCCGGCGCGGCGCTGCAGGGGCTGGTGCGCAACCCGCTCGCCGAGCCGGCCCTGTTCGGCGCACCGCAGGCGGCGGCCGCTGCCGCGTCCTTCGTCATCGCCTTCGGATTTTTTCCGGCAACCTCGTTCGCGGTGCCGTTCGCCGCCATCGCCGGAGCACTGCTGTCGATCGGCGGACTGGTGCTGATCGCCGGGCGGCGCGCCAGCCTGACGGTAACACTGCTTGCCGGGCTGGCGCTGGCGAGCTTCGCCGGCGCGGCAACGGCGCTGGCGTTGAATCTCGCGCCCAATCCGTTCGCCGCGGTGGAGATTGCTTTCTGGCTGCTCGGCTCGCTGCAGGACCGCAGCAGCGAGCATGTCTATCTCGCCGTGCCGTTCCTGCTGGCAAGCTGGGTGATGATGGCGATGAATGCACGCGCCTTCCGTGCGCTCACGCTCGGCGAGGACGCCGCGATATCGCTCGGCGTCAATGTCGATGCGGTGCGGCTGCGCGTCGTCGCGGGCGTCGCCATCGGCGTCGGCGCCGCCGTCGCAGTGGCCGGCGCCATCGGCTTCGTCGGTCTGGTGGCGCCGCATCTGGTCCGCCGGCTGGTCGGCTCCGATCCCGGGCGCGTCCTGCTCTCCGGCACGCTCACGGGCGCGGCGCTGTTGCTCGCTTCCGATATCGCCGTGCGGCTGGTGCCCGGACCGGTCGAGATCAAGCTCGGCGTTGTTACCGCACTGATCGGCGTGCCGTTCTTCCTGATGATGATCTTCTCCGAACGTCGCGCGCTCGAAGGGACACCATCATGACCATGCTGCGCGCCGAGCGGCTGACGATACGGCTGCGCGGCCGCCCGATCGTCGACGACGCCAGCATCATGCTGCGGCCCGGCGAACTCACCGCGCTGGTCGGTCCCAATGGCGCCGGCAAGACCACCTTGATGCGGGCGCTCGCCGGGCTGCTGCCGGCGAGTGACGGCCGCGTCATGCTGAAGGACCGGCCGCTCGCCGACTTCACCCCGCGCGAACGCGCGCGCAGCATCGCCTATCTGCCGCAAGGGCATTTCTTCCACTGGCCGCTCGACGTCGCCTCGATCGTCGCGCTCGGCCGGCATCCGCATGCCGATCCGTTCTCGCCGCCGACCGGCACCGACCGCGCCGCCGTGGCCCATGCGCTCGCCGCAGCACAGATCGAGGATCTCGCCGACCGCATCGTCACCAGCCTGTCCGGTGGCGAACGCGCCCGCGTGGCGCTGGCGCGGGTGCTGGCGACCGAGGCCGAGATCCTGTTCGCCGACGAACCGACGGCATCGCTCGATCCGCGCCACCAGCTCGTGGTCATGGGCCTGCTGCGCGGCGTCGCCGAACGCGGCGGCGCGGTGCTCGCCATCGTCCACGATCTGGCGCTGGCGGCGCGTTTCGCCAGCCGCGTGGTGATCATGCAGCAAGGCCGGATCGTCGCCGATGCTTCGCCCGCCGAGGCGCTGAGCGACGCGCGGCTCGGCACGGTTTTCGGCATCGCCGCGCAGCAGGTGAACACCGGCGACGCCGTCGTACCGCTGCCGCTACGGCCGCTTTAGCACGTATTGGCGGCCGCGCCGCAGCACCGGCTTGATCAGCCGCATGATGAAACGGGCGACCGTGACGGGCCGGCCCTCGTCCGGATCGGCAAGCTGCAGGCCGACAGTGGTGACCCTGCCATCGGCGACGGCATGCGCCAGCAGCGCAATCGGACCGAGCTGGACGATGTCGCCGGCCTTCGCCGGACGCTTCAGTTCGTTGGCGAAATGCTCGACGAGCGGCACCTTGCCGTGTTCCGGCGCGATCCGCAGCCCGTAAATGTCCGCCAGCGCGCCGAGCGTCGCCTCGCCATCGACGAAGAAGTCGCCGAGCATATGTGCTTCCGGTTTCGGCGGCGGCGGCAGGTTGACGAAGAAGCGATCGAGGACGTGCGCCTTTTCCGGAGGCGCCAGCAGATAGATGTAGTCGCCCGGCCGGACCTCCCTCGCCTCCTCCGGCGTCAGGATCTGCTCCTCGCGCACCAGCAGCGTCGGCTTCGCCCAGGACGGGATCAGACGGCGGCGCAGATAGGGACTGTTGTCGGCGATGGCATATCCGACGAGCTCCTTGTTGAGCTGACCGGGCAGGTCAAGCTCGATGCGCCGCTGCTGCCGGTCCGAACGCGGCAGCGCCACCTGGAAACGCCGCGCCGCAGCGGCAATCGTCCAGCCCTGCACCAGCAGCGAGATGGCGACGACGACAAAAGCCACGTCGAAATAGAGATAGGCTTTCGGCAGGCCGACCAGCATCGGGATCGAGGCGAGAAAGATGCCGACCGCGCCGCGCAGGCCGACCCAGGAGATGAACATCTTCTCGCGAAGCTGGAACCGGAACGGCCACAGGCACAGGAACACCGCCGCCGGCCGCGCCACCAGCATCAGCGTCAACGCGATGGCGATCGCCGGGACGATGCTGTCCATCAGTCTGAGCGGCCAGACCAGCAGGCCAAGCAGCATGAACATGACGATCTGCGCCAGCCAGGTCGCGGCATCGAGAAACACCACGACCGAATTGTGGGCGCGCAGCGCCTGATTGCCGACCACCAGCCCGGCGAGATATACGGCAAGGAATCCGGATGCATGACCGGTCTGCGCCAGCGCGAAAACGACGAGCGCACCGACGGCGACGAACGGCGCGTGCAGTCCCTGCGCCAGATTCAGACGGTTGAGCACAAAGACGATGGCGCGGCCGCCGATCAAGCCGGCAAGACCGCCGAGCACGCTTTCGCGCAACAGCGCCATCGCCATTTCCGACCAGGTGTCGTGCTCGCCGATCAGAATCTGCAGGATTGCGATGGTCAGGAACACCGCGAAGGGATCGTTGGCGCCGGACTCGACCTCAAGCGTGGCGCCGACGCGCGGACGCAGCCGGAGCCCGCGGGCATGGACCAGGAAGAACACTGCCGCCGCGTCGGTCGAGGCGATGACGGAACCGATCAGCAACGCTTCCAGCCAACTGATATCGAGCAGAACCTTGGCGACCGGGGCGGTCAGCGCCGCGGTAACCGCCACGCCGATCGTCGCCAGCATTGCGGCCGGCGCCAGCACACTGCGGAATGTCATAAAGCGGGTGCGCAGCCCACCGTCGAACAGGATCAGCGCCAGCGCCACCGATCCCACCGTATAGGCGGTGCTGACATCGTGGAACGTCAGGCCGCCCGGTCCGCCCTCGCCCGCCAGCATGCCGACGAACAGAAACACCAGCAGCAATGGCGCGCCAAACCGCATGGCGATGAGGCTCGACATGATGCCTGCCAGCACCAGCAAACTGCTGAGCAGAATCCCCAGACTGACGGTGTCGAGCGAGCCCATAGCGGCCGAATCTCCGCCGCTATAGGAAATTCAAATCCGGCTGGCGGCAACGACAAAACCACCGGCGGGATCAAATTTTTTCAGCAAGTTTCCGCCATCGGTCACGCCGGACCGGGACGATCACGATCGCGCCGGCCGGCAGTTCTCGAGACGACACGCAGCGGACGGGCCCTCAGAAGGCGACTTTGTCTCCGCCCTTCAGCGACAGGATTTCGCGCGCCTCGTCGGGGGTCGCGACTTCCAGACCCAGACCCTCGATGATGCCGCGTGCCTTGGCGACCTGCTGGGCGTTCGACTCGGCGAGTTTGCCCGGGCCGATCCACAGCGAATCCTCCAGCCCGACGCGGACATTGCCGCCCATCGCCGCTGCCATCGCGGCGATCGGCATCTGCGCGCGGCCGGCGCCGAGCACCGACCAGTGATAATTCTGCGGTCCGAGCAGCCGGTCGGCACTGCGCTTCATCATCATCACATCTTCCGGATGCGTGCCGATGCCGCCGAGAATGCCGAACACCGACTGCACGAACAGCGGCGGCTTCACCAGTCCGCGCTCCAGAAAATGCGCCAGATTGTAGAGATGGCCGATGTCGTAACATTCGAACTCGAAGCGCGTGCCGTTGTCCATGCAGGTCTTCAGCACGAATTCGATATCCTTGAAGGTGTTGCGGAAGATCAGGTCGCGGGTGCCTTCGAGGTAAGGCTGTTCCCAGTCGTGCTTGAACTCCTTGTAGCGATTGAGCATCGGGAACAGCGCGAAATTGATCGAACCCATGTTCAGGCTCGCCACTTCCGGCTTGAACTGAGCCGCCGGACGTACGCGCTCCTCAACCTTCATCGTCGGCGAGCCGCCGGAGGTCAGGTTGATGACGACGTTGGATTGCTGCTTGATGCGCGGCAGGAAGCGGGCAAAGGCTTCCGGCGACTGATCGGGCCTGCCGGTCTTGGGATCGCGGGCATGCAGATGCACGATGGAGGCGCCGGCTTCGGCGGCACCGAGCGCCGCGTCGGCGATTTCGTCCGGCGTCACCGGCAGATAAGGCGACATGGTCGGCGTATGGATCGCGCCGGTGACTGCACAGGTGATGATGACTTTACGTGATTTGGCCATGTTGCAACCGTACCCGCTGTTGTTTCCGCCCGGCCGACGGTCGAGATCGCGCCGACCGGCGATTGGACCATTGCGCGATCCTAGAGTATCAGCCGGCGGCTCGTCATCCCGTCTGCACCGCATCGCGGTCACCGCCATACGGAAACCACCAGCGACATGAAGCGCCCTGCCCTGTCCGCATCGCCGCTTATCGTGGGTATCGCTTTCGGCGCGCTCGCGGCGCTCGGCTGGGCGGCAGGCTTCGTCGTCGCCAAGCATGGCATCGAGATCGGCTTCACACCGGCGGATCTGGTCGTTCATCGTTTCGCCTGGACGGGGCTGCTGGTGCTGCCATTCGCGCTGCGCATGGGCATCGTGCATTTCGGCGGCATCGGCTGGGGCCGCAGCCTGGCGATCACGCTGTTCTCCGGACCGCCGCAGTCGCTGATGGCGTATACCGGCTTCATCATCGTGCCGCTTGGCCACGGCACCGTCATCCAGCCCGCCTGCGCGACGCTGTTCGGCCTGATCCTGGCGACCCTGTTCCTCGGCGAGCCGATCACGCTCCGCCGCATCGTCGGCGGCATCACTATCGTCGCCGGCCTCGTGGTATTCGGTATCGAGGCAGTCGCGACGATCGGTTCGCACGGCGTCGGCGGCGACCTGCTGTTCGCGTCGGCTGGGATTTTCTGGGCGATCTTCGGCACCCTGCTGCGGCAATGGCAGATTCCCGGCCTGAAAGCCGCGGTGATCGTCAGCGCGCTTTCGGTGCTGCTGTTCGTGCCGGCACACGGGTTGATCCAGGGCTACGGCAACATGATCCGGCTCGGCCTGGCGGAAAACCTGCTGCAGGCGATCGTCCAGGGCCTGTTTGCGGGCGCGGTGCCGATCTATCTGTTCGCGCGCACCGTAGTGCTGCTCGGCGCCGGGCGTGCCGGTACCTTCACCGCGCTGGTGCCGGGTTTTGCGCTGATCCTCGGCTATCTCGCGCTCGGCGCCATACCGAGCTGGCCGCAACTGGCCGGCCTCGCCATCGTCATGATCGGCTTCCAGTTCACCGTGCGGCGCTGAGCGCAACCATGTGGTGCGCGCGCCCGGCTTCCTGCTGGCTGCCTGCGCCTCGTGCATCGGCCGCCGAATCGTAGTCTTATCCGTTCGGGTGGCGGACTTTGGTGATGGATTTCAGCGACCTCCACGACGCTGCGACGACGCTGCTGCAGGCGGCGCAGATAACGCTGCGCACCGAACTGACATCAGTGTGGCTACCGATCCAGATCGGCCTGATCGCGCTGGCAGCGGTGATCGCCGCCGCGCTCGCAGCAGCCCTGCGCAGGCGCGTCGACCTCGTATCGCTCGGTATCCACTGGCCGCCATTTCTGCGGCTGATCGTCCGCGCCGCCGTTGCGCATTGCGGCGAGATTGTCTTCATCATCGTGCTGATGGCGATCCGCGCCACGCTACGCACCGATGTTTTCGATGCCCGCGTCTATCTCCTTGGCATCGCCATCAGCCTCACTTCCGCATGGCTGGCGATCAATATCCTGACCAGCATCATTCACAACCCGTTCGTCAAACGCATCGTCGCGGTGTCGGTCTGGACGATCGCCGCGCTCAGCATCCTGCATCTGCTCGAGCCGATCGCGAACAGCCTGGATTCCGTCGCCATCGTCGTCGGCGGACTGCGCGTTACGCCGCTGTTGCTGATCAAGACCACGGCGCTGATGCTGGTGATGGTATGGCTCGCCAACGGCTTCAGCAATTTCCTCGACCGGCGGCTGCAAACCAATACCGACCTCACTCCCTCGGTTCAGGTGCTGCTCGGCAAGCTGATCCGCATCGCCTTGATGGTGCTGGCGGTCGTCATCGTTCTCAGCTCGATGGGGATCGACCTGTCGGTGCTGGCGTTCTTCTCCGGCGCCATCGGCGTCGGGCTCGGCTTCGGCCTGCAGAAGATCGTTTCCAATCTGGTCAGCGGCATCATCCTGCTTGCCGACAAATCGATCAAACCTGGCGACGTCATTTCGGTCGGCGAGCATTTCGGGCGCGTCAGCAATATGGGCGCGCGCTATACGTCGGTCGATACCCGCGACGGCCGCGAATATCTGATCCCGAACGAAGACTTCATCACCCAGCGGGTCGCCAACTGGTCCTATTCCAGCGACCTCGTGCGGCTGAATGTCAAGTTCAACACCACCTATGACAGCGATCCGCGACAGGCGCAGGCGGCAGCGGTGGACGCCGCGCTCGGCATCGAACGCATCGTCAAGAGGCCGGCGCCGCAATGCATGCTGAGCGCTTTCGGACCGAGCTCGATCGAATACGAGATGTGGTTCTGGATACGCGATCCGGCCGCCGGCATCGCCAATGTGAAAAGCGACGTGCTGCTGGCATTATGGGACCAGCTTAGCCATGCCGGCGTGAAGATTCCAAAACCAGGTCCCTCGCGGGTAATCTACGAGATGGCGCCGCCGCCTCCGAAGCCGACGCCGGTGCGTGAAGACGAGCCCGATCCGGCAGCGGACGAAAGCGACCCCGGCGCAGCCGGCAGATCGGATGCGCCGCCGGCGTTCCCGCCGCGATGAGACGGGTGCGCCAGCGCGCCCGGCAACCCTCTCCGGCAACGCCAGCGCGCGCCCTCAGCGTCGCTCGTCAGTCGTCTCCGCCCAACCGCCCGTCAAGATCCCGCCAGAGCTGGGAGCGGATGAACGGATCGGGATCATCGCCCAGATAGACGCCGCCGAACTGCAGCGGGCCGCATGGGAACAGATCGGCCCCGCGGCACCTCGGGTAAGCGGCCATCGCGGCAGCGGCGGCCGGATGCACGGCGCGAATGGGTTTATGAACTTTCGCAGCATCCGCCGCCGATGCGAAGACCAGCGTCGCTGCGGCAGCAAAAGCAACTAAACCGGCGATCTTTTTAGCCGAGACGACAGACATCACGTCCTCCTGCATTGCCTCGCCAGCCGCCCCGGATAACCCCGCATGACTTCGTTTAGTCGGCGGCCAACGATCACTTTTATGAAACGCGAAAGCGTGGCAGGGACAGCCCCACGGTAACGGCGAACCACGGCAAAAGGCGGCAAAAACCCGCGATCCGCTGCCGAATACCCGTCCCGCGCCCGTGGCTGTAGTCGGCCGCTGCGGAAACAACTAGTTTCCCGGCCTGCAGGAGAACGAGATGCCGAGTACCGCCGACAAGCGCCGAACCTTCCGCAAGCTGCATGAGAGCGGATGCTTCGTCATTCCCAATCCGTGGGATGTCGGTTCGGCGCGCTACCTGCAGGGTCTCGGGTTTCAGGCGCTGGCGACGACCAGTTCCGGCTTCGCCTTTTCACAAGGCTATGCCGACGGTGCCGTGCCGTTCGACACCGTGCTTGCACATTTCCGCACGTTGGCCGCCGCCAGCGACGTGCCGATCAATGCCGATTTCGAGCACGGCTTCGCGCCTGACCCTGACGGCGTCGCGCGCAATGTCCGGCGCTGCATCGAGACCGGCATTGCCGGCCTGTCGATCGAGGATGCCAGCGGCGACCCCGCCCAGCCGCTCTTCGCGCTCGAAGAGGCGGTGACGCGGCTGCGGGCTGCGCGGCGGGCGATTGACGACAGCGGCGAGGACGTGCTGCTCGTCGGTCGCGCCGAGGGACTGCTGATCGGGCACGGCGATCTCGACGATGTGGTTCGCCGGCTGCAAGCCTATGCCGACGCCGGCGCCGACGTGCTCTATGCGCCGAAGCTGCGCACGCGCGACGAGATCGAGCGGGTGGTCGAAGCGGTGGCGCCGAAGCCAATCAACTTCCTCAACAGCGTCGATTTCGGCTTCAGCGTCGCCGATCTCGCCGCCATGGGCGTACGACGGATCAGCGTCGGCGGGACACTGGCGCGCGTCGCCTGGACGGCGCTCACGCGGGCGGCTCGCGAGATTGCCGAACACGGCACGTTCGCCAACTTCGCCGGCAGCATGTCGAACGCCGAACTCAATGCCTTCTTCGATCAGGACCGCAGCAAGGATGCGCCCTGACGCACGGCGCACACGCTGCAGATCGGTCGCGGCAGACCGATCATGCTGGACTCATGACTGCAAGACTCATGATTGCAAGACCGATGGCTGCAAGATCGATGACTGCAAGACTAACGGCTGAAAGACCCTCGCCGAAAACGCGCCGGCATTGATGGACACCACCACCCCGCAGACCGCCGCGACACGGCCGTCACTGACGGCGTATCGCTCCTTCGTCTTCATGTGGCTGAATCGCCTGTCGGCGACCTCCGCCTACCAGATGCTGGCGGTGGTCATCGGCTGGCAGATCTACGAACTCACCGGCAGCGCCTTCGATCTGGGCATCGTCGGCCTGCTGCAATTCATCCCGGCTGTGTTGCTGACCTTGCCGATCGGCCACCTCGCCGACCGCTACGACCGGCGATGGTTGCTGCGCGGCGCACAAACCGTCTATCTCGTTTGCACGCTGGCGCTGCTCGTCGGCTTCGCGATGCGCGGACTGACGCGCGAGGTGCTGTTCGCTGCGGTATTCGTCATCGGCTGCTGCCGCGCATTCGAGATTCCCACCGGACATGCGCTGGTGCCGGCGCTGGTGCCGACCGCGATCCTGCCCCGCGCGACTGCCGCCTGGGCTGCTTCGAACCAGACTGCCACGATCTGCGGCCCGGCGCTCGGCGGGCTGCTCTACAGCATCAGCCCGCTGCTGGTCTGCGCCGTCTGCGTGGTGCTGTTCGTCATTGCGGTCGGCCTCACCGGCCTGCTCAAACTGGAGCGCCCGCCGGGCGCTCGCGAGCCACCGACGCTTTCCTCGGTGCTCGCCGGCATCGATTTCATCCGCCGGCGGCCACGATTGCTTGGCGTCGTCACGCTCGACCTGTTCGTCGTCCTGCTCGGCGGCGCCACAGCCCTGCTGCCGGTCTTTGCCCGCGACATCCTGCATGTCGGTCCACTCGGCCTCGGCCTGCTACGCTCGGCCCCCGCGGTCGGCGCGCTCTGTACCATGCTGGTGCTGACGCGCTACCCGATCGAGCGGCATGTCGGCCCGGCGATGTTCACGGCGGTTGCGATCTTCGGCCTCGCGACGATGGCCTTCGGGCTGTCGACCTCTTTTGCACTGTCGCTGGCGGCGCTGACCGTTCTGGGCGCCTCCGACGCGGTGAGCGTCGTGCTGCGCTTCACCCTGGTGCAGATCGAAACGCCCGATCACATGCGCGGGCGTGTCAGCGCCATCAATTTCCTGTTCACCGGCACATCCAACACGCTCGGCGAGTTCGAATCCGGAGCGGTGGCCGCTTGGCTGGGAACCGTGCCCTCGGTGGTGATCGGGGGCCTCGGATCACTGCTGATCGCGCTCTCCTGGATGGGTCTTTTCCCCGATCTGCGGCGGGCAGACCGTTACAGCCTGCCGGACGAGGCGAAACCGGACCAGCCGCCCGCGCAAGTGCCGGCCTAGCCCCCGGCAGCGTCCCGGCAGTGTCCCGGCAGTGTCCCGGCTTGCGTCGCGCCCGGTAACAATTACATTGGCGCCATGAATTACGTCGATGCCACCGTCGCGCCGCAGCGCAAGACCGGACAAGTAAAACTCCACGGCCCGGAGGCCTTTGCCGGCATGCGGGCAGCCGGACAGCTCACGGCGCAATGCCTCGATATGCTGACCCCCGAGGTCAGACCGGGCGTGCCGACCAACCGCATCGACCAGCTCGTCTATGAATTCGCGATGGACCACAAGGCGCTGCCGGCGACGCTGATGTATCGCGGCTATCGCAAATCCACCTGCACCTCCCTCAACCATGTTGTCTGTCATGGCATTCCCGGCGACAAGCCGATGCGTGAGGGCGACATCGTCAATATCGACGTCACGCTGATCCTCGACGGCTGGCACGGCGATTCGAGCCGCATGTATGCCGTCGGCGAAATCCCGCGGCGCGCCGAGCGGCTGATCGAGGTCACCTACGAATCGATGATGCGCGGCATCGCCGTGATCAAGCCGGGCGCCACCACCGGCGATATCGGCCATGCCATCCAGACTTTCGTCGAGGCTCAGCAGATGAGCGTGGTGCGCGATTTCTGCGGTCATGGCCTAGGCCGTCTGTTCCACGACGAGCCGAACATCGTCCACGTCGGCCGCCCCGGCGAAGGCATCGAACTCAAGCCCGGCATGTTCTTTACCGTCGAACCGATGATCAATCTCGGCCGGCCGCATGTGAAGGTCCTGTCGGATGGCTGGACGGCGGTCACGCGCGACCGCTCGCTGTCGGCGCAGTTCGAGCATACGGTGGCGGTGACCGACGACGGCGTGGAGATCTTCACGCTGTCACCGAAGGGCTACGACAAGCCGCCTTACGCCATCTAGGCTCCACGCGACCTGGACATCGCTTACTCCGGACACCGAACGTCCCGGTTGCAAATCCGTCGTGTTGCGTCATTCTGCTCGCGGCGGTGGGCATGTCCGACGACCAAGAGCGCGACCAAGAGCGATTGCATCCGGAAGACGCGGCCTCGTATGGCGGCATGGCGGAAGCCGCACCGCACTATCGCGGCCATCGCGAGCGCCTGCGCGACCGCTTCCGCACGGCCGGCAGCAATGCGATCAGCGACTACGAATTGATCGAGCTGGTGCTGTTCCGCGCCATCCCGCAACGCGACGTCAAGCCGCTGGCGAAACATCTCATCGCCAAATTCGGTTCGTTCTCGGAAGTCATCGCCGCGCCGGAGAAACGCCTGCGCGAGGTGAAGGGTCTCGGCGAAGCGGCGATCACCGAATTCAAGATCGTGCAGGCGGCGGCCGGACGACTGGCGCGCGGCCAAGTACAGAAGCGCACGGTGCTGTCGTCATGGTCGAGCGTGCTCGACTATTGCCGCACTGCGCAGGCCTTCGCCGAGAAGGAACAGTTCCGCGTGCTGTTCCTCGACAAGCGCAACCAGTTGATTGCCGACGAGGTACAGCAGACCGGCACCGTCGATCACACGCCGGTCTATCCGCGCGAAGTGATCAAGCGAGCGCTGGAACTGTCGGCGACCGCGATCATCCTCGTTCACAACCATCCGTCAGGCGATCCGACGCCGTCGCGCGCCGATATCCTGATGACGCAGAATATCATCGAGATCGCCAAGCCACTCGGCATCAGCGTCCACGATCACATCATCGTCGGCAAGGACGGCCATGCCAGCTTCAAGGGCCT
>DATMEV010000043.1:0-28933 GCA_035556795.1 Pseudolabrys sp. | reverse complement strand
AATGGCGCGCGTGTGAAAGTGCTGCGCTCGACACTTGCGGATCGTTCGGGTGCGCCGGGCGCCGTGCTCGACGACCAGTTGACGATCGCCTGCGGCGAGGGCGCGGTGCGGCTCTTGCACGTTCAGAAAGCGGGCAAGCAGTCGATGAGTGCGGCGGAATTCCTGCGCGGCAATCCGGTAGGTAAAGATGAGATTTTAGTTTAGTCACACGAAGTCAAAATGATTTTTTAGAATTTGATATAGCTTGAAGCCGCTTTCTTTATCTAATTGGATCGTTTGGCTTAATTTGCCGGGTTGCTCTCTGGTTGTTCTACCGAATGTATCAATCTGAATAAGACGCTTCCCGTCTTTCTGAAAGCACAGATATTCAGCATCAATTTCTTGATGAGTGGTATAGCGCTGGCGGGATGCCTGTATGAAGTCACGGATGAGTGCCATCTAGATTCTCCTAAGATTAGACCAGTATGCCCCGTTACAAGCTGACGATCGAGTATCACGGCGCGCCGTTCCTCGGCTGGCAGATCCAGGCGGAGGGTCTCACCGTTCAGGGCGCTTTGACGGACGCTGTCCTGGCGCTGACCGGCGAGCGCGCATCCGTCAACGGCGCCGGGCGCACTGATGCGGGCGTGCATGCGCGCGCGCAGGTGGCGCATATCGATCTCGCGAAAGAGTGGCGAGCGGACGTGCTTCGCGACGGGCTGACTGCAAAGTTACGCCCGCATCCGGTCGCGGTGCTCTCCGCAGAAGCGGTTCCGGACGAATTCGATGCGCGGTTTTCCGCGCGGGCGCGCCACTACTGCTACCGCATCATCACCCGCCGTCCCGATCTCACGCTCGAAGCCGGTCTGGCCTGGCGCTGGCCGCGCTGGCTCGATGAACAGGCCATGCACGAGGGGGCGCAGCGGCTCGTCGGCAAGCATGATTTCACCACCTTCCGCAGCACCGAATGTCAGGCGAAGTCGCCGTTGAAGACGCTCGACCGCCTCGATGTGATGCGCCGCGGCGACACGGTGCTGATCGAAGCCTCGGCGCGCTCGTTCCTGCACAATCAGGTGCGCTCGATGGTCGGTTCGCTGGTCTGGGTCGGGGACGGACGCTGGAGCGCCGATGATCTGCAATCGGCGCTCGATGCACGCGATCGCACCGCCTGCGGCCCGGTGGCGCCGCCCGACGGGCTCTACCTGATGCGGGTGGATTACTGATTACGCGAAATAATCCGCAAGGATCCGGCGATAGATCGCCGTCAGCGCGGTGAGGTCGGCGACCGGCACCCGCTCGTCGGTCTGGTGCATGGTCTGGCCGACAAGGCCGAACTCCACCACCTGACAATGATCCTTGATGAAGCGTGCATCCGAGGTGCCGCCGGTGGTCGACAGCGTCGGACGCCGGCCGGTCACCGATTCCACCGCGTTGACGACGACATCGGTGAACGGCCCCGGTTCGGTCAGGAACACGCCCGCATTTGACGGTTCGAACTCGAACCGGAATCTGATCGTGCCGCCGGCGGCCCTCTCGGCGCGCTCCTGCAGCAGCGCCTTCAGCGAATCGAGCGTGTGGCAATCGTTGAAGCGGATGTTGAAGCGCGCACGGGCCTCGCCCGGGATCAGGTTGACGGTCTTGTTGCCGACATCGACCGAGGTGAACTCCAGATTCGACGGCTGGAAATGTGCGTTGCCGTGATCGAGCGGCTCGGCGTTAAGCGCCGCGAGGATCGTCACCAGCCCGCGCACCGGATTGTCGGCGCGATGCGGATAGGCGACGTGCCCCTGCCGGCCGGTGGCGATCAGCGTGCCGTTGAGCGAGCCGCGCCGGCCGATCTTGATGGTGTCGCCGAGAATTTCCTGGTTGCTGGGCTCGCCGAGGATGCAGTGGTCGAAGGTCTCGCCGCGCTCCGCGACCCATCGCAGCAGCTTCGGCGTGCCGTTGACGGCGATGCTCTCCTCGTCGCCGGTGATCAGGAACGAGATCGAGCCGCTGCCGTCGCGGCGCGGTTTGCCGTTGTTCGTCGCGAGATGGTCGAGCACCGCGGCGACCTTGCAGGCGATGCCGCCTTTCATATCGACCGCGCCGCGGCCGAAGAGTTCGCCATCGGCGACGTCGCCGGAAAACGGCGGATGCGTCCAGCGGGTTTCGTCGCCGGTCGGCACCACATCGGTATGGCCGGCGAAGACGATATGCGGTCCGGTGGTGCCGATGCGGGCGTAGAAGTTCTCGACGTCGTCGGTGCCCGGCTCGCTGAAGGTGACGCGATGCACGGTGAAGCCGGCGCCGCCCAGCACCCGCTCCAGATAAGCCAGCGCGCCGCCTTCCGCCGGAGTCACGGATGGACAGCGGACGAGATCGCGGGTGATGGCAACGGGATCGGCGGACATCGGAGTTCTCGTCATGACGATTGCGGCGGGTGGCTATTGCAGCGGGTCGGGACCGAACCGGTTGGGGCCGGAGACGCCGCGACGAAACCCGAGCTCGACCAGCAGATACACCCCGACCAGGAGCCAGGGAAGAAAAACGATCCAGAACAGGTCGCTTGTCTGGCCGGCCGGTCCGGCCAGCCCGAGTACGGGCAGCGCGCTGAGGATCACTTCCAGCACGAAATAGGCGATGACGACCGGCAGCGGCGTCTCGCGGTCATTGGCCCGTTTCAGGACGATGGCGAATTCGGGATAGATCAGCGCCAGTTCGGCGATGGCCACCGCCCGTTCGTCGCCGCCGAGCCCGATGATGATCGTCCAGCAGGCAAGCGCCGTCGCGACCAGCAGGCTGAAGCCCAGCCAGTAGGCCTGGCGGCCGATCCGGCCGTCGAAGCTGAAGAAGAGACGGTGCAGATCCATGTCGCATCAATCCATGCCGATGGCGCACCTCTTCCCGACGCTTCCGCTTAATCGCGCAGCAATTCGTTAATCGAGGTCTTGGCGCGCGTCTTTTCGTCGGTCCGCTTGACGATGACCGCGCAATAGAGGCCCGGACCACCCTTCTGGCCAGGCAGGGTGCCCGGCACGACGACGGAATAGGGCGGCACCTCGCCGATATGGATCGTGCCGGTGGCGCGATCGACGATCTTGGTGGAGGCGCCGAGATAGACGCCCATCGACAGCACCGAGCCTTCGCGCACGATCACGCCTTCGGCGACTTCCGAACGTGCGCCGATGAAGCAGTTGTCTTCGATGATCACCGGCCCGGCCTGGATCGGTTCCAGCACGCCGCCGATGCCGGCGCCCCCGGAAATGTGGCAGTTCTTGCCGATCTGGGCGCAGGAGCCGACGGTCGCCCAGGTGTCGACCATGGTACCGGCATCGACATAGGCGCCGAGATTGACGAAGGACGGCATCAGCACGGCACCGGGAGCGATGAAGGCCGAGCGGCGGACGATGGCGCCGGGCACGGCACGGAAACCGGCCTTGCGGAATTTCGCGGCGGTCCAGCCCTTCATCTTGGAATCGACCTTGTCCCACCACACGGCCTTGCCCGGCCCGCCGGCGATGACGCCCATGTCGTTGAGGCGGAACGACAGCAGCACCGCCTTCTTCAGCCACTGGTTGACGGTCCACGATCCGTCGGCCTGCCGCTCGGCGACGCGCACCGCGCCGCTGTCGAGCAAATCGAGCGTGGCCTCCACCGCCTTGCGGACGGGCCCGCGGGTTTTCAGGCCGATGCCGTCGCGCTTGTCGAAGGCTTCGTCGATGGTCGCCGCCAGTTTCTCGGCAAGATTCTGAACGGCTTTCGTGCTCTGCTGTCGGGCGTTCGGCATGGTGCTGGCGGACTCTTGCATTGTCCTTGAAAAGGCGAGCGCTGTTGTCGAGGCGGGACCGGGCGGAGTCAAGCCGGACCGGTCAGAGCGCCCGTGCCGCGATCCGTTCCAGAAAAGCCGTCAGGTCGTCGGTGCGATGGTCGATATGCGGATCGTCCTGCCCTTCGAGCTCCCATGCTTCGCGCAGGATCACCCGTTCGCCCTGCGGCACCACCAGCACCGTGGTCATGCCGAGCGTGTGCGGCACTTCCAGGTTGCGCGCGAGATCCTCGAACATCGCCGCCTTCGCCGCGTCGACGCCATGGCGGGCGAGAAACCGGTCGTAGCTGAGCTGCGACGGCTTGGGTTCGAGCTCGCCGGCGACGATGTCGAACACGTCCTCGAAGCGGCTGTCGATCTCCAGCCGCTTCATGACGTTCTCGGCGTGGCGGCGTGTGCCGTTGGTGAAGATCAGCTTGCGGCCGGGCAGCTTTTCCAGCGCGTCGCCCAGCGCCGGATTGGGCTGGAGCGGCGTATGGTCGATGCGGTGGACGAAGTCGAGATAGGCGTCGGGCGCCATGCCGTGCTCGGCGATCAGCCCGCGCATCGTTGTGCCGTAGCGGCGGTAATAGTCCTTCTGCAGGCGGAAGGCCTCGTCCGGCGAAATGTGCAGAAAATCGGCGACGAAGGTGCGGATGCGTTCGTCCACCTGCTGCCAGAGATTGAGGTGGTGCGGATAGAGCGTGTTGTCGAGATCGAACACCCAGGTCTCGACATGTTCGAAGCTGCGCACCGCCTGTCCGTGCTCCGCCTCGGCGGGGAGAGCGTCACCGGAGCGCAGCGGAGGCCGGGTGAAAGGCGCAGCCATCGGGGCTTACCGGTGGATCAGCGTGCCGGCGCCGTGGTCGGTGAGCAGTTCGACCAGCACCGCATGCGGCACCTTGCCGTCCATGATGACGACACCCTCGACGCCGGCATCGAGCGCATAGATGCAGGTCTCGACCTTCGGAATCATGCCGCCGGTGATGGTGCCGTTGGCGATCAGCTTGCGCAGGTCGGCGACCGAGATGTCGGGGATCAGCGTCTTCGATTTGTCGAGCACGCCCGGCACGTCGGTGAGCAGCAGCAGGCGCTTGGCCTTCAGCGCGCCGGCGATGGCGCCGGCAAAAGTGTCGGCATTGACGTTGAAGGTGCCGCCGTCGGCGGAGGTCGCGACCGGCGCCAGCACCGGGATCATGTCGCGGCCGAGCACCTGTTCGAGCAGCGAGACATCGACCTTGTCGGGCTCGCCGACGAAGCCGAGATCGATCACCTTCTCGATATTCGAATCCGGGTCGGCGACGGTGCGCGTCACCTTTTTGGCGAGCACCATGTTGCCGTCCTTGCCGCACAGGCCGAGCGCCTTGCCGCCGGCGGCATTGATGTAGCCGACGATCTGCTTGTTGATCGAGCCGGCAAGCACCATCTCGACGATCTCGACGGTCGCCGCGTCGGTGATGCGCAGGCCGCCGGCGAATTCCGACTTGATGCCGAGTTTGCCCAGCATGGTCTGGATCTGCGGGCCGCCGCCGTGGACGACAACCGGATTGATCGCGGTCTGCTCCAGCAGCACGATGTCGCGGGCGAAGTTGCGCGCGGTCTCCTCGTCGCCCATCGCGTGGCCGCCATACTTGATGACGATCGTCGCCTCGTCGTAGCGCTGCATGTGCGGCAGCGCTTCGGAGAGCACATGGGCTTGTTCGAGCGGGGTGATCTTGTGAGGCGGGGTCATTGCGGTCTCCGGCGGCGCGGACGTTCTAGCCGAGGCGGACGCGCCCGACAATGCGAGGAATAAATGCGGTGCGGGGAATAAAGGCGGTCTGTGACGCGCTTGTGGCGCGCATTGGCGGGTGATCGCCGGGCCCAGGCGTTTTTCCCTCCATCCTTCGCGATGCATCGTGCAGGCATGCGCATCGTCTTGTCCCGCGCGCTCGCGCGCGGCTGCTGTCCCTTCTGCGCAGGCGCGCGTCATCGCCCCTGTTGTTGGCGGCGCGGGGATCGCCGGCGGTTTCCTCTGGCCCCTCCCGGCGTTTCGGCACGCATGAGGGGCGACGGAGCGCCGAAGGCGCAACGTCGTGGTCTGTCCGCGCCGGTAAAAGCGCGAACGCGCATCGGTGAGGATGCGCACGCCTTGCGGCGCTCCGCCCGTCCTTTGTGGACAAAGGAACGGACTTCGTCGTGCGGCGTCTGTTCGGCTACCGGGACCGCGCTTTTCGTTTCGGGCCGCGTCCGCTCTCCGCATCCTGACGCCAGTCCCCAGGTCGGGTGGCCGCGTCGCAATGCCCGGAACGGGCGCAAGCCCTCACCCGTCAGCGAACCCGTCGCGGGAGGTCCTGGTGCCTCCGGGCGGATCCCCGGCGCCGCCCGGGAGCGACGGCTGCGAACCGTCGCGCGCGGGCGCCGCGTCACGGTCCATGGCCGCATCTCCGGCCCGGACCCCGGGCAGACGCTTGCGCCTCCGCCCTCCCTCCGGCTGCTCCGCCATCAAGACGCCTCTAGATGGCGCCCCTCGCCGAGCAGGACAGGGATAGGACTATAGTCATTTAGGAATAAAGTCAAGAGTCGCGACGGGCTGCCCTCTGGATGATGCGGGGCCGGCGGCGACCGGCCGCGTCAGCGACCTTCGCGCGCCCAGGTGACGGCAAGCGAACCGATCAGCAGCAGCAGGCCGAGGAACCCGGCGAAGATCGGCAGCACGCCGATGCCGCGCACCACGCTCGCCTGGCGCATCTTCAGGCCGATCCAGTCGTCGCCCTTGTAGAGCGCGTTCGTGCGCACCGGCAGGATACGCGGCACGCCGGCATCCGCGAGGCGGCGCACGTCGCCGCCGGTGGCGTCGGCGAGCGGCTTCAGCGTCTGCGTGGTCGAGGTGACCTCGGCGAATTCGCGCGGATTGGCGGGGCCGACATTGACCAGCGCGGTGAGCGTGCCATCGGTGGCGCGCCACAGGCCCAGTTCCCCGGCCTCGACGCCGGCGCGCCAGATGCCGGGTTCGGCGGCGGTGAGCGTCAGCTTGCGCTCCTCGCCCGAGGGCGAGGTCAGCGTCACTTCGGACACGGCATCGGCCATGGTCTGCCGCTCGACGGCGAGGCTGCGCCCGTGCACGACCAGCCGCAGCGCTTCCTCTTCGAGGTCCGGCTGTTTCATCAGCCAGTGCGACAGCCGCCGCAGCAGATCGAGATGCGGGCCGCCGCCTTCATAGCCGCGCGCCCAGAGCCAGATGTGATCGGACAGGAGCAGCGCGACGCGGCCTTCCTCCTGCCGCGACAGCACCAGCAGCGGCTTGTCGCCCTGGCCCTGCATGACGCTGACGCCGGTCGTCGCGCGCGTATCGACGAGGCGGAACCAGCGGCTCCAGTGCGGCGGCTCGGCGTCGGCGCCGGTCAGCCCGCGCGTCACCGGATGGCGCTTGCCGAGGTCGGTGAGGGCGGCGCGGAACGGCGTCTCGGTGACGCTGCCGCTCGGCTCCGCCGGCAGGATCGCATCGAGCGGCGTGCGCCAGATGCTCGCCGGGCTCGCATAATCCGGGCCGGCGGCGACCAGCACCGCGCCGCCCGCCTGCACGTAATGGGCGATGTTGTCGAAATAGGCGGTCGGCAGCACGCCCTGCCGTGCATAGCGGTCGAAGATGATGAGCTGGAATTCGCTGATCTTCTGCTGGAACAGTTCGCGCGTCGGGAAAGCGATCAGCGACAATTCGTTGATCGGCGTGCCGTCCTGCTTCTCCGGCGGCCGCAGGATGGTGAAGTGGACGAGATCGACCGAGGCGTCGGACTTCAGCAGGTTGCGCCAGGTGCGCTCGCCGGCATGCGGTTCGCCCGACACCAGCAGCACGCGCAGCTTGTCGCGCACGCCGTCGATCGACACCACGGCGCGGTTGTTGACGGTAGTCAGTTCGCCGGGCAGCGGCGAGGCGTCGATCTCGACGATGTTCTGTCCGGCATGCGGGATCGTCACGTCGACGCGCACCGTCTGGCCGGGCGTGACATTGCGGCTTTCCAGCGTCTCGCCGTCGCGGCGGATATCGACGCGCGCAGTCCTGCTGTCTTGGCCGCTGCCGCCCTCGTCCTCGACGCGGAAGCTGATGGCTTGCGACTGGCCGACGATGCCGAAGCGCGGCGTCGTCAGCAGCACGACGCGGCGGTCGCGCTCGTCGGCGCGCCCGCTGATCAGCGCATGCAGAGGGGCATTGAAGCCGAGCGCGGCGGCGTTCGCCGGAATGTCGTGGACGCGGCCGTCGGTGATCAGGATCGCGCCGGCGACGCGGTCGGGCGGCACGTCGGCGAGCGTCGCGGAGAGGGCGGAGAACAGCCGCGTGCCGTCGTTCTCGCCGTCCGCGCGGCCGGCCTCGGCGACGCGCACGTCGAGGCCCGGAATCTGCTTCAGCCGTTCGACGAGTTCGGCGCGCGCCGTTTCGGTCTGCTGGTTGCGCTCGCCGAAATTCTGGCTCGGGCTTTTGTCGACGATCACCGCCGCCACCGAGGGCACCGGGTCGCGGTCCTCGCGGGTGAAGGACGGATTGGTCAGGGCGAAGAGCAGCAGCGCCAGCGCCAGGATGCGCAGCACCGCGCCGCGGCTGCGCGTCAGCAGCAGCGCCAGCGCGATCACCGCCGCGACGGCGGCACCGGCCCAGAGGATCGCCGGCGGCAGCAGCGGTGCGAAGGCGATGCCGAGGTTCATCATCGGTTATTGTCCCAGCCGTTCGAGCAGCGCCGGGACGTGCACCTGATCGGCCTTGTAGTTGCCGGTCAGTGCATACATCACGATGTTGGCGCCGGCGCGGAAGGCCAGTTCGCGCTGTCGCGGTTCGCCCGGCGACAGCGGCAGCATCGGCTGGCCGTCCGGCCGGATTGCCCAGGCGCCGGCGAAGTCGTTGGAGGTGATCAGGATCGACGAGACGCCATCGCCGCCGCGTGCCGGCCGCGCCGTTTCGTCCTCGTCCTGGTCGCGCGGCAGCGCCTCCACCCAGAGCTGGCCGTCGCTGAAGCGGCCGGGGAAGTCCTTCATCAGGAAGAAGGTCTTGGTCAGCACATGGTCGCGCGCCACCGGCTCGAGTTCCGGAATGTCGAGCGAGGAGAGGATCGCGCGCAGCGCCGCCGTGCCGGGCGAGGCGGGATCGTTGGGCATCGCCGTGCCGGCGTCGCGGGTGTCGAACACCACCATGCCGCCCTGCTTCATATAGGCGTCGATGCGGGTCAGCGCCTGCTGCGACGGCGTCGCCGCGCCGGGCGCGATCGGCCAGTAGATCACCGGGAAGAACGCCAGTTCGTCGCGCTCCGGATCGACGCCCATCGGTTCGCCGGGCTCGAGCGCGGTGCGCTGGCCGAGGAACAGCGTCAGCCCCTGCAGACCGGCCTTGCTCACCGCATCGGTGTCGGCGTCGCCGGTGACGATATAGGCAAGCCGCGTCCGGTTGGTCGCCTGCATGGCGAAATCGTCGGCGGCGTTTGCCGCCGGGACTTGCGTCAGGTTTTGCGTCAGGGTCTGCGCGACGGTCTGCGCGACGGTCTGCGCCCGTGCCGTCGGCGGCGTCAGCAGCAGGATGCCGAGGAGGGCGAGCGCGGCGCTGACGGCGCGCCGCATGCGCAGGCGTGTCAGTCCGCCGGCAAGCCACAGCACCACCAGCGCATCGAGCATCAATAGCAGCAGCGCGGCGAGGAAGGCCGGGCCGCGCAGATCCTGCGGCTCGCTGAGCCGGTAGGCCTCGCGTGTCGCGTTGAGGCCGGACAGGTCGAGGGGCGTCAGCCGCTCCGCCGCGGCCAGCGTGTTCACCGCGACGAGACCCTCCGGCGGGCCGTAGAAGCCCGGCGGGTGATCGGCGGTGGCGCGCGCCGTATAGCCGGCGGTCACCGGGCGCGCATTCGGCGGCGGCGGCGCGAACACGCCGAAGCCGTCGAGGATGCGGGTCGGCGGCACGGGTGCCTGGGTTCGCGCCTGTGCCTGCGCCGGATCGCCCTCTGCCGCCGGTGAGGTCCCGGCAAGCGCGACGATGCGCTTGAGCATTTCGACGAAGGCGCCGGAGAGCGGCAGGTCCGACCAGCGGGTGTCGGAGGTGACGTGGAATAGCACGATCATGCCCTTGCCGCGCCGCACCGCGGTGACCAGCGGCGTGCCGTCGCCGAGCGTCGCCCATGTGCGGTCGTTGAGCGTCGCGTCGGGTTCGGCCAGCACCTGCCGCGTGACCTTCACGTCGCCGGGCACGTCCATGCCGTTGAACGGGCTGTCGCCCGGAAATGCCGCGAGCTGCTGCGGCTGCTCCCAGCTCATCGCGCCGCCGAGGATGCGGCCGCCGCGGCGCAATGTCACCGGCACCAGGTCGTCGTCGCTGGCGGCGGCGAGCCGCGGCCCGGCGAAGCGCACCAGCACGCCGCCGTCGTCGATCCATTGCACCAGCCGGTCATGCGCGCCGCCGGTCACCTTGCCGACGTCGGCGAGCACCAGCAGCGGCAGGTTCTGCTGCAGGAACTGCGTCACCGCCGCCGACGGCGCGGCATTGTCCATCAGCCGGACATCGGCGAAGGGCGTCAGCGCGCGCGACAGATAGAAGGTCGAGCCGAGCAGCGGCTGCGCGGTATCGGTGGAGGAGCCGGAGATCACGCCGACGCTGCGCCGCCGCCAGCGCTTGTCGAGCAGTTGCACGGCGCCGGCAGAACGTTCGGAGACGATCTCCAGGCGTGCCGCGTCGTTGCGGATTTCGACCGGCAGATCGAAGGTCGCGTCGGTCTCGGTCTCGCCGCCCTTGAAGGCATAGGCGGCCTCGCCGAGCGGCAGGCCCTTGAGATCGACGGCGCGGACGATGCCGTCGTCGTTGCCGCTGCCGGTATGGCCCCGCAGCACCTTGACGGTCAGGCCGTTGGCATTGTTGTCGGCACCGGTCAGCGCCAGCGGCGGTGCGATGCCGCCGCTCACCACGGTGATGCGGCGCTCGCCCAGCATCTGGCGGAAGGCGTCGACAAAGGTGCTGCCGTTGCCCTCGTCGATGCCGTCGGCAAGCCAGACGATGTCGGTCGTCGGCGAAGCATTGAGGAAGCGTCCGAGCGGTGCCAGCGCCGCCATGCGGTCGACCATGTAAGGCTGCGGCTTGAGCTGTTTCAGGCGCACGCGCGCCGCGCCTGGCGGCTGCAGGGAAATGTCGCGCGCGGTTTCCGACAGCGGCACGATGGCGACGCCGCGATTGTCGGCCTCGGCGCGGCCGATCAGGTCGTCGGCGGTGCGGATGCGCGCGTCCCAGGTGGCGGCTGACGGCCAGCCGTCGTCGATCAGGATGGCGAGCGGCGCCGAGCGGTCGGAGGTCGCGATCGAGGGATTCCACAGCGGCCCGGCGGCAGCGAAAATGACGAGCGCGGCGAGCAGCAGCCGCAGCAGCGTCAGCCACCACGGCGTCCGCGCCGGCGTTTCCTCCTTCGGCGCGATGTCCATCAGCAGCCGGGTCGGCGGAAAGGCGATGCGGCGCGGGCGCGGCGGCACCAGCCGCAGCAGCCACCACAGCACCGGCAGGCTGAACAGGCCGAGCAGCACCAGCGGCTGCGCGAAACCGAGGGGCAGGCTTCCGATCATGATGTCGCCTGCGGCGCGGCGGCGCCTGCTGTCGGCGGAACGGCGGAGAGGACCGTGCTGCCGCCGGCGATCTCGGCACCGGAAGCATGCGCGCCGGAAGCGCCCGCATCCGAAGTGTCCGCGCCGGAAATTCCAGCCCCCATGCGTGCATGCAGTCCCAGCAGGATATCGCTGGCGCTGCGGTCGGTGCGGTGCACGATGAAGCTGAAGCCGCGGCGCGCGGCCTCGGCGCGCAGGCCGGCGCGGTGGCGCGCGAGCAGCGCCTGATAGTCGTCGCGCCAGGTTTCCGCGCGGCCGGCGGTGATGCTGCCGAGCCCCTCCGGCTCGACGAATTCGACGCGGCCGGAATAGGGGAAGCTCTCTTCCGCCGGATCGACGATCTGCACCAGATGGCCGTGCGCGCCGGTTGCCGACAATTGCCCGATCATCCGGGCGGTGTCGGCGAGCGGCGACCACAGGTCCGACAGCACCACGACTTCCGACAGCGGCGACGGCGCGAAGTCCGGCGGCAGGCTTTGCCGCGGCGCCGGATCGTGCAGCATCGCCTCCGCCATCCGCTCGATGATGTTGCGGTTGGCGCTCGGACGCATCAGGCCGGGCACGCCGACACGCTCGCCGCCCTGCACCAGCACGTCCGCCAGCGCGAAGGCGAGCACCAGAGCGCGTTCGAGCTTGCTGTCCTGCGCCAGCGAAGACACGAAATCCATCGACGGCGACCGGTCGGGCCAGATCCAGATCGTGTGCGTGGCCTCCCATTCGCGCTCGCGCACGTAGAGATGCTCGTCGCGGGCGGAACGCCGCCAGTCGATGCGATGCGACGCTTCGCCGGAAACGAAGCGGCGGAACTGCCAGAAATTCTCGCCGGTGCCGGCGCGGCGGCGGCCGTGCAGGCCGTGAATGATGGTGGCGGCGACGCGGCGCGCTTCCAGCATCAGCCGCGGCATCGTGTCGGCGAGCGCATGGCCGCGGCCGGTCGCATGCGTGACCGCGCGTTTCTCGTTGTCGTTCTGCTTTGCTTCGGCCGCCATGAACGTCGTTATGTGAATGCCGTGATCTGCGCCGTTATCCGAATGCCGTTATCCGATCCGCGCCCTCAGCCGGCCGATCACCGCGGCGACGGTGTGGCCTTCGGCGCGCGCCGCGAAGGAGAGCGCCATGCGGTGCTTGAGCACCGGCTCCGCCAGTTCGATGACGTCGTCGACCGACGGCGCCAGGCGACCCTGCAGCAGCGCGCGGGCGCGGCAGGCGAGCATCAGCGCCTGGCTGGCGCGCGGCCCCGGTCCCCAGGAGATCAGCCGGCCGAGGTCGCCGCTCTCCGGTCCCGGCCGCGCCGAGCGCACCAGTTTGAGGATCGCATCGACCACGCTTTCGCCGACCGGCAGCCGGCGCACCAGACGCTGCGCCGCCATCAGGTCGTCGGCGGTCATCGCTGGCTTCACCGCCGTCTCGTCGGCGCCGGTGGTGTCGAACAGGATCTTCCGTTCCGCCGCCTCGTCGGGATAGTCGACGTTGATCTCCATCAGAAAGCGGTCGAGCTGCGCTTCCGGCAGCGGATAGGTGCCTTCCTGCTCCAGCGGGTTCTGCGTCGCCAGCACATGGAACGGCTTCGGCAGATCGTGGCGCGCGCCGGCGACGGTGACGTGCTGCTCCTGCATCGCCTGCAGCAGCGCCGATTGCGTGCGCGGCGAGGCGCGGTTGATCTCGTCGGCCATCAGCAACTGCGTGAACACCGGCCCGGCGATGAAGCGGAAGCTGCGCGTGCCGGCGCTGTTTTCCTCCAGCACCTCGGTGCCGAGGATGTCGGAGGGCATCAGGTCGGGCGTGAACTGGATGCGGCGCGCATCGAGGCCGAGCGCGGTGCCCATGGTCTCGACCAATTTGGTCTTGGCGAGGCCGGGGACGCCGACGAGCAGCGCGTGGCCGCCGGACAGGATCGTCACCAGCGCGCGCTCCACCACTTCGTCCTGGCCGAAGATCACCGTGCCGATCGCGTCCCGGGCGGCGCGGGTGTGAGCGGCGGTGGATTCCGCCTGCCGCACGATCATGTCTTCGAGTTTTTCGCCTGTCGCCGCCATGATGGCTCCCGTGTCGCTCGTGTCGCCGGCATCCGTTGCCGTTCGTCGCCGTTCAGTCCTGCCGCAGCCGTCTGTCACCGCCGCCGGCCGGCACATTGTCGCCGGTCGCCGCAGCCGTCACATCCGGTATAGATACCTGCATGATCCGCGGCAGCTTACGCTATCCTGCCGCCGTTCGGGGTTGAATCACGAAGATGCGAACAGGCCGCCAGACTATTGAATTGCATAGGTGAACAATGGCGAAGGAAGGGCAGACGGGTCTCGATGCGCTGATTGGCGGGCTGCCCCGCGAATCGCGCGGGACGCCGCCCGTCCATCTGTGGAATCCGCCATTTTGCGGCGATATCGATATGCGGATCGCCGCCGACGGCACCTGGTACTATATGAAGACGCCGATCGGCCGGCCGGCGCTGGTGCGTCTGTTCGCCTCGGTGCTCAAACGCGAGGGCGAGCGGTACTTTCTGGTCACGCCGGTCGAAAAAGTCGGCATTACGGTCGACGACGCGCCGTTTCTGGCGGTGGAGATGCGCGACGTCGAGGGAACGCTGCAGTTCCGCACCAATGTCGACGACTGGGTCGCCTGCGGCGCCGGGCACGCGTTGCGTTTCGAGCCGGAAACCGCCACCGGGGGGCTGAAACCCTATCTGCATGTGCGCCGCGACCTGTGGTCGAAGGTGACGCGGGCGCTCTTCTACGATCTCGTGGCGCGCGGCGAGGAGCGCGATATCGACGGAAAGCGGATGTTCGGGGTGAGTTCCGGCGGCGCATTCTTTGCGATGGCCGATGCAGAGAGCCTGAAGGAATTTGCGGGACCGGAGCGATGAGCGGAACAACAAGCGGAACCGGCCCCTCCGGAACGGTGCCGGCGCCGGATTTCTTCCAGCGCGCCTGCGGGCGACTGACCCTCGACGTGCCCGTCGGACTGACGGACCCCAAGGTGATCCCGGTGCGCGGCGATCACGATATCGATCCGGTGATGACGGAGATGGCGCTGGTGCGTCCGATCCGGCCGGCGGCGGTGCTGGTGCCGGTGGTCGACCGGGCGGAGCCGACGGTGCTGTTCACGCAGCGCGCCCAGCATCTGCCCGATCATCCCGGCCAGATTTCCTTCCCCGGCGGCAAGATCGACCCCGGCGACGCCGATCCGCTGGCGGCGGCGCTGCGCGAGGCGGAGGAGGAGATCGGCCTCGACCGCCATCTGGTGCAGCCGCTCGGCTATCTCGATCTCTATATGACGACGCTCGGCTACCGCATCGTGCCGACGCTGGCGCGCGTGCAGCCGGATTTCGCGCTGACGCTCAATGCCGGCGAGGTCGACAATGTCTTCGAGGTGCCGCTGTCCTTCCTGATGGAGCCCGCCAATCGCCGCACCGTGAGCCGGCAATGGCGCGGCATGACGCGCACGGTCTATGCGGTGCCGTTCGGCGAGCGCAACATCTGGGGAGTCACCGCCGGCATCCTGAAGAATTTGCACGATCGGATTTACGGCTCATGATTCGTCCTGTTCTCACCGAAATATTTCTGTTTCTCGTTCCTTTCGTTCTTTATGCGGTGTTCCTGTTCGCCACGCGGGCGAGGGTCCTGACGGTCGAGAACTGGCCGTGGTCGCGCGTCGCCTGGCTCGCCATCGCGGCGCTGCTGCTGATGCTCGGCAGCTTCCTGTATTTCGCCAATTATTCCGGCGCGCCGGTTGGCAACGAATATGTGCCGGCACATGTCGACGAGCGCGGCAACTTCGTGCCGGGCAGCATACGATGACGACGGGCGCGGCCAGCCTTGCCGATGCGCCGTGGCTGCGCGCGGGCGCGCTGCCGCGCCTGCTCGAAACGCTCGACCGCGACGGCGAGGAGGCGCGCGTCATCGGCGGCGCGGTGCGCAACGCGCTGCTCGGCGAGCCGATCGGCGATATCGACATCGCGACGACGGCGCGGCCGGACGAGGTGATCCGCCGCGCCCGGACGCAGGGTTTCAAGGCGGTGCCGACCGGCATCGAACACGGCACCGTCACGGTGGTCGCCGACGGCCGGCCGTTCGAGGTGACGACGCTGCGGCAGGATGTCGAAACCTTCGGGCGGCATGCGACGGTGGCGTTCGGGCGCGACTGGGCGGCGGATGCCGAACGGCGCGATTTCACCATCAATGCGCTGAGCATGACGCGCGACGGCGCGGTGCACGATCCCGTCGGCGGGCTTGCGGATATCGCGGCACGGCGCGTGCGCTTCATCGGCGAGCCGGCGCAGCGCATCGCCGAGGACTATCTGCGCATCCTGCGTTTCTTCCGTTTCCATGCGGCTTACGGGCGTGGGCCGCTCGATGCGCAGGGACTGGCCGCCTGCATCGCCGGCCGCGCCGGTCTCGAACGCCTGTCGCGCGAGCGGGTGCGCGCCGAATTGCTGAAGCTGATCGTGGCGCCGGGCGCGCTCGCCGCGCTTGCGGCGATGACCGATGCCGGCTTGCTGACGCGCCTTGTCGGCGGCGTCGTCTATCTCGTGCAGCTTGAGCGGCTGATCGCCATCGAGCAGGCGCTGGCGCTGCCGCCGGATGCGACCCGCCGGCTCGGCGTGCTTGCCGTGATGATCGTCGAGGACGCGGAGCGGCTGCGCGAGCGGTTGCGGCTGACCAACGCCGAGGCCGACCGGTTGTCCGTTATCGCCAGAGGCTGGTGGCGGGAGGCGCCGCCTGCCGAGACGCGCGCGAGAGAGATCCTCTATCGCGCCGGTGCTGGCCATTTCGCCGATCGGGCTCTGGTCGGCTGGGCGCGTTCGGGCGCGGCGCCCGATGATGCGGCGTGGCGGGCTTTCGCGACGCTGCCGCAGCGCTGGACCGTGCCGGTGTTTCCGCTGCGCGGCGCCGATTTTCTTGCCCGCGGTCTTGCACGGGGGCCGCTGCTCGGCGCGGCGCTTGCCGCGGCGGAGCGCGCCTGGATCGTTGCCGGCTTTCCGATGGACGAGAACACGGTCGCCCGCATCGCCGATCAGGCGGCGCGTGGATGACGGCGACGACGACGTGGCATGAAAGCTCGATCGTGAATGTCGAAGAACGCGCTGTTGTCGCGAAGTGATGTTGTTGCCGATCCGTGCCGTGACGAAGTGATGTTGTTACGAACGGCAACAGGCGCGTTGTTATCTTGTTACGAAAAACATCAGCAATAATCGCGCTTCTTGTGATTGTATAACGTCGGCCCCGCATCCCATATTCGATGCAGCAATCGAAAGGGATGTCGATGTCGGCTGGTTGCTCTCATCATCACGACGCGGTCTTCGATGGCATGTCGGCGGATTACCGACGTCGCTTGTGGGCGGTGATCGTGCTCAATGGCGGCATGTTTCTCGTCGAGATGTTCGCCGGCGCGCTGTCGGGTTCGCAGGCGCTGCAAGCCGACGCGCTCGACTTCTTCGCGGATTCGGTGACCTACGGTCTCAGCCTCGCGGTGATCGGCTCCGCCATCCGCGTGCGTGCCTGGACCGCCATCGCCAAGGGCGCGAGCCTCACATTGATGGGGCTGTGGGTGCTGGGCTCGACCGCCTATCACGTCCTGGTGCTGGGCGTGCCGCAGGCCGAGGTGATGGGCGCCATCGGCGTGCTGGCGCTCGCGGTCAATGTCGCGAGCGTGCTGATCCTGATGCGCTACAAGGACGGCGACGCCAATGTGCGATCAGTCTGGCTGTGCTCGCGCAACGATGCGATCGGCAACGTCGCGGTGATGCTGGCGGCGGTTGCCGTCTGGCTGACGGCGACGAAATGGCCGGACCTGATCGTCGCCGCGGCGATGGCGGGGCTGTTCCTGTCGTCGTCGCTCCAGATCTTCCGCCGCGCGCTGCAGGATATCCGCGGCGCCGACGCGCATGATCGTCATCGCCACCGTGATGACATCACGGCCACTTCACCACCGGCGGCATCGACGACAGGATCGAATTGACGTTGCCGCCGGTGCGCAGTCCGAAGATCGTGCCGCGGTCGTAGAGCAGGTTGTATTCGACATAGCGGCCGCGGCGCACGAGCTGCTCCTCGCGCTGCGCCTCGCTCCAAGGTGTCGTGACGTTGCGGCTCACGAGGTCGGGATAGATGGCGCGGAAGGCGCGGCCGACCTCCTGCGTGAAGGCGAAGTCGGCGTCCCACGACCCGCCGTCGAGCCAGTCGTAGAAGATGCCGCCGATGCCGCGCGGCTCGTTACGGTGCTTGAGCCAGAAATAATCGTCGCACCATTGCTTGAACTTGTCGTAGGGCGCCACCGCCGCATGCGCCGCGCAGGCGGCGCGCATCGCCGCGTGAAAGGCGACCGTGTCCGGGTCCTCCTGCGTGCGGCGCGCATCGAGCACCGGCGTCAGGTCGGCGCCGCCGCCGAACCAGGCTTTCGCGGTGACGACGAATCTCGTGTTCATATGCACCGCCGGCACGTTCGGATTGTGCGGATGCGCGATCAGCGAAATGCCCGAGGCCCAGAAGCGCGGATCGGCTTCGGCGCCGGGAATCTCCTTGCGGAATTCCGGCGAGAACTCGCCGTGCACCGTGGAGCAGTGGACGCCGACCTTCTCGAACACCCGGCCGTGCATCATCGACATGACGCCGCCGCCGCCGTCTTTCCCCGTATGATCGGTGCGCTGCCATGGCGTGCGTACGAAACGCCCGGCGGGCCGGTCACCATGCGGCGCGCCGGCCGGCAGGTCGTCCTCCAGCTTCTCGAAGGCGGCGCAGATATCGTCGCGCAGCGTCTCGAACCAGGCGCGCGCCGTCGCCTTGCGGGTGTCGAGCACGGCGGGGTCGGGAAGCGGCGAGGTGGTGGTCTGCGGTCTGGTCATGTCGGCTTCAGTCTCGTCTCTTTCCGTCTTGTCTTTTCATCTTGAGCCGTTTGGCGTCGTTTCGTGTCCGCCCGTTCCGTCTCAGGTCCCAATTTTTATGGAAACCCGTCGGTCTGCCGGAGCGCCTCGCCTAGTGCCATCGCCACGGTGACGGCGATGTTGAGCGAGCGCAAACCCGGCCGCATGGGGATGGTCAGGCGCATATCGGCGGCGTGATGTACCGCCTCCGGCACGCCGGCCGATTCCCGCCCGAACAATAATATGTCGTCCGGGCGATAGGCGGCGTCGACATGGCGGATGGCGGCGGCGGTGGTGAACAACAGCAGCCGCGCGCCCGCCGCCTGCCGCCAGGCTTCGAAAACCGGCCAGCTCATATGCCGCACGATGCTGACCCGGTCGAGATAGTCCATGCCGGCGCGACGGAAGGCGGCATCGGTGACCGGAAAGCCGGCCGGCTCGATGATATGGGCGGTGACCCCGAAACAGGCCGCCAGCCGGAGAATCGTGCCGGTATTCTGTGGAATATCCGGCTGATAGAGCGCGATCTGCATGGCGCTTCCGCAGGGCTGGCGGGGACCGATTCCGCCGCCCGCCGGTCCCGGCTGCGACGAAACAGCCCAGAATCGCTCCCCGACGGGCTGTTATGCAACTTTTGGGCATGGCGCGGATAACCGGCTTGCTCTCGCATCGCAAGGGTGCCAATAGAACCGTTATCAACTGCCGCACCCGCGTTTCGCGGGCGCTGTTGTGTTGATCCATCCGTCGCGCCGCGAAACCTGTTTCGCGGAACGCTGCTCCGGCAGAATTTGGGCTCCCGGCCCTGTTTTCCGGACTCAGGGGCTGTGCGGATGGCCTCAAAACAGCAGGGGGTCAAACCTGTGACATCCGTGTCTACCGCGGGCCACACGCGCCGCGATTTCCTTTATGTCGCCACTGGCGCGGTTGCCGCCGTCGGCGGTGTTGCCGCGATCGTTCCGCTGATTGCGCAAATGAATCCGGATGCCTCGACCGTTGCCGCGGGCGCGCCGATCGACGTCGATCTGGCGCCGGTCGCCGAAGGTCAGGTGATCAAGGTGTTCTGGCGCAGCAAGCCGATCTTCATCTCGCACCGCACGAAGAAAGAGATCGAGGAGGCGCGCAATGTCGACGTCTCCACGCTGCCCGATCCGCAGCCCGATTCGGCGCGGGTGAAAGAAGGACACGACCAGTGGCTGGTGCTGATCGGCATCTGCACGCATCTGGGCTGCATTCCGATCGCCCATCAGGGCGCCTATGACGGCTTCTTCTGCCCCTGCCACGGCTCGGTCTACGACACGTCGGGGCGCATCCGGCAGGGACCGGCGCCGCTCAATCTGGCCGTGCCGCCCTACGCATTCGTATCCGATAGCAAGATCCGGATCGGTTGATCCGCAGCATTTCATTCTGAAGGTTCGAGCATGAGCGGACATTCGACGTACCAGCCGCAAAGCGCATTCATGAAGTGGATGGAAAGCCGCCTGCCGATCGGCGGGCTGATCCATTCCTCCTTCGTCGCTTATCCGACGCCGCGCAACCTGAACTACTGGTGGACCTTCGGCGGCATCCTGTCGTTCATGCTCGCGGTGCAGATCGTCACCGGCATCGTGCTGGCGATGCACTACACGCCGCACGAGACGCTGGCCTTCAATTCCGTCGAAACCATCATGCGCGACGTGAATTACGGCTGGCTGCTGCGCTATCTGCACTCCAACGGCGCGTCGATGTTCTTCATCGCCGTCTACATCCACATGTTCCGCGGCATGTATTACGGCTCCTACAAGGCGCCGCGCGAGGTGCTGTGGATCCTCGGCGTCATCCTTTATCTGTTGATGATGGCGACCGGCTTCCTCGGCTACACGCTGCCGTGGGGACAGATGAGCTTCTGGGGCGCCACCGTCATCACCAACTTCTTCTCGGCGTTCCCCGGCATCGGCGAGCCGCTGGTGACCTGGCTGTGGGGCGGCTATGCCGTCGGCAATCCGACGCTCAACCGCTTCTTCTCGCTGCACTATCTGCTGCCCTTCGTGATCGCCGGCGTGGTCGTGCTGCACGTCTGGGCGCTGCATGTCGTCGGCCAGAACAACCCGACCGGCATCGAGCCGAAGGGTGATCGCGACACGGTGCCGTTCACGCCCTATGCGACGCTGAAGGACAGTTTCTTCATCGCGGCGTTCTGCCTGATGTTCGCGTGGTTCGTGTTCTACACGCCGAACTACCTCGGCCATGCCGACAACTACATTCCGGCGAACCCGGCGGTGACGCCGCAGCACATCGTGCCCGAATGGTATTACCTGCCGTTCTACGCGATCCTGCGCGCCATCCCGAACAAGCTGCTCGGCGTGCTCGCGCTGTTCGGCTCGATCATCATCCTGGCGTTCCTGCCGTGGCTCGACACCTCGAAGGTCCGCTCGGCGCGCTACCGGCCGCTGTACCGGCAGTTCTTCTGGGTGTTCTTCGCCGTCTGCATCGGCTTGGGCTGGCTTGGCGCCAAACCGGCGGAAGGTGGCTATGTGCTCGCCGCGCGGGTGCTGACCACCTATTACTTCGCGCATTTCATCATCATCCTGCCGCTGCTCGGAATCTTCGAGAAAACCAAGCCGCTGCCGAATTCGATCTCCGAAGCGGTGCTGAAGGAGGGGGTGCCGATCGGCGCGCCCGCCCCGGCGCCATCCCCGGCGGCCAAGGTCTGAGGAGCGCGCCATGACACTGCATCGCACGTTCTGCGCTCTCGCGACTGCCGCAGCCCTGTCCATCGCCGCGGCATCGGCATTCGCGGCTGAAACGCCGCAGCCGCCGCGTCAGGCCTGGTCGTTCTCCGGCCCGTTCGGGAAATACGATCAGGCGCAATTGCAGCGCGGCTTCAAGGTCTACAAGGAAGTCTGCTCAAGCTGCCACGCCATGAGCCTGGTGTCGTTCCGCAATCTGGCGGAGCCGGGCGGCCTCGGCTACTCGGCGGGGCAGGCGCAGGCGATCGCCACCGGCTACCAGATCAAGGATGGCCCGAACGATTCCGGCGACATGTTCGAGCGCCCCGGCCGGCTGGCCGACCGCTTCCCGAGCCCGTTCCCCAACGACAACGCCGCGCGCGCCGCCAACGGCGGCACCGTGCCGCCGGACTTCTCGGTGCTGGCCAAGGCGCGCACCTACGAGCGCGGCTTCCCGACCTTCGTCTTCGACATCTTCACGCAGTACCAGGAGCAGGGCCCGGATTACATCCATGCGCTGCTGATGGGCTATGAAGAGGCGCCGCAGGGCTTCGCGCTGCCGGAAGGCGCGCACTACAACAAGTATTTCCCCGGCCATGCGATCGCCATGCCGCCGCCGATCTCCGACGGGCAGGTCACCTACGAGGACGGCTCGCCGGAAACCATCGACCAGTACGGCAAGGACATCTCCGCTTTCATGATGTGGGCCGCGGAGCCGCACATGATCCAACGCAAGCGGCTCGGCCTGCAGGTCATGCTGTTCCTGCTGCTGCTCACCGGCCTGCTGTACTTCACCAAGAAGAAGGTGTGGTCGTCCGTCGAAGGGCATGCCTGAGCGGATTTTCAAGTCTTGACGCGAGGGCCCCTTTTGGGGCCCTTCGTTTTTGCCCGATAGGTCTGGCCGGCCAGCAAGTCGGCCGGCGGGTGTGCCGAGGTTTGTGCGGAGACGCACGGAAGGCGGCGCCTGGTTTCGACGGAGTAGCGCATGGCGAAGGCGGTTCTCGGCATCATCGGCGGCTCCGGCATCTACGATCTGCCGGGCCTGGAGAATGTGCGCGAAGAGCGCGTCCACAGCCCGTGGGGCGAGCCGTCGGGGGCGCTGCGCATCGGCGAGATCGCCGGTCTGCCGGTGGTGTTCCTGTCGCGCCACGATACCGGCCATCGGCTGTCGCCGTCCGACATCAACTACCGGGCCAATATCGACGTGCTCAAGCGCTCCGGCGTCACCGATCTGGTGTCGCTGTCGGCCTGCGGGTCGTTCAAGGAAGAACTCCCGCCGGGCACTTTCGTGCTCGTCGACCAGTTCGTCGACCGCACCTACAAGCGCGAGAGCTCGTTTTTCGGCAAGGGGCTCGTCGCGCATGTGTCGATGGCGCATCCGGTTTCGCCGCTGCTGCGCCAGCGCATCGACGAGGCGGCCGGCGCCGAAAACATCCCGCTGGCGCGCGGCGGCACCTATGTCTGCATGGAAGGGCCGCAGTTCTCCACTTACGCGGAGAGCATGACCTACAAGACGCTCGGCTATTCGGTGATCGGCATGACCAACATGCCGGAGGCGAAGCTCGCCCGCGAGGCGGAGATCTGCTACGCCACCGTCGCCATGGTGACCGACTTCGACTGCTGGCATCCCGGCCACGACGCGGTCACCGTGCAGGATGTGATCAAGGTCCTGCACGGCAATGTCGAGAAGGCCAAGCGTCTCGTCGCCCGTCTGGCGCGCGATTTCCCGCGCGAGCACGAGCCGTGCCCGATCGGCTCCGACCGGGCGCTCGACACCGCGCTGATCACCGCGCCGGAGGCGCGCGATCCGGACCTGCTGGCGAAGCTCGACGCGGTGGCCGGCCGGGTTCTCACAAGCTGACCGCGTTCTTGCACGACGATTGCAACCCCATCATCGAGGAGGTCATCCATGCCTGAGGTCCATGTGTTTCTTGCCGCCGGCCGCACCGACGAGCAGAAGAAGGGAGTGATGAGCGATATCACCGCGGCGGTGATGAAGAACTGCGGCGTGCCGGCGGAAGCCGTCACCGTGCAGCTCATCGAGGCGCCGCTGACCCACAAGATGAAGGGCGGCAAGACATTCCTGGAGCGGCAGGCGCAGAAGTAGCCCGCCGCCCGATCTTTCCGTTCCGAGCACGAGGCGCGTCATGATCCCGTCCAGCATCGATACCGACCTGCGGGAGGCGATCCGCAGCATTCCGGATTACCCCAAGCCGGGCGTGATCTTTCGCGACATCACCACGCTGCTCGGCAATGCGCGGGCCTTTCGCCGCGCCGTCGACGAGCTGGTGCAGCCCTGGGCCGGCTCGAAAATCGACAAGGTCGCCGGCATCGAGGCGCGGGGTTTCATTCTCGGCGGCGCCGTCGCGCATCAGGTGTCTGCCGGTTTCATCCCGATCCGCAAGAAGGGCAAGCTGCCGCACAAGCGCGTCAGCGTCGCCTATGCGCTGGAATACGGCGAAGACCAGATCGAGATGCATGCCGACGCGCTGGTGAAGGGCGAGCGGGTGGTGCTGGTCGACGACCTGATCGCCACCGGCGGCACTGCCGAAGCGGCGGTCAAGCTGTTGCGCCAGCTCGGCGCGGAAGTGCTGGCGGCGTGCTTCGTCATCGATCTGCCGGATCTCGGCGGTGCCGAACGGCTGCGCAAGATGGGCGTGTCGGTCCACACGCTGATCGGCTTCGAAGGCCACTGAAACGGCTGCCTGGCCGGCGGCGTCCTTGCGGCGGCGCCCGTTGCGGCGCCGATGCGTCCGAATGGCGCGCGCCGGCCGGCTTCAATCTTTGTGATGGAACAATATGGTGGCCTCGTCCGCTGCTAGGATGCGGATGATTTCGCGCGTCTTTTTCACAGGGAGCCGACCGTGCGCTACAAGGACAGTTTGCTGGTTCTGACGACCTATCCAGAGCCGACGCCAGTAGCGGCGATCGACGATGCGGTGGCGATTGCCGAGGCGCTCGGCAGCAAGTTGTCGGCAGTCGCCTGCTCGGTGAAGTTGCGAACGCCCGGCAGTCTTTTTGCCGATATGCTGATCGACATTCCGGCAATGACGGCGGCCGAATTCGAGAAGAGCGCGACCGCCGCCGAACAGTTGCTCGCCGCGTTCCGGTCCACCGCAGAAAAGCACGACGTGTTCCAGCAGGTGATCGCCGAAAGCGGCGGCGCCGCCGAAGTGCCGGAGATCATCGTCGACCATGCGCGGCTGCATGACCTGAGCATCGTGCCGGTGCCGAGCGGCGAGCTGATCGACCCATGGTATGCCGAAGCGGTGATCTTCGGTGCCGGCCGCCCGGTGATGGTGATGCCGCAGACGCGCCGGACGGGGCGGCCGTTCTCGCTCGGCACTGCGGTGGTGGCGTGGGACTTCAGCCGGCCGGCGGCGCGCGCCGTTGCCGATGCGCTGCCGATTCTCAAGCGCATGCAGCGCGTCCATGTGCTCACCGTCACCAGCGAGAAGGAGATCAAGACCCGGCAGTCGGCCGCGGCGCTGGCGGCGCATCTGGCGCGGCATGGCGTCGAGGTGGTGCTCGATTCAGTCGATGCCGGCGGGCGCAGGATCGGCACGCTGATGGAGGCGCATGTCCAGGCCTGCGGCGCCGATCTGCTGGTGATGGGCGCCTACGGCCATTCGCGGGTGCGGCAATTCATTCTCGGCGGCGCCACCCGCAGCATGCTGCAGCGGCCGCCGGTGCCGGTGCTGCTGTCGCACTGACGCTGCGTCGCGGACGCATGGCGTCAAAGCGGCGTGTCGTCAAAGCAATAGCGAGAGCTTCGCTTCCGATTCCATCGGAGGCGAACTCTTGCGGATGCGAACTCCTATGGAGGCGAACTTTTGGCGGTCATGCCATCCGCGCGGAAAACCGCCGTGCGCTTTTCTGGCATTGCCTTAGCGCCGGCCCCACGGCCCCCAGCCAGGCGGCAGAAACGGCCCGTCGGTGCCGCCCGGGGCCGGGCCCCAGGGCCCGGATGAGGGGCCCGACGAAGGCGCGGAGGACGGGTCGGACGATGGCCCGGATGGCCGTGCGCCCCATGGACCCGTCTCGCCTTCGTCGATCTGTCCGGACGGTCCGTCGCCGGGCGGCGGCAGCATCAGCGGTCCGGGGTCGTGGCCACCGGCCATCCTGACCAGCGCGTCGCAGCGCGCATCGACGGAAGGGTGCGTGGCGAACAGGTCGGCAAAGCCCTGCCGCGGATTGTCGACGCACATTTCCATCACCGCCGAATTGGCGGAGGCGATCTCGCCGCGACCCTCGATCTTGCGCAGCGCCATGATCATCGCGTCGGGGTTCTTGGTCAGTTCGACGGCGCCGGCGTCCGCGAGGAATTCGCGCCGCCGCGACAGCGCGAAGCGGATGACGACCGACAGCACCCAGGCGAGGACGATCAGCGCGACCGCGATCAGCATGGCGATGGCGGCGCCGCCGGAGCCCTTGCGGTCGCCGTTGCCCGACGAGCGGCCGCCACCGAAGCGCAGGCCGCCCTGGAAGACCAGGCGGAATACCATCTCGCCGAAGAACGAGATGACGCCGGCGATCACCACCGCGATCACCAGCAGGCGGACGTCGCCGTTGCGGATATGCGTCAGTTCGTGGCCGAGTACCGCCTCGATCTCGGCGTCGTCGAGCGCGTTCAGCAGGCCGCGGGTGACGGTGATGGAATATTGCTGCTGATTGAGGCCGGTGGCGAAGGCGTTGAGCGCCTCGTCTTCCGCGATCTTCAGCTTCGGCATCGGGATGCCGCGCGAGATGCAGAGATTTTCCAGCAGGTTGTAGAGCCGCGGCTCTTCCGTGCGCGCCACCTCGTGACCGCCGGTCATCGCGTCGATCATCATCTGGTGGAATTTGTAGGCGATCCAGATCCAGATCAGCGTGCCGATCGTGACGAAGGGAGCGGCCTTCAGCGTATCGGCGAGCGCGGCGCGCAGCAGCCAGTCGAGCGAGGCGTCGCCGAGCATCGCCTCGGCCAGCAGCGCGCCCGCAAACACCAGCACATAGACGAGGAAGAACAGGCCGATCAGCAGGGCGGCCGAGCGGCGCCTGTTCGACTGGATATGTGTGTAAAGGCCGTAGGCGGCCATATCAGCAGTCCATATCAACGAACCATGGATCGACGAACCACGGCGGCGCGCCGCGTCCCGTGGCGCGCCGAAGATTCACACGAGCCGCGCTCAGGCGCGGCGTTCCGGACCATGTGGTCGGGCGTGCCACGGCGACCTAGAACTTGACGCTCGGCGCCTGATCGAGCTGCGCGCGCGTCTCGCCGAGATCGAAGAACGGCTGCGGATGGAAGCCGAACGACCCGGCGAAAAACGCCGCCGGAATCTGCTGGATGCCGGTATTGTATTCCTGCACCGCATTGTTGAAGAACCGGCGCGAGGCCGCGAGCTTGTTCTCGATATCCGACAGTTCGGTCTGCAATTGCTGAAAGTTCTGGTTGGCCTTGAGGTCGGGATAGGCTTCCGACAGCGCGAACAGGTTTTTCAGCGCGCCGGTCAGCATGTTTTCGGCGGCGACCTTCTGTTCGACGCCGGGCGCGGCGATCGCGGCATTGCGCGCCTGAACCACCGCTTCGAGGGTGCCGCGCTCGTGCGAGGCGTAGCCCTTCACCGTTTCGACCAGATTCGGAATCAGGTCGTGACGCAGCTTGAGCTGGACATCGATGTCGGCGAAGGCCTGACTGACCCGCTGCCGCAGGCCCACAAGTCCGTTGTAGATCGTGAAGACCCACAGCACGAGCACGACGATGACGCCCAGTATGATCCAGCCTGCTGTCGACATTCGCTCTCTCCCAAGGGCCAAGGGCCGGTGACGGTCAAAAAACTTGCCTGCCGTAAAACCTATCGCAGACGGCGAAGCTTTTCATGGCGGTTCCGGCGGGTTGTCCCCGCCGGACTGTGCGAGGCTTTTCCGTTTGCCCGGCACGCCGCCGTCGCTTGCCCGGTACGGCGGATGTCGGTGCGCCAATAAGGAAAACTCCATGAAAGGAATCTCCAATGAAAGAAAACCCCAGGTCTGGGGGACCTGGGGTTTGGCCGTTCGGCTATCGGGGGGGATGGGGGGAAGCCGCCCGGCATTGTACCGCGTCAATGCGGGACGGGCGGAAAGGTTCCGCCCGGCGATACGAAGGGCCGGCAATATCCGGAGCGCTATGCGGGCGAAATGTCGCGGCCTCGCTGCGGCCGCTGAGCGGCGCGTCAGCGCGTAAGGATATCCGGGGCGGCCGGCTCGAAATGCGGCTCAAGTGCCGGCGCGGCGACCGGGTCGCCCCAGCGCAGCCGGCGGGCGGCGGCATAGGCCGGTTTGTCGCGTCGCGGCGCATTCAGAAGGGCCACCCCGTCGGCCGTGCACAGCCGGGCAGTGACGGCCACCTTGGTCAGCACCGGGGGCGCCAGCACCCGCGCCGCGCGCTGCGGCACGGGGAGACGGCTGACCGCGAGATAGGCGAATTTCTCGTCCTCGAACGGTGCGTCGGCCTGCTTCACCTGCTTATGGTCGCGCGAGCGCGGCAGCCGTTGCGAGAAATGGCACCAGTCGGGCGGCGCCAGCGGACAGTCCGTGTCATGCGGGCAGGGGGCGGCGATCTGGCCGCCCCGTGCGATCAGCGCCTCGCGGGCGGTCAGTACCCGCCGCCAGCCCTCCGGCGTCCCCGGCTCGACGATCAGCAGCACGCCTGCGGTCTTCGTCCACATCCGCTCGGTGAGCGCCGCCGCCTCGTCCGGCGACAGTTCGGCAAGGACATAGCTGGCGATGACGAGGTCGGCAGGCGCGGCGGCGGCGAGTTCGGTTCCGGCCTGGCCCAGTCGGTAGGTGGTCTGCCGCAGCCGCGCCGATCCCGCCATCAGCCGCAATGCGAGGTCGCGCAACGCCGGATTGGCGTCGATGAGCGCGACGTCCGAAAGCCCGTCGAAAGCCTCGGCGGCGGCGAAGCTGGCGGTGCCGGGCCCGGCGCCGACATCGAGCAGGCTCGCCGGCGCGAAAGCGGGGAGCGCCGCCCGCAGCGCGTCGAGGCAGGCGGCGACCGCGGCATAGGTCGCCGGCATCCGCGTCAGCGCATAGGCGAGCGCGTCCCCGGCATCGGCGATCAGTTGCGAGGATGCGCCGTCGCGATAGGCGCGGGAAATAGCGGCGGCGCGCCCGGCTGCCGCATTCCGTGACACGCCGAACGCAGCGCGTTCCAGCGCGGCTTTCAGATCGGAGGGCAGGTCCGGGGTCATGAGGAGCGGCCATTCGCGCCGGCGACCATCACGCGGGATGGTCGCCCGCCGTCGACGTCAGGCGACGTCGCGGAAGCGCGCGGCGGTTTCGAGGTCGACCGAAACGAGCTGCGACACGCCGCGCTCGGCCATGGTGACGCCGAACAGCCGGTTCATCCGCGCCATGGTGATCGGATTGTGGGTGATGATGACGAAGCGGGTATCGGTCATCTTCGTCATTTCGTCGAGCAGGTCGCAGAACCGTTCGACGTTGTGATCGTCGAGCGGTGCGTCGACTTCGTCCAGCACGCAGATCGGCGCCGGATTGGTGAGGAACACCGCGAAGATCAGCGCCATCGCCGTCAGCGCCTGTTCGCCGCCGGAGAGCAGCGACAGCGTCGCCGGCTTCTTGCCGGGCGGGCGGGCGAGGATTTCGAGGCCGGCCTCCAGCGGGTCGTCGCTCTCGATCAGTTGCAGTTCGGCATTGCCGCCGCCGAACAACTGCGTGAACAGCTTCTGGAAGTGAGCGTTGACGGTCTGGAACGAGGTCAGCAGCCGCTCGCGTGCCTCGCGGTTGAGGCTGAGGATGCCCTGCCGCAGCTTCTTGATCGCCTCGACGAGATCGTCGCGCTCGACCGTGAGCTTGCCGTGCTGTTCCTCCACTTCGCGCAGCTCTTCCTCGGCGCGCAGATTGACCGCGCCGAGCCGCTCGCGCTCGCGCCGCAGCCGTTCGACCGAGGCGTCGACTTCCACGATGTCGGGAAGGGGATCGCCCGCATTGATTTCGGCCATCGCCGCGACGGCATCCGGCTCGACTTCG
>DATMEV010000042.1:0-15150 GCA_035556795.1 Pseudolabrys sp. | reverse complement strand
CCGTCCGGCACCTTCGTCGATATGTGCTCGATCCTGCCGGTGGTCGCGCCGGAAAAGCTGCCGATGCCGGTTCTGATCATGCGCGGCGCGCACGACGGCATCGCCACCATGGATGATCTGCTGAAGTTCTTCGCCAAGCTGCCGAACGACGACAAGCAGTTCACGGTGATGGCCGGCGCCGGCCACATCACCCATCTCAGCCTGAACAAGGAACGCTTCTACAACACGTTCTTCTCGTTCCTCGAAATGCCCGAACGGAAAGACAAGGCGGCGCACTGAGCGCCGCCTGCATTTTCCATCAGTCAGAAAGGTCCTCATTGATGATTCCGGGACACACTCGCTACGATCATTCGTCAATCGAAAGCCGCAAGAAATACACCTGGCCGGGCGGCAAGACCCTGGCGTTCTACATCGCCCTGAATGTCGAGCATTTTGCGTTTCTCACCGGCCGCGGGATGGATCCGACGCATCGCGGCGGCCCGCCGACCACGCGCAACTTTGCCTGGCGCGACTATGGCAACCGGATCGGCATCTGGCGGCTGTTCCAGCTTTTCGACGAGCTCAAACTGCCGGCGTCGATCCTGCTGAACAGCGAGGTGGCACGGCTCTATCCAGATATCGTCAAGCGCATCAAGGATCGCGGCGACGACATTCTCGGCCACGGCCGCACCAATGCCGAAACGCTGGCCGGGCATTGGGAGATCGACGAGAAGCGCATGATCGACGACGTCACGTCGACGATCGAGCAATATTGCGGCGTGCGGCCGACCGGCTGGATGGGGCCGGGGGCTGCCGAATCCAAGGTGACACCCGACCTTCTGAAGGAAGCCGGCTACACGCATCTGCTCGACTGGCCGGTCGACGACCAGCCGATGTGGATGCGCACGCGCGCAGGCGACATTCTCTCGGTTCCCTATCCGCTCGAACTCAACGATGCCGGTGCCGTCATCAACCGCGACCACACCGGCCGCGAGTTTGCCGACATGCTGGTCGACCAGTTCGAGACCCTGCTCGAACAGTCCGAGAGCGGCGAACCGCTGGTGTACTGCATCTCGCTGCACGGCTTCATCATCGGGCAGCCGTTCCGGTTCGGGCCGTTCAAGAAGGCGCTCCTGCACTGCGTCAACCATCCGAAGAAAGACCGGGTGTGGTTCACCCGTGCCGGCGAGATCGCCGACTTCTGCTTCAAGCAGCCGAGGGGCGTGATCCTCGGAAGCTGATCCTTACGGATCCGGGCCTTCGGGCCCGGATTTTTTCGATCCGAATGGCCTTGAACACGCGTGGCGCTCGTTTTGCCGGATACAGGAGGACGAAGACATGTCGCGAAAGATGCTGTCGAGTATCGATAACCTGTCCCGCCGCGGCTTCGTGCAGGCGACGGTGGCTGCCGGCGTCGGGTCGGTGATCCCGTCGACCGGATTTGCGCAGGCGAATTACCCGACGCGCCAGGTCAGGATCGTGTCGGGAGCGGCGGCCGGTGGGCCCACCGATTTCATGGCGCGGGCTGCGGCGCGGAGTCTTCAGGACGCGCTGGGCAAGCCGGTGGTGGTCGAAAACCAGACCGGCGCCTCCGGCAATATCGCCGCGCAGGCTGTCGCGCGGGCCGAGCCGGACGGCTACACGCTGCTGGCGGCGCTGGCGCCGCTCGCGCAGAACATGGCGATCTTCAAGGATCCCGGCTTCGACATGCAGAAGGATTTCGTGCCGTTGTCGTTGATGGCCGGGACCGATCTTCTCATCGTCGCCAACAAGGACCGGCCTTACTCCAATCTCAAGGAGTTGATGGCGCATGTGAAGAAGACCGGGATTCCGGTGAATTGCGGCGTGCAGTCGCCGCCGCAGATCCAGTATCTGAAGAAAGTCACCGGCATCGATATCACTATCATTCCCTATCGCGGCTCGGCGCTGACCATGACCGACGTGATCGGCGGCAAGATCGATATCGGCCTGTCGCCCTATGGCGATGCTGTCCCGCACATCAAGGCCGGAACGATCAAGCCGTTGTTCTGCCTCGGCGAGAAGCGGGCGCGTTATCTTCCCGATCTTGAAACCGTCGGCGAGACGTTTCCCGGTTTTGGCTTCACGAGCTGGTACGGGCTGGTCGCGCCGGCACGGGTTCCCGCTGATATCGTCAAGCGGCTGCGGACCGATCTGGTGCGGATCGCCAAATCCGACACATACAAAAGCGCGATCGAGACCGTGGGGCTGGCGCCGATCGATGCGCCGGAGCAGTTCGATGCGGTGATCGCCCGGGAGGTCGAACAGTGGAAGAAGATCGTCGCTGAATTGAACCTGCCGCGAATCTAACGGAACGGGTGACATCATGACGGCCGTCGCAGCAGAAGAATCCGTTGTCGTTCCGCCGACCGTACTGCCGGTCGCCGGCGGGTCGGCGACGTTCCAGGTCCGGCGCATCTATTGCGTCGGCCGGAACTATCTCGACCATCCGCGAGATGAAGGAATCGGGCGAGCGCGACTACCGTTCTTTTTTCAGAAGCCGACAGATGCCATCTGTCCATCACGGCGCAACGGCGTCTTATCCGCCCGCTACCCGCTATTTCCAGCATGAGGTCGAGTGGGTCGGATTGAATGGCGCTCCCTAGGGGAATCGAACCCCTGTTTCAGCCTTGAGAGGGCCGCGTCCTAACCGCTAGACGAAGGGAGCGCTGAGAGTGCCTCAAATAGCCTCGATCGCGCAGCCGTGCAAGCCGCGTCTACCGGCGCCACGGCAGGGCCGGGACGAGACAGTCCAATCGAAGCCCCGGCAGGGCGGCCGAAAGCGGCGGCCATGGCCGGCACGTGCCATGACGCCGCCATGCGCGGCCGGCTTGATCGCCAACAGACGTCGGGGCAGGTTTCCATCACCCATGCGGGTTTCCATCACCGGCTTAGCCCTCGCGACGATGAAAACCGTCGTCGGGAGGCGCAGGAAACCGCGCCGGAGAGTGCCACCGGCGGGAGTCGCGGCTTCGGCGATCCGCGCACGCGACCACCGCCGTATACACAACGGAGGCGCCGGACGAGGATCAGCTTCCCGAGTGGGCAAGTGCCGGCTGCCGGCGCGGCGCGCCCTCGCCCTCCGTTTCGCGCTTCAACGCCGGGGCGGCATCGAACAGGCGGACAATGTCGGCTCCGGTCGGATTCTGGAACGCCCGCAAGCCGAACTCCGGCAACACTGCATAAAGATGATCAAACAGATCAGACTGGATCGTTTCGTAGTCCACCCAGGCCGTGCTCGCGGTAAAGCAGTAGATCTCCAGCGGCAGCCCTTCCGGACCCGGCGCCAACTGCCGCACCAGCAGCGTCATGCCCTTGTGGATGCCTGGATGGTTCTGCAGATAGTACTGCACATAGGCGCGAAACGTCCCGATATTGGTGACATGCCGCAGATTGACAGGGTTGCCCGATCCCGCTGCATGGACCTTGTTCCATGCATCGATCTCGGTGAGCCGACCGGTGAGATAATCCCGCAGCACGCGAATCTCGGACAGTCGCGCGATCTCCTCGTCGCGCAGGAAACGGATGCTGGTCTGGTCGAGGTAAATCGCCCGCTTGAGCCGACGGCCGCCGGCTTCGGTCATGCCGCGCCAGTTCTTGAACGATTCCGATATCAGCTTGCGCGTCGGGATGGTGGTAATGGTCTTGTCCCAGTTCTGCACCTTGACAGTATGCAGTGCGATCTCGACGACGTCGCCGTCGGCATTGAGCTGCGGCATCTCGATCCAGTCGCCGAGCTTGATCATGTTGCTTGACGAGATCTGGATGCTGGCGACCAGCGACAGCAGCGTATCCTGAAACACCAGCAGCAGCACCGCAGCCATGGCGCCGAGACCTGACAGCAGAATAAGCGGCGAACGATCGACCAGCGCACCGACGGCGAG
Source organism: Pseudolabrys sp. (assembly GCA_035556795.1). Classification (GTDB taxonomy): domain Bacteria; phylum Pseudomonadota; class Alphaproteobacteria; order Rhizobiales; family Xanthobacteraceae; genus Pseudolabrys. The sequence goes on along the minus strand of DATMEV010000042.1, from coordinate 11,269 downwards.
AATGCCGCCAACGATGAACAGCCCGATCTTCACCACCTGCACATAGCCCTTGATCGGCTTTTCCTTGGCGTCCGGACGGCGATTCCAGATCGTTTCAGCAATGCTGAGCGCGGCGCTGAGCGCCAGGACAATGGTCAGCACGATGAACGCCGAAGCAACATTGCCGACGATCGTCACGACCGAGGCCGGCAGGCCGGGAACGAGCTTGACGCCGATCATCAGCACGACGGCCGGCACGATATTCACCAGCCGGCGGATCAAACCATGGCGCCGGATCTCTTCGTCGCGCCCGAACGAGATGTAGCGCATCGCCCGATTGAACATGTTCAGGACGACGGTCTTGACGATGATATTGGCCGCCAGCGCCAGGATCACCACGAACGCCGCTACCACGGCGGTCTCGATCCATGGATGTTCTTCGAGAAACGACAAAATCATCGCGTCATCAAATCCGGTCGGTGGACAAAAGGCGAAGATGCACCGCTATAAGGCGACGTCGCGCTCCATCATCGGCAGATCGCCGAGGATGGAGCGCAAGACCGCCTCTGCCACGAGAATTTGGCAATCCGCAGGCAACGCAGGCGAATGCCTCGCCGCGGATCGCTCGGCGTCCGCGGTATGGAACCATGCTGCCAGCCACAGTCCCGGCGCTGCTCCGGCCGCCCTGACTCCTGGCGCGCCCTGCCGTCAGCGGCGCAGGATGCCGCCGAGCATGCCGCGCACGATCGAACGCCCCACGGTGCTACCGAGCGATTTGCCGAGCACCGAGGACGCGACATCGGCCGCGACCTTGCCAGCGACACGATTGGTGACCGACCGGGTGATCTCGCGTGTCACCAATTGGCCGGTACTCAACCGCTGTCCACGCGGCCGGTTGGTGCCGAAAATCGAGCCGAGCATGCCGCCAACACCGCCCAACCAGCCACCGCTTTGCCCTTCGGTAGTCGCCGCCGCGGTTTCCTGCGTGCGCTTCTGCAGGATCTCGTAGGCCGACTCCGAATCGACGACCGTGTCGTATTTGCCCTTGAACGGGCTCGCCGCAATCGCCGCCTGCCGTTCGGCATCGGAGATGGTGCCGAGCCGCGCCGACGGCGGGCGGATCATGGTGCGCTCGACGATTGACGGCGTGCCATTGCCTTCGAGGAACGACACCAGCGCTTCGCCCTTGCCGAGCTCGGTGATCACCTGCGCGGTATCGAGGTCAGGATTGGGGCGGAAGGTGTCTGCGGCCGCGCGCACGGCCTTCTGGTCGCGTGGGGTGAAGGCGCGCAGCGCATGCTGCACGCGGTTACCGAGCTGCGCCAGCACCGTGTCCGGCACGTCGAGCGGATTCTGAGTAACGAAATAGACGCCAACGGCCTTCGAACGAATCAATCTGACGACCTGTTCGATCTTCTCCAGCAGAGGCTTCGGCGCATCGTTGAACAGGAGGTGCGCCTCATCGAAGAAGAACACCAGTTTGGGCTTGTCGCGATCGCCGACTTCAGGGAGTTTCTCGTACAATTCCGACAGCATCCACAGCAGGAAAGTCGCGTAAAGCCGTGGATTGGCGATCAGCTTGTCAGCGGCCAGGATATTGACGATGCCGCGGCCGTCGCGATCCTGACGCATGAAATCGTTGATGTCGAAGGCCGGCTCGCTGAAGAACGAATTGGCGCCCTGATTTTCCAGCACCAGCAATTGTCGCTGGATGGCCCCGACGGTCGCCGGAGACACATTGCCGTAAGTCTTCTGCAAGTCGGATGCATTGTCGACGATGAAGCTGAGCATCGCGCGCAGATCCTTGAGGTCCAGCAGGGCGAGCCCCTGCTCGTCGGCGACACGGAAGGTAATGTTCAGCACGCCTTCCTGCGTATCGTTGAGCTGCAACAGCCGCGACAACAGCAGCGGTCCGACTTCGGAGATCGTGGCGCGGATCGGATGTCCCTCGGTGCCGAACAAATCCCAGAACACCGTGGTGAACTGATCGGGCTGGTAGGCAAGCCCCATGCTTCCGGCGCGCTGAACGAACGCCTCCTTCGCCTCGCCCGCTGCGGAAATGCCGGAGAGATCACCCTTGATGTCGGCAGCAAAGACCGGCACGCCGGCCCGGGCAAAACCCTCGGCAAGAACCTGCAGCGTCACCGTCTTGCCGGTACCGGTGGCACCGGTCACCAGTCCATGGCGATTGCCGAAATGCAGATCGAGCATTTCATATTTGCCGCTCTTGCCGACGATGATGTGACCGGATGTCGCCGGATTGTCGTCGATGGCCTCGGCTGACGCGGCCGCCTTGTCGGTGATTTTTCCCGCTTTTTGCGTCGGCGCCGCTGTTGCAGTTTTGGCCGATGATTTAGCGGACGATCTAGTCGGCGACTTCGCCATTGTCACTGGGCTCCTGGATAACTCGATACGGCACGTCGAATATCAGCCTGTCACGGTACCATCCGTGCAACAGCGGGAAAAGCGCACCCGGCCGGCAGATGTCCCGCTCAGGGTTGCGGCGTCAGCCGCAGACGACCTGCCGGCGTCAGCGCATGCAGGTCAAACAACCGCAATTCGGTCACGCCGCCGACCTCGACGGTGACGAGCAGCCGGTCGCCGCCGACGGCGCTGCCGACGACACGCGCACCCGGCGGCAATACCGCGGCAACATCCGGGACGGCTGCGACAACGCCGGACGCGGTCGGCGCGCTTCCATCCGCCTTGAAAACACGATAGCCGATGACGGTAAAGATCGCGCCGATACCGAGCATCATCGTCAGACCACCGACCAGCGCCAGCCTGCGCACCTTGGCGAGCGCGCCGGCGGCGGCGGGATCGAGTGGCGTATCGTCGTCGCCGGTGTGCGGATCGGGATGGCGTGACGTCGGACTGCTCATGAACGGCTCTTGGATGAATCAGAGGAAACGTCGCGGTGACGCTGGATAACACACTCAGTGTGGCGATTTCCGCCGACGAGGCCGGCGGCCGGCTCGATCGCGTGCTGGCCGCACGGCTGGGAGAAGGTCCCGCGGCACTGTCGCGCTCCCGTCTCAAGGCATTGATCGAGGCTGGCGACGTCACGATCGACGGCCGCACGATCCGCGATCCGAGCCATCGCGTCAATTCCGGGCAATCTGTCGCAGTGCGCGTGCCACCGCCCGAAATGGCGGCGCCGCAGGCCGAAGACATTCCCCTTTCGGTCGTCTTCGAAGACGACCAGTTGATCGTCATCGACAAGCCCAAAGGCCTGGTCGTGCATCCGGCCGTCGGCCACCAGACCGGAACGCTGGTCAATGCGCTGATCGCGCATTGCGGCGACAGCCTGTCGGGGATCGGCGGCGTCAAACGCCCCGGCATTGTCCACCGTCTCGACAAGGACACGACCGGTCTGATGGTGGTCGCCAAGACCGACCGCGCGCATCGCGCACTCGCCAAACAGTTCGCCGACAAGAGCGATGGCCGCGCTCGGCGCGCGTATCTGGCACTGGTCTGGGGCGTACCCGACCGGCCGCGGGGGACGATCGACGCGCCGCTCGGCCGCCACGCCCAAGCGCGCGAACGGCAGGCGGTACGCCGCGACGGTCGCCACGCCGTGACCCAGTGGCACCTCGTCGAACGGTTCGTGGATACCAGCAACCGGCCGCTGGCTGCCCTGCTCGAATGCCGGCTTGAAACCGGCCGCACCCATCAGATTCGGGTACATCTGGCGCATGCCGGGCATCCGATCATGGGCGACGAAACCTATGCGACCGGTTTCAAGACCAAGACTGCCCGGCTGACGCCGGGGCCCGCCGAGGCCTTGCAGGCTCTTGGAAGACAGGCCCTTCATGCTTATCTCTTGGGCTTCGAGCACCCCACGAGCCATGTCGCGCTGGAGTTCCGATCGGAACTTCCGGCCGATTTTGCTCGTTTACGTCGTGAACTGGCCTCACCGGCCTGACGATTCGACCAGAGTTCCGGCGCCGCTTCGGAAGATCATTCGCTTCAACTACCGCTACGGAGACCACGCCAGCGCATCACAGCGACTTGACGCCGCGGAACCTTCTTTTGGCCTCGGTTGTTCGATATGTTGCAAATGCGTTGCGGCTTTCGCATTCGCAAAAACGGCGCCGGTGGCTCCAAGAGCGTCGGTGCACGCCGCCCGCCGGGATCATCCGGGGGCAACATAAGGAGGGCACGATCAATGGCCCGCACTGCCTTGCCGGTTCTCAAGGCTGAGTCCGGTCTGTCTCGCTATCTCGATGAAATCCGGCGGTTTCCGATGTTGGAGCCGCAGGAGGAATATATGTTGGCCAAGAGCTGGCGCGAGCACGGCGACCGTGACGCCGCTCACAAGCTCGTGACCAGCCACCTGCGTCTCGTCGCCAAGATTGCGATGGGCTATCGCGGCTATGGCCTGCCGATTTCCGAAGTGGTGTCGGAAGGCAATGTGGGCCTGATGCAGGCCGTGAAACGCTTCGAGCCCGAAAAGGGCTTCCGCCTGGCCACCTATGCGATGTGGTGGATCAGGGCCGCTATTCAGGAATACATCCTCCGTTCGTGGTCGCTTGTGAAAATGGGCACGACCGCGAACCAGAAGAAGCTCTTCTTCAATCTGCGCAAGGCGAAGAGCAAGATCTCGGCGCTCGACGAGGGCGATATGCGGCCCGATCAGGTGAAGCTGATCGCGTCGCGGCTCGGCGTCACCGAGAAGGACGTCATTGACATGAACCGCCGCCTCGGCGGCGACGCCTCGCTCAACGCGCCGATCCGCGAAGAAGGCGACAGCGGCGAGTGGCAGGACTGGCTGGTCGACGATACGCCGGACCAGGAACACATGCTCGCCGAAAGCGAGGAGCTGGAGAACCGCCGCAACGCACTGCGCGGCGCGCTCTCGGTGCTCAACGACCGCGAACGGCGGATCTTCGAAGCCCGCCGCCTCGCCGATTCCCCGATCACGCTCGAGGATCTCGCCGTGGAATTCGGCGTCTCGCGCGAGCGGGTGCGGCAGATCGAGGTACGCGCCTTCGAGAAGGTGCAGGACGCGGTCAAGAAGCGGATCGCATCACTCGAAACCACCGCGGAGCAAGGCGCTCTCGCGGCGCCGTGACGCTCGCCTGAAAGCGACTGCCTATACGACAGCAAACGGCCGGGACATTCTCCCGGCCGTTTTGTTTGTCAAAGCCAAGGCTGGCGAAACGTGGTCCGGCTCGAGGCGACAAGGTGCCGTTGCTTACTGCCCCCAGGCGCGCAATGCATCCTCGAACACGCGCTCGCCGGCCGGCCCCTTCTCGATCCCGAGAATGGCGCGCTTACCGTCGTTGTAGACCACCGGAATGTCGAACCACGGCCGCTCCTTGAGCAGCTGCAGATTGCGCTGCATTTCGGCATCGGTCGCCGATAGGCCGATCAGGAAATAGCCAGCCGTCACCTTCACCGCGAGCCCTGCCAGCGGCGTACCGCGCGTCAGCTCGCCGGATTTCATCAGCACGCCGGGAACATTGGCAATCCCGCCATCGGAGAAGTCGGCCGGCACATTGAACATGATCTCGATCGTATGGCTTGCCGGCAGCGTCCTGTCGGCATTGCGACGCAACGACCAGGTCATGCGGATGCGCCGCTCGGGGACCTCGACATCGGCGCGAATAGCCAGTTCCGGCGCCAATCCTGGCCCCGGCGATACCGTCTCGGTGCGCCACAGGACCGAGCCCACATAGCGCTTGCCCTGCGGGTCGTTCGGATCTTCCTCGTACAGAATGGCTTTCTGCGCAGCGTTGACCGCCGGCGCGGTGCTCGGCTGCTGATCCTCGCCGCCCGGCGTCACCCGGTCGGCGATCTTGGGCTTGCCGGCGGCGCCCGGCGTCGTGTCCTGCGTGGCCTGTTGCGCTGGCTGTTCGCCGCTTTCGAACCATGAGGTGATCGTGTCGCGCTGCCAGAAACCGAGCCCGAGAATAAGCAAGCCGAGAAGAAGCGCGATCCCCGCCTTGACGAAGCCGGAATAGGACCGCAGGCGCGGATAGGCGTCGGCGGCCTCGTCCTGATAGGGTGGCGGCGGCTCACGGCCGATCAACCGATCGTCGCCCCCCTCCCCCGCATCGGGGATGGCCTCGTAGTTGTCGCGCGCGGCTCGCGCCGAGCGCGCGCTGGCCTCGCCCAGTTCCTCCGCCCGTCCGAGTACGCCGCGAACGCCCGCTGCAGCCGCCCGCGCACTTTCCGCCTTGTCGACGTCCGCTTTGCCGAGCCTGGATTCGTCAGATTTGGATTTATCGGATTTGGATTTATCAGCCGGCCGGTCGCCGAGTTGATCCGTCGCAGCCTTGTCGGCCTGAGCCTTGTCCGCCAAAATCTTGGCGCTTTTGGGCTGGTCGCCCTTCGGTGCCTCTTCCGCTGATGCGCCGTCCCGGTCGGCCGTTGCTGCTGCATCAGGCTCGGTCGGTGTCGGGCGGCCGGCTGTCTCGGCCTCCACCCGGCGGATGGCATCCTCAAGCGCCAGCCGCTCCGCCGTGATCTCGGATTCCTCCAGCGGCGGGTCGCTGTTGCGCAGTTGCGCCACCAGCGCCGTGCGGGCGCGCTCATACAATGCGCGACGCACGTCGCCCGTATTGGGGTCGAGTCCGGTTACGGCGCGGGCAATGAGCGGATAATAGTCGGCCATCTCTCCAGGTCGCCTTATGCCTCGCAGAATACGTTGATTCTATCGATTTTTCGCGATTTTTCGCGTCCGCCACCGCACCATGTCAGGTTTCAAACGGGTTGGTGACGAGAATGGTGTCCTCGCGTTCCGGGCTGGTGGACAGCAAGGCGACCGGGCAACCGACCAGTTCCTCGACACGGCGGACATATTTGATCGCCTGTGCCGGAAGCTGTGCCCACGAGCGCGCCTTCGCTGTGGGCTCGTGCCAGCCTTCGATGGTCTCGTAGATCGGCTCGACCTGCGCCTGGGCCTGCTCGCCGGCCGGCAGATAGTCGATCACCCGGCCATCGAGACGATAGCCGGTGCAAACCTTGATCTCGTCGAGGCCGTCGAGAATATCGAGCTTGGTCAGCGCCAAGCCACTGATGCCGGAGGTCCGCACCGTCTGGCGCACCAGCACGGCATCGAACCAGCCGCAGCGGCGCGCCCGGCCGGTAACCGTGCCGAACTCACGGCCACGTTCGCCGATCAGCTTGCCGATCTCGTTGTCCTGTTCGGTCGGAAACGGTCCGTCACCGACGCGCGTCGTATAAGCCTTGCAGATGCCGAGAACATAATCGATGGCATTCGGCCCGAGGCCGGAGCCGGTCGCTGCCTGCGCCGCCACCGTGTTCGACGAGGTGACGAACGGATAAGTACCATGATCGATATCGAGCAGCGCGCCCTGCGCGCCCTCGAAGAGGATGCGCTTGCCCTCACGTCGCTTGTTGTCGAGCAGCGACCAGACAGTGTCCATATAGGGCAGAACCTTCGGCGCCAGGGCCGCCAAATCGTTATAGAGCGCCTGGCAATCAACCTCCGGCATGCCGTGGCCGCGACGCAACGCATTGTGGTGCGTGAGAAGCCGCTCGAGCTTCGGCGTCAGCGCCGGCAGATCTGCAAGGTCCATGAAGCGGATGGCGCGACGACCAACCTTATCCTCATAGGCCGGGCCGATGCCGCGCTTGGTGGTGCCAATCTTGCCAGAGCCGGACTCACGCATGGCGTCGAGTTCCTGATGCAACGGCAGGATCAGTGTCGCGTTCTCAGCGATCCGCAGCGTATCGGGCGTCACCGCGACGCCCTTTTCGCGCAACGTCTCGATCTCGCCGATCAGCGCTTTGAGGTCGACGACGACGCCATTGCCGATGACCGACAGCTTGCCGCCGCGCACCACACCGGAAGGCAGCAGCGACAGCTTGTACACCTGATTGCCGATGACCAGCGTATGACCTGCATTGTGCCCACCCTGAAAGCGGACGACGATGTCGGCCTGCTCGGACAACCAATCAACGATTTTGCCCTTGCCTTCGTCGCCCCACTGCGAGCCGACCACAACCACGTTCGCCATCGGATCCTTTCTTTCCGCCAGGCCACCCGCGCCGGTAGTCCAGGCGCCAGGAGGCGCCCCGGCGAAATCAGGCCGCTGGCGTTCATCGGATAAAGGATGCCACCGCCCGAGGCAAGGCTGCGAACGGCGCGAAAGCTCCCGCTAACGCACTGTCCGCACAAGTTTTTTCGACAAAACGGCTATTCTCCGGCGCCGTGCCGCCGGGAAAATGGCGGCTGCGCTCAAAAGCGCAGCCGCTCGATGGTTGCTTCTGTGACCGCGCCTAGAAGCGCAACCGTTTGGCCTGCTGCACCTGCGGCAGCGCCTGGACTTTCGTCAGCACATCGTCGGACATCTCACCGTCGATGGCGATCAAGGCGACCGCATTGCCGCCCGGCGCCTCGCGTCCGACATGGAAAGTCGCGATGTTGATGCCGGCATCGCCGAGCGTCCCGGAGAACTTGCCGATGAAGCCCGGCTTGTCGAGATTGGTGATGTAGACCATCAACGGCGCGAACTCGGCATCCATGCGGATGCCCTTAATGTTGACGATGCGCGGCCGACCGTCCGCGAACACCGTGCCAGAGACCGAGCGCGTCATCGTCGGCGTCACCACCGTAATGGTGATGAGGCTTTCGTAATCGCTTTGGGCCTCGCGCGTGGTCTCGTCGATGACGATGCCGCGCTCCTTGGCGACGCTCGGCGCCGAGACCACGTTGACATCGCCAAGCTGCGGCCGCAGCAGGCCGGCAAGCGCTGCGGAGGTCAGCGCCTTGATCTTCATCGAGGCGACCGCGCCTTCGTAGGTGATCTGTACCTTCTGTACAACATCTTCAGTCAATTGCCCGGCAAACGAACCGAGCCGCTCGGCCAGCGCCACGAACGGCTTGAGCTTCGGCGCTTCTTCAGCAGTGATCGACGGGAAGTTGACGGCGTTGGAGATCGCCCCGTTGAGCAAATAGTCGGCCATTTGCTCGGCGACCTGCAGGGCGACGTTCTCCTGCGCTTCGGTCGTTGCAGCGCCAAGATGCGGCGTGCAGATCACATTCGGATGATTGAACAGCGGGTTCTCGGTTGCCGGTTCGGTCGTGAACACATCGAAGGCAGCACCGGCGACGTGACCGGTTTCGAGTGCCGCGCGCAGCGCAACCTCGTCGACCAGACCGCCACGCGCGCAATTGATGATGCGCACGCCCTTCTTGGTTTTGGCGATCGCATTGGCGTCGATGACGTTCTTGGTCTTCTCGGTCAGCGGCGTGTGCAGGGTGATGAAATCGGCGCGCTTGAGCAGGTCGTCGAGCTCGACCTTCTCGACGCCGAGATCGAGCGCCCGCTCCGGCGACAGAAACGGATCATAGGCGATGACCTTCATCTTCAGGCCAAGCGCACGATCCGCGACAATCGAGCCGATATTGCCGCAGCCGATGATGCCGAGCGTCTTGCCGGTAATCTCGACACCCATGAAGCGGTTCTTCTCCCACTTGCCGGCCTGCGTCGACACGTCGGCCTGCGGTATCTGCCGCGCCAGCGCCAGCATCATGGTAATGGCATGTTCAGCGGTGGTGATCGAATTGCCGAACGGCGTGTTCATCACGATGATGCCGCGAGCGGTGGCGGCGGGGATATCGACATTGTCGACGCCGATACCGGCCCGACCGATCACCTTGAGATTCTTGGCGTTAGCGAGAATCTTGGGGGTCACCTTGGTGGCGGAGCGGATCGCCAGACCATCGTAATTGCCAATGATCTCGGCGAGCTTGTCTTTATCCTTGCCGAGTGCCGGCTGGAAATCGACCTCGATGCCGCGATCCTTGAAGATCTGCACGGCGGCGGGCGACAGGGCATCGGAAATAAGAACTTTGGGCATGGATTGGCCTACTTCAACAGGAATTGGATTTCCGGGGATCGCCCCCGCGGGCTCAACCCGCGGGTCTATCTGCTTCGCTGGATGGCCGGGTCATCAGGGCGTTTACGCCCGTCCTCGACGGGCTATGCCCGGCCATGACAGGGAGAAAGAGGCTTACGCCGCCTTTGACAGCGCCGCCTTGGCGGCGGCAAAGGCCCACTCGATCCACGGCGTCAGCGCCTTGACGTCCGATGTCTCGACGGTCGAGCCGCACCAGATGCGCAATCCCGGCGGCGCATCGCGGTAATAGGCGATGTCGTAGGCGACGCCTTCCTTCTCCAGAAGCGAGGCGACGCTCTTGGCAAAGGCCGCCTGCCCGTCGAGCGGCAACGCGGTGATCGCCGGATCGGTAAACTTCAGGCACACCGAAGTGTTCGAGCGCGTCGCCGGATCGACGGCGAGGTTCTCGATCCACGGCGTCTGCGCCACCCAGTCGGCAACCGCTCCGGCGTTGGCGTCGGCGCGCGCCATCAGCGCCGGCTGACCACCCACCGACTGCGCCCATTTCAGCGCATCAACATAGTCCTCGACGCACAGCATCGACGGCGTATTGATGGTTTCGCCGACGAAGATGCCCTCGTTGAGCTTGCCGGCCTTGGTCATGCGGAAGATCTTCGGCAGTGGCCACGCCGGCTTATAGGTTTCCAGCCGCTCGACGGCGCGTGGCGACAGGATCAGCATGCCGTGCGCACCCTCGCCGCCAAGCACCTTCTGCCAGGAGAAGGTGACGACATCGAGCTTGGCGAAATCGAGATGCTGCGCAAACGCCGCCGAGGTGGCGTCGCAAATCGTCAGTCCTTCGCGCTTGTCGGAAATCCAGTCGGCATTCGGCACGCGCACGCCGGAGGTGGTGCCGTTCCAGGTGAAGACAATGTCGGTCGCCGGATCGACCTTGGAGAGATCGGGCAGTTCGCCATAAGGCGCCTTCAGCACCGTCACGTCCTTGAGCTTCAGTTGCTTCTCGACGTCGGTGAGCCAGCCTTCACCGAAGGATTCCCACGGCAGCATGGTCACCGGGCGCGCACCGAGCAGCGACCACAGCGCCATTTCCACCGCACCGGTATCCGACGCCGGTACGATGCCGATGCGGTAATCGGCGGGAACGCCGAGCACGCTGCGGGTGAGATCGATTGCCTCTTTCAGCCGCGCCTTACCGATCTTCGAGCGGTGCGAGCGGCCCAGAACTGCATCTTTGAGGGCTTGGAAAGACCAGCCGGGGCGCTTTGCGCAGGGGCCGGAGGAAAAATGCGGGGTAACCGGCCGCATGCCGGGCTTAGTCGCCGTCATGACCTATCCTTCCAGATAGAAAGCCTCTCGTTGGGGAGAGGTGTCCCGCGGTGGGAAATAGTGGAAGGCGCCTGACGGGTCAACTGACAAAAAGCCGAAGCCGAGGCTTACGGCCGCGATGCAGCCATGC
>DATMEV010000041.1:0-50889 GCA_035556795.1 Pseudolabrys sp. | reverse complement strand
GGTCCCGCTGCACGATATTGCTCGACCACCCATCGGCAAGGATATGATGAACGACAATGAGGAGGACGTGATCCGTGTCGCTCCGCCGGACAAGGTGCGCGCGGATCAGCGGCCCCTGCTCGAGATCGAAGTGCTTCTCCGCCTCCTCGCGCAGGATCGTCTGGGTGCGCGCTTCGGCGGATTCTGCCGGCATCCCGTCGAGATCGGACACGGCGAGCGGGACCGCTCCTGCCGGTGCGATCACCTGCAGCAGATCACCCTCGACCTCTCTGAATGTCGTGCGAAGAATTTCGTGCCGCCGGATCAGAAGATCGAAGCTCTGCTGCAAGCGAGATCGCGACAGCGGACCCTGCAGGCGCATCGTCGACGGCATGTTGAAGGCCGTTCCACCAGGATTCACCTTCGTCAACAGCCAGAACCGTTGCTGCGCAGGGCTCGTCGGCAACGCAAAAACATCGGCTGCGGATTCCTGGCCGATCGTCGCTCCGTCCGGGGTCATCGTATCGGCAGCAACCTGACCGGTATCGGCATCCTCACCGTCGGCTTGCGTCTCGATCTCCCCTGCCCCTCCGGGCAGGTCGAGCGCGACATCGGCTGTGCGCCGATCGGGGTTCCGGGCAACCTGATCAAGCAACGCGCAAAAGGCCGCCAGCAGGCGCTCTGCCGTTTCAGGGCGATAGAGGCCGTTATTGTACTCCAGCGACACGCGCCACCGGCCATCTCGCTCGATCAGAAAGAAATTGAGATCGTAGAGCGCGCCCTGCGACACGGAAGGGATCGGAGTCAGATGCAATCCACCGAATGCCGGCATCAAATTCGCGTTGCCGCCATAGGCGCGATAGCAATTGAAGTTCACCGTAAAGAACGGATCGCGCCACGGCCGGTCTTCCTCCCGCCTCTCCGCCCGTAGCGTCTTGATTGCGAGTTCAAAAGGCATCTCCTGGTGGGCAACCGTCTCCCAGACGCGATCGCGAACCCGCGCGGCGAGAACAGCAAAGCTGTCGGTGTCGTGCACCGTCTCGCGCAGCAGGAATGGATTGACGAACAACCCGACGACGCCTTCGATCTCCGCCCTGTCGCGCCCCGCATGCGCCGAGCCGAGCGCGATATCCTGCACCCCGGTATAACGATGGAGCAGCGCCATGCAGGCGGCGAGCGTCACGGAGAAGATCGTTCCGCCGTCCCTGCGAACCAGTGCCGCCAGCCCCTCTGCCGTTTCGGACGACATGAGTGCCGATACGATGTCGCCGCCGCTGGTCCGCTCCTCCGGACGCGGATGGTCGGACGGCACGTCGAGGCGCAGATAGCCGTCCAACTGCTTGCGCCAGAACGCCAGACTATCGTCGATACCGGTTTCGCCGATGCGCTCCTGCTGCCAGACCACGTAATCGGCAAACTGGACAGGAAGCTCGGCAAGCGCCGGCACGCGTTTTTCCACGAGCGCGGCATAGAGCGCCTGCAGGTCCCGCATCATCACGCCGACCGACCAGCCATCGGCAATGATGTGATGCACCGTCAGCAGCAATACGTGACGATCCGCCTGCATGCGTAGCAGCGACACGCGGATCAGCGGCCCGGCACCGATATCGAAGCTGCGCCGCGCCTCTTCGGCGCACAGGCGCGACATCTGCGCCTCCCCGTCAGCCTCGATGTCGATCACCGGCACGGCAATGGTCATCGCCGGCGCAATCAGCTGCATCGGCGCCTCGTCGATCCGCAGAACGCGCGCCCGCAAGACCTCGTGCCGCTCGATCAGCATCTGCACCGCACGATCGAACATCTGCGGATCGAGCCCGCCTTCCGCCATCCAGCGAAACGCCAGATTGAAAGCCGGGTTGCCCGGGCTCTCCTCAATCGCCTCGAACATCCGCAGTTGCGCCGGCGACAAGGGAAACGCCGTCACCTCGTCGTCGGCCAGCGAGGCCACTCCCAACACCTCGTCGGCCATATCGGCTGGCATATCATCCAGTGGCCGACCTTCGGCGTGGGGGTCGATGACGTTCATGGCAGGGATGTCGCGCTGACGCGGAATTTCTGCCGGGGGATCGGCTTGATCGCCGGTGCCGGCGCGACCTTCTTGCCCGTTTCGAGATCGGCGCAGATCGCCGCGATGGTGCGGTATTGCAAAATCTGCTTCGGCGTCACAGCGATGCCGGCTTTGCCAGCGCGCGCCGCAATCTGGAACACATGCAGCGAATCCGCTCCAAGCTCGAATAGATTGTCTTCGACCCCGACCTGTTCGAGCCGCAGCACCTCCGCCCAGACGGCAGCCATAGCGGTTTCCATCTTGTCGCGCGGCGCAACAAAGGAGGAACGGCGTGCCTGCCTGTCCCAGTCCGGCACCGGCAACGCACGACGATCGACCTTGCCGTTCGGCGTCAGCGGCACAGCGTCGATCGCGACATAGGCCGCTGGCGCCATATATGCGGGCAACTGTGCCAGCAGGAAGCTGCGCAAGTCCGCCGAAGCGGGAAACACGCTGCCAGATTCAGGCACCAGATAGCCGACGAGACGCCTGTCGCCGGGTTCGTCCTCGCGCAGCGCCACCACTGCCTCGCGGATGCCCGGGTAACGCGACAGCACGGACTCGATTTCGCCCAGTTCGATGCGGAATCCGCGCAGTTTGATCTGGTGATCGATGCGCCCGAGATAGTCCAGTGTCCCGTCCGTGCGCATACGGACGAGATCGCCAGTCTTGTACATCGTCTCGTTGCCGCGCTGCGCAAACGGATTGCCGACAAATTTCTCGGCGGTGAGTTCGGGCTGGTTGTGATAGCCGGCGGCGATGCCGGCACCACCGATATGCAATTCGCCGGGGACGCCGACCGGAACCGGTTCAAGCTGCGCATCGAGCACATAGAGTTGCGTATTGGCGATCGGCCCGCCGAGCGCGACCGGCCCGTCGCCCGCGGCAACGACACCGGCTGACGACCAGATCGTCGTTTCGGTCGGCCCATACATGTTCCAGACGGATGGCGAACGCTCGGCCAGCGCATTGGCGAGATCGCGCGGCAGTGCCTCGCCACCGCACAGCACTTTAAGCTCCGGCTCGCCCGACCACCCGGCGTCGATCAATTGCCGCCAGGTAACCGGTGTTGCTTGCATCACCGTTGCCCCGACCTCCTTGAGCCGCGCCAGCAATTGCACCGCATATTGCGCAGTCTCACGGGAAATGATGACCAGCTTCGCGCCGACGCAGAGCGGCAGGAACAGTTCGAGCCCGGCAATGTCGAACGACAACGTCGTCACCGCCGCCAGCACATCGGATCGACCAAGGCCCGGCCGCTCCTGCATCGAGCGCAGGAAATTCACCACCGACCGGTGACGCACCTTCACACCTTTGGGCCGGCCGGTCGAACCGGAGGTGTAGATCATATAGGCGATGGCTTCGCCGTCGGCGTGATCGTCCGGCTTCGTGACCGGGCAGCCGGCAATCGTGCCCCAGTCCGCGTCGAGACAGATGACTTTCGCCGTACCGAACGACCAGTTTCCGGTAAGCGGGCGCTGCGTGAGCACCACAGGCGCCTTGGCGTCGTCGAGGACATAACGCAGCCGCTCCGGCGGGAAAGTCGGATCCATCGGCACATAGGCGCCGCCGGATTTGAGAACGCCAAGCAGCGCCACCAGCATCTCCAGGCTACGCTCGACGAACACGCCAACAAAGGTGCCGGGCCGGACGCCGGCAGCCCGCAGATGGTGCGCAAGCTGGTTGGCCCGGCGATCGAGCTCGGCGAAAGTCAACTGCTCGTTCTCGAACACCACCGCGATATCGTCCGGGCTGCATTCTGCCTGCCGTTCGATCAAGGCGTGAACAGTGGCGACGTCGGACGGACCCGTTTCCGGCCCGACGAACTGCCGCAGCAGCGCCTGGCGGTCTGCCGCCGTCATCAGCGGCAACGTCGCAACCGGACGCTCGCCATCCTCCGCGATAGCGGCGAGCAAAATTTCATAATGATCGAGCCAACGGGCAATGGTCGCTTCATCGAACAGGCCGGTGTTGTAGTCGCAGTCGATGGCAAGCCCGTCCTTCGATTCACGGATATTCAGGAAGATATCGAAGTTGACGAAACCCTTGGCATTTGTCTCGACCTCGCCGACGCAACCATCGAAATCGAGGCCATCGGCAATGCGCTCGAGGTTGAACTGCACCTCGGTCAGCGGCAGCCGTGCCGGATCGCGCGGCAATGCCAGTTTCCTCACCAGCCGGCCATAAGTGTAGTTCTGGTGCTCGTAGCCTCCGAGCACCGTCGTCTTGACGCGCTTCAGCAAACCGGCCGCGGACAAACGGCCGTCGACCGCAGTCCTGAACGGCAGGAAGTTGACGCAATGGCCGACGAGATTCTGCTCATAGAGCGACTGGCCTGCGGTCGGCACGCCGACGACGATATCGTCCTGTCCGCTCAGTCTCGACAACAGGATCTGGAACCCGGTCAGCAGCGTAACGAACAACGTACAGCCTTGCCGGGCACCCGCCTTCTTGATCCGGTTATAGGCATCGGCCCCGATCCTGCGCCGATAGGTGGCGCCGCTGAACTGCTTGTAGGCAGGTCGCGAACGGTCAGTCGGCAATTCGAGCAGCGGCGGCGGCAGCTTGAACTGGTGGAGCCAATAGGTTTCGACCTTCTCGCCTTCCGGACTGCTGAAGAACGCGGTCTGGAATCGCGCATAGCGCGAGAAGCTCGTCGGCTCCGGCAGATCGACCGGGCGGCCAGCCTTGAGGGCACTATAGGCAGTCGACAATTCCTTCAGCACGACATTGGTCGACCATCCGTCACAGACGATGTGGTGCGCCGTCACGACAAGAATATGATGCTGTGGCGTCATCCGCAGCAGCTTGCTGCGCACCAGCGGGCCGCTATTCAGCCGGAATGGCGTCACCGCTTCATCACGCAACAGCAGTTGCAGCCGCGCGTCGCGATCATCGGGCGTCAGGTCCGAAAGATCGACGATATCCGCCACCAGCGCGAGATTCTGGCCGAGGTGCTGAAAATCGCCTTCCTCGCCAAAGCGCGCGCAAAGCGCGTCATGCCGCCCGACGACAAGCTGCAAGGCCTGGACCAGCACATCCGCGTCGATCGGGCCTTTCAGATGCAGCGAGAACGATTCATTGTAGCTGCACGATGCTTCGCTGCCCAGCTGGTCCGACAGCCAGACCTCAAGCTGCGACTCGGTGAGTGGCGCGTCGGCTCCGCTCTCCGTTGCGAGAGCAATATTGGCCGGTGGACTTGCTTCCAGCGGTTCGCCGAAGAAGCCGGCCGAGCGCATTTCGATGGCGCTTTCGCGGAAGGCGCGGACGATCGTCTCGATATCTTCGTCCGTATGCGCAGTGGTGAGAAAACAGGGATAGGCTTCCTTGATATGGATGCCGCGTTCGCGCATGTAGAAATAAAATAGATTGGCGAAGCGCTCCTCGCTGCCGAATCCGAAATAGAACACACTGCCGAAATGCTCGATATGCGTCGGCAAATTCCATTGGGTGCAGATGTCATTCAGGCGCGCGACCAGTTGTGAGGTTCGCGTGTTGAGGGATTCCTGAAGAGCCGGCCCCTGCTCCTTGAGATGGTCGAGCACCGCCTTCGCCGCAGCCAGCGTCAGCGGATGACGCACGAAGGTGCCGGCGAAGAAGGTGACGCCGACTTCCGGATAAGACTCGTCGCCATATTGCCACGCACCGCCATCGAGCGCGTCCATGAATTTCGACGAACCAGCAAGAATCCCGATCGGCATGCCGCCGGCGACAACTTTCCCGTAAGTGGCCAGATCGGCCTTGATGTCGAACAACGCCTGACAGCCGCCGGGATGCGAGCGGAAGCCCGTGACCACCTCGTCAAACAGCAGCGCCGTTCCGGCCTCCTGCGTGATCCTGCGGACCTCCTTCAGGAATTCCACGGGCTGGAAATCCGGATGGCGGCTCTGTACCGGCTCGACCAGAACAACGGCAACGTCCTTGCCGTTACGCCGCAGCCAATCCAGCGAGGCATCCGTGCCGTAGTCGAGCACGACCATGTTGGCGACGCTTTCGCGCGGAATGCCGGGGCTGATCGGGATCGATTGCAGGTCGCCGCCTTTCGTCGTTATGCCCTTGGCAAGCACCTCGTCGAACAGGCCGTGATAATCGCCGGTGAACATCACCGCTTTCGACCGTCCGGTCACAGTACGGGCGACGCGCAAGCCGGCCATGACCGCTTCCGAACCAGTGTTACAGAACGTCACGCGGTCGCTGCCCGTCATCTCGCAGATCAGCGTCGCGACCTCACCGGCAAGCGGCGTTTGTGGCCCCGTTTCAAAGCCGGCCCTGAGTTGCTTCTCGATTGCCGCCTCGACGAAAGGCGGCCGGTGCCCGAGCATGATCGGGCCGAAGCCGTTGACGAGATCGATATAGGCGTTGCCGTCGATATCCCAGATCCGCGCACCTTGCGAACGATCGGTAACGATCGGATAGACCAGGTCCTTCCACTGTGAGCGGAATCCGGAAACGACGCGCGGATCGGCGAGACGCGACCGCGCCGTCTGCGTCATCTGCCTGGATTTGGCCATTCGTGCATTGCTGCGCTCGACCAACTGGCCGAGCCGCTGCTGCTGCAATTCGGTCAGTGCGTTCGATGCACCGCGCTGGATCGGACGGAACCGTTCGAATGTCTTCCCGGCCGGCGCAGGTGGCGCCGCCGAAGGTGCGGCTCGGGTCGTGGCCGACGGCGACGCAGACGGCGACACAGCCGCTGGCGCAGCGGCCGGTGCCGCGATCGCCGGCGAGACGCCGCCGCGCAGCACGTCAAGCTGCTGCGCGAACAGTTGCGTCATCGCCTGAACCTGTTCATGCAACAGCCGTTCTACCGCCGTACCAGGCGATATTTCGGAAGGGGCGGCAGCCGGTTGGGAATTTGCTGCGCCCGTGACCGCAGCACTTGTCGTCCCGTCGACAACCGGCGCCGCGACCGGCTGCGCGATCTCCGCAAAAGCCTCCGGCGGCAGGTTCTCATGCGCATAGGCTGTGAGCGCATCGAGCGACGACTGGTCGCCGAGAAGCTGGCTGAATGTCAGTTTCAGATTGAGCTTGCTCTGTACCGCTTGCGTCACCTGCGTGAGAAACAGCGAGTCGAGTCCCAGTTCCAGAAATGTCGTCGCTCCGGCGCCATCGGTCAGATCGATACCCGAGAGTTCCTCGAAAATCTCCGCAAGTGCTGCACGGATGCGAGCTTCCCGCCCCGATGGCTCCGACGAGGTTGGCGACAATGTTGATGTGCTCACGGCTCTGACATCCTCTGAAATCTGGCTCGCCGTCGGCGACGTTATGTTCGTCTCGCTGATACCGACGAGCGGCGGCTCGGCGTCGTCGAGCCAGAAACGCTTGCGTTCGAACGGATAGGTCGGCAGCGGCACGCGATTGCGCTGACCGCCGTGGAATTCCTGCCAATCCAGGCTGACGCCGGACGCCCACAACGCGCCGGCAGCCGACAGCAGGGCTCGTGCCTCGCTGTCATCAGCGGCATCGCCGGCCAGACTGGAAACAACGGACTGCTCAGCCGACGATGGATGCTGCCGCGCCAGCGTGCCGAGAACCCGCCCCTGTCCGACTTCGAGAAGAATGAGATTCGCCTGCTGGCGCAATTCCGCGACCGCGGCAGAGAATTGCACTGCCTGCCGCGCGTGCCGCGCCCAATAGCCCGCGTCGGTAGCCTCGTCGGCGGTGATCCACCGCCCGGTCACCGACGACACATATGGAATAGCCGGCGCATTGAGCCGCATGCTGCCGACAGCGGCTTTCAGCGGTTCGACCGCCGGCTCCATCATGGCCGAGTGGAACGCATGCGAGGTGACCAGCCGGCTGCTGACGATTCCGTCATCGCTCAGCGCGCGCGCAAAGCGATCGAGCTCATCATGCGGGCCGGCGACGACGCACAGCGCCGGCGCGTTCACCGCAGCAAGCGATAATGTGTCGGGCAAGCGCTGGCGCAGATCCGCCTCCGGCAGGCGCACCGACAACATGCCACCGGTCGGCAGGTCCTGCATCAGGCGGCCCCGCAATGCGACGAGCGCCAGCGCATCCTCAAGGGACAAAACGCCGGCGAGGCACGCGGCAACAAATTCGCCGATGCTGTGGCCAAGCATCGCCGCCGGGCGAACGCCCCAGCTCATCCACAATCGCGCCAGTGCATATTCGACGACGAAGATCGCCGGCTGGGCGAGCGCCGTCTGCGTGATGTCGGCAACCGGCTCGGCATTGACCGGCGGATAAAGCACCGCGCGCAGATCAAGACCGAGATGCGGCTGCAGAAGCTGCGCGCACTGATCGACGATCTCGCGGAACACTGCTTCCGTATCGTAGACCTCGCGCGCCATGTTCAGGCGCTGCGACCCCTGCCCCGGAAACAGAAACGCCACCGAGGGATTGTCGAGCGCCTGCCGCGCGGACTGCGGTCGCGACAATGCCGCGACGGCTTCGTCGATATCGCGCGCGATTACGACACGCCGCATCGGAAAGCCACGGCGGCCAACCTGCAAGGTCCAGGCGACATCCGCCAGTTCCGCATCGGGCGAGGCTCTCAGATGGTCGGCAAGATTCCGGACCGCCTGATCGAGTGCCGCATTCGAACGGGCGGACACCGGCAGCAGTTGCACGGTGCGCGCCGCTTGCACGGCCATACGCTCCGGCGCCTCCTCGATGACAACATGGGCATTGGTGCCACCGACACCGAACGCGCTGACGCCGGCGCGCCGGGGCATCGTGTCCGACGGCCATGCCGTGCGCGCAGTGGTAATTCTGAACGGGCTTTCCTCGAACGGAAACTTCGGGTTCGGCTTGCGGAAATGCAGCAGCGGCGGCACGACGCCGTCACGCACCACCAGTGTCGCATGGATCAGACCAGTAACGCCGGCCGCGATATCGAGATGCCCGACATTGGGCTTGACCGAACCGATGGTGCAGAACTGCCGCTTGTCGGTTCGCGCGCGAAACGCCTGCGCCAGCGCGGTCAGTTCGATCGGGTCGCCGAGCGGCGTACCCGTGCCATGTGCCTCGACATAGCCGATGGTTTCCGGATCGATGCCCGCCGCTTCGTGCGCCAGCATGATGGCGCTGGCCTGCCCCTGAATGCTCGGCGCCGTGTAACCGGCCTTGTCGGCCCCGTCATTGGTAACGCCGAAACCGCGGATCACCGCATGGATGTGATCACCGTCTCGGACCGCATCCTCGACCCGCTTGAGCAGGACGACGCCGACGCCACTGCCGAACACGGTGCCTTGCGCATCGGCATCGAAGGTCCGGCAATGACCATCCGGCGACACCATGCCGCCCGGCTGATATGGATAACCCCGCTTCTGCGGCAGGGTGATCGAGGCGCCGCCGGCAAGCGCCATGTCGCACTGATAGGTGAGCAGCGACTGGCACGCCTGCGTCACCGCGACCAGCGAAGTGGAGCAGGCCGAGACCATGGTGAAGCTCGGACCACGAAGGTTGAGCTTGTAGGACACGCGGGTCGACAGGAAATCCAGGCTGTTTCCCATCATCTCCGGGTAATGGGAGACCTGATAGCCGCCAGTGAAGTTGCGGATGAAATCCGGCTGCGTGCAAAGGCGGGACAGAAAATACGAGCTCAGGCTGCAACCCGCGAAAACGCCGACCGAGCCGGCGAATGCCTGCGGATCATAGGCGGCATCCTCGAATGCCTGCCAGCACGCCTCCAGAAACAAACGGTGCTGAGGATCCATCAGCGCCGCTTCGCGTGGATAAATACCGAAGAAATCCGCGTCGAACAGGTCGACATCTGCAAGGATGGCGCGCGCCCGCACGGGATCGGGGCCGGCCGCATCCCCGGCCACCGCATCCGGCACAACCTCAACTTCGTTCGGCGCGAAGAAGGAAATTGATTCAACGCGATCGAGCTGGTTGCGCCAGAATTCCGCAACCCCGGAGGCGCCGGGAAAACGGCCGGCCATGCCGATGATCGCCACGCCTTCCAGTTGCCGGGGATCTGGTTCGCTCACAAAATACGCCCACTCGAAATGACTGATCGACGCCCTGCGACATCATATCACCACCCGGAATGTTGCGTTAGATCGAATGATATGGATACGAGGACTGAGTTAATCTCCGAGAAAAGTTTCATTTTATCAAATACTTGCGAAGAGACCCCCGACCCCGAAACAACATTGATTTAACATTTCGAGAGAATACGCCCGGTGCAACCGGGGAACGGCACGGCAAACCCGCCTGCCCCGCGGCAGAAGGGCGGCAAAAGGGCACAAGGAATGCCGAAGGCTAACGGCGGATGGCGGCCAGCGCGTCCCGGACCGTCAGGCCCGCAATACCGGCATCGGCAACCATATTCGCCACCTCCGCGAAGACGGCGGGCGTACAGCCATAGCGCGACGGCTGATCGCTGACATCGTGCGTATAGAAAATCAGCCAGCCGTTCTGCGCTGCCGCCTGCGCAATCAGTTCGGCAACGCGCGGGTGAACGGCAGCACCATAAATGCTGGTCGCACGCAACAGACCGAGATCGGCGGTTTTCGCATTGATCCCTGGCTGAATGCCGCGGCAGGATGTGAAGCGCCGCTGCAGCGCCAGCTTAGCCGACGGCGATACACTGCCGAACGGATAGGAAAAATTCTCCAGTTCCGGCAGTCCATACCCCCTGAAAGAGCCGCTGCGGAAACAGTCGGCATTCCTCGCAATATCATCGGCCAGGGCCGCCGCGCGCAGCGACGCCACGCGTACATGCGCAAAGGTATGGCAAGCAATTTCATGCCCCGCCGCACTCAGAGCCGCGATATCCGACGGCTCGTAATAGGCTATGCCGTCGATAGTTTTGCCGCAGAGCCCACCCGCCGTATAGAACGTGCCGCGCATGTCGTATCGCTCGAGGATGCGGCCGGCGCATTGCGCGGCAGAGCGCGGAAAATCGTCGAAGGTGAATGAGACGATCGGGCGCGTATTGCGCATCGGTACGGTTTTGATGCGCAGCCCGGCGCTGGCCCGCTCCATCAGCCGATTCCAGATGCGGGGCAGAAGCGTCATGTCGGGGCTCTCACCAGCCGGCGTTCAGGTCTGGCGTAAATGCCGACCGGTTTACGCCCGCATTGTTGCCGAGCGCCGTCTTGCCGAGCAAGTACCAGCATGCACGCATCAGCAAGCGATCCTCGCCTGGGCGGATGCTCTCGCTTTCGACCGCACTCGGCCGCACGCTCAGAAATCGTCGGTGTCGCCGTGCCGCGGTCAACGCCCTTGCGAGCGATCCGATCCCAGCAGCAACTTATGAGGCATATGAGTCTGCTTCTCATCCGGTCGATCATGATCGGTAACGACCACATGAACGAACGAACCCGCCAGATAACCAAGATGCAGCGTCGTCACCCCGATAATCATCATGACGACGAGGCCCCCGATATCGACGCTTTCGATCAGGCCGGCGCCGCCGACGATCATCAAACAGAGGGTGCTGGCGGGTATAAGAATAAAGGCCGGGAAATAAGTGCCCAAGCCGACGCCGACCAACGCCCAAATCACAATCAAGGAGACCATTGCAAGGGCCTCTCGATAGTGCTGCCGAGGAAAAGAGCACGCTCTATCCTTCTGGGGAACAGAACCTCAAGGCAAGAGCCACGCACCGGCTATCCTTCGTTTTTTTTGCATAACTGTCATATTCTGAGAACGGGTGCCTTCCCCATGGTGCGGCAGCCGCCGGCAATCCATTGTGCGTCCGCTCTCGTGCGACTAACACAACAGCCATCGCAACAATGCGGCCAATTCGATAATGTAACGTTAAGGATGGCGGACGGCTGGCTCGGCCGGATGCGAGCTCCGCACATTGCCGTCGCTCTGGTTTCCGGTTGCAGCGCAGCACGGATGCGGTGCGACAGATATCCCAAACAGAGCGAGGGTACCGCCGTTATTGCCGCCAATCGGCGATGATCCGCGAATAGATATCAACAGCAGCGTAGATGTTCGCAACGTCGCAATATTCGTCGGTGCGATGCGCCTGCTGCGGATCTCCGGGCCCGAGGATCACCGCCGGCGGATGGCCGGCAGCCGGAACGAGAATCGAGCCATCGGTGAAATACGACATCGCCAGTGTCGGATTCGGCGTCGCGCCGGTAACCGCATCAGCGACGCCCCGCACACGCCGCATCCAGGCCTCGTCCGCATCGGTCCAGACCGCCACCAGGTCGATCAGCGTTTCAAGCGTCGCCTCCTGACCCAGCTCACGCGCCAGCAGCGCACGAACCTCGCCATGATCGACGCCCGGCACGGTACGGATGTCGATACCGAGTTCGGCGCGATCCGGCACCGAATTGACATTCAGCCCCGCATGCACGGTGCCGACATTCAATGTCGGCGAGCCGAGCGGATGCCCCGGGTCCGTCAGCGTCAGACGCTCCAGCGCAACCAGGGCATGTGCCGCCTTGTAGGCGGCATTGATACCGAGATGCGGCATCGAGCCGTGCGCGGTCTTGCCGGAGAAGCTCGCCTTCAGCCACAACGCGCCCTTGTGCCCCACGGCAGGGGCATTGTTGGTCGGTTCGGCGATCACCACCGCCCCGAGCGGACCGATCGCGCCCGCCTCCACCAGCGCTCGCGCGCCATCGGAACCGGTTTCTTCGCCGGCGGCGACGGCCACGAGGATACCCCGGCCGTTTTTCAGGCTGTCCGCCTGTTCGCACAGCGCACAGACAAACGCGGCAACGCCGGCCTTCATGTCGCTGCTACCCCGGCCATAGAGGCGGCCGTTGACGATCTCGCCGGCGAACGGATCCCGCGACCATGGCACGAGCCCGAGCGGCACCGTGTCGATATGGCCTGAGAAACACAGCGGCGGTTCGTCGCTTGCACCGATGCGAGCCACCAGATTGGCGCGCTCCTCACCCATCGGCAGAAGCTGAGTTTCAAAACCGGCGGCATCGAGCTGGTCGGCGATCCAGGTCATGCAATCGCGCTCGCGGCCGGGCGGGTTGATCGTGTCAAACGCCACGAGCCGCCGGGTGACCTCAACCGCATCCATCATGACTGGCTCCCGCCGTCCGTTGCCTTAACCGAAATAGGCTTCCCGCACCTCGTCGCGGCTCGCCAGTTCGGCCGGCGTGCCGCCGGCGACCACCCGCCCCTTCGACAATACATAGCCGTAATGCGAAATCGCCAGCGTCTGGTGCACGTTCTGCTCGACGAGGAAAACGGTGATGCCGCGCTCGTTGATCTGGCGGACGATGTTGAAGTTCTCTTTCACGAACAGCGGCGACAGCCCGAGCGACGGCTCGTCGATCAGCAGCAGCTTCGGCGCGCGCATCAGGCCGCGCCCGATCGAGACCATCGCCTGCTCGCCACCCGACATCGTGCCGGCAAGCTGGCTCCGCCGCTCGGCAAGCCGCGGAAACAACCCGTAAACCTCGTCCATCCGCTGGCGAATGAGCGTGGCCGAGGTTTCCTGATAGGCGCCGAGGCGGAGATTCTCCTCGACGGTGAATTTCGGAAAGACCCGGCGCCCTTCCGGGATGCAGGAGATGCCGGCGGCCACCACCTTGTGGGTTGGCAGCGCCGCGATATCCACCCCATCGAACACGATGCGCCCGGCGCGCGCCGGCGTCAGCCCGAGGATCGAGCGGATGAGCGTCGTCTTGCCCGAGCCGTTGGAGCCGAGCAGGCAAGTCACCTTGCCGGGCTCGATGGTCAGCGACACACCTTCAAGAACGTCGGCCTTGTCGTAGGCCGTGTAGACGTTCTCGATGACCAGCTTTCCACTCATTCCGACGCCCCCAGATAGGCTTCCTGCACCAGCGGGTCGGCGGCAACGCTTCGATATGGCCCGTCCGCGATCTTGCGCCCGAAATTCAGAACCACGCAACGATTGGTGATGCGCTCGATCACCCCCATCTCGTGCTCGACGATGACGATCGTCAGATTGCGGTTCTGGTCGCGCACCAGCAGGATGTCATTCATCAGCGCGGCGGTCTCGTCATGCGTCATACCGGCGGACGGCTCATCGAGCAGCAGCAGCCGTGGCGCGCTGATCAGCGCGCGGCAAATCTCGATACGGCGGCGGTCGATCATCGGCAAGGCGCCGACCGGCTCGAACATCCGCCCGACCAACGACGGCGAAAAGATTTCCAGCAGCGCCCGCGCGGCCTGATAGTTCTTCTCGAACTCCTCCCTGAACGCCCCCCGCTGCATCAGGTTGAACCAAAGTCCCTGATTGAGCCGCTTGTGGTTGCCGATCATGATGTTGTCGAACAGCGACAGCGGCAGCGACAAGCGCGAACGCTGGAACGTGCGCGAGACGCCGGCATGATACATCTTCTGCGGCGAAGCGCCGGTGACGTCGGCATTCTCGAACGTTACCGTGCCGCCATTCGGCTGATAAATGCCGGTGATGACGTTGAAGAAAGTGGTCTTGCCCGAACCGTTCGGCCCGATCAGGCCGAGGATCTCGTTGGCATTGACCGTCAGGTCGAGATTGTCGAGCGCCACGACGCCACCGAACTGACGGGTCAGACCACGCGCCTGCAGAATGGCCGTCGCCGCCGGCATCGCCTCGGTCCCGGTTTTGGTTTCGGTTGTGGCTCCGCTCATGACCGCCCCCCCGGAAAATAGCGCCGTACCGGGCGCGTCAAAAGACCCTCGGGGCGGAACAACAACACGGCGATGACCAGCGCGGCATAGATCAGGAAGCGGTATTCCTGAATGGTTTGCAGCTTTTCCGGCACAATCACGACGATGATCGTGGCTACGATCACACCCCAAGCATTGCCGATACCGCCGAGCAGCAGGATTGACACCAGGATCAGCGAATCCGCGAAAGTGTAATTATTGGGTGCGATGAAGCTGCCGACCATGCCGAACAGCGCGCCGGCCATGCCGATCAGCAGGTTGCCGAGCGTGAACGAGACGATCTTCCAGCGCGCGATATTGAGCCCGAAGCAGCTTGCCGCGGTCTCGTCCAGCCGCAGCGCATCGAGATTGAGACCGATCCAGCTTCGCTCGAGCCGCCGTACCAGCACGAAAGCGCCGACAAGCAACAGCATGCTGACCAGAAAATAGTTCAGATAGAACGACAATTCGATGCCGCCGATCGACAGATTATCGTTGAACGACCAGCCGAAGATGTTCATGCCGCCAACCTGCAGACCCTGCGGTCCGCCGAGCACGTCATTGACCTCCAGGAAGGTCTTGAACAACAGCGCGAACGCGATGGTCACCAGCGCCGCATAGTGGCCACGGGTGCGCAGCACCGGCAGCAGCAGTAACGAGCCGATCAGCGCCGCGCACAGCCCGCCGATCAGCACCACCAGCAATGTCGGAACCGCCGTATGGGCATTGAGCACTGCCGACGTATAGGCGCCGACGCCGAAGAACGATGCGCCGGCGAAATTGAGAATACCGGCATATCCGAACTGCACATTCAGACCGAGCGTCGCCACGATATAGAGGATCACGGTGACGATCAGCAGCAGGACGAAATGGTCCTCGTGGAAATAGGCGGCGACTGCGCAGGCCGCAACGATGGCAAACAGGCCGAAGGCCCCTTCATGCTCGGTGAAACTGCGACCGACGGCATCGAACAGCCCGAGATAATTGGCACCGACGACGACAACGACAGCCGCCGCCAGCAGACCGATGATCAGCGTCTGCTCCTCAACGGCCAAGAGCGCGATGACATAGCCGGCAGCGACCGCCAGCGCGACGATGGCCGGCCACAGCGGCGCAGGCGAATGCGCAAGCGACAGCGCGCGCGATGTGTTCATCTCTGTCATGATATCAGACCCGTTCGCTGATCTTTTCCTGGATCAGGCCGGTCGGGCGCCAGGCCATGAACATGATGACGACGGTGAAGGCGAAGACGTCCTTGTAGGCGCTGGCGAACGGCAACGCGACAGCTCCGATGGTCTGCAGCGCAGCGAACAGGAAGCCGCCGAGGATCGCGCCGTAAATACTGCCGAGCCCGCCGAGAATGGCCGCCGCAAAGCCGATAACGCCGAGCAGCAGACCGATGCCGAAATTGATCTCGTTGTAGTAGAGCCCGTTCATGATGCCGCCGAAAGCCGCCAGCCCCGAGCCGATGGCAAAGGTGATCAGCACCACCACCGTGAAGTTGATCCCCATGGTACGTGCGGTTTCGTCGTCCTGGGCGACCGCGCGGATGGCGAGACCGAGCCGCGTCCGATTGAGCAGCAGTTGCAATCCAACGATCACACCGACGCCGGCAGCGAGCATGATGAGATTGTCGTAGCGCAGATTGAAATGCCCGATATTGACCGAGCCCGACGGCAGCAACGCGGGAAACGGCTTCGGATTGGCGCCCTCCGGATAGAACAGCCGCACCATCTCGCGCAGCACCGTACCCAGCATCAGCGTGATCAGCAGCGTATTGAGCGCCGGCGCCGAGCGTAGCGGCAGCACCAGATAGCGGGCGATGACCATGCCGAGCAACGCCGTCGCAAACACCGCCACAACCAGCATGATGACGAGAAGGATGGGCTCGGAATCGAGACCGATCGCCTTCAGCCCGACAAACGTTGCAAGCGCGATGAAGGCGCCGACCGTCAGCACGTCGCCATGCGAGAACTTGATGATGTCGAGCACGCCGAAGAACAGGGTGAACCCGACGGCAACGAGCGCATAC
Source organism: Pseudolabrys sp. (assembly GCA_035556795.1). Classification (GTDB taxonomy): domain Bacteria; phylum Pseudomonadota; class Alphaproteobacteria; order Rhizobiales; family Xanthobacteraceae; genus Pseudolabrys. The sequence goes on along the minus strand of DATMEV010000041.1, from coordinate 34,279 downwards.
ATCGTTCCGAGCATGAGTCCGTTCATGATGTATTGGGCAATCAGCCCGACATCCATGTCGCCATCTCCCGATATGATGAAAAAAAGCGGAGCGGAATCAGCGATTCCGCTCCACCGAAGACCGATTACTTCTGGCCGGGCAGCTTGCGCTTGCCGGATGCGTATTCGCTATCGTCCCATTCGATGAACTTGCCGTCCTGCACGACATATTTGGTGACGACAGGAACGGTGTTCTGACCGTGGTCGTCGAAGGTGATCTTGCCGACGATCGAGTCGCGGTTCTCGACCTTCGCCAGTTCGGCGATGACCTTCTTGCGGTCGTGGCCGACCTTCTCGATCGTGTCGATGATCAGGTCCATCGCGGCGAACGCGAAGGGGCCATAGGCTTCCGGCGCGCCGTCATATTTCTGCGCATTGTACTTTTCCAGGAACATCTTGCCGCCCGGCAGTTTTTCGGTCGGCGCGCCCTCGCGGAATGCCAGCGTGCCTTCCGCAAGCGGCCCCAGGCCCTGGATATAGGCGTCGGAGACGATGCCGGAGGTGCCGTCGAACACCGCCTTGATGCCAAGCTTGTCCATCTGCGAGCGGATACGCACGCCGATCGGCGTCAATCCGCCGAAATAGATCACTTCGGGATTGAGTGCCTTGATCTGCGTCAGTTCGGCGGTGAAATCCTGCTGGTCGGCGGTGACTCCGAACGTGCCGAGGATCTTGCCGCCGCGCTTGGCCAGCGCCTCGCTGAAATACTTGTTATGTCCCTTGCCGTAGTCGGTCGTGTCGTGGATGACGGCAAAATTCTTGTAGCCGATCTTGGTCAGCAGTTCGGCGTTGACCTCGTTCTGGTTGATCATCGTGCCGTTGACGCGATGCACCTCGGCGATCTTCTTGCGATAGGTGATGTCGGGCAGCACGGCGCCCCACACGATGATCGGCAGGTTGAACTTCTGATAGACATCGACGGTCGCGATGGCCGTGGCCGAGCAATAATGCGTAGCCGCGGCGATGACGCTGCGATCGGTCGACATCTTGGTCGCCGCCTGCACCGCGACGTTCGGCTTGCACTCGTCGTCCAGCACCACGAGTTCGTATTCATATTTGGTCTTGGGGTCGGCGTTGCGCAAACGAACGGCAAGGTCTGCGGAATTGCGGCCGCCGATCCCGATCACCGAATTGCCACCGGTCAGCGGGCCGATAAAGCCGACCTTGACCTTGTCCTTTGCCTCGGCCGGGGTGCCAACTCCCGCAAGCAGGGCAGCTACCAGAATGGCGATCAGGCCGCCGGTCCTATGCATCATTCACTCTCCTCCCAACCTTGGTTCGCAAACGGCGGAGTATCAATGGTTTGAACTGGTTGCGCAACTCGGCGCCGGCGGGCGAGCGATACGTCGCACGCATTGCCGCAAAATCGCGGGCGCTTTACGCGGCCGGCACGAGTGCTGCCGCCCGAACGCGCACATCACGCGCCCCCTCTCCAGGTTTGCTCCCGCCGTCCGGCGGGTATCCGCCGGTCACGGGCGGACGGCAAGCCATGCCACAGGCCCCGATTAACGTTACAGTTCCAGATCCGCTTATTCCGATGCGATCCGACTGGCCATTATCGCAGAATTCGATATTTTCTGTTATGTTAATAACATGAAGCCGCGCTTGCGCATTCTGCCCAGGCCCGGAACGGAAATCTCCGAATGCCCAGCAAGATGCGGATCGTCGTCACCGGAGGAGCGGGTTTTATCGGTTCCGCCGTCTGCCGGCTGCTTGTCGGGGAATACAAAATTCCGACCGTCAATATCGACCGGCTGACCTATGCGGCCAACCTGCGATCATTGGCATCGATCGAGAACAGCCCGCTATACGCATTCGAGCGAGCCGATATCTGCGACCGCGCCGCGCTGGATACGATTTTCGAGGAATTCAGGCCGACCGGCATCCTGCATCTGGCGGCCGAGAGCCATGTCGATCGCTCGATCACCGGATCGCGCGCATTTCTCGAGACGAATATCGTCGGCACCTATCATCTGCTCGAAGCGGCCAGCCAATACTACAACGCGCTGCCGGCGCAGGAGCGCGAGGCGTTCCGTTTCGTCCACGTCTCGACTGACGAAGTATACGGTTCGCTTGGCGACAGCGGCCGTTTCCACGAGGACACACCGTACCAGCCCAGTTCGCCCTATTCGGCCAGCAAGGCCGCATCCGACCATCTGGCACTGGCGTGGCAGAAGACCTACGGCTTGCCGGTCATCGTCTCGAACTGCTCGAACAATTACGGCACGCACCAGTTCCCCGAAAAGCTCATCCCGCTCACCATTCTCAATGCCCTCGAAAACAAACCGTTGCCGGTTTACGGCACCGGAACGAATGTCCGCGACTGGCTGCATGTCGAGGACCATGCACGCGGCCTGTTTCTGGCGCTGACGCGAGGCGTGCCTGGCCAGAAATACAATTTCGGCGGCAATTGCGAACGGACCAATCTGTCGATCGTTCAGGACATCTGCGACACGATCGACCGGATCGCGCCGGCGGCTGCGCCGTATCGCTCCCTCATCACATTCGTGCAGGATCGTCCCGGCCACGACTTACGTTATGCCGTCGATGCCACCAAGGCCGCTCGCGATCTCGGCTGGCAGCGGCAATGGACGATGGAACGCGGCCTCGAACACACGATCCGATGGTATATGACCAACAAGAACTGGTGGGAACCGCTGCGCGAAAAGGTCTACGACGGCAAACGTCTCGGCCTCGTCGGCGCCGAATGACGGCGTCCCTTTCGGAAGTCCGGAACCGTGCATGCCGGCGCGCAGGCGCTCTGTCACGATCCGGCGTGCATTCCGGCCACGCTGGATAACCGGATAACAAGACTTAGAGGACGACTGATCTCAGAAACGGTTCTGTGCCCACCGCGGCATCTGAACCGATCGCGACTGATAAGCGAGAATAGCGATCGCGAGCTCAATGCTTGGATCGGCGAAATGGTACACTTGAGTACCGTTGCGCTCCGACTGAACCAGCACGCTGCGCGTCTCCGTCAGCGCTTTCAAGACAAGTTCGACCTGCTGGACGGCGGCACGCTGCGAACCGGCTTCGGCATCGCAACGCGCCAGCACCTGCTCGACGGTGAAGTAATCGCCCACCTCGCGGATGGTCCTGACAATGGTCTGGAAGATGACCTGAAGCGACGCGCTGTTCTTGAGCGTGTTATGAACGTCGGCAAATCCTCTCGAGTTGAAATGCTGGCACAGGTCGTCGACCGACTCGTCGAAGTCCGACATGTCGATCACTTCCGCCTTCCGAAGCGCCGCCGATTTCGCCGCCCGCAGTGCGATCAGCTTTGCCGCGAACAGCTTGCCCTGCGCAATAACGACCAGTTCGTCGAGCGCTTCGCGCGTCAGATCGAGGTCGGCGGTCTTGCTGAGGCGGGTGATCACCGCCGCCAATTCGTCGTCCGACATATGTTCGAGCTTGAGCCGGAACAGCGAGCGCGGGATTGAATCCTGATGGCCGAGCAGATCATCCCAGGATGTGCCGGCACCGATCAGGATGAGGTGCGCAGGCGCGCCGTGATCGGAGATATTCTTCATCAGTTCCACGACTTCCGCCGCGATACCGAGCCCCGATCTGAGTTCGAATTCGTCGATCGCTATGATGACGCGCGTGCCGCTGATGCGCGAGAACAACTCGCCGACCAGTTGCGGCGTCACGCCTTCCGCCGGCAGCAGATCGGAGAAGTTGGTATTCATGACATCGCTGAGACTATCGGCCGTCAAATCATAGCGACGGGGGATATGACGCAACGCGGACCGGAAGATGGATTGGAACGTGCTGCTGCTGCTGCAGGTCAGATAGATGGTGGTGTAGCTGGCCTGTTGCGCCTTGGCGAGCAGCGTCAATGCGAGCGAGGTCTTGCCGCAACCGCGGGGTCCGTAAACGAGGACATGGTTACGATGTTCCTCGATGGCGCAAATCAACTGTTCGAGCTGCCGGGTTCGCCCGGTGAAGTTCAGCGGGTCCAAAACCGGCTGCGACGGCGCGAACGTGTCCACGATCCGCAGCAGCGCTTCGCTGCTTGGCGGACCGCCAATCCCCGGCGTGACCGGCAACCTGAAGAACACCTGATCGGGGGCGTTGAGGGAGTCGTCCAAGAGACCTCCATACGGAACCGTGGCGTTGGACCGGACCCCGCCCCCAGCGCCGGGTCCGATCTGCGATACGTGACTGTTAAACGAAAACTGATCCAAGTGACTTCACGCAATTGATTGATAACGATCGCGGACGCGACTTCCGTCGCCTGTACCAAGACCGGCAATCCTGCCGGCGCCGGGCATGTGCCAGCGCCTTGCGTGCATTCTCGCGGCCTGCATCCATCCGGTTTGCTCGGCCGCTCGATTGCTCGATGCGCTTCACGGTTCCCATATAAGCACCGACGATTGCCAGCTGTCCACGCGCTCCGTGCGATTATACAGCAACAGCGTTAAAGGCATAACATCACATTTAACGAACGAACGAAATGAATTGATACTTGCGACGATGTGAAGCGGTTTCACAACTCATGACACCGGTAGCGGGCCGCCTCGCCGTCATGCACCAGCGCAACCGGATGAGCCTCGTCCGCAGCGAACAGCCGCAGCTGCCAGCGACCGTCAGGCGCGTGGAGGCGTGCATCGCCATCGGCTCCGAACAGAACGTGGAAACTGTCGAGCGGGATATAAAGCCCCTCGCCGCACGCCTTCACATAGGCCTCCTTGCAGGTCCACAGCGAGAAAAAGCGGCCGAGCCTCGCTTCGGCGGGAAGCTCCTGCAACACGGACCGCTCCTGCGGCGAGAAATTCGCGGCGGCGAGATCGTCGATGGCTAGGTCCGGCCGCTCCTTTTCGACATCGACCCCAATCTGTCGCCGATTGCCGATGGCATAGACGGCATAAGCGCCGGAATGCGCGAGGTTGAAGGAAAGGCCCGGCGCCAGCCCCGCATGCGCCAGTGCCGGTTTGCCGCGTATGCCATAGGTGAAGACCAGATCCGCCGGCGCGATTGCCGTATACAGCGAAAGGATCCGCCGCAGCCCGCTGCGCGCAGCCACGTAAGCGTTCCGGTCCCGAGAAAAACGAAAGCGGGCCGCCCGCTCCCGTTCGTCATCCGAAAGCGACGACCATAGCGTCCGATCCTCCGGCTCGTTTCCGGTAGAGCCATACCGCCGCAAATCGTGGCGCCACAGATGACACTCGCCCGGCGCGCAGACCTGGTCGCCCGCCGACGGAAGCCAGTCGACCTGCGGCCGGCAGGACGGCACGCTCCGCCCTTCCTTTGTCGCACGGCCCGGAAAATGGGCTACCGGATCCAACCGAAACTCCGCCTCGCTTAACAATGATTGCACATCACACCGCCCCGGCGATTGAGCGGCAACCCCTGCATGATAATGTTATACTCCTGCGCTTCGATCGTTAAGCAAAGCCGGCGTCCGATATATGATGAATGTCCGCCCCGACCGCCTGTTCACGAGCCCGGCCCGCATCGCCGTGTGCGCGGCTGCCGTATCTGCAATGCTTGCGCATACAGGGCTGGCGGCGGCGGAAACCCGCGCGTCCGCTGCGGGCAAGGCAGATATCACCGTCACTTCGCCGGCCGAGCTGGCGGTCGCGTTGCGAAACAGCACCTACAAGACGATTGCGCTTGCACCGGGCAACTACGGCAATGTGACCTTGCACGGCCTCTCGGCGGGCGTCCGGATCGGCGCCGCCGATCCTGGAGCGCAGCCAGTGTTTTCTGGTCTGGCGATTTCCAACGTCGACGGACTGACGCTGGCTAACATTACCATCAAGCCGAGTGCCCGGCCGGAGGGAAAATACGACAATCTGGTGAACGTCGAGGGCGCGAGACGGCTTCTGATGACGGGTCTGACCCTCGACGGCTCTGTCGCTCCGCCTGACCTGGAATTCCGCGGAGTGTTCCTGCAGAAAAGCAGCGAGATCGTGGTCAGCGATTGCCGGTTTTCCGGCTTCTACCGTGGGCTGGTGGGCTTGGCGGTCGACGACGTAACCGTGACCCATAACGATATCAGCGGCATGAGCTCGGATGGCATCAACTTCGCCCAGGCCAGCAATGTCACGATCACCCGGAACCGGTTCGGGGCATTTCAGACGACCGAGGATTCACATGCCGACTATGTGCAGTTCTGGTCGGCCGGCACCGACGAGCCGTCGCGCAATGTTACGGTCGCCGAGAACCTGATGCTGCAAGGCGACGGCTCCGACGTTCAGGGAATTTTCCTGGCTTTCGACACACATCTCGCGGCACACAACATCGCGGTACGCGACAACGTCATCGTCCAGAGCTCGCCCCACGGCATATCGCTCTATAACGTGGTTGGCGCGTCCGTCGAACACAATCTGGTCGTGGCGATGCCGACGGCCAAGTACAAAGTCGCGATCCGGATGATCGGCACCTCCGACGGCACCGCATCCAACAACCTGGCAAGCGGCTACGGCTTCGAGGGCCTGCGCAATATCAAGCAGAGCCATAATGCCGAAATCCTGTTCAACAACAAACAGGCATTGGCAAGCACCGTCGAAAGCGTCAGGAATTTCATCAAGGACGGCAGGCTGAACCCGCCACTGATCGGGCAATTCCAGATCGCTGCGGCGGTCCGTTCGGCAGGCGTCCGGCCGCCGGATCTGCGCCGGTGAACACCATCCGTTCCCCAGCAAAACATACCGTCACGCCTGACGGCAGGGTCGATATAACCCTAAAGCCACACACCATCAAAGAAAGCTGTTCAGGCACTTTGTTTATATTGAATGGAACATGGCGATGGATTACCGAAGGGAATCAGTCGGCCATATCGGGGGCTTGATAGATGACGGGGTCTGGGTGGGCGCGCAGGGTTTGTGCTGCTGCGTTAGTCCTATCGCTCGGCGGCTGCGCCAGCTTTGTCCCTCGCTCCGGCCCCACGGCTGAGGCTATTGATAACCAAGCCGAATTTGTTTCGAGAGAGGCCCAGCCGGTCAGCTATATGCTGATCCAGCTTGAGCCCTCGATGTTTCCGGCACTGGCCTATGACGAGGGGTTCGGCCCCGGTTTCACTGGCGGTCGCGGCACCGCGGAGATTCGCCCCGGCGTCGGCGATCAGCTTGCCGTCACGGTGTTCGAAGCGGGCACCGGCGGCCTGTTCAATGCCGGCGCCACCGAGCTTCCCCTGCAGGTGGTGGACCACAGCGGCTTCATCACCGTCCCGTATGCCGGCAAGATCCGCGCCGCCGGCCGCAGCCTGACGGCGATCCAGACCGAAATCCAGAACCTCATCAAGGACCGGGCGATTGACCCGCAGGTCATTGTCAGCATTCGCGACCAGCGGGCGAACCAGGTCAGCGTGCTTGGCCGGGTAAATGGCGCCGGCACCTTCCCGTTGATGGCGGGCGGCATGCGCCTGCTGGACGCGATTTCACGCGCCGGCGGCCTGACGATTCCCGGCAACGAAGCGGCCGTCACCCTGAAGCGTGGCAATCGCACCGAGGCGGTCGCATTCGACAGCATCGTCGCCCGGGCCAACAACAACGTATTTCTGAGCCCCGGCGACGTCGTCTATGTGGCCCGCGAGCCGCGAACATTCGTGGCGCTCGGCGCGTTCGGCGGCAGCGACCTGCAAAGCGGCCGGGTCGAATTCGAGGCGGACAGCCTGTCGCTGATGGATGCGCTCGGCAAGGTCCGCGGCTTCGCCGATGCCCGCGCCAATCCATCGACGGCATTCGTCTTCCGGCATGAGCGCAAGGATCTGCTGAAGCGTCTCGGCTACCCGGTGGAGAACTTCGCCGGATCGACCGTTCCGACCATCTACAGGGCGGACTTCTCATCGCCCAGCACCTACTTCCTGGCCGGCGACTTCAAGGTCCGGGACAAGGACGTGCTCTACGTCGCCAACGCACAGATGGCGGACGTCAACAAGTTCCTGACCTTCGTCGGCCTGTTGACGACCCCGGTCGCGCAGGGCGCCAGCGTTGCCGGTATCGTCAACAGCATCAGACTGGGTACAGGTTCGGCGATCGCCGTCCCGACCACCGTAACGACCACGCCGTAACGCTACATCGGCGCCGGTTCCGGCGCCCACAAAGCAGACGCCCGCAGGAGCCTTCCCTCCTGCGGGAACGCCTTGAACGGCACATTCCGGGAAGGGAAGCACAGTCCCAGCCGGCCCCGGTCCGCCCCCCTGCCGGCTGGCAAGCGAACGTCGCCGGATCTTCAAAAAAATATTCATCAACGCCAAGGGACAATTGCAGCGTCCGCAGCGCCTGGGTGAAACGACGCTCTCTCTTGAAGGCAATGCCCCCTCCGGGGGCTTTGCCGCCGTCCGCAGCCTTACGGGCCTGTGGCGTCGTCTGCTGCATGGCTGAAACGCATGGCACGACGGGAAGATGCGTCACGGCCAGGCTGCCGGCTGCTGCGCCGCTCCCCGTTTTCACAATCCCGAAGTTCGGTTGATCCGGGGTTCGCTAATCCCGGAGCGCCCTGGCGATATGATCGAGGATATCCTCGGGCGGCGGTTCATCCGCCTTGCGCAACGGGCTGGCCGGCGGCAACCGGAAAATCCGACGCAGGTCGTCCTCGATACGCTTCCAGTCGAGCTTGCGATCCGGCATCGAACCCAACCTGCAACCCAATCGGGACTCTAAACTTGCGGTCGAGCCGCACTCCGGCAAGAAACCGCCTTGGAACTACCCCGGCACTGGTTTGCTCGCCGGACGGAGGTCAGCCCCGGCATCCGACGCGACCAACGCGCCGTGCCCTCGGTCCTCTATTCAACCCGAATGCCACCCATTCCGCATCGCAGTTACCGAATTATCATTAATTTGTTATATCTACCGTCGAATCTGGGCGGGCACGCCAGCGGGTGCAATCAGCGTTATCGATACAGGTTACGACACAACTTACCGGCCGGGGGTTTTGTTAAATCATTGTTTTGGCCGGCGCTTTATATTGTAAAACCAGTGCGGGCGGGGCGGCTTAAATACACTTTGGAACACTTGCCATCATAACATCTTTCCTGTGCCCCAATCCGGCCGGACTAACATGTTTGGGACAGTCGACGTTTCGGGGGGTGGGTTCCATAGATGACTCCTGTTTTTTCTCTCTCGCAGCGCGCGCCGATTACTGATCCGTCCGCGACGCCGTCTGTTTCAGAGATCCGTACGGTGCTGGAGCGCTGTCGCGGCGCCTTCTGGGGCCTCGGCGCGTTCAGCGGCGTCAGCAATGTGCTGATGCTGACCGGCTCGTTCTTCATGTTGCAGGTCTATGACCGGGTGTTGCCGAGCCAAAGCATCCCGACGCTGGTCGGCCTCGGCATCATCGCCACCGCGCTCTATATCTTTCAGGGACTGCTCGACGTCGTTCGCGGCCGCATGAATGTGCGCATCGGACGTTTTCTCGATCAGTCCCTCAGCACCCGCATCTATGATGCGTTAATCCGGATCCCGCTGAAGACGCGCGGCGACGGCGACGGGCTGCAGCCGCTCCGCGATCTCGACCAGATCCGCAATTTCCTCGCGAGCGGCGGACCCTCGGCGCTGTTCGACCTTCCGTGGATGCCGCTCTACATCGTCATCTGCTTCCTGTTTCATCCCCTGATCGGCGTCGCGACCCTGATCGGCGCATGCCTGCTTGTCGGCCTGGCACTGGTCACCGAAGTCCGCACACGCGCGCCGACCAAGCGCGCCGCCATCCTGTCGAGCGCGCGCAGCGCGCTGGCCGCCGCCGGCCGCCGCAATACCGAGGTTTTGCAGGCGATGGGTATGGCTAAAAGCACCGCTGCACGGTGGAGCGAAGCCAACCGCGACTATCTTGATGCGCATGAGCGCGCGAGCGACGCCGCGGCCAGCCTCGGCGGCATCTCGAAAACCTTTCGCGCCATTCTGCAATCGGCTGTCCTCGGCCTCGGCGCCTATCTCGTCATCCAGCAGGAAGCCACCGCCGGCGTGATTATCGCGGCCTCGATCCTGACGTCGCGGGCGCTCGCTCCCGTCGAACTGGCAATCTCGCACTGGAAAGGCTTCTCCGCCTCGCGCGACGCGGCACAGCGGCTGAAGAAGCTGCTGACTCTGTTCCCGAGCGAGCCGGAACCGATGGACCTGCTCGATCCGGTCGAAACCTTCTCGGTCAACGGCATTACCATCGTGCCGCCGGGCGCGCAGCGGCCAGTCATCCACGATGTCTCTTTCATGCTCGAAGCCGGCCAGGGCCTCGGCATCATCGGTCCAAGCGGCTCCGGCAAGTCGTCGCTGGTACGCGCGCTGGTCGGCGTGTGGGAGCCGACACGCGGCAAGGTAATGCTCGATGGTGCAGCGCTGAGCCAATGGCCACGCGAGCGGCTTGGCAGCAATATCGGTTACCTGCCGCAGGATATCGAACTGTTCGACGGATCGGTGGCACTCAACATCGCACGTTTCTCGGAGAAGGCGGATCCGCTCGCCATCCTGGAAGCGGCGCAGACAGCCGGCGTTCACGACCTCATTCTGTCGCTGCCCGACGGCTATGCCACAAAACTCGGCGAATTCGGTGCCGCCCTGTCTGGAGGCCAGCGGCAGCGGATCGCGCTGGCGCGTGCGCTCTACGGGAAACCCTTCCTGGTGGTGCTCGACGAGCCGAGTTCCAACCTCGACGCCGAAGGCGAAGCCGCGCTGACGCGCGCCATCAAGCAGGTGCGCGCACGCGGCGGCATCGTCATCATCGTCGCGCATCGTCCGAATGCGCTCGCCGCTGTCGATCAAGTAATGCTGCTTGCCGGCGGACGGGTCCAGGCCTTCGGCAGCAAGGACGACGTGCTCAAATCCGTACTTGCGCCACCACCGACCCCGGTCGCATCCGTCGCATCAACCGTATCTGCCGCCGGATGACCGAGATGCCATTTCTGCCACCCGCACGCCGGACTCCTCCCCCATTACAGCCGCTGCCGACGGACGATCATCTGGCGGATGCAGGATTGTCGATCCGGAAGCACCTGATCGCCGGCGTGGCGATCAGCGCCGCCGTCGTGCTCGGCCTTGGCGGCTGGGCAGTGGGCACCGACATCGCCGGCGCGGTGATCAGTCAGGGAACGCTGGTCGTCGATTCCAGCACCCAGAAGGTGCAGCATGTTGCCGGCGGCATCGTCGGTGAAATCCTTGTCCGCGACGGTGACCGGGTCAAAGCCGGCGACGTCGTTTTGCGTCTCGATGCCACGCAGGCGAAAGCCTCGCTGGCAATCGTCACCAAGGGCATCGACGACCTGATGGCGCGCCAGGCCCGGCTCGAGGCCGAGCGCGACGGAACCCAGACCATCCATTTCCCCCAGGTGTTGCTGGAGCGCGCCAAAGATCCGGCCTCCGACGCCGCACTGGCCATCGCCGGCGAACAGCGGCAGCTCAAATTCCGTCGCGACGCGCGCGAAGGCCAGAAGGCGCAGCTTGCGCAGCGCATCGCGCAGCTCAAAGACGAAATCTCGGGATATGCCGGCCAGATCGAGACCAAAGGAAACGAAGTCGCGCTGATCAAGCGAGAACTGGAAGGTGTGCGCGAGCTCTGGCGCAAGAACCTGACCTCTATCACGCGCCTTAACGCGCTCGAGCGGGATTCAACCCGGATCGAAGGCGATCGCAGCCAGCTCACGGCAACCATTGCGCAGGCGCGCGGCAAGATCACCGAAACCGAAATCCAGATCATCCAGGTCGATCAGGAATTCCGCAGCAAGGTAGCAAGCGACCTCAGCGAAGCGCGCAGCAAACTCGCCGAGTTGATCGAACGACGGATCGCCGCGGAAGACCTGTTAAAGCACATCGATATCCGCGCGCCGCGCAATGGCGTGGTGCACGAACTCGCCGCCCATACCGTCGGCGGCGTGATCACCGCCGGGCAGACGATCATGACCATCGTCCCCGACGCGGACACACTGATCGCGGAAACCAAAATCGCACCCCGCGATATCAGCCATGTCCATAGCGGCCAGAACGCCGTGCTGCGCTTTTCGGCTTTCGACCAGCGTTCGACGCCGGAATTCGACGGCAAAGTCATCCTGGTATCGCCCGACATCACCCAGGATCCACGCAACGGCGTGCAATACTATACCATTCGCGTGGCGCTTTCGCCCGGCCAGGATACGCGGCTGGAAGGCCGGAAGCTGGTCGCCGGCATGCCGGTCGAAGCCTTCATCCACACCGGCACGCGCAGTGTCATTTCCTATCTGGTCAAACCGATCGCCGATCAGGCAGCGCGAGCATTCAGGGAATAATCGGCTTTCAGAAATAGCCGGAGCCTGCCAATCGGCACAGCGGAAGACACGCGGGAATAACTACGGCGGTAGCCGGTCAATAGGCGTTGGTATCGCGCAGGGTGATGAAAACGGTCTTCACCAGGATCTTGATATCGAGCCAGAAGCTCCAGTTATTGATGTACCAGAGATCGAGGTCGACCCGCTGCGACATCAGATCGACCGTCTGCGTCTCGCCACGCAATCCGTTGACCTGCGCCCATCCGCTGATGCCCGGCTTCATGTGATGCCGGTAAGCGTAGTTCGAGATCAGCTTCTCATATTCGCAATTGTGCGCCGTCGCATGCGGCCGCGGCCCGATCAGCGACATATCGCCGGCGATGACGTTGAGAAGCTGCGGCAGCTCATCGATGCTGGTACGCCGGAGCCAGCGACCGAGCCGCGTCACCCGCGCGTCGTGGCGTGTCGCCTGCCGCACCACGCCATCGTCTTCGAGGACGTGCATGGTCCGGAACTTGAAAATCTTGAACGAGCGACCATTGAACCCGTTCCGCGTCTGCCGGAACAGGACCGGACCGCGCGAGTCCAGCCGAATAAGCAGCGCGACAATCAACATCAGCGGCAACAGCAGCACAGCGGCGAGGCTTGCGAAGACCACATCGAATACGCGCTTCACACCCGCCTCGGCGCGCGTCAGCGGCGCTTTCTTCAGTTCCACGACCCAAGGCGCCTCGACCGTCTCGGCGGTCTGCGTCAGGAACCGCAGAATCCGCTCGTCAGGGATGAGCGAGACCGGGATCGGTACGATGCGTAGGCGTTCGAGGATCGCATCGACGAGATGCACCTTGCTCCAGTCGATGAACAGGAAGATGCGCTCGGCGTCACGGGAGGCAAGGATCGCCTCGTCCATGATGCGATCGAGGAAACCATTCTCCGATCGCGAGACATGTTCGTTGATCTGAAACGTGCCGACCGGGCGATAGCCGCAATGGCGCAACTCGACCAGCGCCGGATGCAACGACGGTTGCGTCAACTCTCCGATCAGAATGCATTTGCGTGCCGCGAACTTGCCGCTGGCCAGCGCGCCGATAATGAAATTGCTGACCAAGGCCCGCCAGCCGACGATGGCGCCAAGCCCGATCACCGCAAAGGCCAGACTGCTGCCGCGCGAGAAGTTGTCGGAGACCTTGAGGAAGAATCCGATCGCCAGGACGATGAGAAATACTACGCACCAGATGACGGCAGCTTCCCGGACCTGTTTCGCCGTATCGGTCAGACTGCTGATTCCATACTCGCCGCGCGCTGCCTGGACGGCGATGAAGTTGGCGGCGAACAGCAGACCGACGCCGATGCTCTTGCTGGTATCGCCGAGTTCATTGAGAACCAGCGCGTGATAGGCAAGGCTGGTCAGCACACTGAGTGCAATGATCAGCACCGCGTCGGCGACAATGACCAGCGGCTTGAGAAGATTGAGCGGCACGAACGGCCGACGTTCCTCGAACCCGTCCGCCAGATCGCGGTAAACGCTGCCCCGCCGCAGGCTGACGCGGGAACTCGCCGGGTCGAGATGGATACGGTTGAAGGTCACGCAACGCCCACGGAGCAATGAAAATTCGTCAACAGACCTTTAACATATCACCGACGTTATGTTATAAAAATTTGGCGCGCACATCAATTTAATGTTAATCGCACACCCTATCGGCAACGCAGGAAAAACAACGGCATAGGGGATAAAGCCCCGGCCGCTTCGACAATATTGAATGTTAAGCGGCGGGGCGCGCGAACCGTCGTCCGGCGCGTGCGATCGACCTGAGCAGGCCCTGCAGCGGCCCGGAGGCCAGCCGTCGTCGGGCACGGCGCAACGCAAGATAGGCCCATCCCTTAGCGGTGCAGGCCGTTTCGACCTGCAACAGCGCGACGACATGATCGCAATAGCGCGCCTTGTAGGCCTCGTCGCCGATCCCCTGGTCGAATGCCTCGAGCCCGTTCGCTGCGGCTCCGTCAAGCAACCAATGCAGCAGCAACCGCCCCGGCGAGTAGCGCGGCCACTCTCCGCCCTCGTAGCTCGGCATCAAATAGTAGAACCTGGAGCCGGAAACATAACCCCAATGCGTCGCCAGCATCTTGTCGTCCAGCGTCACCGCCGAGAGGTGCAGGAACCCTGCCTCGGCAAAGCGTTCCGTCGCCAGCCGGAAAAATGCGCGGTAACCCGGCCGGTCGAAACCGTCGACCCCGCGGGTTTCCATATAGCGCCGGGTCTTCTGGCGGATCATCGCCTCGAGGAACTGCGTGCGCTCCTCCACCGTTGCAGCCTGTCGAAAAGACAGCGTCCCCATCTCGCCGAGACGACGCAGATTGCGCCGGGTGTCCTGCGCGAAAGGCAGATGCAGGGAACCGCCTTTGCTGTCATCTCTGCCTTTTTCGCTCGTGTCGCGCGCCTCCGCTGACTTCGCCTGCTTTATCTCTTCTTTCGATTTGCCTTGCGGCCTACCCTTCCCCTGCTTCAGGCGTGCGAGCGTCGTGACATAGCCCGAATGCGGATGAGGCCGTGCGCCGAGCGCCAGCAGTGGATTGCGGAAGCCATCGACCTCGCCCGGCATCTTGTCGAACAAGATCAGATCGACCGGCGGCAGCAGGCGTCGCATCGCTATCCAGAGCGAAGCCATTACTGTGTCAGAGAGATTCTGGCTGGCCGGGAACAATACCGGACAATTGTAATCGACAACGCCACCGTCGAGACAGGTCAGCATCCGCAGGCCGAGACGCGTCTCGACACCGAGCGGCAGCAGCAGCACCGGCTGTCCGCAAGCGGTAAATACGCCGACAAAAGCCAACCGTGTCAGCCGCGCCCGGCCGATTGTCTCGCACCATGTCTTCAGAAAATCGGCGCTCTGGAACACATAACGACGTGCGGCGCTATGTTCGCCGCTTGCCGGCCAGAACGGACGAAAATCCTCGATGTCATCGCTCGCATAAAGCATCAACCCGGCGACCGACGTCTGCCGCATTCCGGGCCTGGGATCGAACGGCTTTGGATCGAACGGCTCAGCCTCAACCGGCTTGGGTTCCAATGGTCTCGATTTGGCCTCGAGCGATTCAGGCTCGAACGGCCCTGGCTCTATTGACCCGGACCGGGATGAGATGTCGCGAGGCCGTTCGTTCATGATCGATCACCCGGCCGACAGGACGGTGATTGACGGGCCGGCCCGCCGCGGCAAGCCGCGCCCGCGCGCCAGGCTTGTCACTGCGGTGGCGATAAAATCCATATGCCGGGCTGTCAGTTGCTGATGTACCGGCAACAGCAGCAGATGACGCTTCAATCGCTGCGCATCCGGAAAGGCGCTCCAGTCGAGGCCGCGATGATAGCCTTCCCACCACGGCGACACCGCGATGCCGACTGTGTTGAGCGCGGCGCACCAGCGGCGCTTGTCGTCGACGAGCACCGGCAGGCCGAGCGGGCAGACACCATCCGGCAAAACGTCGTCCGCCCATAACGGTATCACCCCGTCGATACCGTCCAGACGACCGCGCAAATCGTGGTAATTGTGCCGGCGAATAGCGCGGATTTCTTGCGGGTCGCTGGCGGCAAGAAGACCAATGGATGCACGGGCAGCAGCACGCACGACCGCATCGGGCGAGCAATAATAAGAGGAAGGAATATCAGGATCGCTATACTCACCCTGCATTTCCTCCGGCCTGTCCGCAATTACAGGGGGGTGCGACCGGAGCGGCGTCCATCCGCGCGTCCATTTTTTGACGAGCGAGAGCGATCCGCGGGCGGCCGATAGTGGATCGGCTGCACGCATCAATGTCCGCACCCTGTCGCCGGGCTCGTCGATGGACAAGATGCCGCCATCGACCACCGGCAACGACTTGCGCAAGCTGAAGACCGCCGCATCGGCGTAATGTTCCGGCATGTCGCTGAACAGCGACAACGCCAGATCATCGAATATGCGGATGCCGCGCTCCCGGCAGAGCGTGGCAACCTCGCCGAGATCGGTGTAGCGCCCGAAATAGTGCGTAACATAAACGACACGCGTGCGTGCCGTAATCCGCTTGCTGACATCGTCGCGGTCGGCCTCGCCCCGCGCATCGACCCGATAGAAGACGACCTTCGCACCGGTCGCTAGCAAGGGGCTGATCTCCGATCCGCAATTGTAGGCTGGCGCCAGTACCTCATCGCCCGGCCCGAGCCCCCACAGACGCGCCGCGAGCAGGATGGCCTTGCGCCCGGACTCCGTGAACACGACGCATCGCCGCTCCGGCTGGCCGGGCATATGCGGCCTCGCGGGTCGCAACCAATCACCGAGCAGCGCCATCGGGCTGCGGCTCAGCTCTCCACATGCAGGATCATGGTTCACAGTCGTGCGCGGACCCATATCCGCCACAATGGCCCACGCCGGCCCGGCCACCAGCGAGCCAGACGCAGGAACCAGATGCGATAATACAGAAGATGCAGAAGGTCCGACATCCGCAGGAATAGCCGGACCCGCCGCGCATCGCCGCCACGCGTGGAGACAACAACTGCGGATTTGCACAGCAGTTCCTCGCCGCCGAGTTGCTGCTTGTAGCCGTAATGCCCCATCCCCGCTTCGATGCCGGTCACGCCCTCGCCGATTACGCTTTCGATCAACTGGATCAGGCCGAGACGACCAAGGCTGTATCGGCTCCATTCACTGCCGATCACGCGTGCCGGCAGGCGCCAGTAGCAACGATCGTCAAAGACGAATGCATATTGCGAGGAGATCACCGCCCCGTCGGCAACGAGATCGACGATCCGTAGCCGACCAAGACGCGCCATCGCGTCCACCAGATCGGCATTAAATGCCGCCGCGCCCGGCCAGTCGCCGAAATGGCCAAGCTTGCCTTCGGCGCGCCACTGCGCGTCATGCAATGCGCGAAAACGCGCGAAGGCGTCGGCCGCCGCGACCGGATCGCGAACAACCACTGTGCGGACATCATGATCCTTTTCAAGCAGCTTGCGGCTGCGCGTGTAGGTTTGGCGCTGTCGCTTATCGAGTCCGGCAAGATAGGCATCGAATGCAGACGGCAGCATAAATCGCATATGCGGCACATGCGCCCGCTCTCCGAGCAAAGCGGCGACGTTCGACATCGCGCAAGCGTGCGGCAAAGCCGCCGCCGTCGCGTCGTCGCCGGGCGCGAAGCCGAACCAGATCGCCGCGCATCGGTCATCCTCGATCAGCGCCGCAATGATCCTTGCATAGGCAAGGTCGGCGAAACGCGGATCGAGCGGCAACGCGAACATGGTCAGGGCGAAATCCGCACCGACGCGTTTCGCCAGCCTGATCGCGACCGGCCCGATTCGTACCGTCTCCACGAACATCGGCGCGAGCCCGACCAGACGGCCGGCTTGCCGGAACTGGAAAATCCGCAGCCTGCGTCCCCGACCATAGTGACGCCACCAGATGCGCAACCAGTCATGCGTGACGTAAAGGCTGCCGGAAAGCCCTGAGATGCAATCATCCCATTCCCGCGCGTCGACATCATCGAAGCGATCTGCCACGATCATTTCGATCGCGGCAGGCTCAGCAGGGATTGTGTCGGCGATGTTCACCGGCGCCACCGCTTATGTCGGCTCGACACCGAGGACGTGATAGCGCAACGCCGCGACCGCGGCCGCCGATTTTCGCCGCATCAAGGGATCGCGCCTGACGAGCGACGACAGATACCACGCAACGGCCCGCATCGAATCCGATGCAACATAAATCACCTTGGCGACGCCCCAGGCTGCCAGCCCGAGATTTTTGCGCTGGTAGACCATCGTGCTCTTCTGCAACTGCACGAACATGCGCACATTGACCTGCGAGGTGCTCTTGCCGCCACCGTCGAGATGAATGATACGGGCGCAGGGTGTGAATACGCGCCGCCAGCCGGCCTTTGCCAGGCGATAGCACCAATCGGCTTCCTCGGCGTAAATGAAGTAGTCTTCGTCCATCAGCCCGACCTTGCGGATCGCTTCGCTGCGAACCAGCATATACATGCCGGAGACCACATCGAGATCCCGCTCGCTGTCGCGTTCCCACCAGCCAAGCTGCGGCGTCCCGAACAGCCGCGAGCGCGGAAAGGCACGCGACAGACCGAATTCGGTTAGCAGCAGCATCCACGGCGTCGGAAATGAAAACCCGGTGCGCTGGATCAGGTTTTCCTGTTCCAACACCTGGCAGCCGACAACACCGACATTGGGGTGTTGATCGGCATAGCGGACGGTGCGGGAGATCGCCGCGTCGAGCACCACCGTATCCGGATTGAGCAACAGAACATAGCGGCCGGTGGCCAACCGGATACCCTGATTGTTCGCGGCTGCGAATCCGCGGTTCCGCGCATTCTCGATCAGTTTGACCTGCGGGAATTCATCACGGACCATCGCCGCGGAACCGTCGCTACTGGCATTGTCGACAACGAAAACCTCATAGGCCAGATCGCGGGTCTCCGCTTCGATCGAGCGCAGGCACCCGCGCAGCAGGTCGCGCGTGTTCCAGTTGACGATCACCACGGAGACATCCATCGCACGCATCCCGATCCGGCAGCGGCGTTTTCACGCGCCTTCTGCAGACGTTGGGCCATTTAACAAAAAATCGCCCCAATTAACACACAACACAATTATCATACGGCAGAGGAGCGATATAACACAAACCGCGATGCACGGGATGCTGCAATCAAGGTGAATCCGCGGGTCGTCGGCGCTGTTGCTCGGCACCCGGCCGGAACTGCGGTGACTGGCAAAGCACGACCATCATCGAGAATTCATGCCCGGTTCGGCTTCATTGCGTCATTATCTCCGGCGGCTGATTTACGAGAACGCCGCATTGCAATGGGCCGCCAACCGCTATTCCGGGCGCAGGCACCTCGGCAGATCCGCCGCTTTCTGGAACGACGCGCTGACGGGTGATTTCTCCAGCTATCTTGGCGGCACGCTGTCGATCGATCTGCGGAATACAATCGTGGCGACACTGATCCGGAACTGCACCGGGTCGCCAGTCAGCGTACTCGATGTCGGCTGCTCTGGAGGCAGCCTTGCCGGGGCGATCGGCGGATTGAGCCACTATACAGGAGTTGATGTAAGCGACCGCGCTATCGCGCACGCAATCCGGACCTCTCGGCAGGCAACCAGCGAGCAGGGCAACCCCACCATCGAATTCGTGGTCGCCGATCTATGCGGCTTTCCGGTGAACGGGCGCCAGTGGCGCGTCATCGTCTTCAACGAAGTGCTGTATTATCTATCGGTTCCCGAAGCACTGGATCAGGTCAACCGCTACGTACAGGCCTTGCACCCAGACGGCATCCTGCTCGTTTCAATGAAAGACGACGGCAAGTCGCGAGCGATCTTCCGTTATCTCGAGCAGCGTTATTCCTGGAAGACCGGGGTGCTGCACCAGGTTAAGAATGAGCGGACGGACTTTACCATCCGGATCGACCGCGAGCAGCCGGCCCATCTGATCGCCGTTCTCAAACCGTGCGCCGCCGAGCCAGCCTGAAGCAGAGTATCCATCGGTCAAGAGACGCAGATTACGATCCGGCTACCGGCTCGACGGGCACTTTCCTGCGCAGCATCGACAAAGGCGCATTCTTGAGTTGCAGCGCGGGCCGCTCGACCAGATGCCAGGAGATCGCGGCGAATACGAGCGTCAATGCCAACCCGCCAAGAATGACCGTTATCGGCGAAGCCCCCGGTATTGCCGCAATCAATGCCTGCTGCATCGGAAAGGCGTAAATATAGGTTCCATAGGAATAGTCCGGCGCAGTCCGCATCCAGACGATCCACCGGCTGGAGGGCACAAACGCAAACCAGAACGCAGCATAGGCAACGGTGAGATTGACGACCGGCACGAACAGCGGTGTCCCGATCAAAAGCCCGCTCAGGATCACGGCAGCGACGAGCACTCCCAGTCGCAGCCGTATCCGGTCATCAAACTGCGCATACAGGCCCCCGAGATGGAAGCTCATCCCCAGGCGGGCAAGCTCATAGAACATGCCGAGACGCGCGCCGTCGCGGTCAAGGCCCAGCACCCCGAAACCGACCAGTATGCAGACCTCGACGGCAAGACAGACCGCGAGCACCGCAGTGGCTTTCCGCCGATCCGCCAGCAGATGCACAACGCCCATCAGCGCGACGCCGACATAGCACAGGACTTCGTAGCGAAGCGTCCACAACGAGCCGTTCACCGCCGATAGCGGATTGTCCGTGAACACTCCGGGCAATTCATATTTCACGAATACGATGCTGAGGGAGCCGAAAAAATACGTTCGCGTCTGCGCGTTGGTGAGAAAATCGAAGAAGGCAAGGCTGGAGAATGCCGCGCCGAGAACCAGCACGCTCACCACCAGCATGCAGAACAGTCCTGGCATGATGCGCAGAAAGCGCGCCCAGGCAAACGCGGCCAGCGACGGCCGCCGCTGCCAGCTCAGATAGATCAGATAGCCGGAGATGACGAAGAAGATATTCACGCCATACCAGGCAAACGACTGCCCGGTGGCCTGCAGCATCCAGTCCCGCCCCGTGAGACCGGACGGAAGCTCGATCCCGTGCGAGAGGATGACGAGGGCGGCCGCAATCAGTCGCAGCATATTGAAGTTATTTCGCCGACGATCGGCCCCTGCGTGCCCTCCCGCACGCGCCGGTGTCGCATGATCGCCTTCGGTACCGTCTCGGCTGCGGCTGAGCACGCTCACGCCTCCCACGATTCGACCCTGCGGTTATACCGGGGTACCGGCCGCGCACAACGAATGTTAACAAAATAACATTAATTCGGCGAAACGTCAGCGCACCAAAGACACAAAGTTGATGCCATATAACACCGATTACGGCAGATGGAGAACCGGGAGGGCCAGGGCCAGGGGACGATGAGCGGACAAAAACTCCAGGAAAAATGGCACTATCCGATTGGCGCGCCACTCTGCGGAGCACACGCCCCGAAGAGCGACGCAACATTTTTCTTCACATATCTCTACGTTAATCTTACGTTAAAAATCCGACCACCGGCGCTCAGATTTCGCATCCGGATCATCAGGACGGCGGTATAAGCCGGTTGCAATGGTCCGGCCCCGGCCCAGGTTCTCACGAAAGTGCAGTAATGAGTGGACGCACAGGTAGCACGGTCGCCGAAGTGACGGTCGGTGAGACGGTGGACGGGGCGAGCCGGACAGGTTGGCGTGCAGCCATCGGCGCTCAATGGTCGCGCGCTGTTGCCGATGCCGATTTTCGCGAAGTCCTCTTTGCCGCCGCCGGAGCCTTCATCTTCAAGATCGGTGGGGCCGCCTGCAGCTTTCTGCTGGGTCTGATCATCGCGAGGCGCTACGGCGCGCAAGGTTCCGGGGTATTTGCGCTCGCCAACACGCTGGTCACGATCGCCGTCACTTTCAGCCTGTTCGGACTGGACTATGCTTCGGTTCGCGCCGTCTCATCGAGCCTCGCGACCAGGCAATGGAGCGACTTGCGCTCGTGGGTGAAGACCGCAAACGTCCTGACCATCGGCGCTGCGCTGGTCACGACCATCATCATGTGGATGGAAGCCGAGCGGATCGCCCACTGGCTCAGCGGCAGTGACGATCTCATCATCTCGATCCGCGCCTTCAGTTGCGCGGTGCTGCCGATGACACTGGTCAAGATGTTCAGCTCCTATTTTCGCGGCATGCGATATTCGCTGGCATCGAACATTGTCGATCCGTTCATCATCCCGGTCTGCGCGCTGATCCTGGTCGTCGGCTGGAGCGGGGCAACGATCGGCACGGTGATGGAACTCTATGTCGCAGGCGCCGTGTTCTGCGCGTTGGGTACGCTGGTCGCCTGGTCCCGCGTGTCCCGGAAAATCGAGGATGCGCCCCGGCGCTGGCTGACGCGCGACGCCCTCACCCGTTCGATACCGATCTACCTGACTGTCATCGGCGGCTACGCAACCGGCTGGATTACCACGCTGGTAGTCGGCGGCTCGGGAACCGAGGCCGAAGTCGGCGTCTACCGGGTGGCGATGCAGTATGTGATGGTCCTCGGGCTCCTGCCTCAGGCCGTGGAACTCGCGATGTCACCCCAGGTCGCGGCGCTGCACGCAACCGACCGGTTGCACGAGATCGCGCTGACCGGCCGGCGGATGATCGGGCTGACCCTGCTGCTCGGCGGCATTCCAGCCGTGCTGCTGTTTGTCTTCGCCGAATATGCTCTGGCCGTCTTCGGCCCTGAATTCGTCAGTGGCGCATTTACGCTCAGACTGCTTGTGGCGGGCCAGATGATCATCTTCCTGTTTGGCCCGGCGGGAAGCGTCATGGTGATGACCGGCCTCGAACGACTGTCACTCCTGACGGCGGCAATCGGCAGCGTCGTCGCGATCATCTCCAGCATGATCCTGATCCCGCCATACGGGATCAATGGCGCGGTGATCGCCGGCCTGATCACCGGCCTGCTCAAGCTTGTCATCACGACGTGGATCGTCTGGCATCATCACGGGCTGTTTCTGCCGCTCGGCATCGCCCGCAAGCCTGCCGATAAAGCGGAACAGTCAAGCGGTCGAGAGTGAACCACGTTTTTCTCCGCTCCGGCCGGCGGTTTAAACTTCTGTTTTAACGGATGTTCTCGAGGCGGGCCGGCGACGGCTTTGCGCCCTGTGTAACGTCTCGCCGATGCGGCTTCATTACCCAGGGGAAACCGTATCAAGAGGCAATGGCACGGCCCGCTTCCGGTCGTCGCCGGTCACCTTCAAGCACGACGGCAGGCCGCCTGCGCGGAGTCCCGACGCCGATTCATGATAAATTCGGAGTGTGCATTGACGGCACACAACTTTGATATACTGGATATGTTATGTTATTTTCATGATAGCCGCGTATTCGGGACTCATCACGGTTCCCGAAGTGACCAGGCGGGGATAGCAACGCATGAGTATCGCGCAAGTCCTGATGATCGCCTGGGCGCGGAAATGGACATTCGTCACATTCGTTATCGTCACGCTGCTCGCGGCGCTGGCGGCCCAGCACTTCCTGCCGCGGCGCTACGACGCCACCGCGCAGATCTATTTCCGAATGGGCGAGCGGGACCCCGCGACCGATGCCGAGTTGCCGAACTCCGTACAGCGCAGTTTCCTTCACACGCAGATGGAAATGATCAAGAGCCGCCCCGTCGCGCTGAAGGTGGTCGAGATGATGGGGTACGACAAGGACCCTGCCTACCGGGAGAAGTTCCTCGCTAGCTCCGAAGGAACCGGGAACCTGTCGGAATGGATCGCAGTCAAATTGCTGCACAACCTTGTCATCGACCGTGTCGGGCTGAGCGACATCATCTCGGTTACCTACAAGGATCATGACGGGAAGGTCGCCGCGGCGATCGCGAATGCCTTCGTCACGGCCTCGATCAAGGAAAACATCGATCTGCGATCCACCCCCGCGCTCGACCTTCTGCAATGGTACGACGAGCGTCTCGCAGCGTTCCGTGAAAAGCAGGTCGAGGTCAACGAACGCCGGTTTGCTTTGCGCCAGAAGGCAGGCATCATCGACACCGGCACGGATAGCCTCACCTCCGACCCCGCAACCAAGCTGGCATCGGAAGTGACCACAGCAAAGCTGGAAGTCGTCCAGGCGAAATCGGCACTCTATTCCTTGAAGAATTCCGTCGCGGATGGCGCGGAGACCGACGAAGTCAAGCAACTGCGCAAGCAGATCACCGACCTCGATTCCGAAATCGCACGGACAACCCGTCAGCTCGGTCCGGAGCATCGGCGGGTACGCGTCCTGATGGCCAATCGCGGCGACCTGCAAACGCAGTTGGCATCGGCCAACAAACGCGGCTCGAACGAAGCGGTCGCCACCGCTCAGCAACGCGTCGATGCGGCGGAAAGACGCCTGCAGGCCCTGAGCGCCGCGCTCAGCCAGCACGACGAACAGACATCCAAACAGGCCGGCAGCATCTCGACCCTGACGGCCCTCGATCGCGAAGCCGACTCGCTCAAGAGCCAGATCGCAACGATGATCGAACGGCGTGAGCGGCTGCGCCTGCAGGGTACGGTGGACCAGACGCTTGCCTCCCGGCTGACGCTGGCGACCGAGCCGCTGGAGCCGGCGTTTCCGCGCAAGATCCTGGTCTTCGGTCTCGCACTTGGCCTCGGTATTCCCTTCGGCCTCAGCTTCGCCTTTCTGCGCGAGATGCTGGACCGGCGGGTGCGCCTGCCACAGGACATCGCGACCTATATGGAACTGCCGCTGATTGCCGTCGTGCCGATCCCGCGAGGACGCAGCCTGCGCAATCGTCGCCGCAACAGGATCACGCTGCCGAGCCCGCCACCGCGCCCCCTGGACCCGCAGCGCGTTCCACCGGCTGTCCGCTATTAGTACTCCATTCTGTTGGTCAGGCGGACGGGTCGCCGTCCCCTCTCGCCAGGTACGACGATGAGTTCGACCCTTCTTGTCGATCCGAGCGCACGACGCTCCTCATTGCGGAAAGCCGCAGCCTGGCCGCTCGCCCTCCTGTTGACCGCAGCGATCCTCGGGCTCGCAATCGCCGCGCTGTCCGAGCGCTATTTCGCCATCCTGTTCGGCCCGCTGGCGCTGCTGATCACCATCATCTTCTGGGCGATGCCGGCACCGCGCACGGTTCCGCTGCATATCGCCTGGCTGGCTCTGGTCGGCACACTTGGCCTCACCATCGTCTGGCCAAGCTACATCGCACTGCGTCTGCCCGGCCTGCCGTGGATCAACATGCCGCGGCTGCTCATGTCGATGTTTCTGGTGCTCTGGCTCTACTGCCTTTTCAATTCGTCGACGGCACGTCGGCAACTGCTGCAGGATTTACGGGATTACAAGCCGATCTTTCTGTTTCTGCTCGGCTGGATCGTGGTCATGGTGCTGGGCATCGCAAAGTCTCACAACCCGGCCGATTCCATCACGCGCATCGTCAATTTCCAGCTATCGAATACCGTCGCGCTCCTCGCGGTCGTCTCGCTGGTACGGACGCCGGCGCAACTCAGGCTGCTCGCCATCGTGATCTTGTGCGCGGGCGCTTTCGTCATGGCCAATGGCCTGATCGAATCTCGCCTGCAAAGTATCATCTGGCTAAAGTTCAATCCGCCGGGTTTCTCAACCGACGAGAAGTTCGTCACGGAGCTGCTCGAAGGAGTATGGCGCGAAGGAAACTACCGCGTTCAAGGCCCGTTCTTCGTCAGTCTCAGCTACGCCGAATGTCTCGTTCTGACGTTGCCATTTGCTTACTACTTCCTGCTGAACGCGAAGAGCTGGATGATGCGCTATGTATTCATAGCCTATATCCTGATCAGCGCGCCGGCGATCTATGTTTCGCATTCCCGCCTCGGTGTTGTCGGCTTCTTCCTGGTCGGCATGACCTATGCGGGCTTCTTTGCCATGCGTTCGTGGTGGGCATCGAAGACAAATCTGTTCGGCCCGATCCTCGCGCTTCTTTTCCCGGTTCTGATCGTCTCGTTTCTGGGCGCGGTGACGGTCAGCAATCGCTTGCAGACCGCGATGATCGGCGACGGAGGAACGCAGTCCAGCGATGACGGCCGCGCCCTGCAGCGGAAGCTGGCAATTCCGGCCATCATGCGCAGCCCGATTGTCGGCTATGGCATGGCGCAAGGTGGAATTGTCGCCGGCTTCACCATGCCGAACGGCGCCGGCACGTTCGATAACTACATTCTGCTGGTTGCGCTCGATAACGGGATTCCGGGGTTGCTGTGTTTTCTCGGCTTTGTCGGATGGTGCATTCTCAGAGGCTCGCAGACCTATTTGATGAGTAATAGCGAGCTGAGTAAAATGGCGGGCGCTCTCGCGGTCTATTTCATCGTTTTTCTGGTAATCCGCTGGGTTCTCGCCCAGCAGGAAAACCATCAATTCGTCATGGCCGTTGCCGGCATGCTCGTCAGCATCCTGCGGATGGAAAAACAGAACAAGGCCGAGGCATCGGCGTCCGGCGCTGCAGAACCCGCGGCCGCGCACACCCGGCGATAATCACCGCCGCTGGCCGTCATCGCTCAACCCGCAGAATTCGATAGCGCCGCTGATCGCAGGCGAAAATAGAACCCCTTATAGGGTTCGTGGTACTCCGGATAGAGCGGGATCTGCATGATGCGCTCATGCGCGAACCATTCCGCTACCAGTTCATAGCCGAGCGCAGCCATCCCGCCGACTATCCGATCGGCATCGTGCAACTTGCATGGAATGATCCAGTCGCCGTTGTCATGGACGCCGGTGATCGACCTGCCGGTAAAGAACGGCGTCCGGTTGATCATCACATGGGTGGGAAGCCGTTCGAGCCGGCGCAACAGATCGGGCAACGGGTCTTCGAAGTAATGGACCGACCCGACCGCGATCAGCAGATCCGCGCCCGAGGCGGCCTCGAAGTCCTCCGCGAAGGCAATGCGATCCTCGCCTTTCTCGCGCGCCAACGCCTGCGCCAGCGGCCTCTTTCCGGGAAAGTCATGCACCGTCCAGACCAGATCGTCGGCGAACCGCAAATGTTTCGTCAGAACATAAAACAGGTTTCCGACGCTGCCCCCGAAATCGAATGCCGAACGCAACTGTCCGGCAATCGGCACGAGATGGAACAGCACCGGATAATCGCTGGCGCGCGTATTCTCCGCCGCGGCAATCTGCGATGCTGTCAGCCGTTCGTTCTCGTGTCCGTTGGATGAGGCATATCGGACCACGCACTCCTCCGCCTCGCGCAAGGACCCGAAGCTGCCGTGGAACGCCAACAGCCGGTTCAGCAGACGGCGCAGCGGAGGGACCTCGCGCAACGCAATGATCAGACGGCGCCCGATGCGGGTCCGGCCGGCAATGATGAATGCTCGTGCAAGCGCGCGTGCCAGCGCCATGCGCAGCGGCTTGCCGCGACGGGATACACCGGCTGACCGACGCTTGCCGGTGCGCTCCTGCGTCAGCACCGTCGTCATCTGGAAACCTCTCCCGCCGACCGGCAACGCGGCCTGACGTGATTTACCAGATCATGTTATATTCGTCACATTCGCCTGGTGATTTGTTACAATTTGTCGCGCTGAACGCTGCGGTGACCGTTAAAAAGCCGCAAGGAACAGGCTTTACTACCGGAATTCCGACCGGACGCATTAACGATATGCCCCCTCAACGATTACCACCGCAAGCCACCGAACCAGCGTCGCTGCTGACCTTTCCGAGGCTGTGCTGGCTCGCCGGCTGGCTCGGCATCCTTGTCATCTGCATCCTGTCGATTCTGCCGGGCAGCGAGCGCCCGCACACCGGCGCGCCCGGCCAGATCGAACACATGATGGCCTATGCGCTGACGGCGGGGGCGCTGGTGCTGCGCTATCCGCGGCGCTGGCTGCCGATTATCGTGTCGCTCAGCGCGCTTAGCGTGGCGCTCGAGGTCGCGCAGATTTTCATCCCGGCGCGGCACGCGCAGATGCGCGACGTCGTCGCCAGCGGCGGCGGCGCGGCCATCGGTGCCGTGTTTGCCTTTGCCGTCGCGCGATACCGGAAGTTCGTCCGCGTCAGCTAGCGCAGCGCTCCGCCACCGCTCCTCGGATTGGCGACCGCGACCGGTGCCGGCGCTCCGGCTGCCGGCATCGGGGTGCGGTAGGCACTATTTGTCGGTCGTCACGCCGGCATCCTTGATGACTCCGGCCCACTTCTTGATCTCGCTGGCGATGAAATCGCGGAACTGCTGCGGCGTATCGCCGACCAGCGTGGCCCCCTGGCTGGCGAGTTTCTCGACCACAGCGGGATCGCGCATCGCCTCGACCGCCGCTTTGTTCAGCACGGCAATCACCTCCGGCGGGGTTTTGGCGGGAGCCACCATGCCGTACCAGTTCTCGGTCTGCAGGTCCGGCATGCCGACTTCGGTCGTGGTGGGCACCTCCTTGACGCTTGCCACGCGCTGCGGCGCGCCGATGGCGATCGGACGCAGCTTTCCGGCCGTCACCTGCGGCAACAGCACCGGCAGGTCGAGAAACACCATCTGCACCTGCTGGCCGAGCAGATCGTTCACAGCCGGCGCCGCGCCCCGATAGGGCACATGCACGATGTCGATCTTGGCAGTGAGCTTGAACAATTCGCCGGCAAGATGCGGCAGGCTACCCGGACCCGACGACGCGAAATTCAGCTTGCCCGGCTGTGCCTTGGCCAGCGCCACCAATTCCTTCATGTCCTTGGCCGGAACATTTGTGGCGACCACCAGCATCTCCGGCACCTTGGCGACCAGCGTCACCGGCGCCAGATCGCGCAAAGTGTCATAGGCGATCTTCTGCATCGTCGGCGAAATCGCCAGCGCGCCTGCGCTCGTCACGGCGATCGTGTAGCCGTCCGGGTCGGCTTTGGCGACGGCATCGGTGCCAAGCACGCCACCCTGCCCGCCGCGATTGTCGATCAGCACCGGCTGTTTGAGGATGTCGGCCATCTTCTGGCCGACGGCGCGCGCGATGATGTCGTTCGGCCCACCTGCCGGGAACGGCACGATCAGCTTGATCGGCTTGCTCGGGAAATTCTCCGCCATCGCCGGTGCGAGCGTCAGCATCCCGAGCAACAGCGCCGCCATCCAGGTGCCGACCGATCGCGCGAGCGTCCTTACAGCGGACCGCCGCTGCCGCACCACCGATCGTCTTGTTGTCTCGTGTTTCATCGTTCCCTCCCGGAGCTGCCGCGTCGTGCGGACGTCATTATCCGGAAGGGTAAAGGAACCCCGACAGGTTTTGAAGACGACGAGCTATATCATTTCGGCATCGGCGCACGCGGCCGCAGCCGCCCATCGCCCTCAAGCAGTTGCGCGCCGGGCCAATGCCGATCGCGGATCACTTGCCGCGCCACGTCATGCACCATGTCGCGCGCATCCTGCACCAGACGCGGAAGCTGCCTGTCAAGCAACGTGACGATCGACACGCGGGTCGAAACGCCAAGCCGTGCGATCGCATGGGCGGATAACCTGCGCAGCGCCACTTCCTCCTGCACGGCGGCGAAGGTCAGGATCGTGTGTGCCACGCCCTGCTCGACGATGGCTTTCGCGAAGGCGACGCTGTCGACTTCCAGCTTGATCCGCAGGCGGATGCCGTGTTCGAGCGCAGCCTGCTCCACAAGGCGGCGGTTGTTGTGGGCGAGGCTTGGCAGGGCGAGCGGTATATCGGCGAGATCGCGAAAGCGCACCGGGCCGGGCCGACTAAATGTCTTGCGCGGAGCCGGCGGCGGCCCGATCAGCCACATGCGCTCCGTCGCGAGCGGACGAATATCCAGCGTTTCCAGCGGCGGTGGGTTGTACAGCATGGCAACGTCGATGCGTTTGTCGAGCAGCCAGTCCTGCAAGGCGCTGGTAGCGCCTTCGCGGATTTGCAGCGACATCAGCGGCCGCTCGCGCTGGAACCGCTCAACCAGCGGGGCCACCAGCAGCCGGCCCGACGCCGGCGGCAACCCGATCACGATCCGGCCGCCGGAAGGCGCGCGCTCTTCGCGAATTTCCTCGCCGGTCTGACGCACCAGATCGCCAATCGTCTCGGCACGTTCAAGCAGCAGCGAGCCGGCTGCGGTCAGCCGCACGCCGCGGCCATAGCGCGCGAACAAAGCGACGCCGAGTTCTCGCTCCAGCTTCGCGATCTGGCGGCTCAGCGCCGGCTGCGCCAGACGCAACTCGATCGCGGCGCGATTGATGCTCCCAGCACGCGCGACGCGGATAAAATTTCGTAACTCCCGCAATTCCATGACGTGCTTCCCGCCGCGTACCCTGCATATTCCGACATATGCCCTGGCGGTATACCTTAGCATCAACCGACAGCACGAGGCAGCGGCTCTTCACTCGACAATGAAAACAAGTTGCAATTGCGAAAATTCAGCGTCGTGCCGCATTGACGCAACATGGCGGGGCCGCTACCGCTCCATCGTTCGGCGCACTTCAATCCGGCACTATCAAATCAGACCTGCTTCAATCCGACCTGCATCAGTCCGGTACACATCAATCCGATTTGCACCAACCTGTTATGTATCAATACGACCATGCATCAGCACGATAAGGAACAGGTCGCCCTTACCTCGATGTTTGCGTCCGCCGGTCTGACGGCGGCGAAGGCCGTGGTCGGCATCATGACCGGATCGCTGGGCCTGTTGTCGGAGGCCGGCCATTCGCTGATCGATTTCGGCGCGACGGTGATGACCTATGTCGCGGTCCGGATTTCCGGAAAGCCTGCCGACGACGAGCACCACTTCGGCCACGGCAAGGTCGAAGCGGTATCGGCGCTGGCGCAGACCGGGCTGCTCTTTCTCCTTTCGGCGGTCGTTATTTTCGAAGCGATACGCCGGCTGTTCTTCCATGGCGGGCCGGAGGTCGAAGCAACGATCTGGGCGTTCGGGGTGGTCATCGTCTCCATCGTCGTCGACTTCTTCCGCGCACGCGCATTGACGAAGACAGCGGATGCAACGTCCAGCCAGGCGCTGGAAGCCGACGCCCTGCACTTCTCCTCCGATCTGTGGTCTTCGCTGGCAGTGCTGATCGGCCTGATCGGCGTCTATTTCGATATGCCATGGGCGGATGCGGTCGCGGCGCTCGTGGTCGCGGCACTGATCTGCATCGTCGGCTGGCGGCTCGTACGCCGGACAATCGACACGCTCACCGATGCGGCGCCCGCCGGCGTTGCCCAGCGCGTCCTCGGCATCGTAACGAAGATCCCCGGCGTCGTCGCCATCGAGCGACTGCGCGTGCGCTCCTCCGGCGAACAGAACTTCGTCGATCTTGGCGTCGCCGTCAGCCGGACGCTGCCGCTCGACCGGGTCAGCGCCATCAAGGACCGGCTGCGCGATGCCATCCTCATCGACATGCCGCGCAGCGAAGTCACGGTCACCACCGAGCCGCGCGCGGTCGACGGCGAGACGGTGCTGGAAAAGGTGATGGTCATCGCCCGCAACCGCGCGCTCGCAGTGCACCACGTCACCGTGCACGATATCGAGGATCGGCTGTCGATCTCGCTCGACCTGGAGGTGGACGGCAAGTTGACGCTGACGCAGGCGCACAGCCTCGCGGATCAGCTCGAAGCCGCGATCGCCGAGGAACTCGGCGCCTCGGTCGAGGTCGAGACCCATATCGAGCCGCTGTATCCGCCGAATGCCGGCCGCGAGGCGCCGCCGGAGCGGGTCAAGGCCGTCGAGATGACCCTGGCGGAGATCGCCGCCGAGGGCCGCGCCGTCCGTGACGTCCATAATGTCCGCGTCCGCGAGACCGATGACGGCGAGATTGTCAATTTTCATTGCCGTGTCGACCCGGCGATGACGGTCGATACAGTCCATGAGAAGGTCGACGAGATCGAGCGGGCGCTACGCCAGCGCTCCCCGTCGATCAAACGGGTGATCGGCCACGCCGAGCCGCTGCGCTGACTCCGCTCACGGGATCAGCACGGCGGCACCCCGCAGACGCCCCTCGCGGAGATCGGACAGCGCCGCATTGGCCTGCTCCAGCGGATAGCAGGTGACTTCCGTCCCGATGCCGGCGCGCATCGCGATGCTGAGAAATTCGCGCGCATCCGCGCGCGTGAGATTGGCCACCGACACAATCTGCCGTTCCTCCCACAACAGCCGATAGGGAAAACGCGGAATATCCGACATGTGGATGCCGGCGCAGACAACGCGCCCGCCTTTCCGCACGGCCTTGAGCGCGGCGGGCACCAGATTGCCGACCGGAGCAAAAATGACGGCGGCATCGAGCGGCTCGGGTGGCATCTCGTCGGACCCGCCGGCCCATGTGGCGCCAAGGGTACGGGCAAAATCCTGTGCGACGACGTCGCCGGCGCGCGTAAAGGCAAAGACGCGGCGACCCTGCCAGACGGCTATTTGCGCGAGGATATGCGCGGCCGCGCCGAAACCGTAGAGTCCAAGAGCCCTGCCATCGCCGGCCATGCAATAACTTCGCCAGCCGATCAGGCCCGCGCATAGCCAGGGCGCGATCTTCGCATCGTCGCCGGCCTCGCCGAGCGGAAAGCAAAACCGCACATCCGCAAGTGCATGCGTGGCATAGCCGCCATCTCGCGTGTAGCCGGTAAAGACCGGCGCATCGCATAGATTCTCGCGGTCGCTGCGGCAGTATGGACAAACGCCGCAGGTGGCGCCGAGCCAGGGAACGCCGACGCGTTCGCCGCGCCGGAATGGACCGGTGCCCGGTCCGCTGGCGATGACGCGCCCGACGATCTCATGCCCCGGCACGAGCGGTAGCCGAGGATGCGGCAACTCCCCGTCCACGACGTGCAGATCGGTGCGGCATACCCCGCAGGCGGTTACATTGAGGAGGATTTCGCCGGGTCCGGGCTCAGGCATGGGCCGCTCGCGCATCATGAGCGGTGTACGCGGCGCATCCAGCACCATTGCCCGCATGGTTGCCATCATTCTGCCTTCCAATTGCGGACCGAACATTCTAGATCAAAATACGCATGCGCACAGAAACCGGCAAACCCATCCTGCTCTCCGACTACCGGCCGCCCGACTGGCTGGTGGACCGCGTCGATCTCGACGTCTCCCTGCATCCGACGCAGGCGCGCGTGCGCGCGACGCTGCATCTCAAGCCGCACGCCGGCACGCCGGCACCGCTGGTGCTCGACGGCGACGGCCTGACGCTGGTGTCGTTGAAACTGGACGGCGAACCGCTCGCCACCGATGCCTATACCGCCGCGCCGGACAGGCTCACTATCGCGCAGCCGCCACAGCGGCCACTGACGCTGGAAATCGAGACGCGCGTCGACCCGACGGCCAATACGCAACTGTCGGGCCTCTACCGCTCCAGCGGCACCTATTGCACGCAGTGCGAAGCCGAAGGCTTCCGCCGCATCACCTATTTCCCGGACCGGCCGGACGTGATGGCCGTCTACACGACCCGCATCGAAGCCGACAGGACCGAGGCGCCGGTGCTGCTGGCGAACGGCAACCTGATCGAGAGCGGCGACCTCGGCAACGGCCGACACTTCGCCGTCTGGCATGACCCGTTCAAGAAGCCGAGCTATCTGTTCGCGTTGGTCGGCGGCCGTCTCGGCGTGGTGGAAGACACGTTCACCACTATGTCCGGCCGCACCGTGACGCTGAAAATCTATGTCGAGCCCGGCAAGGAAAGTCTTTGCGGCTATGCGATGGATTCGCTCAAGCGCGCGATGCGCTGGGACGAAGAAGCCTTCGGCCGAGAATACGACCTCGATATCTTCATGATCGTCGCGGTGTCCGACTTCAACATGGGCGCTATGGAGAACAAGGGGCTCAATGTCTTCAACGACAAGCTCGTTCTCGCCTCGCCGCAGACCGCCACGGACGGCGACTATGCACGCATCGAAGGCGTGATCGCGCACGAATACTTCCACAACTGGAGCGGCAACCGCATCACCTGCCGCGACTGGTTTCAGCTCTGCCTGAAGGAAGGCCTGACCGTCTTCCGCGACCAGGGGTTCTCCGCCGACCAGCGGGGGCATGCGGTGCAGCGGATCAAGGACGTGCGCGCCCTTCGCGCCCGCCAGTTCCCCGAGGACGCCGGCCCCCTCGCCCACCCCGTGCGGCCCGCGAGCTATCTGAAGATCGACAACTTCTACACCGCGACCATCTACGAGAAGGGCTCGGAGGTGATCCGCATGCTGAAGACCCTGATCGGCGATCAGGCCTTCCGCCGCGGCATGGACATCTATTTCGAGCGCTGCGACGGCGCCGCCTCCACGGTCGAGACCTTCCTGGACTGCTTCGCCGAGGCCTCGGGCCGCGACCTGTCGCAGTTCTTCACCTGGTACGAGCAGGCGGGCACCCCCGAGGTGCGTCTGGCCTCGGACTATGACGAAGAGGCCCGGACCCTCGACCTCACCCTGACCCAGGCGACGGCGCCCACCCCGGGTCAGCCGACCAAACGACCCGTGGTGGCGCCCGTCACCATCGGCCTGGTCGACCGCGACGGCGTGCCCCTGACCTTCGCCGACCCCGCGGACGGACGGATCACCACCGAGGCGGTGCTGATCCTCGACAAGGCCGAGGCCAAGGTGCGCCTGACCGGCGTGGCGCGGGAGCCGGCGATCTCGGCCCTGCGCGGCTTCTCAGCGCCGGTGCGCCTCGTCACCGACATGCCGGCCAAGTCGCGCTATGTGCTGCT
>DATMEV010000040.1:0-25686 GCA_035556795.1 Pseudolabrys sp. | reverse complement strand
TCGCCGGGCTGTATTCGGAACGGCCGCTGCCCCTGGTCGCCTCTTTCGGCGCGCAGGAACACCGCGTTGTTGCGCGCGGCTTCGAACATGTGGTGCGCAAAGCCGTATAGATGCGTGACCGCATAGATTTTGCAGCCGGCTTCGCCAAGCGCGGTCACTATTTGTCGTGAAATTTCCGATCCTTCCCGGTCGTTGGTTGCAGCAAAGGATTCGTTGAACAGAATCAATGAACGGGGCGTGATATGCTCCGCGATCTCGCTCATGCGGGCGAGTTCCTCGTCCAGTTTCCCGCTTTCCATCGCGCGATCCTCCTCCCGCTTGTAGTGGGTTGCGATGCTGTCGCACACATTCGCCGAGAAACTCCGAGCACCGACGAACATGCCGGTTTGCATCATCAGCTGAGCCAGGCCGAGGCTCCGCAGGAAGGTCGACTTTCCGCCGGTATTTGCGCCGGTCACCACCAGCAACGATTTGTGGTCAGCATTGAGGTCGTTGCCGACGACCCGGGCCGGAAGGTGAAGGGTCAGCGATACGTCATAGAGTCCTTCGAATCTGAGTGACGTCTGCTCCTGAACCGCCGGCTCCGGAAAAATGATTGGCTCGTGTTTTGCGACAAGTCTGTCGTGCAGAGCAACGCACCCGACATAAAATGCGAATTCGGTTTTCAACGCCCTGAAAAATGCCAAGACATGGTCCGCGGACTGGGCGAGTGCGTTGGCAGCGAGATTGATGCCTCGATCGTGGATACGGGATAACGCCTGTGCGCCGGATTCGTCGCGGGGATTGAGTTCGTACCGCAAGCCGGGCGGGTGCCGTCGCAGCAGACGCAGGAGCCAGCGAATGAAACGATTTCGTTGGGGACGTAGCGTTCTGAGCAGGACATAGTCCGTGCCTGTGTTGCCGGGACCCAGCCTGGCGCTCAATAATACGCCATCGCGGAACCGCAGTTGCTTCAGATGATGTTGAACGCGTGAAAAGTAGGGCCCATCCAGATTATCGGTGATCGTGCGGAAGAAGGTCTGGAAGGCATCGGACGTAAATGACGCTGCGTGACGATCGGTCAGGGTGCGGAGTTTCTGCAGATAGGGTAGGAACGTTTCCAGCGCATCGATCGAACGATGCAGCACCCAACTCGGATGGTTCGACAGGCCTCCCAGATAGTGCCTGCGTTCGCTCTCGACGGCCTCGCAAGCGAGTGTATAGATATCGTCAAGAAAATCCCTGTTGCGAAGGCAGTCTTCGAGCGCGTTCTGCCGGTAGCGTATGGAGCCGGGATCATGGTCAGGCTGCGATAGCAGCATCGCCGAGACTACTTTGCGTATGAACTTGTCCTGACCCGCCATGGCGTCGAACAGCGAACCGAGCTCAAGATCGCGCGTCAGTGCGTCGGAGTTCCAGACTGGTTTTCCGTCCGTATCCAGGTCGCGATCCCGATAGAGCAGGTGACATTTCATGCTCCAAGCCTCATCTTGAGGGTTGAGTAGGTCACGCGGTATTTCTCCGCGATCGACAGCGCATAGGAAAGGCCGTCCGCAGGTTTGCGGATGACCTTGAAGGTGCGGCACGAGGGATCATCTGGGACGATCGTGCTCATCAGGCTCACGGTCTGAGGGCCGAATTCCGACACTTCATCGATGAAGGTGACCCAAACCGTGAGCGCTCCAAGCCCGATGATCTTATCCATGATCCGCTCGCTGAGCATCGTCGCATCCTGAACCGTCGTGGACGTGAAGATTTCGTTCATGATGAGGATGCTGCGTTCCGTCGCGTTCTTCAGGATCGCGTGAATACGGACCAGATCGTCATGCAACTTTCCTCGCAGATCGTAGATGTCTTCCTCTTTCTCGAAATGTGTGAAGATGCGGTCGGGGAGAATGAGCCGGGCCCCGCTCCCGGGAACGCAACAGCCGATGCTGGCGAGATAGTGTAGTTGACCGAAGGTGCGTGCGAAGGTGGTCTTGCCGCCCTGATTGGGGCCGGTTACCACGAATATCCGTTCGGGATTCTTTAGATAGAAGTCGTTGCGAACGATCTCGGTTTTGCCAAGGAGTTTGTCCGCCAGCGCCAGGTCGAAGCTGTCGTTGCTGTAGATCTGCCAGTTATCCGTTGACAGAGCCGCATAGCAGAATGGCAGGCCAGCTTCCTTGAAATTTTCCAGATGCTGCAGATAGCCGAGATAGAATTGGATTTCGCGATCAAACCGCAGAACGGTAGGATTTTGAAAATCGCGATTGTTCCGGACAAAGGTCGAAAGGTCGGAAAATAGATCACGATTGAGCTGTGCTACGAATTCGAGTGCTTTTGCTTCGATGTGGTCCATTTCTCGCGTTTCAGAATAGTGAACGAGATAGTTCTTCACCGCTCCTTGCTTGAAACGCTCGAATACGTCTTCGACGTCTTTGCTGTAGTCCGGCTCGTTTCCGTAATGATTTACCGTGAAGCCGGCATCGGCGATCAACATCGAATAGCGGACTTCCGAAAGAGATTCTCGCAATGTCTGAGCGTGAGTCTGCATGGCCTGGAAAGATTCCGAATGCAGGTAATTTTCCAGGAACTGCAGAAATGTGCGCAGGGCACGCGACCGTGGGCATGCGCCATCCAGCGCTTTCTGGCAGACATTGATGCCTTCGCAATAAAGCTCGACTGCCTCCAGAAACAGGCCGTCAGCTTGCTCACGGTAGTACGACTTGGTCGCCTTTCCGATCCGATCGCGGACGTCATGGAGCGTCCGTCCGAAGGCCGTGAATATCTCGAAACATCCGGTGACTTCGAGATCTTGCATCACCTCGTAACGATAGAGGACTGCATCTGAATCATATAGCGGGTGATAGAAGAAGGGTGTCAGATGATACTCGTCGCGTCCGGCGATAACCGCATCGATCACCCGGTCAAGATTGAGATCGCGGAAACAGGCCGGCGTCTCGATTTCGTCGTCCGGCGCGTCCGCTGGATTCAGGAATAGAACGCTGAAATGTTCGCCCTGAACGGATAGGCACGTATCTTCCGCAAGGACGCTCGGTGGTGCTGTATCCCGTTCCAGCAATTCGTGCATGATTTCTCCCGCTCGATCTGACGCAGGAGAAACAGGGGCTGGAATGGTTTCCAACTCGATCGCGCCCATTCCGATATGGGCGTGCCATGTCCTACCGCGTGTGGCTCGGTAGGAGTCATCAGCCTTGCGGCGGTTCGGGGCGACCCCATGCCCCTCAGTTTTTTCAAAGGATACGACGCACAGCTAACGTAGGCTCTGGCTAAAAGTTCCGTTCAGATCGCTTGATTGAGGTAGTCACTGACCTCGCACGCGACGGCGGCGACGGCCGTATCCCGGTCCCGTGCGAGAGCTTCCATTTGGCGACGGATCTGGGGTGTTGAAATTCCGGCAAGTATCCGCAATGCGCTCCGCCGTTGCCGCGATACGCTCTCGTTTCCTTGCGAAGGGGCGGCTGCAACCTGTAATAGCGCCGGTCGAGCGACGGCGCCAAGCTTGGCCAGAGCTTCTTCAGCCACCGGACGGCACTCGTCTTCCAACAGCGCGGACACAAGGACAGGAATCGTCCGTCGGTCACGGTAGCGACCGAGACCCCAGACGATGCCGCGCAGCAGACGCCCGGACTGCGCAAGGAATAGCAGCAGGTCTAAACCGGTCTCCGTGCCCGATTTTGCGAGTGCCGCCGCTGCGGCGCTGAGGACGGCCTCATCGCCGAGGCGTTCCACGGGGTCAATAGCCTGCGGCCATGTCTCCAGATATTCGGATAGGACAAAATGCGCGCCGAGGCGTGCGAGAGCATCCACGACTCTGCAGCGCACCTCGAACAGCCCTGAAGCGTCGCGGCGAAACAGGATGGCGCGCAGCGGAGGGATCATCTGACATCCGGATGCTACGACGTCGGCGACCGCGGCGTCGCCTGTTCCAAGCGACACCATTGCCCGAAGCGCTCGCTCGGCTGCTTTGGTCACGGAGATATGCATCGCCCCTGCCGAGCCGCTCGTGGAATGCTCCGGCCGGCAGCACTTCTCTGATCGATTTGGACTTTGCGGCACTGTCATCCCTCATCTCTCGAACGTTAACGAAGATGATCGCGATGGAAGGCAGGGCCGAAGCGCCTGCAGCAGCGCCAAGGCAGTAAACGCCTAATAAAAAACCCGCCTTTCGGCGGGCTCCGATAGCGCTCCCACCGCGATCTTCGCAGCAGGAGTCATCAGCCTCACGGCGGTTATAAGGGAAACTCCATTCCCTAAAGAAAGCTATGAAGCTTTCTTGCCGATTGCAAGTCTGCGGTCAGGCTTTATGGGGGTGTGGCAGATCGGGCTGAGGCCCGCGATGGATAGGCGGCGCGTGGCGAGCGAGGCTTACGACATCATGGGAAAGTTTTGAGATCGCTATCGGAAAGAAGGCTCTGCTTGCGGCGCCCTTCCGAAGAAAAACCGTGACGGCGGCATGTGCATCGAGGAGTTGCGGTGGACCGAACTTCAATAACCGTCCCCCGGAAAATTCCAGAGCGAGATCGAGATAAACGCCCTGCGCGGATATGCGGAGCGGCCCGTGATCCTTGTCGTAAATCTCGATTGTGATTTCACGTCCGCGTTCCGCGTACGATGTATCATATATCGTCTGTAGCGCCTCTCTGTTCGCGATAATCCCTTCGAGGATCGAATCCGGGACCGCACCGTAGACTCGGAGCGTCAACGCAAGTGCGAGCTCCATGAGATGATAGTACGAATAACGCGCCAGACGCCCAGACCAGAATCGGTTTTCTCCAGGTAGAAACGGAATGCCAAGCTTTCGCAGCGACTTGATGTAGTAGTTAAACGTTGTTTGCGACACGCCTTCGGCAAAGCCCAACTGCTGCAGCACCCACATTGCCTTGCCATGAGTGAGGCCGATATCAAGGAGTTCCGGTTCGGCTACCGGCGCTTTCCTGACGACGGTGTGAGGCCCGCGCGATGCCATCGTCGTTCCGTATGTCAGTGAAGAGGTGCTCGGGTCATGTAAAAGGTCCGCATTGCGCGCTCCACTGGAGGATATGGTTAGCCGGGATAAGCTCTTCCACAAATTTGACTGCGGCAGCGGCAACTGCCGGCTCGTCGAAGAATTCGATCACGATCGGCAGATCGACGGTCAATCTGAGCAGATCGGCGGCGTGCACCTCGCCTTTGCTCCCGAAACCGGCAATGCCGCGGAAGGCGACGACGCCGCGTACCCGATGCTGGTCATGCAGGATATTCAAAATTTCCTCCATGAGCGTCTTGCGTTTCCCGTGATCTGCTTCCTTGAGGTAGATGCGTGTGACCGTTACGGCTGGCATGGCACTCCTCACAAGTTGCGGGCGATATAGGCTCCGGCAAATGCAGCGCCGAAACCGAAAATTGCGGAGAGCGTAAAATAGAGGCCGGCCTTCGCGAATTCCCCTTGCTCGGTGAGCAGAAGCAATTCCATCGAGTAGGTCGAGAATGTCGTATATCCTCCCAGAAAACCGGTGAGGATACCGGTGCGTAACTCCGGGGAAGCTGTCAGACGTTCCAGCGTCTCGATGAACAGAAATCCCATGAGGAAGCTTCCCGCCACGTTGATGCTCAAGGTGGCGTAGGGAAAGTCGCGTCCGTAGACAAGTTGCACGAGATTGGTCTGGACATAGCGTGTCCAGCATCCAATCGTGCCGCCGATTGCGATTGTAATGAAAGATAACAGATTCATGGTCATACCAGAGCAATCGCGAGAATAAGCACGAGCAGGAATCCGATCAGCGCAAGATAAAAATTGAGGCTGCCTGACTGGAGGGAGCGGAAACGGCGCGCCAAAGATGAAACGGCATGGGTGGCGGGGCCGAACAGCAGTGGCCCGAAAATGGGCGCGACGTCATGGGTGAAAGTCAGCTTGCGAACGAAGTAGTGGGCTCCTGTCGTTTCCCGCTCGGTCGATGCTACAGGCCGATAGATGAAGCTGTAGAATGTTCTCATGGCGTTCGAGAACGTGAGCGCCGTGGTTGAGACACGGATCGGATCGTGTCGCAAACCGCCGTACCAGACCGCAGACCGGCGAACGCCTCGTCGATGCGCGATAGTGACAAGCGCAACGGGGAGGAGTGCCAGCAGGGGCATGACGACCGTCAACAGGGTAGGCGAGATGAACGCAAACTTTGCCGTGAGCGGCACCAGCAGCAATCCCTGGATCATCGACCGTGGAATATCGACGCCAAAATGCGCGACAGACCCTGTCGACAGGATGTCGAGATAGAACGGAAGGCCTGCGGCAAAGACCAGAACGGCGAGGCCGAGAAGGCCTACTGACCACGGCAGACCGGTTGGCACTCTATCCGTCGCATGTCCGTTTCGCCCCAGCAGACCGATGCCGAAAACCTTCACGAGGGTCGCTAGTGCGACTGCTGCGGTGAGGGCCAGTCCGGCGCCGGCGAGAGCCATGACGAGCCGTCCACCGAGGCTTTCGAGATGGAAGCCCTGAAACAACGTCTGGAATACAAACCATTCACTGACAAAGCCTGCCTGCGGCGGCATCGCAGCGAGGCTCATCGCCGAAAACAAAACCCCTACGCCGAAGAAGACGGGAGTTCTCAGGAGCAACGCCGAATGCGAAATGAGATAGCTGCCGGTAGCGCGATAGATGGTGTCCGCAGCGAGAAACAGGCCGCTCTTGGCAAATGAATGTCCTGCAAGATGAAGCAATGCGACGCACCATGCGAGCCCTGCCAGATCCTGTTTTCCGTCTCCGCGGAAAAGAAGCGTTGCGCCGAGCATCGCAACCGCAATCGAAGCGTTTTCCGCGGATGAAAAACTGAGAAGCGGACGCCAGTCGTCCTCCTGGAAGGCATAGAGGATTGTCAGCACCGCGCTCGCGACGCCGATGATGACCGCGATCATGCCCATCGCTGTTTGTGCGCCATCTGTGACAGCCGGGAGCCAATCCAGCAGCCCGCGCCCCAGCCCGAAAAATGCGGCATTGAGCACTACGCCGGAGAGGAGCGCTCCGGTCGCGCCGCTACCTGCACCATATGCATTCGGAAACCACTCGAAGAACGGCAGAAGACCGAGTTTGGCACCGAATCCGACGATCAGAAGCACACCGAGCGCCACTGTAGCCGCTGCTGACAGGCCATCCCCCGGATGCATCGAGAAATTGAGTGTGTCGGCGTGAATGCCGAGCGCGATGACAACGAAGATGAGCGCCACCGAGCCGACCTCGAGCAGGGCAAGCATGAACAGAGTAGACTGGCCGTATGCTGTCGAAAGTCGTTCCGACAGGAGCATGATTGCGCCGCCGAAGCCCATAATCTCCCAGGCGATCAGAAACCCGACGCCATCTTCGATGCCGAATACACCCATCGCGCCGATGAGTGCGCTGGCTGCGCCGAAGGTCCATCCGTGAAATGCCGGGCGGACAGGCGTTGAGACCGCGCAAACGACGGCTGCTGCACAGCAGCCGAAACCGAATAGCCATGCGGCATCGGGGGAGACACGGAACGTAAGCCTCTCACCGAACAGGCCGCCCGGAAGGAGTACTGCGGTGGACCCGGTGGGTAAGGAGCCGAGCGCGCCGATGGCTGCGGCGATGCATCCGAGCACGAGGGCCATTCCGCAGACGCGGCTCAAGTGTCGCGTCGCGGCGAGAACGGCCGCAAGGAGCCACAGCATGGCAGCGGCAGCGAAAAGGCTATTCAAGATGGCCTCCCCGGACCTGCTGCTGCGCGCGCTCCAGAAACATCATCAGCGCGTGTATGATGGCGGAAGGATTCGGAGGGCAGCCCGGGAGCCAGACGTCGACCGGCAGTATTCCTTCCAGGCCATGTGCTGCGGTGCAGCCGCCGGACACTGCACAGGTGCCGACGGCCATCACCCAGCGTGGATCAGGCATCGCTTCGTAGGTGGCGAGTAACGGTTCGCGCATCGCTTGTGTCACCGGACCGGTGACGAGAAGCAGATCCGCAGCGCGTGGCGAAGCGGTAAAAAAGATGCCAAGCCTGTGCAGATTGTAGAGCGGATTGTTGAGGGCCTGGAGCTCCGACTCGCATCCATTGCACGATCCGGCGTCCACATGGCGGATGTGAAGGCTGCGATGGAATCCGGATGTCTGCGCCGCTGGCGCCGGATCGGCGCCCTTCTCGCTCCATTTCAGATCTGTGCGGCGGCGTACGCCGAACGCCCAGTCATTTGATGGTTCCATGGCGCCTTCCGGGCATGCTTCGGTGCAGAGCTGGCAGACGACGCACCGGCCGTAGTCGACGTCAAGGCGTGTCGGTAAATTGCCGCTCATCGAGATTGCTCCCGTCGGGCAGACATCGACGCAGGCCTGGCATCCTTCCGTACAAAGATCTGGCCGATATCGCGGCATACCCAGAACGTTCGCCTGACCGTCGTCGCCATCTGACAGCGGCCACGGCAGACTTTGGTTTCCTGACATCAGCCCGAGCAGTGTCCACAGAGGCATACCGTCACCTGTCGCAACCGGAAATCGTCAGCCCGAAGCTCGCTTCGTTGATTGCGTAGTCCATCATGTTGCTGTCATGCACCGTGTAAGGAAAAGCTCGCCAATTCGAGAATGACGGCGACTTGATCTTTACCCGCGCAAGGTTTCCACCAGCCCCGAAATGGATTGCGTAAAGAGTTGTGCCACGCGGAGATTCCGCCCAGCCAATTCCCTCCGCTCTGTCCCGGATTTGCCAGTCCGATCGAACCGGACCCGGCTGCAGAAGTAGAATGATGCGCTGCGCCAGCGCGATACTGTCCTCCACTTCCTGCATCCGCACTTGCGCCCGTGCATGCGCATCGCCCGCATTGCGTATCGCCGGCTTTATTGGAAGATCGGCATAGGCCGCATAAGGATGGTCGCGGCGCAGATCGCGATCCATTCCGGAGGCTCGATCGACGGGGCCTGTTGCGCCTTGTTCGAAAGCGACGCGGCGGTCGAGATGGCCCGTTGTGATCAAACGGTCGAGATGGCTGTCGGTCGTCTCGAGATGGCGTTTGTAGCGCGCGAACCTGTCTCGAAGACTTTCGAGTTCGCCGCGTAGCCACGCTTCATCGATCTGGAGATCGCGACGCAGTCCGCCGATAGTCAACACGCTGCGGAGGAATCGGCTGCCTGTCAGTCGGGCGTTCAGCCGCTTGACTTCTTCTTCGAGCAGCTTGCCCTCCGCCTCCGCTACCTTCAGCGAGGTCGTGTGGCTCAGATGCCCCAGATAATGCAGGTGATTGTAAAGCCGCTCCATTTCGGCCAGCAGCACTCGCAATTGACGCGCGCGTGTGGGTACCTCGCATTGGCAGGCGTTCTCGACGCCCTGGCAGAAGGCCAGTGCATGCGCCACGCTGCTGACACCGGACACGCGCTCGGCGAGCGTCACACCTGCGGCCGCAGGCAGACCTTCGAAGCGACGTTCCATTCCGCGATGCTTGAAAAACAACTGCGGCTGGAAATGAATAATGGTTTCGCCGGTGTAGAAGAACAGAAATTCGGCGCTTTCCATTACGTCGGCGCGGACGGGGCCGAATGGAAGGAGTTGGACATTGGCGCCGTCCCACGAGAGTTCCGGAAGAGCACTATGGCGCTTGCTGGCTACGGAATCTTCCGCTTCTTCGAAGCCATCGTGAAGCACCAGCGGGTAGGGCTCCGGCTGCCCGCCGAAACGAATTCCATAGAGGTCAGTGATTTCCCGTTCGTACCAGCTCAGTAGCGGCCAGACGGTTGCCAGACTCGGAACGTTGTCCGCTAGGCAGCGCCAGACACAGAACCGCGTATCGACGGATTCGGTCAGGACGTAGCGTAGTTCAGTGATGTCTGGCTCCGGTTGCCAAGCATAAACCATCTGCATCCGCCCGCCGGCGTCAAGAATCACCTGTGCAGCAGAACGCAATTCGGCCGGATGGATGTC
Organism: Pseudolabrys sp.; assembly: GCA_035556795.1. Lineage (GTDB taxonomy): Bacteria > Pseudomonadota > Alphaproteobacteria > Rhizobiales > Xanthobacteraceae > Pseudolabrys. The sequence continues at coordinate 15,805 of DATMEV010000040.1, read as the reverse complement.
GATGATTTTCATGGCGCGCCCCCGAGCGAGCGGGTCGCAGCTACAAGATGCTCCCAGATTTCCGCAGGCCACCACACGCCGAGCAGTAGCAGTGGTGCCGCCGCCAGCCACATCGGAGTGACGCACCACGCGCTCAACGCGGTCCCGCCGTCAGTCGCCTCATGGCGGGGAGTACGTTCGTAATACATGGCGCGGAAGTGGTTGAGGAAGCCGACGAAAATGACGATCAGGAGAAGGAGCATCGCGCTGGCAGCCCAGGCGAACGACTGCTGGAAGCCGGCGCGGAGAATGACGAATTCGCTGAGGAACAGGCCGAACGGCGGGGCGCCCGTGATAGCGACCGCGCCCGCCAGCCACAGCGCGCCGGACACGGGAAATCTTTCGCCGAAAGCATGGATCCGGCTGATCCTTTTGGTGCCGTAGAGCCGCATGGCATTGCCGGCACCGAAGAACATCAGCGATTTGTTCAGGGAATGGTTCAGCATGTGATAGAGCGCGCCAACCGTGCCGAGTATTCCGCCGAAGGCGACGCCAAGGGCGATGACCCCCATATGCTCTACGCTTGAATAGGCCATCAGCCGCTTGATCCCGGTTTGGCGTACGATGAAGAGAGCTCCGACGAGGAGCGAAAACACGCCAAAGCCGGCGAGGACGTTACGCGCCAATGAGCCGACACCCGCGGTGTCGGCAATCTCCAGATATCTGACGATGCCCAGCATGGCGCCGTTCAAAAGCGCGCCGGAGAGCATGGCTGATATGGGTGCGGGTGCTTCGCTGTGAGCGTCCGGCAGCCAGGTATGCATCGGTGCCAGGCCGACCTTTGTTCCATAGCCGACGAGTACCAGCAGGAATGCCAGAATAACGAGTTCCTGATTCATGCGGGGCGCGGCATCGCGCAACGCGGACCAGGTCATGTCATAGCTTGGACCAAGAACAAAGCTGCCGGCCCAATAGAACAGAACGGTGCCAAGCAGGGCGATGCTGATGCCGGCGGATACAATGATGATGTATTTCCAGGCCGCTTCCATGCTTTCGGCTACGCGCTCGAAGCCGACAAGGAAGGTGCTGACCAGCGTGGTCAGCTCGATCGCAATCCAGTAGAGGCCGGCATTGTTCATGATGGTGCTGACGAAAATCGTCAACGCGAATCCCTCGAACAACGCGTAGTAACCCCATAGTTTCTCGTCACGGCCGAGCATCCGCATGTAACCGACGGAGTAGATCGAGGCGAGCAGGTAGACGATGGCTGAGCAGAGCAGGACCCAAGATCCGGTCATGTCCAGAATCACGTATCCGCTCCAATAGAAGAAAGGGCCGTTTCGGCTGATGACCGCGAGTGGAACGGCGCATCCGAAGCCGATGCCGGCGGCGATCAGATTCGTGGCTTCGCAGACGCGGGGGGAGCGTATCGTGATGCAGAGAATCGCTGCGATGAGCGGCGCGGATATCAGGATCGACAGGAGCCCCGCTTCCATGGCTACCCCACCAATCGTCTGAGTTTCAGACTGCTGGTGCTGCCGACATGTGTCACGAGATAGCGCACCAGCACGCCGAAGCATGCGACTATAATCAGCAGGTCGAACAGGATCACGATCTCGATCAGCATCGGCATTCCCGGCACAAGGATCTGCGCGCCGAGAAAAATCCCGTTTTCGAGGATCAGAAGACCGAGGATTTGGCTGAGTGCCTCGTGACGAACCGTCAGCATCAGAAACCCGATCAGCTTCATCGATAACATGACGGTTAGTGCGAGTACCGCGACCGTATTCGCCAATCCGAGAGATTCACCGACCCGATATGCTACCGTCAGCGTAAAGACGGTACATAAAGCGCCCAGTACGAGGGTGGAGCTGGGCTGAACGAAAACGTGAATTTCGCGCGCGACGTCGAGACGGTAGATAATCCGCCAGACCAGATACGGCAGGAACAGCCCGCGGAAAAAACCGGTCAAACCGGCGACAAGGTACAGCTCGGGATAGCCGCCGTAATAGCCGACAGAGGCGGACAACGCGGCGATGACCCAAGATTCTGCCGCGAAAGCGTAGAGGTAGTTGTTCAGCCAGCGCGATCCGAGCATCACGAAAGCGAGAACCAGGCTCACAATCGCGAGCATGCTGAAAATCGAGGATGCTACCGGGTCAAGGTTTGCAGCCAGCATGATCAACTCAACTGGGTTCCGATGATGGAGAGGACGGCGAATACGAATGAGGCTGCAAGGAGTTCCTGGTAGCGGTAGAATCGCAGACGCGATTGTGCGGTCTCGACGAAGACCACGGCGATGGCGACCAACAGGAATTTGAGGGCCAGAGCCATGAGCGATCCTGCGATCCCGAGTGCTGTTCCCTGCTGCGACAGGCCCCATGGGATGAGCAGAACGTTGCAGAAGATCGTGTAGAGAATGAATTGCTTCATCATCGACGCCCATTTCAGCAAAGCGAGAAAGGGGCCGGAATATTCGAGGATGCGGGCTTCCTCGATCATGTAAACTTCGATGTGCGTACTCGAATGAATTGGAATGCGGTCTGTTTCCACCAGCAGCAGGGCGAAGAAAGCGGCGATCAGGAACAGATGCGCAGGCCCGAGGTAGATCGCCGGGTTCTTCACCAGTAAATGATTGACAGCGAACGGCAGCATCGACTTGGCAAGCAGCGTGATGCCGACGAACACTACGATGAGCGCCGGCTCCGCCAGAATGGTCAGCATGACCGATCGGCTCGACCCGATGCCGCCATAGGCGCTCCCGGTGTCGAGCCCCGCTAATACGATCATGAAGGATGCGAGGGTAAGGACGAGTCCGCCGCCCAGGATATCGCCCATGTCGGACAACGGCAGTGGAAAATCGGTCAGAACCGGGATCAGGATAGGCACCGTCAGCATCGCTGTGAAGGCGACGAAGGGAGTGATCCAATAGATCCAGGATGCCGTATCAGGTACGACGACCTGTTTTCGGAACAGCTTCAGCAAATCGCGATACGGCTGAAAAAGACCCGGCCCGCGTGCCATCTGCACGCGCTCCTCGAATTGCAGGATTGCGCCCTGGAGCAATGGCGCGAGCAGCAGCACTGCCGCGACTTGGCAAATCTGTAGAATGATCTCGCGGATCACAGCGCGCTCCAGCGGAGGAGCTGCGGCATCGCAGGTGCGACGTTAGAGGATCGGGGGCTCAATATAAGCTCCTTCCTTCCGTTGCCGGAGAAAGGAGTCATCAGCCCTGAGGGCGGTTAAAGGCGGAACCCCATCGCCTGCGTTTGCGTAAGCGCTGCAAACAAACGCACGACAATTATGTTTGTTTCCGTCTCTCTGTCAATAACGAGTGCGATTGTTCATGTGCGCGATCTATTCTATTTTTTCCTCACATGATGATCGACCCGGCAGGAGGGGGATAGAGTTCCCCATAATTGCCGAACGGCCGATGACTCCTGACACGCAATGCGTGGCGGGATTGCCCTGCTGATTCCGCGGCGTCACAAGTGGAAAAGGCAAAGACATGAAAAACGCCATTAAAAATATCTATGCGCTCGAGATTCTCGATTCGCGCGGGTGCCCTACCGTGAAGGTCCATGTTGTCCTTGAGGGCGGTGCCTGCGGCAGTGCTTGCGCCCCGTCGGGGACCTCGACGGGTAGGAGAGAAAAGCACGAGCGATGCGACGGTGATAAATCACGCTATTTCGGGAGAGGCGTGCAGTCGGCCGTATCTCTCATACGCTCGCAAGTCCACGACCGGTTTGTCGGATGGGATGCGTTTAATCAGATGTTGATCGATCATGAATTGCAGCATTTTTACGGAAAGAAAGCAGGTGCCGCGCTCGGCTCCAATGTGACGGCTGCGGTCTCCATGGCGGTTGCGTGTGCGGCGGCCGCTGCCGCTGGTTTGCCGCTATACCGATATCTTGGCGGGCCATGGGCGCGGCGTCTGCCGATGCCGATGATGAATGTCCTGAACGGCGGCAAGCACGCAGATAGTGGGCTCGACTTTCAGGAATTCATGATCGTGCCGCTGGGTGCGCCGACCTTCGCTGAAGCGATACGGTATGGTGCTGAAACGTTTCATTCGCTCAAGGCGTTGCTCACCGAAAGGGGTTTCAGTACTGCCGTGGGCGATGAGGGGGGATTTGCACCGGCTTTGAGTGGAAATGAGGAAGCCTGCGCGTTGATCCAGGAGGCGATCGAGCGGGCAGGTTACGAGCCTGGCCGTGATATATCGATTGCCCTGGATCCAGCGGCTAGTTCGTTCTGGCGTAACGGTCAATATTATTTGGGTCGGCACCCGGCGAAGGCTTTGAGCGCGGCGATGCTGGAAGAGGAATATTCGCGCCTCGTAACTCGCTATCCCATTGTTTCGATCGAGGACGGATTTGCGGAAGATGACTGGGAGGCTTTCGTCGCGCAAACGAGGGAGATCGGACGTAATGTGCAGATCGTTGGCGACGATCTATATGTCACGGATGCCGATGCCATTCGTAGGGGCGCCGACCGTTCGGCAACCAATGCGGTGCTGATCAAGATCAATCAAATCGGGACGGTGACGCAGGCGGTCGACGCGATCGGGGTGTGCCGGCAGCGTGGCTTGGCATTCGTGATTTCACATCGATCGGGGGAGACTGAGGATACTTTTATCGCTGACTTTTCCGTCGCTATGGGCGGCGGTCAAATCAAGACGGGTTCGCTGTCGCGCAGCGAGCGGTTGGCGAAATACAATCGGCTGCTGGAGATCGAACAAGAATTGGGGGATGTGGCGCAGTTCTGTTTTCTTTCGCCACAAAGGTCTGTTGAGTCGCCGCCAATCGAGAAAGGTCGCGGCCGTAAACTGGAAGGAGCGGCCGCCGCTCGTGCGCGCGCACGCGCTCCATAGCGGTCCCGCCTGACGCTGTCAGCCGACAATGTCGAGGTGAAGGCCGACATAAGTCAGTAGCGCTCCGCCGGCCATGATCGCTCCGCCCCAAAGCCATGGCGAGCCGTAAAAGGTATGCGCCAGAACGACACCCAGACCGCCCAGCAGAAGGAAGGTGATGGTGATGCCCAGGAGCGGCGGAAGCACCATTCCCAGGAAAAGCGGGGCAAAGGCACCGAGCAGGCCGCAGAACGACGCGATTGTCGCGCCGATCAACGATTCCGTCAGCACCTGCTGTCCGAGACGTGTCGTGGCAAGCTTCCCGTGCTTCATCAGGTTGAGTTCTCGCTCCGCCCGAACCAGATCGGTTCGTGCTTGCGCATAGTGGGCGACGAAGAAAACAAAAAAAGTCGTGAAGCCGGTCGCTGCGCCGACCTTAACGATCAGCATCCAGGACGCTCCGCTCCCGCTGAGCAATTTGCCGGCAGCAAGAATCAATCCATTGAGGATCCCGTCGACGATTCCCGCAACCACATCCAGCCGGTGGCGCGGATCAACGAATACGGCGCCGAGTTTCATCGGCTCCGCTTCAGAGGTTCTATCGTGCGGTTGCCGGCGGAAATTTGCTCCAGCCCATGGACGACGGCGCCGGTGTGTTCGATCGCAGAGACGATTTCGTCGTGTTGAAGATTTTCCCCTTCTATCGAGACATTCAAGTCCAGGGTTTCGGTATCCACATCCTGGACGGCAATGTGAAAGGCTTCGACCCCTGAACAATTATTGATCGCTTCGGCGATCTCCAGAATCGAGGGGCGCGCGAGAGCCTTGTCGACGTCGAACAGTAAACGCCGGATTTTCACCCCAGCCTCCTGCCATAAGTTTCAGTTACGGTTCTCGTCGCACCGCACCTTCCGGTGCGCTGGTTGTGAACGCAGCGTAAGCACGGCAACGCTGTAGTGACGGTTCTGTTCCGTCTGTGCGGGTTGCCGTATTTTGGCGCTCCGTTCCTGACTGAATAGGATGATTGTCGGAATATCCCCGGATCCGCGCGATAAAATATCAGGCCCGTGTCAGCAGCGAGGAATGATGTGGCGCGATGAGCGGGCGCAGGTCGTGTAGCAATTGATCGCCGAGGCTCACGATCCGGCTGATTTCAGCCAGTGTCTCTACCGCGGCCGCCTGACGCGAGGCCTTATCGTTCTGATGGGTGAGTGTGTGGCGGACGCGATCCTGAAGCCCTTCCAGCTCCGTATAGAAATAGCTCAACTGATGGGGAAGCGGAGCGGTGAATTCGCTCAGGCGGGACGCGTTCTCCTCGTAAACGGCGAGCTTGGGCAGCGAGAATGCGTGCATCTGCCCGGCGGCGTCTGCTGTTCCTTTGGCGACACTCTCCAGAAACTTGATCTCCGGATTTGATTCCAGTGTCTCAATTGCGGCTGTGATCTCGCCGACCAGGGCAGATGCCAGTTGCGTCAAGGATTTGTCGCGACCGAATAAATTGCGCCACATCGTTTGCCTCCCTTTGGCAATCCGCGTCTCCTTGCGGTTTCGATGTGAACGTCATTCCTACCGCAAGCCGTCACGGCAGGAGTCATCGGCCTCTTCGGCAGTTGTCGGGGGACTCCATCCCCATCAACGTCTGATTGTCGAGACATACTAGCGGATTGCCCGATGCTTGCGATAGTCCCGAATGTCGTGGAACCCTGTGGCAACGGGCGAGGTGCGATTCGGCTGAGTGCTGCGGTCTCGTGCAGGTTTCAATTATGTCGTTTCTGGGATTTCGGTGCACGAAGGTGGCGAGATTGTCATCATGAAGAGTCTTGCACGTCCGTCGTTCTTCCGGCTTTTCGACCTGCTTATAAGCCAGGGAAATCCGACGCTGAAAAATTCCGCCTGGACGTATGACGGTATCGCCTTCGAGCGTGAGCGGCACAGCTTTGCTGGTCCCAAATATGACGTGGTGCTGGAAGTCTACACGCTGACGGCGACAGGACGACGGCGATGGGCGCTTATGGTCGTGAGGGAGCATTGGTGGATTGGAAGCAGCGCACTGCATTCAGAAGCGCGCACTGGGCGAAGCCACTGAGCGGACAGCGTGCCGACATCATGGCGTGGTTGCGTGAGAAGGAGCGCCAGTTCGATAGCGAAGTTGCGTAGACAGAACGTGAGGTGTGCGAGCGATCGCTGTGGCTTGGGATTTATGCATGTACGGATGCGGTTGGGTAAGGCGTTTGTCGTCCAACCCAGATGAAGATCGGGATCGCAAGCAACTGCGTGATCACGCAGAAGCCTATAACCGCAGTGAGTGATAGATCGTAAAGAATGCCGATCACGGAGCTTCCGAGAAACCAGAAGATGCCGTAGCCTGCGGTGAACGTTCCGAACGCTGACGCGCGACGATGCGCCGATACCATCGGCGCGACAGCAGCAGGGATAATGGATTCGTGTACGCCCATACCGAGCCCCCAGATTGCGGCACCTATTAGGGCAGCCCAAAAACCACCGAGAAAGACCAATGGCGCGAAAGCCGCGGAGAGCAGGGTAAGGATCACCAGGACGGCAAACCCGTGTCGGTCAAACAGACGGCCGAAAATAAGTGATCCAGTGCCGCTGACGCCCATCGCAACTGCGTAGAAGATTGCGATCCATTGTCCCGGAACGACGTCGGATCTCGCAAAATGATATGCGATCAGAGGGTAGTCGGCGAAGCCGGCCGAGACGAAGGTTGTCCCGAGGAGGTAGATCCAGAACACGCGCGGCAATCCTGCAGCGACGCTTGTCGGCGGCGCCGCTTCCAGATCTTGCGGTCTGGGATAGAGAAGGCGTGCCAGCAGTACGAGGCTGAGATTGACCAGGGCCGGAACCAGCAGCACAGCGAAGGCTTCGTGATAACTGCCCTGACCGGCAAGAACGGCGCTGATGGTGAGCGGCCCGAACACGGCGCCTAGCTGATCCAGAGCCTCATGCAACCCGAACGCCCAGCCATAGCCGCCAGCCTGTCTGCCGGCATAGGACAGCATCACGTCGCGCGGCGGATTGCGGATTGCCTTGCCGATACGTTCGAGGATGATCAGCGCGGCCGCTGCCGGCCAGCTTGCCGTGAGTGCGAGTGCCGGAACGGAGGCCATCTGGATAACATATCCAAAAATGGTGATGGGCCAGTGTTGTCCGGTTCGATCAGCCCAGCGTCCGGAAAACAGCCGGAGCCCATAGCCCAGCAGTTCGCCGAAGCCGGTGACGATACCGACGACGGTGCCGGTGGCGTGCAGCGTCGCCAGATAGGGGCCGATGATGCTGCGCGAGCCCTCGTAGGTGAAATCTGCGAAGAAACTCAGAATGCCGATCAGGACGATGAAGCGGAGTGCGGTTCGACGAGCGCGCGGACTGCTGGGATCCAAGGCAGTCACTCCTTTTCTTCCTGTGACCCGATGGCTATAGCCACCATCGACGCTCATTGTTCCGATGTCGGGATTTTTTGCGTCCAGGAAGCTGGGAAAGGCGCGATCGACAGGCTTAAAACGGCCTGACATGAACTCCGATAAGATAATTTCGGATTAGCGGAGTATTGAATATGCCCGCTGCAAGTTCATTTAAAGATGATGAAGTCGTCGTAGCGAAGATTTATTTTGCTGGTTGCGAGATTAAACTCACGCACATGACGGAGGCGGTCATCGCAAAGTTTCTTGATGGCCTCGCGCTGGTTTATCAAATACTCGCACCGGCCTGATACTTGAATATGGGTAATGTTCCAGCCGCAAAAGTTCAGTAGACCATAGCGGTGAGTTGTCCTCCTCGACCCGTCCGCTGGTCGTTCAATATTCCCATTCCATGCCGGCACCCACGCCGGTATTACCGCTGGCGTCTGCGTCGCCCTTGAGGCGCAAGTGACGCGTCACATCAAAATCCACGGTCACTCCGCTGTCGGTTGCCGCCGTGCCGGTTTTCACACCGACGCTCAGCCGGCGGTTGATGGAGCGCGATAATCCGACAGTCGGATTGCCATTGGCGCCGACCGAGACATCGAGGCTGTCGACACCGAGCGACTTACGGATGCGCTCGAATGCATCGCCGCCGCCACCGCCCGAGAATTGTGCGGCGACCTGGGCGAGTTGCAGCGCCTGCGTGGCCGACAGGCCGCCGCTTGCCTTGGAGAACAGGATCCGCGAAAGAACTTCGTCCTGGGGCAGGTCCGGCTCCGAGGAGAATGTGAAGCTCGGTTCCCGTGCCGTGCCGCCAACCGTGATGATAGCGGTGACTTCGCTCACACTGGTCTGCGCCACGAAGTCGAGCGAAGGCATGAGGTCGCCGGTGAACACCACCTGGCCCCGGGTGAAGTCCAGTCGTGTGCCGGCGACCGAAATTCGCCCACGGCGCAGCTCGAATGCACCGTCGGTGATGGGATCGGAAAGTTTGCCGCGCAGCCGCAGATCGCCGCCGAGCTCAGCATCGACGCCGCGCCCTCGCACGAACACACGGTTTGGCGCACTTACGGTCAAATCGAGCGCCGCGTCGAACGCCGGCTGTCGGCTTGTCCGCGCTTTGTCACGCGCGGCGACGGCAAGGCGAGCCCGTGCCGCAGGCGGCGGCGAAATGTGGACGGTGCCTGGAATCGGGCTCAACGTCGTCGGCAGCTTTTCCGGAATGGTGACGTCGAGCGACACGACATCGATCTTGCCGGTGATCGTCGGATTGCGCGCCAGCGGTCCGGACAATGAGAGGCCGAGATTGACCACGAGACTATAGACCTCGTTCTCAATCAGCCTGGCGTTGCTGCTCGTGATCGAAATATTGCCGGGGAAACCCGCGGTGGCGTCGTTCTCAACCGTGCCCTGAGCGATGATGGTCCCGCCGTTCGGCGTTTTCGCCGACAAGCGTTCGATAGCGATCCGGTTGCCACGGGCGACGATGCGGCCGGAAATATTCGTGTAACGAATTCCAAGCACGACATCGCTGTAGCTGCCGCTAGCAATCGTTGCAGTGCCGTTGATCTCGGGGCGTGCGAGAGCGCCGCTTGCCTTGATGTCGATGTCGAGCGCGCCGGTGGCGCGCCGCCCGGCTTGCGCCAGAAAGCGGTCGGTGACGCCAAGATTGACGCGACCTTTGGCGGCGAGCGCAAGTCCGTCGCCATGCAATGGCACCGTTCCGTTGATGCGGATCGAGCCGGCAGATTTGCTGCCGGCGGTGCCGTCGATCGTGGTGTGGCCGCCGGCGAGCCGTCCGACGGCGTTGATGTCGATCGGCGGCAGGCCGGCATTGCGTGTCTGCGGAGCCGTGAGTTTGTCGATGTTTAGTTTCCAGGTGCCGCTCGGCGCGTCCGCCGCGCCGGTGATCGTCGCTTCGGCGCTCAAGGTGCCGGCGAGGCCGAGTTTCGGCATGAAAATGTCGGCGACCGAGAGCGGGACCGCCTTGGCGTTGACGGCGATATCGTAGGTGTTCCCGGCGTGGCCGTTGACTGTCAGGCGGCCCGTGTCGAGTGCCAGCGCCAGATTGCGGATATCGACGCCGCCATCGCGCAGTGTGAGCGTTGCGGAGTTGATGAGCGCGAGCCGATGTTTGGCCCGTTGTGCCGTGAAAGTGGAAAGGTCGAGACGAACTGCGTCGGTGGCGATCAAGCGTCCGCGTGCGTCGAGCGCGAAGCCGCGTGCCTGCGCAGTAAGGGTGATGTCGCTGGCGGCGGTTGTGCCTTGAGCCACCAGCCGGACTTGCGAAATCTGTTCGCCAGCGACAATGGCGTGGTCGATGTCGACGGTACCGTCGATGACGGGTTTGCGATAGACGTTGGTTGCATTCAGCTTGGCGTCGAGGCGATCGACAGCAATGCTCGCGGCCTTCACGCCGCGCGCTTGCGCGGTGAATGTGGCATTCTGACCGCCATTGACGACGTTAAGGGCAAGGTCTGTCTGCAACTGCCCTGCCAGTCTGGTCAGGACAAGCGGCGACAGGTCGTCGAGATTGCCGGCCTCTATCGTCATGCGCCCGTCAGCCAGCCAATCAGCGGTGACCGACATGGCGCCGTTGACGGTGACGGAGCCGATCCGGATATCAGCCTCGTTCACACGCCAGCCGCCTTGTTGCTGCCTGGCGACATGCGCGACCCCCTGCGCCGGCTTGTTGTCGACAGTGCCGGACAATGTGGTTCGGGCATCGATCAAGCCCGTGATGTCGGTTGCCGTCGTCTCCAGTACGAGATGCGGGATCGGCCGGCCAAGTGCCAGCGCGTCGGTCATCGTCAGCGTTGCCTTGGCGTCAGGACGTTCCAGCGTTCCGGTCAGCTTTGCTGTCAACTCGGCACGGCCGGCAAGACGGCTGTCGGCGCGTTTCAGATCGGGAATGTTTGCCCGGACGTCGATATTGGCTCGATCAACCGTGGCTTGCCCGTCGAGCCGCGCAGATGCGTGAGTGCCATTCAGGCGCAGATCGTCGAACCCGAAGCCGCCAGCCGGCAGAGAGCTCGCGCGGCCCTTGAGTGTGAGACGGCCGCCGGCGAGGCCATCAATGGCCGCGATGCCGGTACCGAAGCGTGTGGCCTGACCATCGAGGTCGGCATTGAGTTGGCTGTCTTTTGGCACGCCGGTGAGGTCGGCCTTCAGATCGAGCGTGCCGCGCAGTTGCAGACCGGACAGGCCGCTGAACCGCGCAAGGTCTGGAATGTCTGCCGTCAGCCGGCCTTTCAGTTCTCTGCTGCCGATCCGTCCGTTGAAATGTCCCTTCGCCGTCGCGGTCTCGATCTGCGCGGTCTCGACATCGGCGATATCATCGTGCCAGCGCCCCGCGAGCGTAAGTGACAGCGATGAGCCGAGCGCGCTGGCGAGCGCAGGGTCGCGGGCGGACAGCCCGTTGGCTTGCATGCGGCCGTTGAACGGAACCGCTGTCGTTCTCTCGGTAACATCACCGCTGGGCGTAGTCTCGAAGGTTGCGGAGATGGCCTGGGCCTTGCCCTGCGGCGTAGCAATATCGCGCGCATCGAGTGTCGCCGTGACGCGCGGTCCCATCAGCGGACCAGCGACGGCCGCGTCGAAGTTGAAGGTGCCGACCTCGGCACCACCCGCCACAGTCTTGTTGCCGGCATTGGGAAGCGCGCGCACGGTGACTTTAAGATCGGCGATCTGATCCGCGGACAGACCGCCCGTCACATCGAGCCGCACAGTCTGCGACATTACGGTGAGCGGTGCGATGGTGATGGCGCCGCCGTCGGAAAATCCCAAACTGGCATTGAGTTGGGTCGTGCCGGCGAAGATCGGAGCGGCCATCGGTGGCAGCAATCCCTCGATGCGTGCCTTCATGTCGGCATTCAACTGACGTATCGTGCCGGTGCGGTGAAGTCGGGCCGACCCGTCGGCGCCGATGCCGTCGCCGGCATCGAAGGCCAATTGTGCGTTGAAGTTGTCCAGCGTGCCGGCGCCGTCGAGATCGAGCTTCACCGGCGGTTGGTTGGGAATGTTGAGCACATGCGCAGCGATGCCGTTCGCCGGCTCGTCGACCGCCAGCTTGAGCGTCAGTTGCTCCGTGCGCGGCACCAGTTCGAGCTGCGCCATCAACGTGCCCGCGGCGTCGAGCCGCCGCGCATCGAATGTCAGGTTCAGTCCTTCAGACGGTTTCCCGAGCGACAGCGCGCCGGTTGCACCGATCTGCGCTGCGGTGCCGATTACCGGTTCGCCCAGCGTCAGGTTCTCGAGGTTGAAATTCGAGATCTGAACGTTCACCGGGAGCTCCGGCAGGATCGGTTCATCCGACACGGCGGCTGGTTGTTCGTTCGGCAGAGGCCGCCGCAGAATGGTGATCGTGCCGATCTCGAGCGTGTTGATCTGGAGCTTGCGCAGAAGAAGTGCAGACCGAGTCCAGTCCAGCCGGATCTTGTCGATCTGCAACCAGATGCCCTTGCGGTCGGCGATGCTGACGTCGCTGATGGTGGAACTGGAAAACAGCGCACCGTCCACCGATCCGATCGAGACGCGCGCTGTTGGCGTCGATAGGACACGCGACAGCAGGCTCGCCAGGATCCCCTTGTCGTCGTCCGCGCTGCGGCTGATCAGAGTCGAGCTCGCCAGCAACGCGCCGGCCATCATCAAGCCCAGAAACCCAATGAGAATGGTTGTGCGATATGTTCGCATCAGAACGCCTGCCCAATGCCGATATAGAGTCCCCAGCGGCTGTCGCCCGGGCGCGGGTTCAACGGTGTTGCCACGTCGAGCCGGATCGGGCCGACCGCGGTGTAGTAGCGAAGGCCGATGCCGGCGGCGTAGCGCAGTCGCTCCTTGAAATCGGGGTAGGGCGAGTCGAAGGCGCCGCCCATGTCGACGAAGGGGACGACGCCGATCGTGTCGGTGATCTTGATGCGCGCTTCCAGTGAGGCTTCGAGCAGACTGCGTCCGCCGATCACTTCGCCTGTCGGACCGAGCGGACTGAGGCTGCGATAGCGATAGCCGCGGACCGATCCGCCGCCGCCGGCGTAGAACCGATGCGTCGAGGGGATGTCCGCGAGCGATGCGCCGGTCACCGATCCAAAACCGACGCGGCCTGCCAGTACATACCGCGCTTCGTCATCCACCGCGTAATAGGTGGAGGCCTGCGCCTTGGTTTCGAAAAGCCCGACGGATGATCCGAGCCATGTTGGATACGCCGTTGCCATGGCCGTGGCCCGGAATCCTGTCGTAGGATCGAGCAGGTTATCCGTGGAATCGTAAGTGACGGAAATCGGAATACCGATCAGGCGGTAATCGACCACGCCGAGCGTGTCGCTGGTCGTGCCGAATTCGGCAGTGATGCCGAATTGCGCCGAGAAGGTGTCGGAGAAACGATGGCGGATCGCAGCTGAAGCGACGGAGCGCCGGCTGGTGTATCCGCCATATTGGTCGCCGCCAGTGTTTTCGCGTTCGACCATGCCGTCGAGCAGCAGGTCGTTCCGCGAACCATCGAGTCCGGGTTTGACGAAGCTGGCTTTGAAGCGTCCGCCAAGGTCCGAGAGATTGAAGCTTTTCAGATTATCGAACACGGAGCTGGTGGTCTGCCGCAAGGCAAACAGATCGCCTTCCAGCCGCAGGCTTTCTGCGCCTCCGAACAGATTGCGGTGCTGCCAATAGGCGCGGAGTGCCGGTCCATCGAGCGTCGAGTATCGTGCCGAAAATCCGACGACACGCGGCTTGCGGTCGGTGACGTCCGCGGTCAGCGGCAACTGTCCGTTGGGATCGAGTTGCTCGGCTTCGCGCATCCGCACGGAGCTGATCGCCGGTAGCTTGAGAACCGACCTGCGGGATGCTGCCACCGCTTTCGCGGAATAGGGATCGCCTTGCTCGATATAGATCATCGAGCGCACGACCTTCGGATCGACCTCCGATTGTCCGGATACGGTCACCGGACCGAAGGTCGCTCTGGGGCCGGTCGCGACCTGGATATCGACGTCCATTGCCGTGTGCGGATGATCGACGCGCGGGCGCAACCGGGTCACCCCCGCCAGGGGGAAAGAGCGATTACGGAAATGGTCGATCAGCGCCGCTTGCGCGGCGCGGACGTCGGCGGCGCGTGCAGGGTCGCCGGGCCTGATCTTGATAATCTTCGAAGGGAGTTCAGCCTCGGTGAAAGCATGCCCGGTGCCGGCATCGCTGATCACAATGGTTCGCAGGCGAAACTGCGGCCCGAGGTCTGCGCGGACGGTGATCGGCACGGTTTCTCGCGCGCGGAAGCTCTCGGCCGTACGCACCATACCTGGTCCCGCGGTTTGTCCCAGCCTGAGCGGCAATCCCGCGATCTCGATGGTCAGTTTGGCATTATAATAGCCTGCACCCCAGAGCGCATCGAGCAACGGCACGAGGTCGCTTTCCGCGCGCCTGACCAGAGTTTCGCCATCGGGTGGCGGATCTTCCCGGGTCCGGTAGAGCGTGGATGCTTGTTTGAGGGCGTCTTTCAGATCCGAAGACGCATCTTCCACGTTAAATTTCAGAAGATAAGGGAGCGCGTTCCGAGATGGCTCAGGGGGTTTTTCGCCGAATAGTCCGAACAGATCGAAGGCAAACGCGCTCACCGGCGCCAGAGCAACACCGCAGAAAAAGATGGCGGCAATAAACCACCCCAGATTTTGCCACCGATCGACCCGTAACACATCGCCCCACGCACTTTACCTAGCATACAAATCACCAAAAATGGCTACACGGTGTCAATCGCGAGGCATAACTGGCCTGAGGCTCAAGGAAGGCAAGGAAGGAGAGAGCCCACCAATTGCTCATTTCGGCATGAAGGCGCGATCGCGGTATGACGACCTCGGCAAGAATGCAGGTCTATCTTCAGGCATTCTGAAAATGGTGCGCTCGAGGTTGTTTCGGAGGACCGCGCCTGCTCCAGAGTGCGAAGCCTCGCAAGCTGGTCCGCAGCATCATTAGTGTTGGCTGCGACCAGAGAGAAACGAGAGTCTCTCCATAGGGTGGTTGGAGCGCTGTTCTAGGCATCTTGGATTCTACCTTGGGAGATAGGAACGCCTGCCTCCGGCATCGTTATCGTATTCTGTTTCGGTCGCACGATTTGGCGGTTTGGAATATCCGCCAGAACCGATTGTCGATCCCGCCCCGTTCAGAATTTTCATCTTTAAATTTTAATTGTAGGAAAACACAGCGCTCTCATCAGTGTGTGATTGCAGGTGAGAGATGCTTTGGTGGCTCATGGATCACCTTGCTCGCAAACGCTGAGCCGCTTGTTTCCGCATCGCACAACACACGTGGATCGGATTTGCCGATGTTCGCATAGGCAAACATTGTTGGACACCGACGGGATATCTTTTGAGGATTGCATCAAGGTCGTTCGCACGAAATGCGCGACGATGGATGTAGTTCGCAGAACAGGAATGCTGCAATGAGCATTGAAGTCGCCAAGGTCGAGATCAAGAGCGTTGCCGATGCCTCGGGTCTGGAAGAGTGCATCCGCCGGGGTCAGTTTGCCGCGGACGAGGTTGTGGCCGTTATCGGCAAAACGGAAGGCAATGGCGGC
>DATMEV010000039.1:0-2414 GCA_035556795.1 Pseudolabrys sp. | reverse complement strand
GGCTTCTCTTCCCACTGGATCGGCTCGGGCTTGCGGACCAACGCCCGCGCCAGAACCTCGTCCATACGGCTCACCGGGACGATCTCCAGTCCCTTCTTGATGCTGTCGGAGATTTCCACCAGATCCTTGGCGTTCTCCTCCGGGATCAGCACCGTCTTGATGCCGCCGCGCGCGGCCGCCAGCAGCTTCTCCTTCAGGCCACCGATCGGCAGCACCCGACCACGCAGGGTGATCTCGCCTGTCATGGCGACATCACGGCGCACCGGAATGCCGGTCAGCGTCGAAACGATCGACGTCACCATCGCGACGCCTGCCGAAGGCCCGTCCTTCGGGGTCGCCCCCTCCGGAACGTGGACGTGGATGTCGCGCCGTTCGAACAGCGGCGGCTCGATGCCGAAGGCGATCGCCCGGGAGCGGACATAGGATGCTGCCGCCGAGATCGATTCCTTCATCACGTCGCGCAGATTGCCGGTCACCGTCATCTTGCCCTTGCCCGGCATCATCACGCCTTCGATGGTCAGAAGCTCGCCACCGACATCGGTCCAGGCCAGACCCGTAACCACGCCGACGAGATCTTCGTCCTCGACCTCGCCATAGCGGAAGCGCGGCACGCCGATGAAGTCGTCGATATTCGACGCCGTCACCGCAACGGCCTTCTTCTTGGAGACCATGATCTCCTTGACCGCCTTGCGCACCAGCGTCGAAATCTCACGCTCGAGATTACGCACACCGGCTTCCCGGGTGTAGCGACGGATCAGCAGCAGCAATCCTTCGTCGTCGATCGACCACTCCTTGGACTCGAGGCCATGCTTGGCGATCGCCGCGGGGATCAAGTGCTTGCGGGCGATCTCGACCTTCTCGTTCTCGGTGTAGCCGGCGATCCTGATGATCTCCATGCGATCCATCAGCGGCGCGGGAATATTCAACGTATTCGCCGTGGTGATGAACATCACATTCGAGAGGTCATATTCGACCTCCAGATAGTGATCGGAGAACGTGCCGTTTTGCTCGGGGTCGAGAACCTCGAGCAGCGCTGACGACGGATCGCCGCGGAAATCGGCGCCCATCTTGTCGATTTCGTCGAGCAGGAACAGCGGATTCGACGACTTTGCCTTGCGCATCGACTGGATGATCTTGCCCGGCATCGACCCGATATAGGTCCGCCGGTGACCACGGATCTCGGCCTCGTCACGCACACCGCCGAGCGACACACGCACGAATTCGCGGCCGGTCGCCTTGGCGATCGACTTGCCGAGCGAAGTCTTGCCGACGCCGGGAGGCCCGACGAGGCACAGGATCGGGCCAGTCAGCTTGTTGGCGCGCTGCTGAACCGCAAGATATTCGATGATGCGCTCCTTGACCTTCTCAAGGCCATAGTGGTCGCTATCGAGGAGGTCCTGAGCCGCCTTGAGGTCGGACTTGACCTTCGACTTCTTGCCCCACGGGATCGACAGCAGCCAATCAAGGTAGTTGCGCACGACCGTCGCTTCCGCAGACATCGGTGACATCTGACGGAGCTTCTTGAGCTCATGCTGCGCCTTCTCTCGCGCTTCCTTCGAGAGCTTGGTCTTCTTGATCTTGTCTTCGAGTTCGGCAAGCTCGTCCTTGCCTTCGTCGTCACCCAGCTCCTTCTGGATCGCCTTCATCTGCTCGTTGAGGTAGTACTCGCGCTGCGTCTTCTCCATCTGCCGCTTGACGCGGGTCCGGATGCGCTTTTCCACCTGCAGGACGGAAATCTCGCTCTCCATCAGACCGAGCACTTTCTCAAGGCGCTGAGTCACCGACGGCGTTTCGAGAATGCCCTGCTTATCGGCAATCTTGACAGCCAGATGCGACGCGACCGTATCGGCGAGCTTGGCATAGTCCTCGATCTGCTGGACCACGCCGACAACCTCGGGCGACACCTTCTTGTTGAGCTTCACATAGCTCTCAAACTCGGTAATCACCGAGCGGGCCATGGCCTCCGCCTCGACGCGCTCGCCGGGGTCGTCGGTCAGCACTTCGGCGTCCGCTTCGTAATAGTCGCTGCGGTCGGTATAGCGATGCACTCTGGCGCGCTCGGCACCTTCGACCAGCACCTTGACGGTGCCGTCGGGCAGTTTCAGGAGCTGCAGAACGCTCGCCAGCGTACCGACCTCGAAGATCGCGTCGGTTGCCGGATCGTCATCCGAGGCGTTCTTCTGCGTCGCGAGCAGAATATAGGTATCGGATCGCATCACCTCTTCGAGGGCCTTGATCGACTTTTCGCGGCCGACGAACAGCGGCACGATCATGTGCGGAAACACCACGATGTCGCGCAGCGGCAGGACCGGATAGGCCTTGGTCTCACCAGGTTGCAGCGGAGCGCGTGGCTTGGCAGTGGTCATCGCCTGAGTTCCTTATGTTGTGCCCCAAGTCTTCGACCCATAGTGGCG
>DATMEV010000038.1:0-38409 GCA_035556795.1 Pseudolabrys sp. | reverse complement strand
CGGTCTGAAGGGGCTGGATGATGGCTGCAGTTTGCCGATGCCGGCTGCGGTCCACTGGGAATCGTTTCCTCCGGCACTTTGCGGCCGTTGCCGTCAGCACACTCCCGATCTTCTCCAAGGTCAATGAAAAAATTGACACCGGAAAGTTGGGACAAGAAAGTGGGTTCTCGCCCGTCGATTACGATCGGAATTAATATCAATATTTCAATGCCGAAAGATGGCATCAGCAATGAATCATTCTTGGAGTGGGTTTCAGCCCACAATCCGGCACTCGCTGCCCACTCACGGCTTCCGTTTGGATGGATCTTGCTTGAACTGAATCGCCCCGCCCGCCATCGCGTCCTCCGTGACGGATCACGACGTATTCCGCTGCGCAGCCGTTCTATCTCTTCGCCGGAAACTGTTCCTACGGCACGATACTCCCGCCCAAACGACAACTGCCGGCGACGCGTGCGTCGCCGGCAGTTGGATGGATGAAATAACGATTTTTGACCGATAGGGAACCGACAGTCGCAGTGTGCGGTCAGATTTCGAAGAACACCGTCTCGTCGCCACCCTGAACACGGATATCGAAACGGTAAACGCCGTCCTTTTCCTTTTTGGCGATCAGCGTATGACGCCGATCAGCCGGCACCAACGCCAGAATTGCATCGCCTTCGTTGTTCTCGTCGGGGAAATACATTCGCGTATAAATCTGCCGGAGCATGCCACGCGAAAAGATGCAGACGACGACGTGCGGCGCCTGCGGCTTGCCGTCCGGGCCGGGCACAGCGCCGGGCTTGATCGTGTTGAAGCCGAATTCGCCGTTCTTGTCGCAGGCGGAGCGACCGAAGCCCTTGAAGCTCGCATTCGGCGCACGTGGATCGCGCGGATGCGCATAGCGCCCCTGCGCGTCGGCCTGCCAGATTTCCAGCATCGCGTCCGGAATCGGCGTGCCGTCGCCGTCACGGATAACACCGACGATCTGGATCTTCTCGCCTGAGGCATCCGGCGTCACCAGATTGTCGCCGACGGTCTCCTTCCAGCTATAAGTGCCGTCGGGATCCCAGTGCGCGCGGCCTTTCGGCGTCAGTCCATAGGCATAGAACGGCCCGACAGTCTGTGAGGGCGTGAGTTCGGACATCTCAGTGCGCTCCTTCTTCCATCGGCGTTCCTTCGCGACCGCGCAGAACGATATCGAAACGGAAGCACAGTGCCCATTCGGGAACCGTATTCTCCAGATCGAAGGTGGCGATCATCCGGTTGCGGGCTTTCTCGTCGGTCACCGAATTGAAAATCGGATCGAACGGAAACAGATAATCGCCCGGGAAATACATCTGGGTCACCAGCCGCGACAGGAACGAGTGGCCGAACAACGAGAAGTGGATGTGGTTCGGCCGCCAGGCATTATGGTGGTTACCCCACGGATAGGCGCCTGGCTTGATGGTGATGAACTTGTAATAGCCGTTCTTGTCGGTGAGCGCACGGCCGGCGCCCGTGAAATTCGGATCGAGCGGCGCCGGATGCTGATCGACGACATGAACATAGCGACCGCAGGCATTGGCCTGCCAAAGCTCGACCAGCACCTCCGGCACCGGCCGCTTGTCTTCATCGAGCACATGACCATGGACGATAATACGCTCGCCGAGCGGCTCGCCCTTCCCCATCGTCGTCAGATCGTTGTCGCCATCCTCGATCGCATTGTGTCCGTAGACCGGGCCGGTGAGCTCCGACAATGTATGCGGAACGACGATCAGCGGCTTTGTCGGCGACCGCTTGATCGTCGAACGGTAGCCAGGACTGAGATGTTTCGGATAATTCTCCAGGCTTTTGATGGGATAGATGAGCGACATTTTTTGTTTCTCCCTAGGCTCCCTGACGCTCAACCAACACGTTCGAGCGCGATCGAAACTCCCTGTCCGACGCCGACGCACATCGTGGCAAGACCAAGCTTGCCATCACGCGCCTCCAGACCATGAACCACGGTCATGGCCAGTCGGGCGCCCGACATGCCAAGAGGATGGCCAAGGGCGATCGCCCCGCCATGCGGATTGACGTGCTCGGCATCGTCCGGCAGTCCGAGCTGACGGAGGCAGGCTAGCGACTGCGACGCGAAGGCTTCATTGAGCTCGATCAAATTAAAAGCGGAAATCGTCAGGCCGAGCCGCGCCATCAGTTTCTGGGTGGAGGGCACCGGCCCAATGCCCATTACCCGCGGCGGCACGGCCGCCGACGCCATGCCGAGAATGCGCGCCCGCGGCGTCAGACCGTGCGCCTTCACCGCCGCTTCCGACGCAACGATCATTGCCGCCGCGCCGTCATTGACGCCGGAGGCGTTACCGGCGGTCACCGTGCCCGGGTTACGGAATGGGGTTTTCAGTTTCGCGAGTTGCTCAAGCGTCGTTTCAGGGCGCGGATGTTCGTCCCGGTCGACGCGGACAACCTCGCCTTTGCGTCCCGGCACGTCCACCGCAACGATTTCCTCGGCAAAATAGCCGGCGGCAGCCGCCTTGCCGGCACGCTGCTGCGAGCGCAGCGCAAAGGCGTCCTGATCGGCGCGCGTCACCTGGCAGTCTTCGGCGACGTTCTCGCCGGTCTCCGGCATCGAATCGACACCGTACTGTTTCTTCATCAGCGGATTGATAAAGCGCCAGCCGATCGTCGTGTCGAAAATCTCCGCCTGACGCGAGAATGCCTCGGTCGCCTTGCCTTGCACAAAAGGTGCCCGCGACATCGACTCGACGCCGCCGGCGATGGCGAAATCCATCTCGCCCGCACGAACGGCGCGCGCTGCGCTGCCGACCGCCTCAAGCCCGGACGCGCAGAGTCGGTTCAGGGTAACGCCCGGAACGCCGACAGGAAGGCCGGCAAGCAACAGCGCCATACGCGCGACGTTGCGATTGTCCTCGCCGGCTTGGTTGGCGCAGCCGTAGAACACTTCATCCAGCCCAGCCCAGTCGGCTTTCGGATTACGTGCCATCAGCGCTTTGATCGGCGCTGCCGCCAGATCATCGGCGCGCACCTTGGACAGCGATCCACCATACCGACCGATAGGGGTGCGGATCGCATCGCAGAGAAACGCCTCGCGTGTCGCCATATCAGCTTGCTCCAATATTCAATCCGTCATCCTGGGGCGCGAGCCGCAATCGCCGCAAGCCTGCTCACGCCGCCGCGGCATGGGCGCGCGCTGTACGCGCCTGCAGCTCACGCAGAATATCGAGTTCCTGCGCTGTGGGCGGGCTGGTTTCCGCGACCGTTCCAGCATAGCGCACGGTCCAGCCGGTGTTCTCCTGGATCTGTTGGCGGGTGACGCCGGGATGGATCGAGGTGACGATCATCTCCCTCGTCTGCGGATCAGGCTCAAAGATCGCCAGATCGGTAATCAGCCGCGTCGGTCCCTTGGTGGTGATGCCGAGCTTCTGCCGACTGTCACCGCCGGAGCCGTGTCCGATGGAAGTGAAGAAGTCGATCTTGTCGACGAAGGAGCGCCGGCTCTGCGCCATGATAATGAAGATCTCGCCGCACGAGGTGGCGATCTCCGGCGCGCCGCCGCCGCCAGGCAACCGCACCTTTGGCTTGTTGTAGTCGCCGACGACAGTCGTGTTGAGATTGGCATATTTGTCGATCTGCGCCCCGCCGAGAAAGCCGACGGAGATGCGGCCGCCCTGCAGCCAGTAACGGAACATTTCCGGCACCGACACCGTCGTCAGCGCCGTCTCGCAGAGTTCGCCATCGCCGATCGACAGCGGCAGCACCGTCGGCTTGGTGCCGAGCGTGCCCGATTCATAGATCAGCGTTACATCCGGCGCATGCGACAGCCGCGCCAGATTGGCCGCCGCTGACGGCTGACCGATGCCGACGAAGCAGACGTCTTCGTTACGCAGCGCACGCGCCGCGGCGACCGTCATCATCTCGTTCGGTTTGTAATCGGTCATGTCGGTTACTCCGCCGCCTTACGGGCATATTGCCGGAAGGCATCAGGACCCTTTTCCAGCACGTTCTCTTTCATCCAGGCAAGGAACGTGCCGCGCTCACGGGCAATACCGTCCCACTGTTTGTAGAAGCTGTTGTTACGCGGGTAATAACCCTGCGCATAGGAGGGGAAAGCGCCGCCCGGTACTTCCACGACATAGCCGATGGTCCAGGCCGGCAGGATGACGGCATTGAGATTGCGCGGGCCGAAATCGTCGACGATCTCCTCGACGGTGACGATCGAGCGCTTGGCCGCCAGCACTGCTTCCTTCTGCACGCCGAGCACACCTTCCAGCATGACATTGCCGGCCTTGTCGGCACGCAGCGCATGCACCACCGCAACATCCGGCCGGTGCGCCGGCACCGCCGCCAGTTCCTCGCCGGTGAACGGACAGGTGATGTGCTTGATCGCCTTGTTCACTTTCGGCAGATCGCTGCCGCGATAGCCGCGGAAAATCGCGCAGGGCAGACCGGCGGCACCCGCCTCGTAGGCGTTCGCCATCGCCGCATGCGAATGTTCCTCGATCTCGATCGGGTTCGGCCAGCTTTTTTCGACCGCATCGCGCAAACGGTGCAGCGAGCCGACGCCGGGATTTCCACCCCAGGAAAAAATCAGCTTCTTCACGCAGCCCATGCCGATAAGCTGATCGTAGATCAGATCGGGCGTCATCCGGATGAGCGTCAGATTTTTACGACCCTGGCGAATGATCTCGTGCGCCGCCGCGTGCGGAATGAGATGAGTGAAACCTTCCATCGCCACCGTATCGCCATCAGCGACAGCGGCGTTAACGGCTTCCGCAAGCGAAGTAATCCGCGCCATGTCCGATCGTCCGTATCCTGTCCGGTATGAAAAGCCGGCATCGTATTTACGAGCGGACTTGGAACGGGTCAAATGGCGTCATGCTGTCATCGCAACCCATCTTCACCATCATCGCCGACCTCGGCGCGATCCTTCAATTCGGCAAGACGCCGTATGGCGATCGTCGCGTGATCGACATCCTCGGCGGTACGGTCAGCGGCCCACGGCTTAACGGACGCATCCTGCGCGGCGGTGCCGACTGGCAGATCATCCGCACCGATGGGACAGCCGATATCCAGGCCCGCTACACGATCGAAGCCGATGGCGGCGGGCATGTTCTGGTGGCAAGCGACGGATTGCGCCACGGCCCACCAGCGGTGATGGAGACGCTTGCGCGCGGCGAAGCAGTCGACCCGACACTCTATTATTTCCGTACCGCCATGCGGTTCGAAACCGCCGCCCCGGAACTGGCGTGGCTGAACCGTATCATCGCCGTCGCCTATGGGGCGCGCGAGCCGATGGCGGCGCGGCTCGACGTTTTTGAAGTCCTATAGGCGAACCTCGGCGTGCGGCGCGCCGGGTAACGGCCGCTTGTGCCAGCACGGAGGGAGGCATATTGTTGTCAACAACAACAATTGCTCACCGGAACACGACGTTTCGGTCGACAGCAAGCGGGGAAGATAACGCGAAGGAAACGCCATGGCGGCCATCCTGTCGGCTAGTAGCGCCGGTGCCGGTTCTCGACCCCATGCGCCACTACGCGCGGTGCGGCTCGGCACTTTCGACCCGGTCGTCACGCGCGGCGCAAACGGCACCATCTCGCTACGCAATGCGCAATCGCTGCCACCTTATGCCGACAGAATCACCGCACGGCTCGAACACTGGGCACAGGCCGCGCCCGATCGCATCTTCCTCGGGCAGCGCGATGCCACGGATCGTTGGCGGACGCTGACCTATCGGCAGACGCTGGCCGAGGTGCGCCGTATCGCCCAGGCGCTCCTGACACGCGACCTGTCGCCGGAGCGACCGGTGGCCATCCTGTCCGGCAACGATATCGAGCAGGCGCTGCTGGCGCTGGCGGCGATGATGATCGGCGTACCCTATGCGCCGATCTCGCCGGCCTACTCGCTGATGTCGTCGGATCTCGGGAAGCTGCGCTATATCTTCGAACTGCTGACGCCGGGTTTCGTCTTCGCCAGCGACGGCAAGGCCTTTGCGCGTGCACTCGCGCTGGTGCCGGAGGGCGCCGAGCGCGTCGTCACCCGCAATCCCGGTGCCCTTTCCGGTAGCGGCGCCGCGCCGACATTGTTCGACGATCTGCAATCGGGCGACGCCAGCACCGATGTCGACCGCGCGCATGCCACGGTCGACCTCGACACCATCGCGAAGTTTCTGTTCACCTCCGGCTCGACCGGCCACCCGAAGGCCGTGATCAACACGCAGCGGATGATCTGCGCCAATCAGGCGATGCTGAACACCGGCATGCCGTTCTTCACCGACGCGCCGCCGGTCGTCATCGACTGGCTGCCGTGGAGCCATACCTTCGGCAGCAATCACAACTTCAACATGGTGCTGAACAATGGCGGCTCGTTCTATATCGACGACGGCAATCCGACGCCAGCGGGCGTACCGAAAACCGTCCGCAATCTGCGCGACATATCGCCGACCATCTATTTCAACGTCCCCAAGGGCTTCGAGGCGCTGGTCGAATACCTGCGCACCGACCGGCAATTGCGCGAAACCTTCTTCCGCGATCTCAAGGTACTATTCTATGCCGGCGCCGGGCTGAGCCAGGGCGTCTGGGATGACCTCTCCGCGCTTGCGGCCGAGACCACCGGTGAGCGCATCATTTTCATCAGTTCGCTCGGCTCGACCGAAACCTCGCCGGCCGCGCTGCTATGCACCTTCGACACCGACAGTCCTGGAAATATCGGGCTGCCGTTTCCCGGCGTCGATCTCAAACTGGTGCCCAGCGACGGCAAGCTGGAGGCGCGGCTGCGGGGCCCACACATCACGCCCGGCTACTGGCGCCAGCCGGAACTGACGCGCGGAGCATTCGATGATGAGGGGTATTACAAGCTCGGTGACGCGGTGAAATTCGTCGATCCGCACGAACCGAGTCGCGGGCTGCTGTTCGACGGCCGGCTGGCCGAGGATTTCAAGCTGGCCACCGGCACCTGGGTCAGCGTCGGCCCCTTGCGCGGACGCATCATCGATCATTGCGCACCCTATGTGCGCGACGTGGTGCTCGCCGATCTCAATCGCGATACGCTCACCGCACTGATCTTTCCCGATATCGAGGCCTGCCGGAAGCTCTGCGGCGCCGGGATTGCCTCGGATGCGCCGGCCGCCGCGGTCGTGGCCCATCCGCACGTGCGCGCGCATTTCCAGGAGCTATTGACACGACTTGCTGCAAAAAGCACCGGCAGTTCGACGCGCATCTGCCGCGCCATCCTGCTCGATACGCCGCCATCGCTCGATCTTGGTGAAGCAACCGACAAGGGCTCGATCAATCAGCGCGCGGTGCTCCGCAACCGCGCCGATCTCGTCGACGCGCTTTACCAGAAGCCGCCATCCCCGCGAGTCATCACGATCATCGACTGAAGAACGAAAGACGGCTCAATGCAGATCAACGGACAGACGGCGATCGTCACTGGCGGCGGCTCCGGCCTTGGCGCTGCGACTGCCGTACAACTGGCGGAGGCAGGCGCAAAAGTAGCGATCTTCGACATCAATGCCGAGGGCGCGAAGGCGGCGGCCGCGGGCATCGGCGGCCTTGCCGTTGCCTGCGATGTGACAGACGCCGTCGGCGCCGAGCGGGCGATTGCCGATGTTGCTGCACAGCTCGGCCCGCCGCGCGTCCTGGTCAATTGCGCCGGGATCGGTCCGGCGAAACGGATCGTCGGGCGCGACGGGCCACAGCCGCTTGCCGACTACGAGCGTGTTATCCGCATCAACCTGGTCGGCACTTTCAACATGCTGCGGCTCGCCGCCGCTGCGATGCAGATGCTGGAGCCCATCGACAATGAGCGCGGCGTCATCATCAACACCGCCTCGGTCGCCGCCTTCGACGGCCAGATCGGCCAGGCCGCCTACGCCTCCTCGAAAGGCGGCGTCGCGGCGCTGACGCTGCCGGCGGCGCGCGAACTGGCGCAGTTCGGCATCCGTGTGGTGGCGATCGCACCGGGTATCTTCGCCACACCGATGCTGCGGGCGCTGCCGCAGGAGGCGCAGGATTCCCTCGGCGCCTCGGTGCCGTTTCCCAAGCGGCTCGGCGACCCGGCCGAATATGCCGCACTCGCTTTACACATCGTCCAGAACGGCTATCTCAACGGCGAGACCATCCGGATCGACGGCGCGTTGCGGATGGCGCCGCGATAAGTATCCTCCCGTATCGCCGCATCGAGGACCGTTTATGCTGAAGAATTCCCGTACGCGCCTGATCGAATGGGGCGAATGCGACCCTGCCGGGATCGTCTACTATCCACGCTATTTCGAGATGTTCGATCATTCGACGACCATGCTGATCTCGCGCGCCAGTGGCCTGACCAAATATCAGTTGTTCAAAGCCTACGACATGGCTGGCTATCCGATGGTCGATACTCAGGCAAAGTTCTACAGCCCGACGCGCTTCGGCGACGACATTATCATCGAATCGGAGTTCACCAGGGTCGGGACGTCGAGCTTCGACATCGCGCACCGCATTCTCAAGGACAGCAAGACAGCGGTCGAGGCGACCGAAAAGCGGGTGTGGATCGGCCGCGATCCCGCCGATCCGGACAAGATCAAGTCAAAGCCGATCCCTGACAATCTGGCGAAACTGTTCCGCGAAGGCTGACGGCCGGCCAGAAGACGGAACGGGCCAGCGCCAGCAAACGGATATTGCTATGAAGAACAGGCGATCCGGACGGATCGTCGACTTCATTCGAGCGTTTCGACGATACGGCGAAGTCCGCGCAGAAACTGCGCCCGATCGCGGGCGCCGACGATGGCGTCGAGATCGCGGTCATGCGCCACTGCGCAGGCGGTGAACTCGCCGAGCATCGCCCTGCCTCGCGCCGTCAGCGCCAATCGATAGGTGCGCTTGTCGGTCGGCAGCCGCGTGCGGCGAACCAGTTTGCGGCGCACCATTCCATTCAATGCCGGCGTCAGGGTCGATTTGTCGAGGCCGATCGCGCGGCTGAGCTGGGTCTGGCTGATGCCGGGATTGCGCCCGATCACCATCAGCGCCGCGAAGGCACCGGGATTCAGGTCATGCTGACGGGTCCGCCGGGCAAAAGCCTGAAACGAAGCGATTTGCGCCATTCGCAGATAGAAACCGATCCACCCCCCCAGCGGCCCGAGATCGACGCATAGCTCGTCCGGCCGCCGCTTCATAGCGCCCGCCCCTGCTTTCGGCGAGGTTCCCGCTCTGGCCTTCTTGGTGCCCGGATACGCCATATTGCCGATCGCTTTAGAAATGGTTTGATCTCCAACTACTCTGCATTACAATCTTTGCCGCAAGCGATGCAACCGACACAAAGTTGGGCCAACCAACACCAATCCATGGGAGGATGTTCATGCAGACTCGCCGTCATTTGCTGAACGCAGGAACGGCTATCGCCGCCGGTCTTGCGTTGCTCGCAGGCTTCGCCGTTCCGGCATCAGCACAAGACAAGACATTCGAACTGAAACTCGCCCACTGGGTGCCCCCATCGCACCCGCTGCAGAAGGCGCTGGAAGACTGGGGTGTCTCCGTCGAAAAGGCCTCGAACGGCACGATCAAGTCCAAGGTCTACCCCTCGCAGCAACTCGGCAAGGCGTTCGACCATTACGATATGGCGCGCGACGGCATCGCCGATCTTACTTACATCAATCCGGGCTACCAGCCCGGGCGCTTCCCGATCATGGGCGCCGGCGAACTACCGTTCCTGTTCTCCAACGCCAAAGGCGGTTCACAAGCAATCGACGCCTGGTATCGGAAATATGCCGAACGCGAGATGAAGGACGTGAAGTTCTGTCTTGCGTTTATCCACGATCCGGGATCGATCCACTCGAAGACCAAGAAGGTAATGGTGCCCGAGGATATCAAGGGCATGAAGATCCGGCCGGCACATGCGACGATGGCGACCTTCGTCACCTCGCTCGGCGGCACCAATGTGCAGTCGAGCGCGCCGGAGGTTCGCGACCTGCTGGAGAAAGGCGTTGCCGACGCAGTGACCTTCCCATGGGGCTCAGTGCCACTGTTCGGCATCGACAAGGTCACCAAATATCACATGGACGTGCCGCTCTATGCGACGACCTTCGCTTTCGTCTTCAACAAGGATGTCTACAACCGGATGTCCGCATCGCAGAAGAAAGTGATCGACGATCATTGCAGCAACGAGTGGGCGCTGAAGGTTGCCTCGCCCTGGGCGGACTTCGAGCATGCCGGCATCGCCAAGCTGAAGGCGGACGGCAACCACGAGGTCTATCCGATCTCGCCGGAGCAGCTTGCTGCGTGGAAAAAGGCGGCAGAACCGCTGCACAACACCTGGGCCGCGAACGTCAAGAAAGCCGGCGGCAACCCCGACACGATCATGAACGAATTGAAGGCGGAGCTGACGAAGTTCAACGCTGCCTATTGACGTCGCCAGCCTCTGGTCGCGGACACGCAGGCCAGGCCACATTGACACACCCTACCGTGGCGGCCGACGCCACGGCACCTTCTTCGCCCTGACCGCACCGTGGATCAGCGGCCGAAGAACTACCCCGCCATTGTGAGGATGCGCATATCCGCGCCACGCCCTGTCACCGCCTGCAGGATCACATGATCGGACGACGCAGCATCGGCAGATATATGGATCGCTTCATCGATTCCATCGAATGGGTCGCGGCGTTCTTCATGGGGCTGGTGGCAATCGACGTCTTTGTCACGGTGCTGTTGCGGTACTTCTTCAATTTCACGCCGCCGGACGCTTACGATTTCGGCATGCTGCTGCTCGGCATCGTCATCTTCTGGGGCATTGCAGCAACCAGCTATCGCGGCACGCATATTACCGTCGATTTGATCTGGGCCAACGCCAGCCCGCGCTGGCAGCGGGCCATCGACGTCTTCGCCACGCTGGTTCTGCTCTCGGTGGTTCTCGTTCATTCCTACACACTCTACGACAAGACCTTCAGCACCCGCGACGCCAATTTGCAGACCTTCGAACTGCGCTGGCCGGTGTGGCCGTTCTACCTCGTCGCATGGATCGGCGATCTCTCCGCAGTGTTGCTGACCGCCGTGCGCACATGGCGGCTCATCTTCTACCCGGAGCTGATCGAGCGCGATCACGCCGCTGCAACGAAACTCGTCGAATAGGTTTAAGATGAGCGCCGATACCGTCGCGATCCTCGGTTTCGTTACGCTGTTCGCGCTGATGCTGTTGCGCGTGCCGATCGGCATGGCGATGGGCCTCGTCGGCGTCGTCGGCTTCGGCTATCTGACCAACGGCAGCGCCGCGCTGAAGATCGTCGGCCACACGACGATGCGTACCGTGACGGATTTCAACTTCGCGGTGATTCCGCTGTTCCTGCTGATGGGATCGCTGGCGACGACCTCGGGTATGAGCCGCGAACTGTTCCGCGCGGCGAATTCGTTTCTCGGTCACCTGCGCGGCGGCCTCGGCATCGCCACGATCGCCGCCTGCGGCGGATTCTCCGCCATCTGCGGATCGTCGGTGGCCACGGCGGCGACCTTCTCGCGTGTTGCCTATCCGGAGATGCGACGTTTCGGCTACCCGAAGTCCTTCTCGACCGGCGTCATCGCCGCCGGCGGCACGCTCGGCATCATGATCCCGCCCTCCACGGTGCTCGCCGTCTACGGCCTGATCACCGAGCAGGACATCGGCAAGCTGTTCGTCGCCGGCGTCATTCCGGGCTTCATCGCGATCATGATGTACATGGTCACAGTCAGCATCATCGGCTACGCGCGGCCGAAATTCCTGCCGGAGGGCGTTCATTCGTCGTGGCGCGATCGGCTCGACAGCCTGCGCGACGTCTGGTCGACGATCCTGCTGTTCGCCTTCGTCATCGGCGGCATTTATGGCGGCATGTTCACGGCCACCGAGGCGGCCGGCATGGGTGCCGGCGGCGCCTTCATCCTCGGCGTGCTCCGCCGGCGACTGACGGTCGAGGACGTGCTGCGCTCGCTGCTCGATTCGACGCGCACCACCGCCGCGGTATTCACCATCCTGATCGGCGCGATGCTGTTCGGTTATTTCCTGACCATCACGCAGACACCACAGAAGGTCACCACCTTTCTTACCGGGCTCGGCATCGGCAGCTACGGCGTGCTGACGTTGATTCTGATGTTCTATCTCGTCCTCGGCTGCCTGATGGACGCGCTGGCGATGATCATCCTGACCGTGCCGATCATCTTTCCGGTGATCAAGGAACTCGGCTTCGACCCGATCTGGTTCGGCATCATCATCGTGATGACGGTGGAACTCGGGCTGATCCATCCGCCGGTGGGCATGAACATCTTCGTCATCAAGAGCGTCATCGATGAAGTGAAGATATCGACGATCTTCACCGGCGTGCTCCCGTTCATCATCACCGATCTGCTGCGGCTGGCCATCCTGGTGATCTTCCCGATCCTTGCGACCTGGCTGCCGTCCCATATGTAAGCGAGAGGCGGGGCAGAACCCCGAAACCACCATGGCGGAACGTTCATTCAGAAAGGAAGTCGAGGCGCTCAGGCTCGGCGAGGGCGAAACCTTCGAGGGCGAAGGCATCCTTGCCGTCACCAAGGCATTGCTGCAATCCGGCGTCTCTTATGTCGGCGGCTACCAGGGCGCGCCGGTTTCGCACCTGATCGACGTCATGGTCGACGCTGGTGATCTCTTGACCGAGCTCGGCGTGCATATGGAAACCTGCACCAACGAGGCCTCGGCCGCCGCCATGCTCGGTGCCTCGATCAACTATCCGCTGCGTGGCGCCGTCACCTGGAAATCGGTGGTCGGCACCAATGTCGCTGCCGACGCGCTGTCCAACCTCGCCTCGCCCGGCGTTACCGGCGGCGCGATGATCATTATCGGCGAGGATTACGGCGAGGGCGCCAGCGTCATCCAGGAACGCTCCTACGCCTATGCACTGAAATGCGGCATCTGGTTGCTCGATCCGCGGCCAGATCTGCCGACCATCGTCAACATGGTGGAGAAGGGCTTCGAGCTGTCGGAGGCCAGCCATGCGCCGGTGATGCTGGAGCTGCGTATCCGCGCCTGTCACGTCACCGGCGAATTCACCACCAAGGACAACCGGCGCGGCGAATATTCCGGCCAGCGCAAGCTCACCGCTCCGCCGAAATTCGACTATATGCGGTTGGCGCATCCGCCGGTCACTTTCGTGCACGAGAAGCTGAAGATCGAAGAGCGGTTGCCGGCGGCGCAACGCTTTATCACCGAACACAGGCTCAACGAGGTGTTCGCAGGCGACCTTTCCGAGATCGGCATTGTCGTACTTGGCGGTCTCTATAACGGCGTCATCCGGGCGCTGTCGCGACTTGGCCTCGCCGATTTGTTCGGCGGCGCCCGTCTGCCGATCTATGCGCTCAACGTTGCCTATCCGCTGGTGCCCGACGAAGTGAAGCAGTTTTGCGCCGACAAGCGCGCGGTGTTGATCGTCGAGGAAGGCAATCCCGAATTCATCGAGCAGCAGATCAACACACTGCTGCGGCGCGCCGATATCCAGACTCGCATCCACGGCAAGGACTGCCTGCCGCCGGCCGGCGAATATACACAGGAAGTGCTGCTGCGCGGGCTCTCCACCTTTCTCACCGCGACGCGGCCACAGGGCGTCGACGTCGATGCCATCGCCGGGCAGGTCAAATTGATGCTCGCGCATCGGCCAAAAGCCAACGACGCTGTCGGCGATATTCCGGCGCGGCCGCCGAATTTCTGTACCGGCTGTCCGGAGCGGCCGGTTTTCTCGGCGCTCAAACTGATGCAGCGCGAGCTCGGCCCAACCCATATATCCACCGATATCGGCTGTCATTCCTTCGCGACGCTGCCGCCGTTCTCGATGGGCAATTCCATCCTCGGCTACGGCATGTCGCTGGCCGCCGCCGCCGCGGTCGGCCCAAACATGGAAAAGCGCCCGATCACCGTGATGGGCGACGGCGGGTTCTGGCACAACGGTCTGATCACCGGCGTCGCCTCGAATCTGTTCAACAAGGGCGACGGCCTGCTGATTGTCATGCAGAACGGCTATACATCGGCCACCGGCCAACAGTTCATGCCGTCAAGCAAGGCGAGCTACGCCGCGCCCACCCAGACGATGGATATCGAGAAGACGCTGCGCACCTTCGGCGTCAGCTGGCTGCGCAAGGTGCACAGCTACAGCGTGGCGGCAATGGTGAAGACACTGAAGGAGGCGATGCAGACTGCCGAACGCGGGCTCAAGGTGATCATTGCCGACGGCGAATGCCAACTCGCACGACAACGGCGGCTGCGCGTCGAAACCGCCGAGAAACTCAAGCGCGGCGAGCGCGTGGTGCGCGCCCGCTACGGCGTCGACGATGATATCTGCACCGGCGACCATTCCTGCATGCGGCTCTCCGGCTGCCCGTCGCTGACGCTCAAACCCTCACCCGACCCGCTGCGCACCGATCCGGTCGCGACCGTGATCGAAAGCTGCGTCGGTTGCGGACTGTGCGGCGAGGTGGCCCACGCGGCAGTGCTGTGCCCATCGTTCTATCGCGCCGAGCTGATCCACAACCCGACCTGGTGGGACCGAACGCTATTCCGTTTCCGTCAGGCCGCCCTGCGGCTGTTCGGCGTCGAAACTGTATCGACAGCCGCCACACGGGCAAAGGTCGCATCATGAGTGCCGCACCCGAGCGCCCGATTACCTTGCTGATCGCCGCGCTGGGCGGCGAAGGCGGAGGCGTACTGACTGACTGGATCGTCAAGGCCGCCGGCAGCGCAGGCTATCCGGTACAGAGCACCTCGATTCCCGGCGTCGCACAGCGCACCGGCGCCACCACCTATTACATCGAGATCGTCCCGGCGACCTGGCGCGCACTCAACGGCCGCCGGCCGATTCTGTCGCTGACCCCCGGCGTCGGCGATATCGACATCATGGCGGCGACGGAATTGCTGGAAGCCGGGCGCGCCATCGCCAACGGCTTCGTCACACGCGAACGCACGCTGCTCGTTGGCTCCACCGGCCGCTCCTATCTCACCACCGAAAAGATGGCGATGGGCGACGGCCGCTACGATCTCGAGCGGCTGCTTCAGGCAGTCAACGACAATGCGCACGACAACCTGCTGATGGACATGGAGGCACTCGCCAAGACCAACGGCACGATGATCAATTCGGTGATGCTCGGCGCACTGGCCGGATGCGGCAAGCTGCCGATCCCGCCGGACGCCTTCGAGGCGGCGATCCGCGCCGAAGGCAAGGCAGCGGAGGCGAACCTACGCGGCTTCCGTGCCGGCCTCGCCGCAGCGCGCGAACAGGCACCGGTCGTCAAGCCGCGCGAGCAGAAACGTCGCAGCCGGCTGACGCTCGCCGAGCTCGAACGCGAGGCGACCGACGGCACGCCGGGCGATGCCCGCGAGGTGATGCTGGAGGGCGTGCGCCGTCTCGCCGCCTATCAGAATCTGCGCTATGCACGGCTCTATCTCAACAGGCTGTCCTTCCTGAAGATGGCGCAACCGGCGCTGCTGCGCGAGACGGCGCGGCATCTCGCGGTGCGCATGTCGTTTGAAGATGTGATTCGTGTCGCCGAGGCCAAGGCAGCGCCCGACCGTTTCGCCCGCATCGCCCGCGACGAACTGAAACTGGATGCCGCCCGGCCCGGCACGCAGCCCTATGTAATCTACGATTTTCTCAAGCCCGGCATTGACGAATTGTGCCAGGTACTGCCGCCGGGATTGGCGCGGCCGATCCTGCGCCTTGCCGAACGCCGCGGCTGGCTTGGCAGCGTTTATTTCCAGATGGAGATCAACGCAACCTCGGTCAGCGGCTATCTGCGCTTCTGGCTGCTGGCGAAACTCAAGCGCTGGCGGCCGCACAGCTATCGCTACCAGCAGGAACAGGCGGCGATCGAGGCATGGCTGGCGCTGATCCGCGAGGCAGCGCCGCTGTCGAACGATCTCGCCCGCGAAATCGCCGAATGCGCCCGCCTTATCAAAGGCTACGGCGATACGCATGCGCGCGGCACCATCAATTATCACCGCATCGAGGCAGAGGTGATCCGGCCAACGCTGACGGGCACCATCCCACTGAAGACCGGTATCGACGGCGTCGCCAGTGCGCGCGCCGCAGCGCTGGTCGATCCGGAGGGCGAAAGCCTGGCACACTGCCTCGCCGCGATCGGAGCACAGCCCGTCGCGCAAGCCGCGGAATAACGCCACGGAATAACGCAACCGACAGCGATCCCGTCTACCCTGGGCATATTCGGGATCGCGCCTCGAAACATTGCAAGAGCGCCATGCGCCTGCCGCACGCCAGTCTGGCTGAATTCCAGCTGATTCCACTTGCCGCTCGATATGCAGACACCGCATAAAGAGGAAGCAGACTGGAGGACCGTTTTCATGCGCATCGATGCTTATACGCACTTCATCCCGAAGCGAGTGTTCGAGAAACTGGTGGAGAGCGGCCACGCCGATATCGGCAAACGCATGCGCGGCATCCCCTCGGTCCACGACATGGACGTGCGCAACCGCGTGGTCGACAGCTTCCCGGACTACGCCCAGATCCTCTCTTACGCGATGCCACCGCTGGAATATCTGGCAACACCCGACAAGGTCGAGGACTTCGCCAAGATCATCAATGACGGCCTCGCCGAAATCTGCGCCAAGGATCCGACGCGCTATCCCGGCTGGGTGGCGCAGGCGCCGATGAGCGGGCCGGATGCCGGCGTGCGTGAAAGCGAGCGCGCGCTGAAGAACGGCGCGCTCGGCGTACAGATCTACACCAATGTCCACGGCAAGCCGCTCGACCGACCGGAATTCGAGCCCTTCTTCGCGGCGATGAACAACACTGGCAAGCCGGTCTGGATCCATCCCGCCCGCAACGCCAAACACCCGGATTATATGGACGAGTCGAAATCCAAATATGAAATCTGGTGGGCCTTCGGCTGGTCCTACGAAACCGCGACCGCCATGGCGCGGCTTGTCTTCTCCAGGACGCTCGACAAATATCCGGATCTGAAGCTGATCGTGCACCATTTCGGCGGCATCGTGCCGATGCTCGAAGGTCGCATCGGCCCCGGCTGGGACCAGATCGGCGCTCGTACCTCCGATGAAGACCTCGATGCACTACGCCGGAGCCTGAAGAAGCGACCGCTCGATTATTTCAAGCAGAACTTCCATGCTGACACCGCCACGTTCGGCGGCCGCGGCGCGGCGTTGTGCGGTTTCGACTTCTTTCCGATGAACAACATCGTCTTCGCGTCCGACTGCCCGTTCGATCCGGAAAAAGGCCCGGGCTATATCCGCTCGACGATCGAAATTATCGAGTCGATGAACTTCCCGAAGGCCGATCTGGACAAGATCTATCACGGCAATCTGGAGGCACTCACCGGCGTCAAGCTGGTCAAGTAGCGGCACCTCCATGACCAGCCGCAAGCCGGTCGTCATTGCGGGCGCCGGGCCGACCGGACTGATGTGCGCGCTTGTGCTTGCCAAGCAGGACATCCCTGTCGTCGTCTGCGAAGCGGAAGCGAGCCTGACGCACGATCTGCGTGCCGGCTCGTTCCATCCGCCGACGCTCGAAATGATGGCCGCCTACGGTGTGACCGCGCGCATGCGCGAGATCGGGCTCCGGGTCCGGCACTGGCAAATCCGCGACAAGCGCGGTGAATATATCGCCGAGTTCGACCTCGGTTTGCTCGACGGCGTCACCACCTATCCCTACCGCCTGCATCTCGAGCAGCACCGGCTAACGCCGATCCAGCTCGATATCATCACCGCGGAAACCGATGCCGAGATCCGTTTCGGTCATCGCGTCCTTGGCTTCACCCAAGATAGCGACGGCGTGCGTGTCACTATTGAGGCCAACGGCAGCAACAGCACCATCGAGGCTTCGTGGCTGATCGGCGCCGACGGCGCCCGCAGCGCGGTGCGCAAGGGTACGGCAATCGCCTTCGAGGGTTTCACCTGGCCGGAATATTTCGTCGTCGCCAGCACGCCCTACGATCTCGGTCAGCACGGATTCGCGCTCAACGCCTATGTCTCCGATCCGATCGAATGGGCGGCAGTATTCAAGGTGCCGGACGACGGACCGCCCGGCCTGTGGCGAGCAGCATTCTACGGCGATCCGGAAAAATCCGACGCCGAACTGCTTGATCCCGCCCATATCGAGCAGGCGATGCAGCGCCTGGTGCGCCGCGATGAGCCTTACGAAATCCGCTACAAAAGCATCTACCGCGTACACCAGCGCGTCGCCGGGACTTTCCGCGAAGGCCGCGTGCTGCTCGCCGGCGACGCCGCGCATCTGAACAATCCGCTCGGCGGCTTCGGTCTCAACAGCGGCATCCACGACGCCGTCAATCTGGCGGAGAAACTCGGCCGTGTCTGGCGCGGCGAGGACGCGACGCTGCTCGACCGGTATGTCCGACAGCGCCGTGCCGCCACCGTGGAGCAGGTGCAGAAGATGTCGATCCGCAACAAGCAGCTCCTGCAGGAGCGCGACCCACAGGTGCAGCGCCGGCACCTGACCGACCTGATGGCAATCGCTGCCGATCCGCGGCGCGCACGCGCTCATATGCTGGAATCCTCGATGATCATGGGGCTACGCCGCGCCAACGCGGTGGAATAGATCATTTTCGGACAGGATGGGTACCGATCCGTGCCGACAAAATGCGTCAAAACGGGAGCCTGCGGAAAGCACCGCAATGTCCGTCAGCCCCCCCTGTGAGTTACTGTGATCTGCGATGAAACACGGCGACGCATCTGCTAGCGTCCGCCGGACATGTCCGCAGTGAAGCCCATTCGCAACAAATTCGACGACGAACCGTCCGTCGACACCAGCGCAGCGAACGCCGCGCCGGCGAAGCCATCCGATGATGGCCCGCGGCCCACGCCGATGATGGAACAATATATCGAGATCAAGACCGCCAACCCGGGTTGCCTGCTGTTCTATCGAATGGGCGATTTCTACGAATTATTTTTCGAGGATGCCGAGGTCGCCTCGCGCGCGCTTGGCATCATGCTGACGCGGCGCGGCAAATATCTCGGCAAGGACGTGCCGCTATGTGGCGTGCCGGTGCATCGCTCAGAGGAATATCTGCACAAGCTGATTGCCCTTGGTCATCGCGTCGCGGTCTGCGAGCAGCTCGAAGATCCTGCCGAAGCAAAAAAGCGCGGCTCGAAATCCGTGGTCCGGCGCGGCGTGGTGCGGCTGGTGACAGCCGGTACGCTGACCGAGGACACGCTGCTCGACGCTCGCCGCAACAATTATCTGCTCGCGGTCGCACGCGCCCGCTTGAGCGAGGACGACAGCCGCTTCGCGCTCGCCTGGATCGACATCTCGACTGGCGAATTCCGCATCGCCGAATCCGACCGCATGGCGCTGACGGCAGAGATCGCGCGGATCGACCCCGGCGAAATCATCGTGTCGGACGCGCTTTATGACGATCCCGACCTTGCTGCCTATTGGCGCGATTTTCCGGCGGTGATGCCGCTGGCGCGCGATGTTTTCGACGCAGCGACGGCGGAGAGGCGGCTTGCGGATTTCTTCTCGGTGGCGACGACCGCATCGTTCGGTGACCTGTCGCGGCTCGAACTGACCGCGGCGGCGGCCTGCATCACCTATATCGAGCGCACACAAATCGACCGGCGGCCGCCGCTATCGCCGCCCCTGCGCGAACGCTCAGGCGCCACCATGGCCATCGATCAGGCGACGCGCGCCAATCTCGAACTGATGCGCACGCTCGGCGGTGAGCGGCGCGGCTCATTACTCGCGGCGATCGACCGGACGGTCACTTCCGCCGGCTCGCGGCTCCTGGCACAACGGCTGGCGGCCCCGCTGAC
This sequence comes from Pseudolabrys sp., assembly GCA_035556795.1. GTDB lineage: Bacteria > Pseudomonadota > Alphaproteobacteria > Rhizobiales > Xanthobacteraceae > Pseudolabrys. The sequence goes on along the minus strand of DATMEV010000038.1, from coordinate 18,678 downwards.
CACCGTCGCCGATATCAACCGGCGGCACGACGCCGTCGATTATGTGCTCGGCCGCGCAACGCTGCGCGCCGACCTGCGCGAGCGCCTCAACGCCGCGCCGGATCTTGCCCGTGCGCTGAGCCGCATCGTCATCGGCCGCGGCGGACCGCGCGATCTCGCCGCGATCCGGGATGGCCTTGCCGCAGCCGCGCAGCTCGCAGCGCAGATCGACGGAACCGGTGCGGTACCGGCCGAAATCGTCGAAGCGGCCGCTGCTTGTGGCGGCGTCGAGCCGACGCTCGCCGATGATCTTGCCGCCGCGCTGGCCGACGATCTGCCGGTGTTCAAACGCGATGGCGGCTTCGTGCGCGCCGGTTACAGCGCTGCGCTCGACGAAACGCGCGCGCTGCGCGACGAGGCACGCCGCATCATCGCCGCGCTGCAGGCGCGCTATGCCGACACCGCCGGCATCAAGTCTCTGAAGATCCGGCACAATAACGTACTCGGCTACTTCGTCGAGGTAACGGCGCAGCACGGCGACAAGCTGATGACGCCGCCGCTCAACGGCACCTTCATCCATCGCCAGACGCTTGCCGGTCAGGTTCGCTTCACCACCACCGAGCTCGGCGAACTGGAAGCGAAGATCGCCAGTGCCGGTGACCGCGCGCTGGGTCTCGAACTGGAGACTTTCGAGCGCCTCGCCAGTACCGTCACCACTGCGCAGGCCGCGATCCAGGCGACGGCCGACGCGCTGGCGACGCTCGACGTTACCACCGCGCTGGCAACGCTCGCCGCCGAGCGCGATTATGTGCGGCCGCAGATCAGCCAGACACTCGATTTCGCCATCGACGGCGGCCGGCATCCCGTCGTCGAACAGGCCCTCACACGCGATGGCCAGGCCTTCGTCGCCAATGACTGCGACCTGTCGCCACCGGACAAGGTTCCGGAAAACTCCGACGCCGGCCGCATCTGGCTGCTGACCGGACCGAATATGGCCGGCAAGTCGACCTTCCTGCGGCAGAATGCGCTGATCGCGGTGCTGGCGCAGATGGGTAGCTTCGTGCCCGCGCGGCGCGCCACGATCGGCATCATCGACCGTCTGTTCTCACGTGTCGGCGCCGCAGACGATCTGGCGCGCGGCCGCTCGACTTTCATGGTCGAGATGGTGGAGACCGCCGCAATCCTCAATCAGGCGGACGAGCGGGCGCTGGTTATCCTCGACGAGATCGGCCGTGGCACTGCCACCTTCGACGGCCTGTCGATCGCCTGGGCGACGATCGAACATCTGCACGACAGCAACCGCTGCCGCGCATTGTTCGCGACGCATTATCATGAGCTGACCGCCCTCAGCGCGCGGCTGCCGCGCCTGCACAATGCCACCGTCAAGGTAAAGGAGTGGCAGGGCGACGTCATCTTCCTGCACGAGGTGGTGCCGGGCGCCGCCGATCGCTCCTATGGCATCCAGGTAGCGAAACTCGCCGGCCTGCCATCGGCGGTGATCGCCCGCGCTCAGGCGGTGCTGTCGAAACTGGAAGCAGAGGATCGCGCATTGCCGAAAGGCTTCGACGATCTGCCGCTGTTTGCCGCGCTTCCGCAGCCGGTCCAGACACGCGATCCGCTCGCCGAGCGGCTGGTTGCGACGCTGGCCGACCTGACACCCGACGACATGTCACCGCGCCAAGCGATGGATGCGCTCTATGCGCTGAAGGCGCAGATCGCCGGCAAGAGCTGACGGCTCACCAGCGAAGCCGCAGCCAGCGCACGCCGATCACCGCCACGCCCCACGCCACCGACGCAGCGAGCGCGAGCGGCAAGGCCAGCAGAGGCCCGAGCGCGACGACGGTCAGATACAGCACCAAAAGCCCCGCCCCGAAACCGATCAGCCCAATCACCATATTAGCCAGCACGGCCGCTGTCGCGACCCCACCGACACGGCGGTGCAGGATCACGATGACGCTGGTCAGCACAATCGGGAACACCGCCAAAACGCCGGTGCCGTGCGGCCCAATGCTGAAGCTCAAGCCGATGGCAACGGCAACGAGGAGCCCGACAAATGCCGCGCGCAGCGGCACGTCGTACCAATAGCTCGGCATCCGTGGAATCGGCACATGCCGATAGCGCCGCGACAACAGCAGGCACACTGGAAACACGACCGCGTGCAACAACAGTGCGCCGGATAGCGTCCAGGACAGACTCTGCAAGCCGAATACCATCGCCAGCCAAACCATCATCGATATGGCAAGGCTCGGCAGCAAAGCGCGACGCTGCGCCAGCAGCGCATATACCAAAGCATAGACGGCCAGCGCCGGATTGGTGACGAGGCTTGCGAGCACGCTGTCGGCGAGGAACTCGGTGCTGTGATCGAGCGCCAGAAACACATAAGTTGGCCCGGTATAGACTGGCAGCGTCGCGATCAGTGCGCCGATCAACGGCCCTGCCCGTTCCGCGGTGATGGTCGCGGCCACAACAAGTCCGCCCGCCACCAGCATCTTGATGACGAGCGCGAGCCAGAACAGGGCATCGGGATTCATATGGCGGACTCTTCTCTTCCCGCATACGGGGAGAGACAGATGATTGGACTAACCACGCGCCATGGTCACCTCAACAGGCGGTCCGCTCCTGATGGTCTGATAGACCACACAATAGCGCTCGGTCAGCTTCAGCAACTGGTCGAGCTTGTCCTGCGGCGCATCGGTGTCGAGATCGAAGCGCAGACGGATCTGGGCAAAGCCGACAGGCGCGTCCTTGGCAACACCGAGCGTGCCGCGGAAATCCAGATCGCCTTCTGCCGATACCCGGCCTGAACGCAGCGGAATATCAAGTGCCGTTGCCACAGCCTTGACAGTGACGCCAGCGCAGGCGACCAGCGCCTCCAGCAGCATGTCGCCCGAGCACAATTCGAGACCGGAGCCGCCGGTTGCCGGATGCAGGCCCGCCACTGCCAGCGCACGGCCGGTTTCCACCTTGCAGGCGATATTGCTGTCGTCGAGCGTCCCTTTCGCTTTCAGCGTGATGAACGCTGCCTTCGCATCGCTCTTGTACTTGTCCTTGATCGGCGCCTGCATTGCGCGCAGTGCGGCAGCATCCATCGATTATGCTCCTTGCTGAGTGTCTCTATCGGATCAGCCGGCGGGGGTGAGGACGACACGCCCGACGACCTTGCCGGCTTTCAGTTCGTCAAGCGCGGCATTGGCATCTTCGAGCGGCCGCGTCCGCACCGGCATCGGCGGCATGCCGCTACGCGATACCAGATCGAGCAACGCTTTCATATCCGGCAGGCTGCCGACATAGGAGCCTTGGATGGTCATGGCTCGCATCGGAAAATAGGGCGTCGGAATCGAGACTTCGCCGCCGAAAAAGCCGACGACGACAATCCTGCCGGCTTTCGGGACTAGCGCCTCCACGGCAAGCCGCACCGTCTCTCCCGCGCCGACGAAATCTACCACCGCAGCAGCGCCGCCGCCGGTCACCTCGACGATCTGTTGCGCGGCGTCCGGCGCGCGGCCATCGACCACCGCCAGTGCGCCAGCCTTGAGCGCCGCCTCGCGCTTGGCAGGATCGATATCGACCATGACGACGCCCTTGCCGCCCATCGCCTTGACCAGCAGCAGCGCCATCAGGCCGACACCGCCGGCGCCCATGATGACGATCGGCTGCCGCAGCAGGATCGCCTCGACCTTCTTCAGCGCACTGAACGCAGTGACGCCGGAACAGGCGAGCGGCGCCGCCTGCGCCGGCGACAGGTCACCGATCTCGAACAAATGCCGCGGATGCGGCGCGATCAGATAATCGGCATAACCGCCATCGGAAAACACGCCAAGATTGCGCGGCGTCCGGCAGAGATTCTCCTCGCCGCGTCGGCAGACTTCGCACTCACCGCAGCCGATCCACGGGTTGACCAGACGCACCGACCCGATCGGCACGTCACGCACCTCGGAACCAACCGCCACCACCTCGCCGACGTTCTCATGCCCGAGCGTCAACGGCAGCTTGATGCCGCGCTCGAGCAATTGCAGCCGTTTGCCGCCACCGAGTTCGTAGTAGCCGTCCCAGATATGGATATCGCTGTGGCAAACGCCCGAGGCCAGCACCTTCAGCAGGACCTGGGTGCCGACCGGCTCCGGCGTCGGCTCCTCGATCAACTGGAGCGGCGCACCACACTGGCAAACCTTGAAACTGCGCATCGGGCGAGCATCCGGTTTCTCCAAGCCCTTATAGCACAGTCGGTAGCCTCCGCCCTCGTCCGAACGGCGAACCGGCTACCACCACATTGCGGCACCGGCCTCCGCCTTGGTCTCGTGGTGCTGCTCGGCCTGCCGGTTGAGCGAGCGATCGAGCCCCGCCAGCACCCGGCGCTTGACGACATCGAAGGCCGCCGACTGGCGGTCGCGCGGGCGTGGCAGATCGCAGGCGATCTCCTCGAAGATGCGGCCCGGCCGCGGCCGCATCACCATCACCCGGTCGGCCAGCACGACCGCCTCGTCGACATCATGCGTCACGAGGATCAGGGTCGGCTTGCGGTCAGCCCACAGGTCCAGCAGATGGTCCTGCAGATCGGCGCGGGTGAACGCATCGAGCGCCGAAAACGGCTCGTCGAGCAGCAGCACCTGCGGCTGCGGCACCAGTGCGCGGGCGATCGCGACGCGCTGCGCCTGCCCGCCGGAGAGCTCGCGCGGCCAGACCTGCGCCTTGTCGCTAAGGCCGACACGAGCGAGCGCAACGCGCACCCGCGCCTCGCGCTCCGCCTTCGGCAGATGGTCGAGACCGAAGCCCACATTATCGGCGACGCTGAGCCACGGCAGCAGCCGCGGCTCCTGAAAGATGATACCGATCTTCTCATGCGGTGCGCGGATCGCGATGCCGTCGAGCGATATTGCCCCGCTCGATGCAATATCGAGGCCACACACGGCACGCAGCAAAGTCGACTTGCCGCAACCAGAGCCGCCGACGATGGCGACGATCTCGCCCGGCGCGACCTCGATGCTGATGGCATCGAGCGCATGCACGCCGTTCGGGTAAGTCTTGCAGACGCGGTCGAGGTTCAGCATGTCAGTCTGCGTCCGCGCGTGCGCCAAAGCGGTCTTCCCAGCGCAGGAACGGCGCCGAGGCGACAACGATCAGCCCATCGGCAATCTTGCCGAGAATGGCGAAGGTGATGATCGCAGCAACGATCTGCGCCGGCTTGCCGAGTTGCTGGCCGTCGATCAATAGATAACCGAGCCCTTCGGAGGCGCCAAGAAACTCCGCGGCGACGACGAACATCCAGCCGAGGCCAAGGCCCGAACGCAGCGCCACGATATAGGACGGCAGCACCGCCGGCAGCAGGATGCGCCGCACCAGCCCAAGCCCCGACAAACGGAAAGCGCGGCCGACCTCTACGATCTTCCGGTCGACCGACATGATTGCGCCCATCACGCCGAGATAGACCGGGAAAAAGACACCGACCGCGATCAACGTCACCTTCGACGCCTCGAAAATGCCGAGCCACAGGATGAACAGCGGTACCCAGGCGATCGAGGGAATGGCGCGTAGCGCCTGCAGCGTCGGGTCGAGCAACCGCCGCGTCAACGCCGAATAGCCGGCAATGGCGCCGAGGATGGTGCCGACAACGACGCCGATACCGAAGCCAACCAGCACCCTTACGACGGTGGTGACACTATGTCGCCATAGCTCGCCCGTCACCGCCAGATCGGCAAGCGTCTGCAAAATGACGGAGGGCGGCGGCAACAACCGGCCGTTCGACAGGCCGGTATAGACCGCGAACTCCCAGCCGAGCGCCAGCACCACGGGGACGACGAATCCCAGTATGGGGCGTGTCCAGCGGGCAAGCGGCGTGCGCGTGCCGCCTTTCGCCGGCGAGCCGGTCGCCGGCACCGATGAACCGTTTTGCGCTGTCAAAGTCATCGGGACAGAAGGCACGGCCGCTCTCCAAACACAACAGGAAAACGTCACCAGCACAGCACCGGGCGGCCGACCCGCCGCAGCAAGGCCGGCCGTCCGGATGGCTGGAACGTCAATCGGCTGCCACGAAGCTGTCGTCGACGAGGTCGTCGAGCGCTTTCTTGACATCAACCGAGGCAGCGATGACGCCTGCCTTCTGCAATGCAATGCCTGCTTGCAGGATCGAATCGCGCTGCTCGGCGCCGATCTTGTTGAAGGTCAGCTTCGTGCGTTCCTTAAGCTGCTTGTCGACCACGGAATCCGGCAGCTTGGTCGCAGCGATGAACACCTTTTTCTCGACGTCATAATTGGCGAGCGTGAATTTGCGCGCCTGTTCGTAAACGACGAGCACGCGGCGCACAACGTCAGGATAAGCCTTGGCAAACTCCTCGCGGACATTGAGGATGCCCCAGGTGTTGGCGGCCGGGTTGCGGTAGAACAACCGTGCGCCGTCCTCGATTTCCGCCGCAGCCATCATCGGATCAAGCCCCGCCCAGGCGTCGACGTCACCGCGGATCAGCGCGGTTTTGCCGTCAGGGTGCTGCAGCAGAACCGGCGTGATGTCCTTTTCGGTCAGGCCGGCGTCGAGCAAGGCACGCACCAGGAAGATGTGAGGATCGGTGCCACGGGTGACGGCGACACGCTTGCCCTTGAGATCGGCCACTTTGTTGATAGTCGTATCCTTGCGGGTGACGAGCGCCGTCCATTCGGGCTGCGAATAGACATAAACCGACTTGATCGGATTGCCGTTGATGCGCGCAACCAGTGCCGCCGAACCGGCTGTCGAGCCGAAATCGATGGAGCCGGCATTGAGGAATTCGAGCGCCTTGTTGGAGCCCAGTGTCTGCACCCAGCGGATGGCGATGCCGTCCTTGGCGAATTCCTTTTCCAGCAGGCCCTCCTGCTTCAGCACCATGGCAACCGGATTGTAGGTCGCCCAGTCGATATTGATCGTCTTCGGCGCATCGGCGGCAAACAACGGCGCAGCCGGCAACAGCCCGACGAACAATGCGGAAGCAAGAATAGCGCGGCGGGAGAAGATGGTCATGACGACCTCCATGCACAGAGCAAGGTCCGCATTCCCTGATACGGACATCGCGAGAGAAAGGAGGCGGGAGTGACATACCCCCACCCTCAGCGCGGCGAGGGCGGAAGGCCCCGCTTTAGCTGTATTTGTTGAGCGCCCGCAAGCTGAATGCTCAAATCGGCGCTATGTTTATTCTATAAATCTGTCCTTTATGCCCGTCAATAATCGTATTTTTCTTAGTTATTTGATATTTTGGGATAATAATCTATATTTCTACCACGGAGCGCACGACGATTTCCTGTCGTGACAGCCCGGCAGCGCTTCGATATCCGGTAGGCATGACGCCGATGGCACCAGCCAACCTGCAACCGCGGAACGAGGCCACGAGCCAGCCGCCGACCGAACTTATTGACATCCCGTTGCTGGCATCCGAGTTCGCCTCGCTCGCCGCGGTCCACGGAAGCAGCGAGAGCGAATTGCGGACCGCCGTGGCGCAACGGCTGAGAGCCGCACTCACCGACGGCCTCGCCAAAGCTGAGACCCTGCTTCTGGCTGATCGACACGGGCGCCGCTGCGCTGAACGGATCTGCCGTATGCAGGACGAGGTCATCCGTCTCGTTTTCGAATTCGTGCAGAAACATCTTTATCCGTCGCAGAATCCGTCCGAGGGCGAGCATATGGCGATCGTCGCCACCGGCGGGTATGGCCGCGGCCTGCAGGCGCCGCATTCCGACCTCGATCTGCTGTTCCTGCTGCCTTACAAGCAGACCGCCTGGGGCGAGTCCGTCGCCGAAGCGATCCTCTACATCTTGTGGGATACCGGGCTGACGGTCGGCCACGCGACACGCTCGGTCAACGAATGCATCCGACAGGCGAAGGCGGATATGACGGTGCGCACCGCGGTGCTGGAAGCGCGCTTCCTGCTCGGCGACCACACGCTCTATGACGAGTTGATCGCGCGCTTCGATGAACAGGTCGCCAAGGGCACCGCTACGGAATTCGTCACCGCGAAGCTTGCCGAACGCGAGGAGCGCCATCGTCGCGCCGGCCAGTCGCGCTATCTTGTCGAGCCCAACGTCAAGGATGGCAAGGGCGGACTGCGCGACCTGCACACGCTGTTCTGGATCGCCAAATATGTCTATCGCGTCCGCGAACCGAGCCAATTGATCGCGCGCGGCGTCTTCGATCGCAAGGAATACAATCTGTTCCGGCGCTGCGAAGACTTCCTCTGGTCCGTGCGCTGCCATATGCACTTCGTCACCGGCCGCGCCGAGGAACGCCTCTCCTTCGAGATCCAGCGCGAGATCGCGCTGCGGCTCGGCTACACCGCGCATCCGGGCATGAAGGATGTCGAGCGCTTCATGAAGCATTACTTCCTGATGGCCAAGGATGTCGGCGACCTCACCGCAATCCTCTGCGCGGAGCTGGAAGAGCGCCAGGCCAAGGCGATGCCGACACTGAGCCACATCATGGCGCGCCTGCGCCGGCCGGCGTTGCGCAAGCTGAAAGACAACACGGATTTTATTTCCGACAACAACCGCATCACGATCGCCGACGACGAGGTCTTTCGCCGCGACCCGGTAAACCTGATCCGCATCTTCCATCTCGCGCAGAAACACAATCTCGCTTTGCACCCGGACGCGATGCGCACCATCACTCGTTCGCTGAAGCTGATCGACGCGACGGTGCGCCGCAATCCGGAAGCCAACGCGCTGTTCATCGACATCCTGACCTCGAAGAAGGATCCTGAAACCGTTCTGCGACGGATGAACGAGACCGGCGTACTCGGCAAATTCGTGCGACCATTCGGCAAGATCGTCGCGATGATGCAGTTCAACATGTATCATCACTATACGGTTGACGAACATCTGCTGCGCTGCATCGGTGTGCTGCGCGATATCGAGCGCGGCGACACCGGTCATTTTGCTCTGGCGAGCGAACTGATGAAGTCGATCCGCCCGCAGCAGCGCAAAGTGCTCTATGTGACGATGTTTCTGCACGACGTCGCCAAGGGACAGCCCGAGGACCACTCGATCGCCGGGGCGCGTGTGGCGCGGCGGCTCTGTCCGCGTTTCGGCCTGTCGAGCGCCGACACCGAGCTGTGTGCCTGGCTGATCGAGCAGCATCTGACCATGTCGACGGTGGCGCAGTCGCGCGACCTGTCCGACCGCCGCACCATCGAGAACTTCGCGGCCGTCGTGCAGTCAGTCGAGCGGCTGAAACTCCTTACCATCCTGACCACCGCCGATATCCGCGCCGTCGGGCCAGGCGTGTGGAACGGCTGGAAGGCGCAGTTGCTGCGTACGCTTTATTACGAAACCGAACCGGTGCTGACCGGCGGCTATTCAGAGGTCAACCGCGCTCGCCGCGTCGCCAGCGCACAGGCAGACTTCCGCGCCGCAATGGCCGACTGGCTGCCCAAGACGCTCGACGCGCACGTAGAGCGTCTCTATCCGGCCTATTGGCTGAAGGTCGACTTGCCGCGTACGGTCACGCAGGCACGTTTCCTGCAGGCGGCGGAGGCGACGGGCAAGACAATCGCCACCACCGTCGCCGTCGATGCAGCGCGCGGGGTGACGGAACTGACCGTGCTGGCGCCTGACCATCCGTGGCTGTTGTCGACCATCGCCGGTGCCTGTGCCGCGGCTGGTGCCAATATCGTGGATGCGCAGATTTACACCACCACCGACGGGCTGGCGCTCGACACGATCTCGCTGTCACGCGAATTCGACTTGGATGAGGACGAGATGCGCCGCGCCACGCGAATCGCCGAAACGGTCGAGCAGGCGCTACGCGGCACCCCGCAATTGTCGGAGGCGGCGGCAAAACGCCCCGGCAAGGCGAAGTCACGCGCTTTCGTCCTCGAGCCGGCGGTGGCAGTCAACAATCAATGGTCGCACCGCTATACCATGGTCGAGGTTATCGGCCTCGACCGCCCCGGCCTGCTGCACGAACTCACCGCGACGCTGTCAAAACTCAACCTCAACATCATCTCGGCGCATGTCGCGACCTTTGGCGAGCGCGTGGTCGACGTGTTCTACGTCACCGATCTGGCGGGCGCGCAGATCACCTCGCCGATGCGCCAGGCAGCAATCAAGCGGGCGCTGCTGCGCCTGTTCCCACAAGATGCCGCGCCGCGCTCCGCGGGGCTTGCCGCCGCCCTGGCGAAATAGCGAAACTTCAGCAAAATCAGCGTTTAACGGGCTCTTAAAGTCCGGCGGCTAGCGTTCCCACGGGACCGGAGCAGTCGGACGGGGTGATCCGACTGCGCCAACATGCGCACGATGGGATATGGGGCCGCGGCAAGATCATGGGAGCGGGTCGAGGAAAGCGGGCACGACGCGAGCCCAATTTCGATGCCGGGCCCGACCGCGCGCCCGCAATCACGGCGGAAAAGCGCGCCACCCCTTCCACCGAGAGCACACGACGCACAGGGTCACGCAAAGCCTCACGCCAGACATCACGCAAGCGCAGGAGCGGCCTGCGCCGGCTCGGCCGCCTCGCCTATTGGAGTCTGGTGCTCGCGCTGTGGGGCGTGATCGGCTGCATCGGCGTCGCCTTCTGGGTCGGCGCACATCTGCCACCGATCCAGTCGCTGGAGATTCCGAAGCGGCCGCCTTCGATCAAGATCGTCGATATCCACCAACAAGTGCTGGTGGTGCGTGGCGACATGGGCGGCGTGCCGCTGACACTTGCCGAACTGCCACCTTATGTGCCGAAGGCGTTCATCGCCATCGAGGATCGGCGCTTCTACTCACATCCGGGCATCGATCCGTTCGGCGTGCTGCGTGCGGCGGTTGCCAATCTCCTGCATCGCGGCGTCTCGCAGGGCGGCTCGACGCTGACCCAGCAACTCGCCAAGAATCTGTTCCTGACGCAGGAGCGCACCCTCAAGCGCAAGGCTCAGGAGGCGGCACTGGCCCTGTGGCTGGAACGCAAGTTCAGCAAGACGCAGATTCTCGAACTCTATCTCAACCGTGTTTACTTCGGCTCCGGGGCATGGGGCATCGAGCAGGCATCGCAACGCTATTTCGGCAAATCGGCCAAGCAGCTTTCGCTGGCCGAAGCCGCAATGCTTGCCGGCCTCGTCCGATCGCCGTCGCGGCTGGCGCCGACCCATAATTACACCGGCGCCATCAAACGCGCGCGCGTGGTGCTGGCGGCAATGGCAGATGCCCGGTTCGAGACCGATGCATCGATCAAGATCGCGCAGGCGCAACGGGTGCGTGTCATCGCCACCGCCAGAACCGGATCCGTCAATTACGTCGCCGACTGGATTCTCGACGCGCTCAATGATCTGATCGGCACAGTTGACGACGATATCGTCGTCGAGACGACCATCGATCCAGGTTTGCAGGCAGCCGCCGAGAAAACTCTTGCCGACGAACTGGCGCAGAAGGGCGACAAAAGCAACGCCTCGCAGGGCGCGCTGGTATCGATGACGCCGGATGGCGCGGTGCGCGCATTAGTCGGCGGCCGCAATTATGCCGACAGCCAGTTCAATCGCGCGATCGCTGCGAAGCGTCAGCCCGGCTCGGCGTTCAAGCCTTTCGTTTATCTCACTGCACTGGAACGCGGACTGACGCCCGACAGCATCCGCGAGGACAGACCGATCCGCATCAAGAACTGGCGGCCGGAGAACTATTCGCGCGAATATTTCGGACCGGTGACGTTGACCAGAGCGCTGGCACTGTCGCTGAACACCGTGTCGGTGAGGCTGACGCAGGAATTCGGTCCAACCGCGGTCGTGCGCACCGCGCACCGGCTCGGCATCGCCTCGAAACTCGAGCCCAATGCGTCGATCGCGCTCGGCACCTCGGAGGTCTCGGTGCTCGAACTGACCGCTGCCTATGCACCCTTCGCCAACGGCGGCCTGGCGATCACGCCCTATGTGGTAGAGCGGGTCACTGGTCCGAAGAACAAGGTGCTCTATGCGCGTCACCGGCAAAATCTCGGCCGCATCATCGAGCCGCGCTATGTGGCGATGATGAACACCATGCTGCAGGAGACGCTGCGCATCGGCACCGGCCATAACGCCGCCATTCCCGGCTGGGTAGCCGGCGGCAAGACTGGCACCAGCCAGGATTTCCGCGACGCCTGGTTCGTCGGCTATACCTCGCAGCTCGTCACCGGCGTCTGGCTCGGCAATGACGACGGCAGCCCGATGAAGAAGGTGACGGGAGGCGGCCTGCCAGTCGAGATCTGGACCCGCTTCATGCGGCCGGCCCATCAGGGAGTGCCGGTCGCAGCGCTGCCGGGCAAGCCCGTATCGTCCTCCGATGGGCTCGATCTGTGGTTCATCGACCGATTGTTCAACCGCCGTTGACCCGACACGAGCGAACGTGAGTCACTTCAATGGCACCGCCACCCCAGCCTGTTGGTTGACGCGTCGATCGCGCGCCGCGCCATAGCGCACACATCAGCTATCCGCTGACGTTCCCTTCAGCAGCTGCGTCAGCAAAAGCTCCTTGCGACGCGACAGACTGCGCGATGCGCGGTAAACATGGATCGACATGCTGCGCGACGGCACAGTTGCGCGTAGTGCCAGCTGGCCGGCTCTCGCTTCCAAGTCTGCAGATCCTGCCGGGATCAGGGCGATGCCGAGTCCGGTCTGCACCATCACCTTGATTGTTTCGACATTGTCGACCACTGCCTTGATGCGCGGCCGCATGCCGAGATCGTTGAACATGTTGCCGACGATCTCGCCGTAGCCGATCGACAATTCGTTCATGATGATCGGTTCATCGGCCAATAGGCCGATGTCGATCGGCCCCGGATGAGATACCAGATGATGGTCCGGCGGCAGAATAAGCATCATATCGAGATCGAACAGCGGCGTGCTGCTCAAGCCGGATGGCACCCGGTCCGGTCCGACATCGGCGATAATGCCGATATCGAGTCGCTCATTGTGCAATTCGTCGAAAATGATCCGCGTCGGCGCAGTCTTGATCTCGAGATGCAGATTGGCGCGGGGATTGTCCGCCGGAAACAGGCGCGGCAGCAGGATCGGCGCAAGTCCCGAGCCAATACCCAGCATCAACGTGTCGACGCCGACACCGCTGAGCCGGCGGGCGATGTCGGTCAAGCCCAGCACATCACTTGCTACCCGATCGGCCTCATAGAGAAACATCCGGCCGCGCTCGGTCGACTCGATTCCTCGTCCCGTTCGTCGGAACAGATCGAAGCCGATTTCGGCTTCCAGAAGTTTCACCTGCTCGGATACTGCGGACTGGGAAATGTTCAGCCGCTCCGCGGCCTTGGTGAAGCTACGATCCTTGGCGACGGCCAGAGCGTATCGGATTTGCCGAAATTCCACGCTTCTTCTCCCGTTCCCGTACAAAAAATAGCGTGAAACTGACGATTTCTATCGCCCCTTCTTCGATAGAAGCGGAAGAAATCTGTTTTTCCGATATCTCTATCACCAAATGCTGTTGGACAGAAGCCCGGCTCCGATAGACCCTTCCGGACATACTTCATTGTCAGGGACGGTCGACCATGGCGCCACAGGCCAAATCACAGGCATCGCCAAAAGCTCATCTGCGGATCGGCATCGACACTGGCGGCACCTTCACCGATATCGTCTGCGTCGATGCGTCGTCGGGCCACGTTGCGGTGACGAAGGTGCCGAGCACACCGGTCAATCCGGCGCTCGGCCTCGTCAATGGCGTTCACAAGATCCTTGGTGAAGTCGGCGCGACCACCGACGAACTGATCGGCCTTGCGCACGGCACCACGGTCGCGACCAACGCACTGCTGCAAGGCTCGATCGACTCGCTCGGCCTGATCGTCACCGCCGGCTTCCGCCATGTGCTGGAAATCGCCCGGCAAGCCGTGCCGGACGGCTACGGCAATTCGTATTTCTGGGTGAAGCCGGAGCGGCCGGTGCCGCTCGACCTCGTATTCGAGGTCGGCGGCCGGATGAATTTCAAGGGCGAAGAACTCCGTCCGCTCGACGAAGACAGTGTGCGCCAGGCCGCACGCAGCCTGAAGGCACGCGGTGTCCGCGCCGTCGGCGTCAGCCTGATCCATGCCTATGCCAACGACGCGCACGAACGGCGAGTTCTGGACATCCTCAATGAGGAATATCCCGACTGCACCATCTCGATCTCCTCGCAGGTGCTGCCGGAATACCGTGAATATGAGCGCACCATCACCACGCTGGTGGACGCGTTCGTGAAGCCGCATATGGAACGCTATCTCAAGCGCGTGAAGGACGCGCTCGGCGACCAGTTGCGCGACAAGCCATTCCTGGTGATGCAATCGAACGGCGGTGTGATGAGCGCCGGACAGGTGGTGAACAAGCCGATCACCACCGCGCTGTCCGGCCCAGCTGCCGGCGTGCTCGGAAGCGCCGTGATTTCCGCGCTTGCCGGGTTCGACAATGTCGTCACGCTCGATGCCGGTGGGACGTCCACCGACCTGAGCCTGATCGAGAACAAGATCGCGCAACTCACCAATTCCGGTTCTGTCGGCCCGTTCCCCGTCCGCATCCCGATGATCGATATCGAGACCATCGGCACCGGCGGCGGCTCGATCGCCTGGGTATCGCGCGAAGGCCATCTCAAGGTCGGTCCGAAGAGCGCGGGCGCCGATCCCGGCCCGATGTGCTACCCGAACGGCGGTTCGCAGCCGACCATCACCGATGCCAATCTGGTGCTCGGCCGCCTGCCGGCCGCACTGATCGGCGGCGGCATCGCGCTCGACATCGAGCGCGCGCGCAAGGGTATGGCGGATCTCGCCAAGCAACTCGGCTCCAGCAAAACGCCGGACGAGATCGCCGCCGGCATCATCGAGATCGCCAACTGGAACCAGGCCAACCGCATCCGCCAGATGACGATCCAGCGCGGCATCGATCCGCGCGACTTCGCGCTGCTGTCATTCGGCGGCGGCGGCCCGGTGCAATCGGCGGCTGTGGTGCAACTGATCGGCATGAAGGCCTGTATCGTTCCGCCGAGCCCGGGCAACCTTGCCGCGTTCGGCCTGCTCGCCGTCGACTGGCGCAACGACCAGATGGTTACGCGCGTCATGCACGAAGATGAGGTCGATCTTGCCGCCGTTGCAGAGCTTTATCGCGGCCTGGAGAACGATGCGGTGACACGGCTGGAGGCCGACGGCATCGCCCGTGACCGTATCCGGCTCGTGCGCGAGGCCGACATCCGTTATGCGGGGCAATCGATGGAGGTGCGCGTGGTCGCGCCAGCCGGCGAGATCGACAGCGGTGTCGTCGAAACTCTGATCGACACGTTCCATGCCGCGCATCAGCGCACCTTCGGCTACGACTACAAGGGCCAACAGAAGGTCGAGATCGTCAACTTCTGTGTCTCGGGCTTCGGCATGATCGAACGACCGAGCCTGCCGAAGCTGCCGCACAAGGCGGACCGGCGGGCGGAATCGAAAGGCTCACGCGCTGTGTTCTTCGATGGCGGCCACCATGAGACACCGCTCTACGACCGCAATCGACTGGCGCCCGGCGCCATCATCCAGGGACCGGCGATCGTCGAGGAATTCGGCTCGACAACAGTCGTTTTCCCCGGCCAGGCCCTGACCGTCGACGATCATGGCATCATGATCATTCGCCAGCGCGACGGCATATGAGAGCGAGGATCGATCATGACCCTGCATACCAACATCGCGCTGCAGACTGCGGTAAAAGGATCGTGCCACCCATGGCCGACGGCACCTGACACGCCACCTCCAGACGTCGATCCGGTGATCCTGCAGATCGTCGAAGGCACGCTGAACTCGATCGAAGCCGAGATCGAATACGCCATCGAGCGCACCGCTCGCAGCCCGATGATCCGCGAGGCACACGATTACCGCGTCGGTCTGTTCGACCGCTATTCGCGCAAGCTCACGGGCCGCTCCTATTCGGCCATGCCGCAGGCGGTGCTGCGCGACTATCCGCCGGAGACGATGCGTCCCGGCGACGTATTCCTGATGAACGACACCTATCTGACGGAAGGCTGCATCGGCCATCTCCCCGATCTGTGCTCTACCGTCCCGGTATTCCATAATGGTGAAGTGGTCGCCTATATCCAGGCCTTTGGTCATCACGACGATATCGGCGGCCGCGTACCGGGCTCGATGCCAGGCACCGCGCAATCGGTATTCGAGGAAGGTCTCGCAGTGCCACCGATCCGCGTCTACAGCGAAGGCAAGCGCAACGACGAAGCCTTCAAGATCATCCGTCGCAATACGCGCCTGCCGGAAATCCTGTCGGCCGACCTTGATAGCGAGATCCAGGCCTGCATCATGGGTGCGCAACGTATGGAAGAGCTGTTCCAGCGTTTTGGCACGAAAACTGTCGAGGCCTGTTTCCAGGCCATTATCGGCAAATGTCGCGACACCTTCCGCAATGAGCTGATGCCGAAAATCGCCGATGGCGAATATGTCTGGCACGATTACGTCGAGCGTGACGTGGGAGGCGCCATCAAACTGCACAAGATCGTACTGAAGATGGTGAAGAGCGCGGACAAGATCACGCTCGATTTCACCGGCACCGATCCGCAGTCAGATGGCCCGCTCAACTGGCCGGCTGATTACGCCGACGGTGCGTTCCTGGTGAAATGGATCGCGCCGATCCTGCGCAATCTTGCCGACACGCCCGAACGTGCCGGCGAAATCAACGTCAACGAAGGCGTCTGCGAAGTCTTCGACGTGATCTTCCCTCCCAAGGGCACGCTGATCACGCCGATCTGGCCGGCGCCGACCAATGCACGGTCGTTCGTGCTGCTGCGCTGCCTGTCGCTGCTGGCCGGTGTCGTCGCGCAGGCGGTCGACGGCCGCATGCCGGCCGATCAGGAAACGATCCGCTACACCGGCTTCTACGGTACCGGGCTCGACGGCAAGTCGTTCCTGTCGCGCGAAGTGCTCGGCGGCGGTTCGGGCGGCCGTTACTATGCCGACGGCAATGACGCCATCCACATTGTGCCGGATTCCCGCAACCAGCCGGCGGAATTCACCGAGACGAAATTCCCGCTGATCGTCGAGAAGCTGGCGCTGCGCACCGATTCCGGCGGCGCCGGAAAACGGCGCGGCGGCCTCGGCTACGAGAAGCACTACCGCGCGCTGGTCGACTGCCACACCATCGTCACCGCTGATCGTGTTCTGCTCGGTTGCTATGGCGTCAGTGGCGGCAAGGCTGGCAAGCCGTTCGTCGTCACCGTCGATCCTGACGGCAAGAACGAGCGCCGGCTCGGCGGTCTGGTAGACGGCGAACCCGTACGCGCCGGCGAGGTAGTCCGCGTCGAGACGACCGGTGGTGGCGGATGGGGCGACGCGCTCGACCGCGAGATCGAACTGGTGCAGCGCGACGTCATCCAGGGCAAGATCTCTCTCGAAGCAGCCCGGGAGGACTACGGTGTCGTCATGGCTGGCGACACCGCCGACGAAACCGCAACGCGAGCGTTGCGCGAGCGGATGCAAAAAGCGCGAACGACCCCGCTTGCGATCATCGATCGTGGTCCGGGCGCCGCATAAACAAGAGCGCACAACAAGGACGCTCCCGATGATCACGCTCTATCACGATTGGGACGCGTTCTGCTGCATCAAGGTGCGCTTCTGCCTCGCGGAGAAGCGCATCGACTGGGAAAGCCGAATCGTCAATCTCCAGCAGATGGAGCAATTGACACCGGACTATCTCGCGCTCAATCCGAACGGCGTCGTGCCAACCCTTGTGCACGACGGCCACGTGATCTTCGAATCGACGATCATCAACGAATATCTCAATGAGGTTCTGCCCGGCCCTGAGCTGCTGCCGCGGGATCCGGCAACGCGCGCGGCGGCGCGTTATTGGGTCAAGTTTGAAGACGACGTGCTGCACCCCTCGGTGAAGGGGCCAACCTATCAATTGATGCTGCGACAATCCTTTACCCGACTGCCGAAGGCACTGGTCGAGGACCGGATCGCTCACGCGCCGACGCCGCAGAAGGCGGAGTTTCTCCGCAAGGCGCTGGTAGCCGGCCCCGCAGATGCGGAAACAGTGACTGCGGCACGCACCACGTTCACACGCGCCATCGAGCGTATCGAACAGCGGCTCCGCGACCACGAATGGTTCGGCGGCATGGATTTCTCTCTCGCCGATATCGCTATCTCGCCATTCGTCGATCGCCTTGAGGAGCTTAACTTCGCCGGGCTATGGGACGACAAGCCGGCGCTCGCCGGCTGGATCGACCGCATCAAAGCGCGTCCCGCTTATCAGGCAGCCATTCCGAAATCGCATCAACGGATCCCCGCGCCGCTCACGGTGTCGAGGCGCTGAACGTGTTGCATTGCAACGCATCACCACCCCAGTGAAGCGCCTGCAGCCGCCTTGCATCCGAGCCGCGCACGATCCTGTCGAAACGCCTGCGGGGAAGTCAGCCTCCCGGAATTGCGCAGCCCGATAAAGGGCGCCCGAGCTTTGCCGGATGCTGCATCGCATCAGAATGCACGGCCATCCGAGCTATGCACGAATGTCAGGATACTATCGGAATTTCCGATTGCACTATCTTCAAACCGTGTTGGACAGCAGCGCGCCTCACTTCGACACTCAGAGCAGCCATTGAGGCCGGAAAGGCACTCATCGATCAGGTCGACGAGGAGGGAAAGACGCTGCAATGAGCATTGAAGTCGCCAAGGTCGAGATCAAGAGCGTTGCCGATGCCTCGGGTCTGGAAGAGTGCATCCGCCGGGGTCAGTTTGCCGCGGACGAGGTTGTGGCCGTTATCGGCAAAACGGAAGGCAATGGCGGC
>DATMEV010000037.1:0-37397 GCA_035556795.1 Pseudolabrys sp. | reverse complement strand
CCGCACGACGAAGTCCGTTCCTTTGTCCGCAAAGGACGGGCGGAGCGCCGCAAGGCGTGCGCATCCTCACCGATGCGCGTTCGCGCTTTTACCGGCGCGGACAAACCACGACGTTGCGCCTTCGGCGCTCCGTCGCCCCTCGCTGTTGCCGAAACGCCGGGAGGGGCCAAACCGCCGGCGAACCCCGCGCCGCCAACAACAGGGGCGCATCCGCGTGTCTGCGTGCGGGAAAGGGCTGCGTGAGTGAAAGGGCGTGCGCGCCTGCGCGCGGGACAACATGTCTGCGGGCGCGCGGCCTCGTGTGAACCGTCAGACCGCTTTCTGCAGCATCTCGGCGATGCGCGGCGCGAAATAGGTCAGCACGCCGTCGGCGCCCGCGCGCTTGAAGGCGACGAGGCTTTCCACCATCGCCCGCTCGCCGTCGAGCCAGCCGTTCTGCGCCGCCGCCATCAGCATCGCGTATTCGCCGGACACCTGATAGGCGAAAGTCGGCATGCCGAAATTGTCCTTCAGCCGCCGCAGGATATCGAGATAGGGCATGCCGGGCTTGACCATGATCATGTCGGCGCCCTCGTCGATGTCGAGTTCGGCCTCGCGCAGCGCCTCGTCGGAATTGCCCATGTCCATCTGATAGGTGCGCTTGTCGCCGGTGAGTGTCTTGTTCGAGCCGACGGCGTCGCGGAACGGGCCGTAGAAGGCCGAGGCATATTTCGCCGTATAGGCCATGATCGACACGTCGAGATGGTTGGCCGCATCAAGTGCCGCGCGGATCGCGCCGACGCGGCCATCCATCATGTCGGAGGGCGCGATGATGTCGCAGCCGGCATCCGCTTGCACCAGCGCCTGCTCGGTGAGCACGGCGACGGTCTCGTCATTGAGGATGACGCCATCGCGCAGCAGGCCGTCGTGACCGTGGCTGGTGTAAGGGTCGAGCGCGACATCGCAGAGAATGCCGATCTCCGGCACCGCCTGTTTGATGGCGCGCACGGCGCGGCACACCAGATTGTCGGGGTTCGTCGCTTCGCTGCCGGCGTCGTCGCGGCGCGCCGGGTCGGTATAGGGAAACAGCGCGATGCAGGGGATCGTCAGCTTGGCCGCGCGTTCGGCGGCGCGCACTGCATTGTCGATCGACAGCCGCTCGACGCCGGGCATCGAGGGCACCGGCGCGTTGCCGCCTTCGGCGACGAACAGCGGCCAGATCAGGTCGTTGGTGGTCAGCACATTCTCGCGCACCATGCGGCGCGCCCAGTCGGCGCGCCGGTTGCGGCGCATGCGCACCGTCAGATCGAGCGGTTCCGCCGGCGCCGCGGTAGTCATCGGCTGAAAACGCGTGCGATGTTCGAGCGGACGGCCGTATTTGATCGCCATGAGAGCACTCCCGGTATGCTGCGTTTTGTAGCGGGTCCGGTGTGGGCTTTCCAGCGATCAGACGGAGACGGCTTCGCGTTCCATCGCCAGCGCCGCTTCCAGGCTGTCGCGGTCGCGGTAGATCGAGGCGACGGCCAGAACGCGATCGCCACGTTTGTAGCGGACGACGCAGTCGCGAGCCGCAACGTCGCCGTCGATCTCGATCGTGTCCCAGCTTTCGGCATGGCCGACATAGTTGATCGGCACGTCGTAATGCTGGCTCCAGAAAAACGGCGGCGCACGGAACGGCGTTGGCTCGCCGAGGATATTGAGCGCCACGGTCTGGCCCTGACGTTCGGCGACGACCCAGTGCTCGACGCGGATGCGTTCGCCCGAAATCGGATCTGGCCAGCGGGCGATGTCGCCGGCGGCAAAGATGCCGGGCATGCTGGTCTCGAGGTATTCGTTGACGCTGACGCCCTTGTCGATGGCAAGCCCGGCCTGTTCGGCGAGCGCGAGGCGCGGGCGCACGCCGACGCCGACCACGACGAGATCGGCAGACAGCGTGGCGCCGCTCTTCAGCGCGACGGTCGTCCCGTTGATCTTCACGACGGTGTCTTCGAGATGGAAGCGGACGCCGTGCTCTTCGTGCAGCGCACGGACGAAGTCGCCGAATTGCGGCCCGAAGACGCGCTCCAGCGGACGTTTCTCCGGCGCGACGACATGCACCTCGATGTCGCGGGCGCGCAATGCCGCGGCGGCTTCGAGCCCGATGAAACTCGCGCCGATCACCACCGCGCGTTTGGCAGTTTCCGCCTGGGCGACAATGGCACTGCTGTCGGCGAGCGAGCGCAGGGTGTGAACATGCGGCTGATCGGCGCCGGGGATCGGCAGCTTCACCGGTTCGGCACCGGTCGCCAGCAGCAGCTTGTCGAAGGCCACCGTTTCGCCGTTGCCGAGCGTCAGCAGACGCCGCGTTGCATCGAGCGCCGTCACTTGCGTGCCGAGGCGAAGCGTGATGCCGTTGTCGGCGTACCAGCCGTCGTCGCGCAGCGGAATCCAGTCGGCCGGCGCCGAGCCGGCGAGGTAGTCCTTGGACAGGTTGGGGCGGTCGACCGGCGCCGCGTCATCGTCGCTGAACATCGTGATGCTGCCGGTGAAACCGCGCCGGCGCAGCATTTCCGCCGCGGCGAAACCGGCGGCGCCGCCGCCAACGATGACGACGCGGCCCGACCACGGGTTTTTCACCTTCGGAGGCGGGGTATCCTTCCGGTCGCCGACGATAAGGCGGCCGTCGCGTTCCTCGACATGCCAGCAGGACAGCGGGCTGAGCGCCGGCGCGACCGGGTCGCCGGTCCGCAGATCGAAGCAGGCATGGTGCCAGGGGCAGCGGATGGTGTCGCCGGCGACGAGGCCGTCGGCGAGCGGACCATGATAGTGGGTGCAATGCGCGGCGACGGCGGATACGTGGTGCCCGTGGCGGACCAGCAGAACAGGCTCCCCGCCGACGTGACCGGCGAGCATTCCGTTCTCCGCCAAAGCGGTGGCCGGAATGCCCGCGGTCAGGTCGGGACCAGCATCCGGGGCGTCGTCTTGAGTGGTGCTGGTCATGGGGCGATCCTCCGTTTGCGGTATCGGCTTGTGGCGCGGCGGCGGGGCATCGCATCCGAACCAGTCACCAAGCCCGCGCAAACCGCACCCGCGTCGGGCTCGGCTTGCGCCAGGGCAGGGTCCAATCGGTATCCAAGCCCGCGCGCAAGCCTACGCCCATGAGATGCACCTGCCACGTCAAAGTTCCGGGAGACTGGAAAAAAGCCGCCCGTTGCCGACAGGCCGCTCCGCTTGCTAATCCAGCAGGGGCCGGTGGGGCTTTTCTTATGGATTTCATGGATTTCTCATGGATTTCGAGCTGACCGAGGAGCAGCGGGCATTCCAGGCGACTGCGCGGACATTTGCCGCCGGTGCGATGGCCCCGAACGCCCGCGATTGGGACGAAGGCTCGATCTTCCCGGTCGATACGCTGCGCGAGGCCGCAGCGCTCGGTTTCGGCGGCATCTATGTCAGGGACGATGTCGGCGGCTCGGCATTGTCGCGGCTCGATGCGGTGCTGATCTTCGAGGAACTGGCTCAGGGCTGCACCTCGACGGCGGCCTATATCTCCATCCACAACATGGTCGGCTGGATGATCGACAGCTTCGGCGGCGCCGAGCAGCGCCGCGCGTTTCTGCCGAAGCTGTGCAGCATGGAGCACCTTGCCAGCTATTGCCTCACCGAGCCTGGCGCCGGCTCCGATGCGGCGAGCCTGACGACGCGGGCGCGCCGCGACGGCGATCATTATGTGCTAGACGGCGCCAAGGCGTTCATCTCCGGTGGCGGCGTTTCCGATATCTATCTGGTGATGGCGCGCACCGGCGATAACGGACCGCGCGGCATCTCCTGCATCCTCGTCGAGAAGGGCACCCCCGGCCTCTCGTTCGGTGCGCAGGAGAAGAAGCTCGGCTGGAAGTCGCAGCCCACCGCGATGGTGATGTTCGAGAACTGCCGCGTGCCGGTTGCCAACCGCATCGGTGCGGAAGGGGAAGGTTTCCGCATCGCCATGGCAGGGCTGGACGGGGGGCGCCTCAATATCGGCGCCTGTTCGATCGGCGGCGCGCAGTTCTGCCTCGACCGCACCATCGGCTATATGAAGGAGCGCAAGCAGTTCGGCTCGCGCCTGTCCGAATTTCAGGCGCTGCAATTTCGGATTGCCGATTATACGACGGAACTGGAGGCGGCGCGGCTGCTGCTCTATCGCGCGGCGGTTGCCGTCGGCGGGAAAGAGGGTAACGCGACCCGGCTCGCCGCGATGGCGAAGCGCATCGCCACTGACACCGGTTTCGATGTCGTCAATGGCTGCCTGCAACTGCATGGCGGCTATGGCTATCTGCGCGATCATCCGATCGAGCGGGTGCTGCGCGACGTGCGCGTGCATCAGATTCTCGAAGGCACCAACGAAGTGATGCGGCTGATTATCAGCCGGCAGTTGCTCGGCAACTGAACGCAACAGAGCAGGAGGCGGCCATGTGGAGCGGATATCTTGCCTTGCTGACGGCAGCGGCTTTCGCCGGAATCGCGTTGCATGTGTCGTTGGCCGAGCAGCCGGCACGGCTGCGGCTCGATCCGCAGGCGATGCTGATGCAATGGCAGACAAGCTATTCGCGAGCGGCGATCGTCCAGGTGGTGCTTCTGGTGATCGCAACGCTGTGCGGCATCATCGCATTCTTTCACGCTTACGACTGGCGATGGCTGCTCGGCGCGGTGCTGATCGCGGCGCCGTGGCCCTATACGATGCTCGTCATCATGCCGACGAACCGGCAGCTCAAGGAGACGCTGCCGGAGCAGGCGGACGAGCAGACGCATGGTTTGATCCGGCAGTGGGGGCTGTTGCACCTCGTTCGCACCGCCCTTGGCGCGCTGGCGACGCTCGAATATTTCTGGGCTCTCAACTGACAGATGGAATGACGCAGCGTGGACGAGACGACAGATATAGTATTCGAACGGTGCGGCCACGCCGGCATCATCACCCTCAATCGCCCCAAGGCGCTCAACGCGGTGACGCATGCGATGGTGCGCGCGCTTGCCACGCAACTCGACGCCTGGGACAGGGACGCAGCGGTGACGCGCGTCATTCTGCGTGCCGCGGGCGAGCGCGCCTTTTCTGCCGGCGGCGATATCCGCGCGCTCTATGAACTGGGTACCGCCGGTCGCTATGACGAGGCACTGGCATTCTGGCGCGACGAATACATTCTCAACGCGGCGATCCGGAATTATCGCAAGCCGTATGTTTCGCTGATCGACGGCATCGTCATGGGCGGCGGTGTCGGCATTTCGGTAAACGGCGCGTTTCGTGTTGCCGGAGACAGATTCCAGTTCGCCATGCCGGAGGTCGGCATCGGCTTCTTCCCCGATGTCGGCGGAACCTTCATCCTGCCGCGCATGCCGGGCGAACTTGGCACCTGGTGTGGACTGACTGGCGACCGGATCAAGGCTGCTGATGCAATGGCGTCGCATATCGCCACGCATCGTGTCGCGTCGGCGCAATTCGCGGAATTGACGGAAGCTTTGTCGGGTAGTGCGCCGGTCGAAGCGGTCCTGTCGGCTTTCGTGGTGCGCCCGGAGCCGCAGCAGCTTCCGCGCGGAGCGATCGACCGGTTGTTTATCGGCACGCGCGTCGAGGACGTGTTGGCGGCGCTCGATGCGGCTGCACAGGGCGGCGAGGACGCAGAGTTCGCACACGCGACCGCCGCCAATATCCGGACGAAATCCCCGACCAGTCTGAAAGTCGCACTGGCCCAGATACGGCGCGGCAAGGCATGGTCGTTCGCGCAATGCATGCGCGCTGAATTCCGCATCGTTTCGCGGATCGTCGAAGGGCACGATTTTTACGAAGGAGTGCGCGCGGTGATCGTCGACAAGGATAACGCGCCGCGCTGGCGTCCCGAAGCGCTCGCGGCGGTTTCCGACGCCGAGGTCGAACGGCACTTCGCGCCGATCGCCAACGAGTTGCCGCTATGATGGAGCCGGTCATCACCGAGCCGGGACGCGCGCTCGAACCGGTACGCGCCGAGGAAAGCCGTGCCAAGGTCGGCGGCTGGACCGGCCGCCTGGTGCTCTATCTGCGCGTCATGGCCGGCTTCGCCATGATCAAGGGGCTCTATCATTGGGCGCATGTCTGCGGCATCGGTGTGGCGCCGGAGCAGGTGTTCGAAGCGCGCATCGGTGCCTGGCAGGCGGCAACGGTGTTCTTCGCGGTGATCGATCTGATCGCTGCCGTCGGTCTGTGGCTTGCCGCACCGTGGGGCGCGGTGGTCTGGCTCACTTCGGTGGTGTCGATGATCGCCGTCGATTTTCTGTTCCCGCAGGTCTTCGGTGGCCTCGGCCTGTTCACGCTGTTCGAGTTCTTGTTGTTGCTTGTCTATCTGTGGCTGGCGCTGATGGCGGCGGTTGAACATCCGGGCTGACCGGCACGATCCACAGTCGCCGGTATCGAACAACAAAAACGAGTCAGGGAGGCGAAATATGACGAAGATCGGATTTATCGGGCTCGGCAATATGGGCGGGCCGATGGCGGCCAATCTGGTGAAGGCAGGGCATGCCGTTACCGGCTTTGATGTGGTGCCGGATGCGGTGACGAAATTCGCCGCAGCCGGCGGTGTTGCGGCGAAGGACCTGCGCGATGCGATTGCCGGCCATGAGGCCGTCATCACCATGCTGCCGGCCGGCCGGCATGTCCGCGAGATCTATCTTGGCGACAATGGCGTT
Source organism: Pseudolabrys sp. (assembly GCA_035556795.1). Taxonomy (GTDB): domain Bacteria; phylum Pseudomonadota; class Alphaproteobacteria; order Rhizobiales; family Xanthobacteraceae; genus Pseudolabrys. The sequence goes on along the minus strand of DATMEV010000037.1, from coordinate 30,749 downwards.
CTCGCGCATGCGGCGCCGGGAACGCTGCTGATCGACAGTTCGACGATCGACGTGGCGACGGCGCGTGACGTTGCGGAAGCGGCGGAGCGTAAAGGTCTGCCGATGCTTGATGCTCCGGTGTCCGGTGGCGTCGGCGGCGCGCAGGGGGGCACGCTGACCTTCATGGTTGGCGGCGGCGATGACAGCTTCGCGCGCGCCAGACCGTTTCTCGAAGCGATGGGCAAGACCATCGTCCATGCCGGCGGCGCCGGAAACGGACAGGCGGCGAAAATCTGCAACAATATGATCCTCGGCATTTCGATGATCGCGGTGTCGGAAGCTTTTGCGCTCGGCGAGAAGCTCGGCCTCGATGCACAGAAGCTGTTCGACATTTCCTCGAAATCGTCGGGGCAGTGCTGGTCGATGACCAGCTATTGTCCGGTGCCAGGGCCGGTTCCGACGTCGCCGGCGAACCGCGATTATCAGGCGGGCTTCACCGCGGCGATGATGCTCAAGGATCTGCGCCTTGCGCAGGATGCCTCGATATCCGCCGGTGCGGTGACGCCGCTCGGAAAACATGCAGCGGATATTTACGAACGCTTCGTCGACAGTGCGTTGAGCGTCAATGGGGGCATCGACTTCTCCGGTGTCTACCGTTACCTGCGCTCGTAACGCGGTCGGGGTTACACTGCGGCGAAGCGGTTGCATTGCGGCAGGCCGGTGCGGCTTCTTCTAAGTGCCGCCGAAAGCACTGCGTTATCACCGCATTTTCGCGCGCTTCGGCATCGTGTGATCCGTTCCGTGTGGTTCACACTGCGTTCCTAAGGTGAATCGAATCTTGCGCCACCCGCTCAAATTGGCGCGGCAACGAACGATTCACCGTTGCAAATAAACCTAATGTTTATGGTGTTATTTAATCCGATTTTAGAGCGCCCCTTTTATAAAAATCGACAGAACCGGAGCAGGGAAACAGGGCCTTGCAACCGGTCGGGACAAAAAAGAGTCAAACAGGGGCAGAGTGCAATGAAAGCCGTCGCCAGGACGATCGAGCCGGTTGCAGAGCGCGAAGCGCGCTTCGACCATATCAAGCCATATTACCTTGAAGCGTTGACGCTGGTGGAGCGGCTGCATCGCCGCCTGCTGGACGTCATCAAGGATGAATTCGATCGCCGGGGGCGGGCGGATATCAACGCGGTGCAGGCGTTGCTGCTCTACAATATCGGCGACAAGGAACTGACTGCCGGTGAGCTGCGCACGCGCGGCTACTATCTCGGCTCGAACGTTTCCTACAATCTCAAGAAGCTCGTCGAGATGGGGTATCTCGATCATCAGCGCTCGCGCGTCGACCGCCGTTCGGTCCGCATCAAGCTGACTGCCAAGGGGCAGGAGGTGCGCGACATCATCGAGGGGCTCTACCAGAAGCATGTTCGCACGGTGGAGCAGGTCGGCGGCATCAATGCCGATGAGTTCTCGACGCTCAACAAGTCCTTGCACCGTCTCGAGCGGTTCTGGACCGATCAGATTCTCTACCGTCTGTAATCCTCCGCTCCGGACGGTCATCTGGCCCCGGCGTTTGCCGGGGCCGTTTTGTCGCAGCGCTGGTCGCATGGACTTTGCGACGGGCGCATTTGCTGCCACCCTGCGCAGGCAGGCGAGGCTCCTGGCGCTAACGGAGCGGGGCGGATGGCGGCATCGGGCGAGGTCTATTTCGAATTCATTGCACTGGGCGCGACAGTGAAGGTGGTGGCGATCGATGCTGCCACCGGGGTCGAGATTGCGGTGGTCGGGCCGGCCTCAGCGCGGCGCGCCGATCTGGAGAGAATCGCGCTGCGCAAGCTGCAGGCGCGGCTCGCCCGCGAAGGCGGCTGAAACCCTGCAAGATATAGCGGTTAGGCGGCTGTTATTGACCAGACTTGGCCTCGGCAGGGGCAATATGCTAAGGCCCGCGCATCCCGGATGACCGCGTCGAGCCGCGCCGCATGGCGCCCGCGACACTCCGCATTCGTAACGCGTTTCACTCTTACCGTGACCGAAGAGACTGCCATGACGGCCCCCAGCAAGGTTTCCTCCGTGCAAGACATGTTCTCCGCCTCGCTCGCCGAAAGCGATCCCGAGCTTTACGATGCCGTCGGCAAGGAGCTCGGCCGGCAGCGCGACGAGATCGAGCTGATCGCTTCCGAAAACATCGTCAGCCGCGCGGTGCTGGAAGCGCAGGGCTCGGTGCTGACGAACAAATATGCGGAAGGTCTGCCGGGCCGGCGCTATTACGGCGGCTGTCAGTATGTCGATATCGCCGAGACGCTGGCGATCGAGCGCGCCAAGGCCCTGTTCGGCTGCGGCTTCGCCAATGTCCAGCCGCATTCCGGCGCCTCCGCCAATGCCGAAGTATTCTTCGCGCTGATGCAGCCGGGCGATACCTTCATGGGGCTGAACCTCGCTGCCGGTGGCCATCTCAGTCACGGCATGGCGATCAATATGTCCGGCAAATGGTTCAAGCCGGTTCCGTATAATGTGCGCCGCGACGACCACCTCATCGATATGGAGGAGGTGGAGCGGCTGGCGCAGCAGCATAAGCCGAAGCTGATCATCGCCGGTGGTTCGGCCTATCCGCGGATTATCGATTTCAAGCGCTTCCGCGAGATCGCCGACAGCGTCGGTGCGCTACTGATGGTCGATATGGCGCATTTTGCCGGTCTGGTGGCTGGCGGCGCGCATCCCTCGCCGTTCCCGCATGCGCATGTCGTCACCACGACGACGCACAAGACGTTGCGCGGCCCGCGCGGCGGCATGATCCTCACCGACGACGAGGCGCTGGCGAAGAAGATCAACTCTGCCGTGTTCCCCGGCATGCAGGGCGGGCCGCTGATGCACGTCATCGCCGCCAAGGCGGTGGCGTTCGGTGAGGCGCTGCGGCCGTCCTTCAAGGTTTACGCAAAGAACGTCGTCGAGAACGCCCGGGCGCTGGCCGAGACCCTGAAGTCGAAGGGCTACGACATCGTTTCCGGCGGCACCGACACGCATCTGATGCTGGTCGACCTGCGGCCGAAGCGGCTCACCGGCAAGGTCGCCGATCTGGCGCTGGGCCGCGCGCATATTACCTGCAACAAGAACGGCATCCCCTTCGACCCGGAGAAGCCGACCGTCACCTCCGGTATCCGGCTCGGTACGCCGGCTGGCACCACGCGGGGCTTCGGCGTTGCCGAGTTCCAGCACGTCGGCGAACTTATCGCCGAAGTGCTCGACGTGCTGTCGCAGAAGGAAACGGACGAGGATTCGCTGGTCGAGGCCAAGGTTCGCGACAAGGTAAAGACGTTGCTGGCACGGTTTCCGATCTATCAGCATTGACGAGGCGGCATGCGCTGTCCGAGCTGTTCCAGTCTCGATACCCAGGTGAAGGATTCGCGGCCGACCGAGGATTCCACCGCGATCCGGCGCCGGCGCGTCTGCATTTCGTGCAATTTCCGTTTCACCACCTTCGAGCGGGTGCAACTGCGCGAATTGACGGTGATCAAGCGTAACGGCCGGCGCTCGCCCTTCGACCGCGACAAGCTGATGCGCTCGGTGCAGGTGGCACTGCGCAAGCGGCAGGTCGATCCGGAGCGTGTCGAGCAGATGGTGTCGAAAATTGTCCGCGAACTGGAAGGCCTCGGCGAGAATGAAGTCTCGTCGGAGACGATCGGCGAGTCGGTGATGGCGCATCTGCGCGATCTCGACGATGTCGCCTATGTGCGCTTCGCCTCGGTTTACCGCAATTTTCGCGAGCCGCAGGATTTCAAGCATGCGCTCGACGAATTGTCGGGCGACGAGGACGGGCCGCCGGATCCGCGGCAGACAACGCAAACACGGAAATGACGACAGACCTTCCGCCGGCCGGTGCCGATTCTGCTGAGGATCGGCGGTATATGCAGCTCGCACTGAACCTTGGCCGCCGCGGCCTGGGCCGGACCTGGCCCAATCCGGCGGTCGGCTGCGTGCTGGTCAAGGATGGCATCATCATCGGCCGCGGCTGGACCCAGCCCGGCGGCCGGCCGCATGCGGAGACCGAGGCGCTGAAGCAGGCGCGGCGCGGCCAGGCGCGCGGCGCGACGCTCTACACCACGCTCGAACCCTGCTCGCATCAGGGGCAGACGCCGCCCTGCGCCGATGCGCTCATCGCCGCCGGCGTGGCGCGCGTCGTCTCGGCAATGGAGGATCCCAATCCGGAGGTCGCCGGTCAGGGCCATGCGCGGCTGCGCGACCGCAACATCGCGGTTGAGATCGGATTGTGCGAGGCAGAAGCCCGGCTGGCTCACGCTGGCCACATCCGCCGCATTCGCGATGGCCGGCCGCACGTTATGCTGAAAATGGCAGTCTCGTCCGATGGCAAGATCGCCGCCGGCGTCCGCAAGCGGGTGGAGATCACCGGCGAAGCGGCGCGCGAGCGCGTCTTCCAGATGCGCGCGACGAGCGACGCGATCCTCGTCGGCAAGGGAACGGTGCTGGCTGACGATCCGGCGCTGACCTGCCGGCTCCCGGGCATGGAATCATGGTCGCCGGTGCGCGTGGTGCTCAATGCGAAGATGAATGTGCCGCTCGCCAGCGCGGTGATCGCCACGGCGCGCGAGACGCCGTCCTGGCTCGTCGGCTCCACCGCAGCCTCGGCGATCGCCGAGGAGGTGCTGCGCGGCAAGGGCGTCGAGGTGCTGCGCGCTGAAGCGCCGGACGGTCTGTTCGATCTGCAGGCGGTGATGAAGATGCTGGCCGGCCGCGGTATCACGCGGCTGATGGTGGAGGGCGGTGCCAGCGTTGCGGCCGCGCTCTTGAAGGCCGACCTGATCGACGAGGTACTGCTGTTTCACGGGCCGAAGCCGATCGGCGATGACGGTCTCGGCGCGCTCGACGGCCTGCCGTTGAGCGCACTGACGCAAGCGCCGAACCTGCATCTGGTCGCCAGCGAGCAGGTCGGCGAGGACCGGCTCGATCATCTGGTGCGCCGCTGATGTTCACTGGCATCGTCACCAATATCGGCGAAATCCTCTCGGTCGAGAGCCGGGCGAACGACCTGCGCCGGTTGCGCATTGCCTGCCATTTCGCGGTCGACGATGTCGCCGACGGCGCGTCCATCGCCTGCGCCGGCTGTTGCCTGACGGTCGTTGACAAGGGCGTGGAGAAGGGGACCGAAGGCGACCGGCACTGGTTCGCCGTCGATGCGGCGGCCGAGACGCTTTCGGTCACTGCAGTCGGCCGCTGGACAGCGGGCAGCCGCATCAATCTCGAACGGTCGTTGAAGATTGGCGACGAACTCGGCGGCCATCTGGTGTCCGGGCATGTCGATGGCCTGGCCGACGTCGTGGCACGCGAAGATCTCGGCGAGGCCGTGCGGTTCGGCTTCCGCGCGCCGACGGCGCTGGCGCGTTTCATCGCGCAAAAGGGGTCGGTTGCCCTCGACGGCGTCTCGCTGACGGTCAATACGGTAGACGGCGATCAGTTCTCTGTGCTGGTCATCCCCCACACCTTGCAGGTGACGACGCTGGGGCGGCTGGAACCCGGTGCCCAGGTGCATCTCGAAGTGGACCAGATGGCGCGCTATGCCGCCCGGTTGATGGAGACGCGGTAAGCACCCGGCCGTGCAGCCGCTTGTTCGCGTCTCACCCGCTTGCTAACAACCCGCGCGAATTTGGAGATCGATCATGCCCCGGCCCAAGCGCCGCGCGCAGTCCGTTCAGCGTCAGACGGCCCGCATCCTCGTCGTCGAGGCGCGTTATTATGACGGCATTGCCGACGCATTGCTCGACGGCACGTTGCGGGCGCTGGAAGACGCCGGTGCGACGGTGGACGTCATCACAGTGCCTGGCGCGCTGGAAATTCCGGCGGCGATTGCCATCGCTGCGGACGCGGCGGTGCGCCGCAAACGGCCATATGACGGCGCGGTTGCACTCGGCTGCGTGATCCGGGGCGAGACGTTCCATTTCGAGATCGTTGCCACGCAGTCGGCCCGCGCGCTGATGGATCTGTCGGTGGCGCGCCGGCTGCCGATCGGCAACGGCATCCTCACCGTCGAGACCGAGAAACAGGCTCAGGTACGGGCGGCGCGCGATGACGGCGACAAGGGCGGCGAAGCGGCGCGTGCGATGCTGGCGCTGGTGGCGCTCAAACGGTCGGGCAAGCCATGACACGTTCCGGAAAGGATCGCGGCGCGTCGGGCAAAGGCGCGCCCCTCAAGGATACGCCTGCCAAGGCCAACCGGCGCGGGGCGGCGCGTCTCGCCGCTGTGCAGGCGCTCTACCAGATGGATATCGCCGGCACCGGCCTCAATGATATCCTTGCGGAGTTCGAGAGCCACTGGATGGGCCGCGAGGTCGAAGGTGAGCAGTATCTGCCGGCCGAAGTCGCGTTCTTCCATGCCGTCGTGCGCGGCGTCGTCGATGAGCAGCGCCGGCTTGACCCGTTGATCGACGAGGCGCTGGCCAGAGGCTGGCCGCTTAAACGCGTCGAGGCCATTCTGCGCGCGGTGCTGCGCGCCGGTGCCTATGAGCTCGACCGCCGCCGCGATATTCCGGCGCGTGTCGTCGTCAAGGAATATGCCGATATCGCCGCAGCGTTCGTCGAGCGTCAGGAAACCGGGATGGTGAATGCAGTGCTCGACCAGATCGCCCGGCAGTTGCGGGCAGGCGAGTTCGACGCGGCGCCATGAGCAACGCTATGAGCGGCGGCGGGCGAGTGGGCTTCGTCCGGCCGATGCGCATCGCTATGATGGTCGGATGTCCGACCAGCCCGGTTCAGGTACGATGTCCGGCGAAGACGATCTGATCGCGCGGCACTTCAAGCCGCTGGCGCGCGCGCCGGGCGCGCTTGCTCTGACGGACGATGCGGCACTGTTCACGCCGCCGGCCGGCTGCGACCTGGTGCTGACCAAGGATGCGCTGGTTGCCGGCGTCCACTTCTTTGCCGACGATCCGCCCGACCTGGTGGCGCGCAAGGCGCTACGGGTCAATCTCTCCGATCTGGCGGCGAAGGGTGCGACTCCCGCCGGTTTCCTGTTGGCGCTGGCGCTACCGGAGACCGCCGGCGAGGCGTGGCTCGCCGCCTTCGCCAGTGGGCTTGAAGACGATATCGACACGTTCGCCTGCCCGCTATTCGGCGGCGATACGGTGCGCACCCCGGGGCCGGCGATGATATCGATCACCGCCTTCGGCACCGTGTTGCAGGGTCGCATGGTCAAGCGCAGCGGGGCGGCGCCGGGCGACCGCGTGCTGGTCACCGGCAGCATCGGCGATGCGGCGCTCGCTCTGCGTATGCGGCGCGGCCTTGCAGCGGCGCCGGATGAAGCCGGCAGGACCTATCTGCTCCAGCGCTATCTGTTGCCGCAACCGCGCAATGCGATTGCCCTGGCACTTGGCGCATATGCCTCGGCGGCGATGGATGTGTCAGACGGCCTTGCCGGCGATCTCAGCAAGCTGTGCGCCGCTTCGGCGGTGTCGGCGCGCATCGACGTTGCCGCCGTGCCGCTCTCGCAGGCGGCACGGGCACTGCTGCGTACGGATCCGACGCTGCTGGAAACGGCGCTGACCGGCGGGGACGATTACGAGATTGTTTGTACGATACCGCCGGCGGCAGTTGCGGATTTTCAGGCGGCCGCGGCTGCGGCCGGTGTTGCCGCCACGCCGATCGGCGATATCGTGCCCGGCGATGGCCCACCTGCATTCGTCGCCGCCGACGGCAAGCCGATCCGTTTGACCCGTATGTCGTTCAGCCATTTTTGACCGGCGCCGGCTTGCGCACGTTATAGTGGCAGGCGGCGGCCAGCGTGGTCCGCATCGGCAGGATCAGAGAATGCACGACGCGACAGCAAAACCGGCGGCATTCCCGGCCTATCAGAAGAGTCCTGATTATCCGGCGCTGCATCGGCTCTATCCGACGACCGCCTGGCTTCAGCGCAAGGCGAAGCGGCGGGTGCCGCTGTTCGCCTATGATTATGGCGACAGCGGCGCCGGCTCCGATCTCGGCATCCGCGACAACTGGGCGGCGTTCGACGCGGTGAAGTTCGTGCCGCGCTACGGCGTGACCAATGCTCTGCCGCCGGTCGAAGTCGAACTGTTTGGCCGGCGCTATTCGGCGCCGGTCGGCGTCGCGCCGATGGGCGGCCCGGCCATTGTCTGGCCCGGTGCCGACAAGCTGTTCGCGCGCGCGGCGCAGGCTGCCCGCGTTCCCTACGTGCTCAGCGTTGCCGGCGGCGCGACCATCGAGGAGATCGCGGAAATCGCTCCGGACGTGTTCTGGCTGCAGATCTACCGCTTCGCCGGTAATGACCATGCAATCGGCTTCGATCTGCTGCGACGCGCCGAGGCGGCGGGGGCACAGACGCTGACCCTGACGCTCGACGTGCCGGTACGCACGACGCGTTCGCGCGAGGCGCGCGCCGGACTTGCCAACGAATTCCGGCCGAATGCGCGATTGGTCGGCGAGATGCTGATACGGCCCGCATGGCTGCTGGCACTCGCGCGGAACGGCTTTCCGCGTTTTTCGACCATCCGGGAGTATGTCGGCACCCCGGACCCGAGCACCGATGCAACGATCCGTTTCGCCCGCGAGACGATGGCCGGTGCATTTTCATGGGAGGAGGTGGCGCGCTATCGTGACCGCTGGAAAGGGCCAATGCTGGTCAAGGGAATTCTGCATCCGGCCGACGCGGAGAAGGCGGTATCGCTCGGCATCGACGGCATCTGGATCTCCAATCATGGCGGGCGGCAGATCGAGGCGTTGATGCCGTCGATCGATTGCCTGCCGGCAATCGTTCAGGCGGTCGGCAGCCGTGCGACCATCATTCTCGATAGCGGCGTGCGCAGCGGCCACGATGCGGCCCGCGCGCTCGCGCTCGGTGCACAGGCGGTATTCGTCGGCAAGGCGTTCCTCTGGGGTATTGCGGCGATCGGCGAGGCCGGGCCTCGTCACGTCATCGATCTGTTGATCGAGGAACTGCAATCCTCCCTTGGACAGATTGGTGCACAATCCATCGTCGAGGCGCGCGCGGCGGCGATACGCCATCCAGGTGCCGTCACGTTCGCTGATCAGCCTCGCTTGGCATAGATTTCATCCCTGATCTGTCATTGAAGCAATGGTGTTCTCCGGCACCCCATTGTAGGGGAACGTTTTGCTGGAGCGCGACCCGTTCGACAGACGAGCCGTGCTTCCGGAGTTGTCGTCTGTTGATGGCGAGCCGCTTCGCTCGAAAAAAGCTCTGGGAGCCCGGATGTCGGTCGTCGCCGAAACCTCTCTCGAACTGGCCACCCACGACGATGCGCTGGCACGGCGCAATGCCCGTATTCTGGCGGTTGCCCAAGCTTTGGCTGGCGCCAACAATACCGTCATCGTTGCCACCACCGCCATTATCGGTGCGGTCATTGCGCCCGACAAAGGTCTGGCGACGCTGCCGATCACCATGATGGTTATCGGCATGTGGGCGGGGACGCTGCCGATCGGCTATCTCGCGCGGCACTACGGACGTCGCTTCGCGCTGCAGAGCGGCTCGGTGTTCGGCGTCCTGTCCGGCCTTATTTCATGCTTCGCGGTGCTGCAGGGTTCCTTCACCATGCTGCTCGTCGGCACGTTCTGCGGCGGGCTCTATGCCGCCGCGCACCAGTCCTACCGCTTCGCGGCAGCAGACACGGCAAGCGAGGCGTTCCGCCCGAAAGCGGTGTCGTGGGTATTGGCGGGCGGCATATTCGCCGGCATCCTTGGCTCGCAACTGGTGATCTTCACCAAGGACCTGTGGCCGCCTTATCTGTTCGCCGCGACGTTTATCGCGCAGTCGCTGGCGGCGCTGCTGGCAGCGGGAGTGCTCGCCTTCGTGCGTATTCCGAAGCTTGCCGCACACGAGATACAAGAGGAAAGCCGGTCGCTGCTGGTCATGCTGCGGATGCCGCGGTTTGCAGTGGCAGTAATTTGTGGCGTCGTTGCCTATGCGACGATGAATTTCATGATGACCTCGGCGCCGCTGGCCATGGTCGATTGCGGTCATTCCGTCACCGACGCCAGTCTGGGCATCCAGTGGCATGTGATGGCGATGTACGGACCCAGTTTCTTCACCGGTGCACTGATCGTCCGTTTTGGCGTCGTGCCGATTATCGGCGGCGGCATTGCGCTGCTGCTTGCGGCGGCGGTGGTCGGCCTCTCCGGGCTGACGGTCGGCCATTTTTGGTTCGCGCTGATTCTCCTCGGCGTCGGCTGGAATTTCGCCTTTGTCGGCGCCACGACCATGGTGACCGCATGTCACCGGCCGGCGGAGCGGAACAAGGTCCAGGCGTTCAACGATTTTCTGGTCTTCGGCAGCATGGCCCTGGCCTCGCTGGCTTCCGGCCAGGTGCTGGCGACCTTGGGCTGGACCTTTGTAAATGAAGTGTTTTTCCCGGTGACGCTGTTTGCGGCGGCAACGCTGCTGTGGCTTGCCATGCGGGAGCGCGTCCGGGCGGCCTAGCGCGCCCGGCGGAGGCCTCGGCCCAAAGTAGTCTGTCGACGGCCGGGCGGGCTGCATTGCGTCGCTGTTGTGTTTTTGGCATTGTCCCGCCGATTTCAGCCCGGGGGGGGGCTCTGCAGGCCGCTGTCGGCCGCCCGCGACGCCCACAACTCCATATCCGAGGATCTACATGTCACCTCTTTGGTCGATCATTCTGTGCGGCTGTCTTGCCATCGTTTATGGCATTTGGGCCATCGGTTCCGTCATGAAAGCCGACGCCGGCACCGCCCGCATGCAGGAGATTTCTGCTGCGGTACGCGAGGGCGCCCAAGCCTATCTGAAGCGCCAGTACACGACGATCGGCATCGTCGGCGTCATCATCTTCGTGATCCTCGGCTGGGGACTGGGATGGCTCGTCGCCTTCGGCTTCGCCATCGGCGCGATCCTGTCGGGCGCGACCGGCTTCATCGGCATGAACGTGTCGGTGCGTGCCAACGTGCGCACGGCGCAGGCGGCCATCGGCTCGCTGGGCGGTGGTCTGTCGATCGCCTTCAAGGCGGGCGCGGTCACCGGTCTGTTCGTTGCCGGTCTCGCATTGCTCGGCGTTGCCGGCTATTACGCCTTCCTCGTCGGTTCGCTCGGCAAGGTGCCGAATGACCGGCAGGTGATCGATGCCCTTGTGGCGCTCGGCTTCGGCGCGTCGCTGATTTCGATCTTCGCGCGTCTCGGCGGCGGCATCTTCACCAAGGGTGCCGACGTGGGCGGCGATCTGGTCGGCAAGGTGGAAGCCGGCATCCCGGAGGACGATCCGCGCAACCCGGCGACCATCGCCGACAACGTTGGCGACAATGTCGGCGATTGTGCCGGCATGGCCGCCGACCTGTTCGAGACCTATGCGGTGACGCTGGTCGCGACCATGGTGCTTGCCTCGATCTTCTTCGCTGGCGGCCCGCTGCTCACCAGCATGATGCTGCTGCCGCTCGGCATCGGCGCGGCGTGCATCGTCACCTCGATCATCGGCACGTTCTTCGTGCGGCTCGGCACCAGCCAGTCGATCATGGGCGCGCTGTACAAGGGCTTCATCGCCTCGGCGGTGCTGTCGCTGTTCGCGATCGCCTATGTGGTGCACACGCTGATCGGTTTCGGCCCGCTGCAGGGCGTCTCGTTCACCGGCCAGGATCTGTTTCTCTGCGGGGTGATCGGTCTCGTCGTCACCGGCCTGATCATCTGGATCACCGAATACTACACCGGAACCAATTTCCGTCCGGTGAAGTCGATTGCACAGGCATCGGTGACCGGCCACGGCACAAACATCATCCAGGGCCTGGCGGTGTCGCTCGAATCGACGGCGCTGCCGTCGCTCGTCATCATCGCCGGCATCCTCGGTGCCTATGGGCTCGCCGGCCTGTTCGGTATCGCGATCGCAGTGACGGCGATGCTGGCGCTGGCCGGCATGGTGGTCGCGCTCGACGCGTTCGGCCCGGTCACCGACAATGCCGGCGGCATTGCCGAAATGGCTGGTCTGCCGCAGGAGGTGCGCAAGTCGACCGATGCGCTCGACGCGGTCGGCAACACCACCAAGGCCATCACCAAGGGTTACGCGATCGGCTCCGCCGGCCTTGGCGCGCTGGTGCTGTTCGCGGCCTATAATGAAGACCTGAAGTTTTTCATCGCCAACTCGGCACAGCACAGCTACTTCGCCGGCGTGAAGACCGACTTCGCGCTGACCAACCCCTATGTGGTGGTCGGCCTGCTGTTCGGCGGCCTGCTGCCGTATCTGTTCGCGGCAATGGGTATGACCGCCGTCGGCCGGGCCGCCGGTTCGATCGTCGAGGAGGTGCGGCGCCAGTTCCGTGCCGACCCCGGCATCATGACCGGCAAGTCGAAGCCGGACTATGGTCGGGCGGTCGACATGCTGACCAAGTCGGCGATCAAGGAAATGATCATTCCGTCCTTGCTGCCGGTGCTGTCGCCGATCGTCGTTTTCGTCGCCATCTACTTCATCGCCGGCGGCGGTGCGGTCGGCAAGGGCGCGGCGTTCTCGGCAGTCGGCGCGATGCTGCTAGGCGTCATCGTCACCGGCCTATTCGTCGCCATCTCGATGACATCGGGCGGTGGCGCCTGGGACAATGCCAAGAAGTACATCGAGGACGGTCACCACGGTGGCAAGGGATCCGACGCCCATAAGGCCTCGGTGACCGGCGATACCGTCGGCGACCCCTACAAGGACACGGCCGGCCCGGCGGTGAACCCGATGATCAAGATCACGAACATCGTGGCGCTGCTGCTGTTGGCGATTCTCGCGCACTGACGAGCACTGATGAAAAGGCGGGGTATGAGCTGCTGCTCGTGCCCCGTCCTTTCAGTCGGTCGCGATCGAAAAACGAAAAAAGCCCCACGGAATTCTGCGGGGCTTTTTCTATTGTTAGGTCAGTATCTTATCCGACTATCTTGAATAAGAACCGCAGATAATTGAGTTCTTCGCCGCCGGTTTCGGTTTTCTGGCTGACGAAGTCGAAGACCTTGCCGTCCTTCATCCCGTAATTGGCGAGGCGCCGTACGCGGCGATCCTTGTCGAAATAGATGGCAATGACCCGTTGATTGGTCACTTCGTCGGGCAAAAAGGCGACGGGACGCTCGGTTCGCTGCGAAATGTAATAAAACGTCTCACCGCTGACGGTCGCGACCGTGGAGGGAGTGCCCATCACGATCAGTACCTGATCCTGGGATGCGCCGATCTGGATCTGCTCGAGCGCGCCGTCGGGCAGGACATAGCCGCGCTGAAAGGTTTCGCCAAAACTGCCGCAGCCGCCGAGGCCCGCGGTCAGAAGAGCCATGGTGATGATTGCCGCTGCTCGTCGGGCGCGGCCGGTCCGGAATGTCTTGTCTGCCATTTCGCTCTTGCATCTGCGGGTACGGTAACGTACCCGGCGCCCCAAATACTGAAACTGCCCAATCCCGCGAATGTGCCCGATGATATGGACCCGATTTCACCGCCAGCCGAAGCGCGGCAACATTGCCGGCCTGTATGGCATGATCGTGGCACAGGCGCGATCTCCGTCCTTCTATCGTGATCTCGCGGTTCCCGATACCGTTAATGGCCGTTTCGACATGATCGTGCTGCACTTGGCGCTCGTCATGTGGCGGTTGACCGGGACCGGACAGGAGGCGTTTTCGCAGGATCTGTTCGACACATTCTGCCGCGATATGGACGGCAATCTGCGGGAGATGGGAATCAGCGACCTGAAGGTTCCCAAGGAAATGAAGCGGATGGGCGAGGCATTTTACGGCCGTATCAAGGCTTACGGCGCCTGTTTTTCGGCCGACACGGACGCGGCTCTGGCGGCGGCGATCAGCCGCAATATCTACGGCAAGGCCCCTGACCAGATGCCCGACGGCGGCAGTGTTGAGGTTGGGCGGATGACCGCCTATACGCGGACAGCCGCGCGGATGCTCCAGGAGCAGGAGACCGCTGGTCTCACGGACGGCCGGATCCGGTTTCCCGATCCGGTTGCGTGCTGAGCGCGCCGGCACCGAACAGCAGAGGACATTGCGATGACAGAACCGGACAAAAGCCGCATATCTTGGCACGTCCCGGTGACGGTCGTCGAGCTGCCGGAAGCGGGTCGACATGTTCACCTCGAGGCGCCGGAAACGGCGCGGCGCGAGATAGCGGCCTTCGCTGAGCTGCGTGCGCTTGACAGTTTGGAAGCCGACTTCGATGTCACGCATCGCGGCGACGGGGTGCGGGTGCGCGGGCGGGTGAGGGCGCGCGTCGGACAGACCTGCGTCGTCACCCTTGAACCCCTCGACAATACGGTCGACGAGGCGGTCGATTTGAGCTTTTCGCCGACCGCTGCTGCGCCGAAACCGGAGCTGGACGCAGTCGACTTCGATCCGACAGGACCGGAGCCGCTCGAGCCGATGCCCGGTGGCGCGGTGGACTTGGCGGCGCTGGCCGTTGAATTCATGCTGCTTGGGCTCGATCCCTATCCGCGTAAGGCAGGAGTTGAATTCGAGCCGGTGGCGATTGGCAGCACTACCGAGGCCGAGGCTGACACGCCTCCGCACCCCTTCGCAGGATTGGCCGCCCTGAAGGACCGCGAGAGCCCCGGAGATCGGTAGGTTGTTTCGGGATTGTCTTCTAAAACAACAACTTATATAGGAATTTTAATGTTGTGCGGCGTTGTGAGCGTCGGTGTGTCACCCAGTTGTCATGGCTCATCGAGCCGCTATTGTCGCAAACGGAGGCAGCGTCCGCCTTCGGGGATTCGCTTTTCGCATTCCATCAACGGCCCGATTGCGACGGCCAAACAAGTGGCCAAACGTCAGATCGGACGTTAGGCGGCTGAGCGTCAGGAAGCGTCAGGCAAACGGAGAGCGCGGCGTCACGCCTTAGCGGCGCTGTGGAAGATCAACCAGGAATGCGCAAGGCTAACGCGCCTTGGAACCACCGCGAGAGAACGCCGCCCGATGCCCAATAATGTCCGTATCGCTCTCGACGCCATGGGTGGCGACCATGGCGCGTCCGTGGTGCTGCCGGCGGCCGAGATCGCGCTGCTGCGCCATCCGGATATCGAGTTCACGCTGGTCGGCGATACGAAAATCCTCGAGCCGCTTCTGGCTTCGCATCCGCGACTGAAGGCGAACGCCAGGCTTGTCCACACCGAGATCGCCATCAAGATGGACGACAAGCCGAGCCAGGCGCTGCGCTATGGTCGCGGCAAGTCCTCCATGTGGCAGGCGATCGACGCGGTGAAGCGGCAGGAAGCTGACGTCGTGGTCTCAGCTGGCAATACCGGCGCGCTGATGGCGATGGCGCGGTTCAACCTCAAGATGCTGGCCGGGATCGAGCGTCCGGCTATCGCCTGCCTGTGGCCGACCGTCAAAGGCGAGACCATCGTGCTCGATGTCGGCGCCTCGATTGGCGCCGATGCGGCGCATCTGGTGGCGCTGGCTGGTATGGGCAGCGCCATGGCGCGGGTCTTGTTCGATCTCGAGCGGCCCACGGTCGGCCTGCTCAATATCGGCATCGAAGAGGTCAAGGGGGTCGAGCAGGTCCGAGAAGCTGGCCAGCTTCTGCGTGAACGGCCCGGACGCCATTATGAATATCTTGGTTTCGTCGAGGGCGACGACATCGGCAAAGGCACGACCGACGTAGTGGTGACCGAAGGGTTCGCCGGCAATATTGCGCTGAAAACTGCCGAGGGGACGGCCCGCCAGCTCGGCCAGTATTTACGCAGTGCAATGAGCCGCACCTGGCGGGCAAGACTGGGCTATCTGTTGGCCCGGCAAGCGTTTAAAACGCTGCGGGAAAAAATGGACCCGCGACGCTCGAACGGCGGAGTCCTGCTCGGCCTTAACGGCATCGTCATCAAGAGCCACGGCGGCGCGGACGCTGAAGGGTTCGCGGCGGCGATCGACATTGGATACGACATGGTGCGTTACGAATTGCTCGCCAAGATCAATCAGGTGCTATTGCCCGACGAGGCTGGCCCGGCCCCTGCTGCCGACATCCGCGAGGCAGCAAAGTGACGCAAATCCGTTCGGTTGTTATCGGGTGCGGCTCGTATCTGCCGGCTCGGGTCCTCACCAATGCTGATCTCGCCAAACAGGTCGATACGTCCGATGAATGGATCGTCCAGCGCACTGGCATCCGCATGCGCCACATCGCCGCCGACGGCGAGCTGACCTCCGATCTGGCATTGCGGGCGGCACAGGCGGCGATCGCGAACGCAGGCATTGATGCGCAAAGCATCGACCTGATCGTGCTGGCGACCTCGACGCCGGACCAGACTTTTCCCGCCACTGCGGTGTCGGTGCAGGCGGCGCTCGGGATCACTCACGGCGCGGCTTTCGATCTGCAGGCGGTGTGCTCGGGGTTTGTCTTCGCGCTCACCACCGTCGACGGCCTGCTTCGCACTGGAGCCTATAAGCGGGCACTGGTGATCGGCGCGGAAACCTTTTCGCGCATTCTCGACTGGCAGGACCGGACGACCTGCGTGTTGTTCGGAGATGGTGCCGGCGCACTGGTTCTGGAAGCCCAGGAGCAGCCGGGTACGCGGGAGGATCGCGGCATTCTCACCTCGCACCTACGATCGGACGGCCGCCACAAGGCCAAATTGTTCGTCGATGGCGGGCCGTCATCGACCGGCACGGTGGGCAAGTTGCGGATGGAGGGCCGTGCTGTATTCAAGCACGCCGTCGCAATGGTCACGGATGTGATCCGCGACGCCTTTGTTGCGACCGGCTACACGGCCGACGACCTCGACTGGTTCGTCCCGCATCAGGCGAACAAACGGATCATCGACGACAGCGCGCATAAACTCGGTATTGCACCTGAAAAAGTAGTCATTACCGTTGACCGGCACGGGAATACCTCAGCCGCCTCGATCCCGCTGGCGCTCGACGTTGCCGTTCGCGATGGGCGGATCCAGCGTGGCGATCTGGTGATGCTCGAAGCCATGGGGGGCGGCTTCACCTGGGGTTCGGTGCTGGTGCGGTGGTGAGAGCCTGGCAGCAGCCTTGCCTGCGACTGCGCTTTCCCCGTTGACCCGGGCAGGGCCTGCACCGTAATATCATTGAAATTTCAGTTAGATATCCTTCGCCGGGAGCGGGGCAGGCGATGACCGGTAAAACCATAACGCGGGCCGATTTGTGCGAGGCCGTCTATCAGAAGGTTGGGTTGTCCCGCACGGAATCGGCCGCTCTCGTCGAATTGGTGCTCAAGGAAATCACCGATTGTCTGGAACGGGGCGAAACCGTGAAATTGTCCTCGTTCGGCTCGTTCGTCGTGCGCGAAAAGGGCCAGCGTATCGGACGGAACCCGAAGACTGGTACCGAGGTGCCGATTTCCCCGCGGCGCGTGATGGTGTTCAAGCCGTCGGCGATTTTGAAGCAGCGGATCAACGAGCAGGACATTGCTGAATAACGGCGTTTTGCCGCAATGAAGGAGATGGTGGCGTTGGACAACAAGGCGCCGGACGCATTCCGCACCATCAGTGAAGTAGCCGACGAGCTCGATGTTCCGCAGCACGTTCTGCGCTTCTGGGAAACCCGGTTCCGTGAAATCCGGCCGATGAAACGCGGCGGCGGGCGCCGCTATTACCGTCCCGACGATGTCGATCTGCTGCGCGGCATCCGGCATCTTCTTTATGGGGAAGGTTATACGATCCGCGGCGTCCAGCGCATCCTCGCCGACGAGGGGACGAAACACGTCCAGACCGTCTGGCACCAGGCCGGAGCATTGGAACCGCCGCGCCACTCGGCACAATCCGACGATACCATCGAAGACGAGGAAGAGAAGGAGGCGCCATCGGGGCGCCGTGGCTTGCGCGATCGCCTGACGTCGCTGATCGGTGAGGATCTCAACGAGCGCGACCAGCACCCGCCGCGGCATGAGCCGCCGCTGCAATCGGCGCCGGAGCCGCATATCGACACCGGAGAACGTAAACGCATAAATCCGCCAGAGCATCGGCCGTCGGCGCCTGTGGCGACCATGGTGCCTCCGGTCGCGATGCCGCAGGAGAGGGTTCCGCGCGAGGATCTGCGAAAACTTCAGGCGGCACTGCACGAACTCGGAGAATGCCGCAAGCTGTTGCTCGCCGGTTTGGGAACGCCTGCGCGCGAAACGAGCGCGCAGGCGGAGTGAACCAACCGTCAACAGGTGATAAGGGCTCGCGGCCCGCGTTGTGTTAACGGGCGCTAGCCTTCACGATCGCCGCCAACTCGCCCTGTCGTGCAATCTCGGCACTCATAAACTCGGTATATTCCTGCGGAGAGTTCGGTGCCGGCGGTGGTCTCATGCCGAGAGGCTCGAGCTTCTTACGAAACTCCGGCGTATTGACGGTCTCGTTCAAGGCTCTGTTCAGCTTCTCGATGATCGCTGGCGGCGTGTTGGCAGGAGCCGAAAGGCCGATAAAGGCTGTGTGATCGAATCCCGGATAACCGACTTCATCCATCGTTGGGGTGTCGGGCAATTCGGGCAAGCGTTTCGCGCTGGCAACCGCCAGAACGCGCGCCTTCCCGTCGTCAACGAGCGGCTTTGCGCTCGTATAAAAAACCCATGCTGCTTGTACTTCACCTGTCAGCACAGCGGTCGCTGCCGGCCCTGTTCCGCGATAGGCGACGCTGACGATATCGGTATCGGCGAGCTTGTTGAGTTGAGCCACGGCGATTGCGGGCGAGGTTGCGGGGCCCGAGGTCGAGAAGCTCACTTTGCCCGGGTTCGCTTTCGCATAGGAAATGAGGTCTTTAACCGTTTTATGCGGCGAGCTTGCATTGGTGATCAGGACAAGTGACGGCCCGTTGGCAATTTTGCCGATGTGGCTGAATTCGGTGGCTTTGTAGGGGACAGACAGATAGTGCAGGTTCTGGGTTTCGGCAGTGGCGCTGGCAAGAAGCGTATAACCGTCGGGTGCGGATCGGGCGAAGAATGCCCCGCCGATTGTGCCTGATGCGCCGGGCTTGTTCTCCACGATGATATTCTGCCCGATCTTCCCCTGCATCTCGGCTGCCAGCAGACGCGCGGGCACATCAGAAAGGCCACCGGGTGCAAAGGAAACAATTAAAGTAATTGCACGGTTCGGATAGTCGCTTTGAGCGATCGCGCCGCTGGATATTGAGGTCAGAAGCAGCGCGGCGCCGATCGCCTTGAGTGTTTTAGCGTTCATTTTATTCCTATCGGTGTGACGGGGCGGCGATATAACGTCAACGCCTGCTGTCGGGCATACTGGCATAATTGTCGCACACTCCATGCGAGCCTAGCGTCAGCTTTCCATCACAGCCGAAGACCTTGCTGAGGCGCACCTTGATCGCCGCGATGGCCGGTTGCGACTGGTCGACTCCATGCGTGCCGTGAGGTGTTCAGCGGCGACGGTCGGGTCGCTCGCGGCGCGGCTGCGGCCTGGCGCTCAGGAGGTTCGGCGACCGGTTCACGAAGGGAATCCGGCGAGCATTAGGCTCAAGTTTCCAGGAGGGTGTCAGGTCTGATGCCGGGTTCTCGCCGTGAAACGGCGTCGGAAACAGTGCCGGTGGCAGCGCAATTATTTTTTCAAACGGCCACAACCGCAGATGGGGTGACGGCGTTTATCCGCGGGGCGGGCAATCGCTTGCGTGATGCCATGACCCATGCTCCGAACAATTGGAACGCGTCCGGATCGTTCTTGTACGTGACCACAGTAGTGGCGTTCATCATCGTCTCTCCCAGCATCGTAGCACTGGCTCATGATTCCGGCATGGGTTGGTCATATCCTTGGGAATGCTGCCACGATCATGACTGTGTCGAGATCAACGAAGGTCGGGTCCACACATCGCCGGACGGTTATGTGATCGATGGTCATTTCATTGTGCCGCAATCCAAAGTGAGACGGAGCCCGGATGGGCACTATCACGCATGCTTCCCGACTCCGGATAAACTGTTGTGCTTCTTCGCGCCGCCGATGGGGAGTTGAAGGAAAAAGACCTGCTGGGCGAGCGAGGCTATTGGAAGCTAGGCGACGTGGCCCGGATCGTTGTTCGGCAGGATCTGCTCGGCTTCCTTTCGTGTCATCGGTGCAGGCTTGAGATCTGGATTTCCCTTGGCGCCACCCAATGTTTTCCGAGCCTGATCGTCCTCCGTTTCGCGCTCTGGATGGATCCGTACGTTTTTTGAAGACATGGAGTGCCTCCTCATATTTGCTGATCAAATATAAATCAGTATTTTATTGATGACGACATCCAGGTTGAAGGCGATGTTCAGCGTACGTCGTTCGGTTGTCGGCGGATACGGCCGTCGCCGTTCTGCTCTCCCCGGATGATCGCGTAGAAGCAATCGAACATCACATTGCGGCAACAGATGGTCGGTGGAACGGAATGGTGCGGGCCGGTGGTTGTTCTCGCGCTTGTATTGGGAACACCGGTCGCAGCTCCGATTCCAGGGGATCCTGTCAGTCAGAATTTCAAGGGTCGCAACAGGAGCAGGGTGTTCCGGCTCACAGCATTCGAATGGTGGGTGTCGATGATTTGAAGCCGGATATCCGCTTCGAACTCGAGGAACTGTCGGAACGTCCTAATCAAGAAGAGCTAAAATCCGTATCGGCGATCATATCGACCCGGCGTCTGAATGGGGGTCGATACAAAAGGAGAAAGGATGCCTCGACGCAGATTGTTGCAGTCGATGTTGATGAAGAAGAGGCATCACGACCGTAATCATACGGAGGACCGTACAATTACACGCGGATTTTGCCCTGAGCCGCTTTGCCGGCCCTGTGGTGGCGATCCAGCTTTTCAGCGAGATTGATGACCGCAAGCCGATCTTTTGTGGTGAGAGACATAAAGGACCGATAAAGCCTCAGTCCGTCCCGCTTCAGGACCTCCGTTTCGGAAGGTTGCGGAAACTGGACGACGTTGTGGGGAGATGTGCGGTTATGCATGTTGACCTTTTCTGGCCAAAATCGAATTGGATCAAATTCGATCCTACTTTTGTTATATATAGCGCTGATGATCGGCTCGCGACAATTTGCCAGCGGAAATCGTCGACGAAAGTGCAGTTAAGGTTAGCCCGGTGATTTGGGAAGCCACGGAGTTTCTGAGGCCACGGCTTACTTTTATTAATCAAAACTCGGTCGATCTCGGTGTCGTAATACGGTCTTGATGTGTCGATGCCGCCGAGAGACTGCAGTGGCGCTGTCCGCGCGCCGATCAGCGTAGAAAACGTTGACCGATTGGCGGCCGACATAGCGAAGCGGACGTAAGGTTCTGTTGCTCTTTGACGGGGAGCGCTTCCAATTCGGCTTCGAGCTATCCAACAGAAATTCATGCGTGGGATTTTCGATCCGGAACGATCTCAGCCTGCGTCGGGGGCACTTCAAAAGGTCCAGGTCCGTCTCTCGAAGCCCTCGCGGCTATAGGAGGCCGTCGCAGGCAGACAGTTTTTTTGACACACAGATCCCGTCTGGCACCCGTCCGTATCCCGGGCATGAGAGGCTGATCTGGTCGGCCACCGTTGGAGCGCGAGCGAGACTTGCGGCCGCATTTTATGCAGCGGCGGATCGACGCTACCGGGGTTTCGGGAGAGAAGGCCGCCAGGCTGATCCGTCACGAGGGATGGCAAGGCGGGATCGAAACGCAATAGACGATGGCAAATTCGATCTTGCGGACTCGCCAGCCGCCGACCGTTCCAAGATCATTCTGTCGTGACATGCGCAACCATCGGCCATCCGGCCGATCTCCTGTGAGTGATGGTTGCTGCCCTCACACGACGATAAAAGCACAAGAACGTCTAGAGAACAAAGTTCGGGACTCGTTCGGGACTTTCTGCGGCCAAACGTGTCATTTGTGGCCTTTTTGTTCCCAATTCAGGCTTGGCGCGACCTGGAGCCGTTTGCTCAAAGCCTTTGATCTATTAGCCTTTTTTGGTCGGGGCGAGAGGATTCGAACCTCCGACCCCCAGTCTCCCAGACTTTCATATATATTTTCCGTTGGGTTCCAGTCAGTTCCGCTCGATGCCGCGCATCGTATATCGTGTTGATGTTATTGTAATTATTATTTCCTCTCGGTTCCAATGCTTTCCGTTCGTTTCCGCGCAATACCCTTTCCGGTGGCGACTCGGTGGCGATTCACTGCTAAAGTGGCGGCATGCCAGTTTTGAAGATCAATCGCCGATCTGTCGCATCACTCCAGCCGGGGGCAAAGCCCGTCAGCTATTACGACGATGTCTTGACGGGCTTCGGTCTACGTATTCGCCCAAGCGGGGCTGCCGCATGGTTCATCGAATATCGCCCTGGCGCCGGCGGGCGGGGGGTCCAAAAGCGCCGCATGGTGATCGGCACCCTAGCGACCTTAGCGCCCGAAAAAGCCCGCGACGCAGCTGAAAGACTGCTTGCTCAGGTCAAGCTTGGTGCCGATCCTGCCGCAGAGCGAACCGCTGCCCGAAAAGCGGAAACAATCAATGACATCCTGGATGCTTACATTTCCCAGCATGCAATCCCGCATCTCAAGAAGGGCAGCGTGGATCTGCTGAGGGTGTATTTCGATAAGCATATTCGGCCGGTGTTAGGGCGAAAGCAGACGACAGTTGTAACCAAGGCTGATATCGCGCGCCTCCACCGAGCAATCGGTGCAAAGCAACCAGTCACCGCCAATCGCGCTATCGTCGCCCTGCGGGCTGCCTTTAACTACGCCATTCAACACCACGCTATTCCGGCCGGGACGGATAACCCCGCAAGCGGCATCGAGCCCTTCGACGAAAAACCGCGACAGCGTTATCTCACGAACGAAGAACTGCAACGTCTCGGCGATGCGATCCGTGAGGCCGAAGCGGCGGGCATACCGTGGGAGCCGGATCCCACGAAAAAATTTAAACATGCTGCCAAGCCAGAGAATCGGCGCACTAAAATCGATCAACACGCCGCTGCGGCAATTAGACTTTTGCTGTTCACTGGCTGTCGCCTTCGTGAAATTCTTAACCTGCGCTGGAACGAATATGATGCAGGACGTGGGTTGCTTTTCTTGCCCGACAGCAAGACAGGCCAAAAGACCGTTGTCCTATCGGCGCCAGCCATTGCGCTATTGGAAGATCTGCCTCGCGTTGGTTCATTCGTCATCGCAGGCGAATTCGCTGGCACCAAGAATGAAGGCCCGCGTTCCGATTTGAATCGCCCGTGGCGCGCCGTGCGAAAACGAGCAGGTATTGAAGACGTGCGTCTACACGATTTGCGTCACAGTTTCGCAAGTGTCGGCGCTGGCGCAGGGGTAGGGCTCCCGATTATTGGGCATTTGCTGGGTCACGCTCAAGCTAGAACGACGCAGCGATACGCTCATGTTGCCATCGACCCGGCTCGGCGTGCGGCTGATATTATCGCTGGCAGAATCGCTGATGCGCTCAAGGGCGGGATAGGATAGCCCGCCCCAACTTGCGCTGAGGCGGGCCGGCGGCGGCGCTGGCTAGATGGATAGCGCTGAGCTACTGGCCGCCGCTAAGATTGCTGCACCGTCTCGACCAACTCTCGCAGCGCCGCCGCATCTTGCTTCGTTTTCAACGCGACGTAGAAAGCGCGCCCAAACTTCTCAGCGTCGAGTTTTCCATCGCCTGCGCCCAACTGACAAACTAGTTCCTGTAGCATGTCCGCCGCGATGGCCAGGTGATGGGCGGCCTGCGCGATGTTACCAATGTCCGGGGCGCTCATACCGTCAGCCGCGTGCACAGGCTGGCGGGAATCGTCGGCGCGTCGGGCATTTTACGGCCTGTCGGTCGTTTGCGGACGGGCGGCTCCGCCAGCCACTCCGGTGAACCGGCCTCGGCTTCGTTATGATCGCCGAACCATTCGCCGAGCTGCGCGCCCTCGTTAGCCCACCCAAGATTGCGTTCGCCGTCGCTGTCCGGCTCGTCGTCGCTCTGGTCCTCTTCCAGGCCGCTGCCGGCATCATGATTGGCCCAGAACGACCAACTATCCTGGTCAGCCTTCTCGGCCAGGATGCCCGCGCTCAGCCAACCGAGTGACGGCTCGTCATCGACGGGCTGCTCGCGCTCGTCGTCCAGCTCTCGGTCGTCGCCGGAATTGGCGTTGGCGGCGAAGTCCGGGCCGGCCTGGGATAGATTGAAGAGGTGCTCGGTGAAGCCGAGGCTCGGTTCGAGATCAGGGTCAGTGTCGAGATGGTCGAGAAGGTCGATCAGCGCGTCGATCTGTCGTTCGACGTCGCGGCGGCTGATAGGCGGATTCGTGGTATTCTCGGCACTAGCCTGAGACATGACTTACCTCACGTTTCGGGTCAGGTCCGTCTGTGGTGGTGCAAACACCTCGGGCGGGCCGCTTGTTTATCAAGCGGCATTTGTGTAATACCCGAACATGGCGAAGTCAACAGAAAAAGTATTACCCAAACGAAAGGGGCGCCCGCCAACGGGGAAGGATCCGGTTCGCACCTTCCGGCTATCCGACGACTTCATCGAATCCATCGACACCTGGGCCGCCCGCCAGCCGGACAAGCCGTCGCGGTCTGAAGCAATCCGCCGGCTCGTCGAGTTGGGGCTGAGGGCTAAGCCGAAAAGCTAGAACAGCGAAAATGCCCGCTCCCCGCAAATTCCCGCCGCCCTGGCGCGCCGAACAGACCGGTGAATGCTTTTGTGTGCGTGACGCAACGGGCCAGCCGCTGGCGTATGTGTATTTTGAAGATGAAGACGGCCGCCGAAGCAACATGAAGCGGCTGACCTCCGACGAGGCGCGCCGAATAGCTGCCAACATCGCGAAGCTGCCCGAGTTGCTGAAGCGGGGCGTGCCCAAGTAGTCTCACACACCGACTGTATTGAGCCGGACGCGAGAACGGAGCGTCACAGCCTATGAACCGATATGCCTCTCTAGTTCTTTTCTTGGTTCTCGTCATCGGTGGCGGGCTCGCGATTGGTTTTCTTACCGCGCCGGGCGAATGGTATGCTGGCCTGGCGAAGCCATCTTTCAATCCGCCTAACTGGATATTCGCGCCGGTCTGGACCGTCCTCTATGTGCTGATCGCGGCGGCTGGCTGGCGCGTCTGGCAATGTAAATCGGACGGCTGGCCGATACGGCTGTGGTGGGCGCAGTTGCTACTCAACTTTCTCTGGTCGCCCATTTTCTTTGCGGCCCACCAGATCAACCTCGCGCTGGTCGTGATCTTGCTTCTTCTGGCTGTAATTCTCGTCTTCATCGCTACGTCGTGGCGGCGGGACCGTCCGGCGGCATTGCTGTTCATACCTTATGCCGCCTGGGTGGCTTTTGCTTCGGTGCTCAATGCTTCAATCCTGGTGCTGAACTAAGGGGCGACGCAACAACACCCACCTGACCGCGTTCCATCACAACGCCCGCCTCGACCGCGCCTCTTTAACTGTCGACCCGCCCCGTGCCGAGCTTATAGAGATCGACGAAAACCTCCAGCGCGCCGAGTTGTCGCCTGCGGAAGAGGCTATGCATATCGCCAGAAGGAAGGAAATTTGGGAGCGGATAAGAGAGGAAGAAACTGGTGAAAAAATCGCCAGTTTGCCGAAGGAAGGGCGGGGCAACAAGCAATTCGCCGCTGAAGTCGCCTCAGTTGTCGGCGGTGGGCGCAACCCTGAGTCCGTCAAGCGCGACGTCCAACCGCAAGATCGCCCGCGCTGAAGAACTCGGCTCGGACCTCCAAAAGATCGCGGGTACGTCGCTCGACAAGGGCGTCGAGATGGACGCGCTTATTAGTTCTTCGGACGGTGGCGCCGGCATCACATAACTCGTTGTCGTTTTCTCGCGGGTCTCTCGCGTTAAGCATTATGTCCCATCGAAGTTGCGACAGGGTTTATCTGAGGTATCAAACCCGGCGTACGAAATGGGGGAGCAGGTTTGAATACCCGTGCATTCATAAAACCGTTGATGGCAGGCTTTACCATCTTGGTATCAACGCAATGTTTGGCTGCGAATATTCCGGAGCGCTTCAGGGGCGTGTGGCAGGCGATCGAAGGGGAGGGCCAGGCGTGCAGGGCTTCGGATTGGAATTCCGACAAGCATGTGGATACGCACATCAAGATTGAGCCAGGGCTCGTACGCTATCATGAGAGCGACTGCCGGTTCAAAGCCGTAACCCGACCAAAGCCTGTGTTCGACAGCGGCGCCGTCCATGTTGTGATGACGTGCGAGGGCGAGGGCGAACGATGGTCGTCGACCGCGATATGGCAGGTCCTTTCGATCAGCGGGAAAGACACGCTTGCCGTGGCCAACGTCAGCAAGCAGACTCCCAGCGTTGGTCTTTACCGAAAGTGTGGCGCGGAAGGCGAGCGGACCAATAATGTCCCGAAGAGTGACGACATCGGTTCCGCGGCGGGGTCATCGGCGTCTATGGATGATACGTCCAAGCTGCGCGGTGCATTGACCGCAGGGCGCCATTGTTTTGCCCAGAAAGATGAAGGGGCCGAGCTCAGCCTGAGCATTGAGTCATCGGGCGCGGCGTCGTTTGCAATCGACGTCGCCAATCCACGTACCAAGCACCTGTGCTCTGCGGGGGGAGCGGCAACGAAAACGACGCAAGGCTGGCGCTATGTCGACACAAGCCGGCCGGGAGAAACGTGCCGACTGGATATTGATGTAACCGATCGCATTCGCTTTCGTTTTGAAAATGGTGATTGTGAGCGTCGTTACTGCGGCGCCAGGGCGTCTCTCTCATCGCTTGCATTCTCGGCACAAGACAAGATGAAGTCCTGCCCTCGGTAATTGGGAAAAACCTGGTCGCACCCCGTTCAGTTGTCGGGGTGAAGGATCTATTGCCTCGGCGATATTGTGAGCATTTCTGGAAAGGTTGGCAAAGAGATGAAGCGGGAACCGCGTGACGTGCGGACGGGCAATACTGGCCATCAATATTTAAGAGTGGTTGAGCGGCTACGTTTGTTCCTTACAGCCCTTTTTGTGGCCGTGGTTGTTAATGGTGAAATGGCGGCTCATGCAAATGACGACTCGATTACACCGGAGGTGCAGGCTCGCATAAATGCACTGCCATCATCCGTACAGGCGATGAGGGACATTGATCGAGTAACGGGCGAGTGCGAGCGGGATTTTTATATGAGGACCTATCAGAAGTGCTCCTGTGTCCGCCTACAATATGCAAAGGCCAGAGCAGACGATCCTCATTCTAACTGGGACGATGTGCGTCGTCGAATGCTGCTCTCCTTTGGCGGTGTCTGTCATAACCGCGCGGCTGTCGTTAGCCATAAGTTCGATTACTGCATCCCGCAGACCAAAAAAACCTACAGACTTGTTACGGATGAGGAAGTCACGGACTACTGCCGGTGCTATGCCGATAATATCGGTGACAGGCTCATGACTTCCGATAAGGCGATGATCAATGTCCCCCGCGACTGGATGGTTTCGGCCAGACAAAAGTGTGGGAGCGCCAAACTCCGCAAAGCGTCGAATGACAGATCAAAGAAACTGAATCAAAAGCCGTAGTTTGCAATGAAAAGAGACGGGGGGCTACAACGCCCTCCGGCTCTTCGCCTCTTTAACCGTCGACACGATCCTCGACGGCAACTCCGCCTTCAATCGTGCAACCTGTTCCTCGACGCGCGATAGGCCGTCACGATCGGCGCCACGCGCATCGATCGACACCGACACCGGTGCGTTGATCGGAGCACCTCCACCACCGCGCAGATTCGGCAATCGCGGTGCGCTGCCGACGAAACCGCCTTCGGCGAAACCCTGCCGCAGTCGCTCCAGGTTCTTTACGCCGATGCGGCGTGTCGCATCCGCGTCGAACACATATTCGCCTTTGTGGACGACGCCAGCCGGCTGATATTTGCCCCCGCCGCCGGTATATCCGCCAGTCGCGAAGCCAGGCACAGCGCCGCCTTCCGAGAAGCCAAACAACCCGCCGATACCCTTCGCCAGTGGCCCGAGCACCGTCATGCGGATAACCATGCGGGCGATGTCGTTCAGGATCGATGCGGTCATCGCCTTGAACGCTTCCTCGGCGCTCTTCGTGCCGCTGATAACGTCCATCAGACTGTCTTCAAACTGGTTCAGCCCGCCGACGACAAGATCCTGCAGCTGCTTGTCTGTGTTCGCGGCCTCGCGAGCATAGCTGGCAAGAGGGCCGTTTAACTGCTCTAATTGCGCCGCTGCCTTGCCGTAGGCGTCGGCAAGCGCCTCAATCTGGGTGCGCTGAGCGGCCGTGACTTCGGTGCTCGCCAAGCCCGCCTTCCGATTGGCTTCGCGAGCGGCAGTCTCAAGCTCCACCACGACGCGCGCGCGCTCACGTGCTGCGGCCGTCTGATCGATGGTGCGCGCTTCGACGCCCATGAGATCGATCTGCCGTTGCGTCATCGCCATTCGACGTTGAAATGTGTCGAGATCGGCGGCGCTGCCGTCCTTGTCGGTCGGCTTCACTGGATAGTCGGATAGTTTGACTTTTTTACCGCCGAACGCGCCGAAGGCGTCATCAAACTTGTTTGACTTCCCGTCGCCCGTCTTCGTCGCCTCGGCGTTGACGCCAGCCATCGCCTTGCGCAGGTCATCCAGGCCGCGCACTCGCGCATCGATCGCGTCGCGTGCCGCTGACTTTGCCTTCGACTTTGACGCGTCGAAGAGAAATTCATACAAATTCTGAAAGGACGGATCGTTCCAAAGGTTGCGCGCTGCCGCGCCCAGTTCATCTATCCTGTCGGTACCGCCGCGGGATTTGGCGAGGTACTGAAATGCGTCGGCCAGCTTCGTGACGACGAAGGCGAGCGAGTCGAGAATGTCGGCGGCCGACTTTCCGGCGCCGCTTGCGTCGTTGATCTTCTTGGCAGCATCAATCGAGGCGTTTCGCAGCCGCTCGAAGCCCTGCGCCACGGTGTATGTCGCGCCAGCTACCTGCTGTTTCAGCGTCTCAGCGCCAACTTGAAAACCCTTAAACAACGCTGCGGACGACACTTTACCATCGACCACCAGTTGTCGCAGCTTCGCGACACTTCCACCGGCCTCATCTATGCCGCGCGCGGCGGCTTGGACGATGGGAAGCGCGCCTTCCAACATGCTGTTGAATTCTTCTGCGCGGACCACACCGCTGCCGAGCGCCTGGCTTAATTGGAGTAGCGCGCCGGACGATTCCTGAGCCGACTTGCCGGAGACGCGCAGCGCAATCGCCACGTTGTCAGTAAATTTCAACAAGTCTTGCGTCGAGACGCCAAGTTCCTTTTGAACGAGGCTGGCGCGGCCATATAACTGCACCAGGCTTTCAAGCGGCGCGGCGTTACGCTGCGCGGACGCGTAGAGCGCATCATAAACCGCTGTAAGCTGCTGACCGGAAACGCCCGCAACCTTCAGCGCGTTGTCGATGCGGGTCGACGTGTCGATTAATTGTTGAGCGCTTTTGAGGGCAGCGGCGCCACCGAGTGCGGCGCCGATCTTGCCCATGCTTGCCGCAACGACGTCAACGGACTGCCTATGCCGCTTCTCGATCGAGCGCATCTGGCGATTGGTCGCGGCCTTTGCTTTATTAAGGGCATTTTCATAGCCTTTGATGTCAGCAGACAGTTGCACAACGAGTTTTTCTAGGTCAGTAGCCATTTTTATCCTTCGCCAGCAACATCATCGCGCAGCATCGCGGCGACGCCGCAAAGGACGTCGGCCGCTTTCTGATTTCCCTCGACCGTGGCGAGGGCACCTGCGCCGCGTACGATCAACCGGCGTGCAATCTCGCCGACGGAGTGGGGATCGTTGACGGCCAGATCGGCGATTAACTTATCGATTTCCGGCATGGCGGTTTTCATTGCTGCCGCGATGTCGATGGCTGTTTCCGGGGGCGATTCTCCCCCGGAAAATGATGTTGGGTCGCAAAGCGGACCTGCGGCGAATTTAATCACCAGCTTAGCGCCACGCCGTGCAGTTCAAACGCCTTGGCATTTGCTGATCGCACGCGCCACTTCATATCGGAGCCGACGGGTTGACCGGACAGGTCTGCATCGCCTTCGGCAACTGGCGATGGCGACGTGAAACGGTCGGTCATCGTCACCGCGCTCCACGTCGTGCCGCCGTCGCGGGACACGTCGAACATCAGGTCGGTGCCGAGGGTGATGTCATCCGCGGGATTGTACTGAGCGACGAGCTTTGCCGAAGCCGGCGACGCGGCGGCAGCAAGCGTGGCCGAGGCAACAGTCAGATTGTCGGTGGTGCCGGCCGGGAATAGCTGCAACTTGCCGCATATGATAATGTTGCCGTTCTGCGTGGCGGTGACATAGAGCCTGTAATGGCGATAACTCGACGGCGTGGTGATTTGGTAAGTGCGGCTTTCAGCCGGAGACCACGCTGGAACGCCTGTGCGCGTGTCAATGGTTGACCACGACGATCCGTCAGTCGACCCCTGCAGAACCCAATCCTTTAGCATGTAGTTTTGCGCAGAATTCGATGACCATCCGGAAGCGGCCAGTTCATAACTCATAATTAGCTGTGAGCTGCCAAGATCAACGTGGAGCGTCACTGGCGCCCCAGGCGAAGGAATCACGCCAGTTTGCGAAGCCCAATCCACGCCAGCCGCGTCGGTAAGGTTGTTGTTGGCGACCTTCCACGCCTGCTGCGCAGGCTGATCGCTGGACGCCGAGATTGTCACCCCGCCCGTCGTCGCACCGGTCATCGTCGGAATTTGTGCAGCACCCGGAGTAACCGTCGGCTTCAGGACGCCCGCCACGCTGCTATCGAGATTGGTCGCGCCAGCGACGTCCACATAGGTGAGTGTCTTGAAGCTGTCGGCGAAGCGGCTGCCCCAGAACATCGGCAGGGCAGCACTGTCGGCCGCCTGCATCTGCAAGAGCGCGAACGTGAGATCGACAGCGTCCCGCGTGCGCGCAGGCGTCATCAGCAGGTCATCGGCAACGCCGGCTTCTGCCGCT
>DATMEV010000036.1:0-6216 GCA_035556795.1 Pseudolabrys sp. | reverse complement strand
ATCTGGATTGACGGAATCCCCGCGAGTGAGCTACTGACGGCGCCGGAATTCACGTCACAAGACGTCTGCGGTGCGGGCGTTTTTGCGAGGAACGAACAATGAAAACCTTTTCGGCCAAGCCCGCCGATGTTGAGAAGAAATGGGTGATGATCGACGCCAGCGGCGTCGTCGTCGGCCGGCTTGCCACGATGGTGGCGATGCGGCTGCGCGGCAAGCACAAGCCGTCTTACACCCCGCATGTCGACGACGGTGACAACGTCATCGTCATCAACGCTGCAAAGGCGGTGCTGACTGGCCGCAAGCGAGACCAGAAGGTCTACTACCATCACACTGGCTATCCAGGCGGCATCAAGGAGCGCACCGCGCGTGCGATCTTCGAGGGCAAGTTCCCGGAGCGGATCGTGGAAAAGGCGGTAGAGCGCATGTTGCCGCGCGGTCCGCTTGGCCGCGTTCAGCTTGGCAATCTGCGCGTCTACGCGGGCCCCGAGCATCCCCATGAGGCGCAGAAGCCGGAAGTCATCGATTTTGCTGGCGCCAGCCGCAAGAACAAGAGGGCCGTGTAATGGCTGAGACCATGCAATCGCTCGACCAGCTGTCGACACTCAAGCCGGCTGCCCCGGAAGCGCCGGTTTATTCGCAGAAACTCGATAAGCAGGGTCGCGCCTATGCCACGGGCAAGCGCAAGAACGCCGTTGCCCGCGTCTGGATCAAGCCCGGCGCCGGCAAGATCATCGTCAACACGCGGCCGGTCGAGCAGTTCTTCGCACGCCCGGTGCTGCGCATGCTGATCCAGCAGCCGCTTGTCACCGCCAACCGTCTTGGTCAGTACGACGTCGTTTGCACGGTGTCCGGCGGCGGTCTGTCGGGGCAGGCAGGTGCTGTTCGCCACGGCCTGTCGAAGGCGCTGACGAATTTCGAGCCCGAACTGCGTACGGCTCTCAAGCGCGGCGGCTTTCTCACCCGCGACTCGCGCACCGTCGAACGCAAGAAGTACGGCAAGGCGAAGGCCCGCCGGTCGTTCCAGTTCTCGAAGCGCTGACGCGACACCTGCTTATGGCTACGAAGGGCGCACCTTTGGTGCGCCCTTTTTGCTTATAGGTCGTTTCTAATTTTGACTGTTGTTTCATTGAATTCACGCGATCCACGAAAGCATTGGAAAACCCGCATCCGCTACTGTGAATAGCTGGCCACGCCGCCGGCGCCGGCCTGGCGGAAATCTCCGATGCCCTCGCTCTCCGCAGCGTCCCCTGCGCTTGATATTCCAACTCTGCTGCTCGTTTCGATGGCGATCTCGATATTGCTCGGGATCGTGCTGCTGATCGCCTGGTGGCAGGATCGTGGCATGCGGGCGCTGGTGTGGTGGGGCGCCGCCTATCTGACCGGCGGCATCGCTATCGCGCTTTGGAACGCTCCGGAATATTGGCCGGTTGCGGTGGACATTCCGGCGGCGGTGATGTTCGCGGCCTGTGGCGCGATCCTCAACGGCATTCGACTGTTCTATGGCCGGCGGATCCTGCTCGTTGCGCCCTATGCAGGCGCACTGGTCTGGCTCGGCCTGGTGCAATTGCCCGATTTCGGCGAAGGGGGAAGCGGACGCGTTATCCTCGGTGCACTGATCGTATCGACCTATACGTTTTTCATCGCGCTCGAATTACGCAACGATCGGCGTAAGTCCCGGCAGTCGCGCACACTGTTGTTTGCCGTGCCGATGGCGCATGCGACGATCTTCCTCGTTCCGATCATACTCAACGAATTGTGGGCAAACTCGCCGGCGCCGATCTTCGGCAGCGCCTGGCTCAAGCTGTTTGCCGTCGAAACAATCCTTTACGCAGTCGGTACTGCTTTCATCGTGTTGCTGCTGGTCAAGGACTATCGCCTCGAGATCGAAAGGACCGCAGCCTCGACCGATCCGCTGACCGGATTGTTCAACCGGCGTGCCTTTTTTGAAGCGGCGAACAGGCTGCGTCAGCAGGAAGGGCGTGCCGGCCGTCCGATCAGTATCCTGATGTTCGATCTCGATCGCTTCAAATCCGTCAATGACCGCTTCGGGCATGCGGTGGGCGACGACGTCATCCGCCGGTTTGCCGGAACGGCCAGCGCCAGCATGCGCGTGAACGATATTGTCGCCCGGTTCGGCGGTGAGGAGTTTGCCGCAGTGGTTCCGGGTGGCCCGGAGGTGGCGGAACTGATTGGTGAGCGTGTGCGGGCTAACTTCGAGGCAGCCGGGGTTCAATTCGGCGATATTCGTCTGAGTGCGACAGTCAGCGTCGGTGCCGCGAGCGCGACGGATGCGTCGGCGACGATCGAGCAGTTGATCGAGCAGGCCGATGCCGCGCTCTATGAATCAAAGGAGAAAGGCCGCAATCGGGTGACGGTTGCGGCCCCGGCGAAGATTCATCCGCTGGTGCAGCACATCGCCGCTGCGCGGCTCGCCAATCTGCCGCGCATCGGTGCGCCGGGCATTGTGCCGCAGACGAATGCGGGGGGCGTCGTCGCCTGAGCAGTTGCGACCGGCACCGTTGCGTGCCCAGCCTTCGTTCTGAGGT
Source organism: Pseudolabrys sp. (assembly GCA_035556795.1). Lineage (GTDB taxonomy): Bacteria > Pseudomonadota > Alphaproteobacteria > Rhizobiales > Xanthobacteraceae > Pseudolabrys. The sequence continues at coordinate 3,670 of DATMEV010000036.1, read as the reverse complement.
TGGATAAGAAAACGGGGCACCCCTTCGGGTGCCCCGCAGCCGTGCTTTGACCGTGTCGTCAACCTGAATAGTACATGTCATATTCGACCGGATGAGGCGTCTGATCGAAGCGCAGCACTTCCGTCATCTTCAACTCGATATAGCTGTCGATGAAATCGTCGTCGAACACGCCCCCAACCTTGAGGAAGTCGCGGTCCTTGTCGAGGTTTTCAAGCGCTTCGCGCAGTGAACCGCAGACGGTCGGAATCTCTTTCAACTCCGCGCGCGGCAGATCGTAGAGGTCCTTGTCCATCGCATCGCCGGGATGCAACTTGTTCTTGATGCCGTCGAGGCCAGCCATCAGCAGCGAGGCGAAGGCCAGATACGGATTGGCGAGCGGATCGGGGAAACGCACTTCGACGCGCTTGGCCTTCGGATTGGTCGTATAGGGAATACGGCAGGATGCCGAGCGGTTGCGTGCCGAATAGGCGAGCAATACCGGCGCCTCGAAGCCGGGAACCAGACGCTTGTAGGAATTCGTCGTCGGATTGGTGAAAGCGTTGATCGCCTTTGCGTGCTTGATGACGCCGGCGATATAGGAGAGGCAGGTTTCCGACAGGTCGGCATATTTGTTGCCGGCGAAGGTCGGCTTGCCGCCTTTCCAGATCGACTGATGGATGTGCATGCCGGAGCCGTTGTCGCCGAAGATCGGCTTCGGCATGAAGGTGGCCGTCTTGCCGTAGATATGCGCGACCTGATGCACGCAGTATTTATAGATCTGCATCTGATCGGCCATCGAGGTCAGGGTCGCGAATTTCAGGCCGAGCTCGTGCTGGGCGGAGGCAACCTCGTGGTGGTGCTTCTCGACCTTGGCTCCCATCCGGGCGATGGCGCCAAGCATTTCGGAACGCATGTCCTGCGCGGAGTCCATCGGCGGCACCGGAAAATAGCCGCCCTTCGCCTTGATACGGTGGCCGAGATTGCCGCCTTCATAGCTGGTGTCGGAATTGCTCGGCAGCTCGACAGAATCGACCCTGAAGCTGACATTGTACGGATCGGACTTGAACTTCACGTCGTCGAATACGAAAAACTCGGCTTCCGGTCCAACATAAATCGTGTCGCCGACGCCCATCTGCTTGACCATTGCTTCCGCTTTCTTGGCGATGCTGCGGGGGTCGCGCGAATAGGGTTCGCCGGTGGTCGGCTCGAGCACGTCACAGACCAGCACCAGCGTCGTTTCGGCGAAGAACGGATCGATGCAGGCGGTCGCCGGATCGGGCATCAACTGCATGTCGGATTCATTGATCGTCTTCCAGCCGGCGATCGACGAGCCATCGAACGCCTGGCCTTCGGCGAAGGTGTCTTCTTCGATCATGCCGACGTCGAAGGTGACGTGCTGCCACTTGCCGCGCGGATCGGTGAAACGGAGGTCGACGTATTTCACGTCGTTGTCCTTGATCATCTTCAGGACGTCTTTAGGCGTCGTCATCGGTCGCTTTCCCGTAATTGAGGTATGAGCAATGAGAGATTGCGGTGAGGCAATCGGGATCAGATGGCATCCATTCCGGATTCGCCGGTGCGGATGCGGATGGCTTCTTCGATGTTGGAGACGAAGATCTTGCCGTCACCGATGCGGCCGGTCTGGGCGGCACGGCGGATCGCCTCGACCGCTTTTTCAACCATGGCATCGCCAAGGACGATCTCGATCTTTACCTTCGGAAGGAAATCGACAACGTATTCCGCGCCCCGGTACAGTTCGGTATGCCCCTTTTGGCGGCCGAACCCTTTGGCTTCGGTAACGGTAATTCCTTGCAGCCCGACGTCCTGCAAAGCTTCTTTCACCTCGTCGAGCTTGAAAGGCTTGATGACAGCCTCGATTTTCTTCATTGAACTCCTTCCCCGGCTTGCTGATGCCGCGGATCCGCCGAAGATGACGCGGATCGGCAACCTCTGAAGTTGACGACTTTCCGACCGCCAGCCTGTTCGCTGCCAGCCTTCGCCATCACCTTCGAACCCTCTCTTAGCAGGTGTCGTGCCAGATTGCGTCGGGGCGGAAATCGCTGATAGATCAATGATATGTTAAATTGCCGATGGAATGACCAGCGGACACAGCGTCGACATGCCTCGCTGATGGGCGGTGTGCCTGATTTTTGTGCAATTGGATGAACAGAGGATGATCGATCCGACGTTGACGTGCGCATCAGGTGCCGGATGGCTGCGATGATCGAATTGCTGCAGACAGAGGAAATGTCGCGGGCTGACCGGCTGGCGATCGAGAGTGGGGTTGCTGGAATCGAGCTGATGGAGCGCGCAGGCGCTGCAGTGGCTGCTGCCGCGGTACGTTTGAGCGGTAGCGTCGGCCGCGTCGTGGTCGTCACCGGGCCAGGCAACAATGGTGGCGACGGATACGTTGCGGCGCGACTGTTGGCGGAGCGCGGGATGGCGGTCCGCATTCTGCGCGTCGGTCCGATTCCGGCAGGCGGGGATGCGGCGGAAGCCGTGCGTCGCTGGGGCCGCCCGGTGGAGGCGGCGGATCCCGGGCTGATTATGCCATGCGATCTCATCATCGATGCGATCTTTGGTGCCGGGTTGGCGCGCCCCATCGAGGGCCTTGCCGCGTCGATGGTCGCCGCGATCAATGGAGCAGGTATTCCGGTCGTTGCTGTCGATCTGCCGAGCGGTATCGCGGGAAATTCCGGAGCGGTAATGGGCAGCGCCGTTGGCGCGACTGAAACGGTGACTTTTTTCCGCCGCAAGCCGGCGCATCTGCTTCTTCCGGGGCGGGCTTTCTGCGGCACTGTTCAGGTGGCGGATATCGGCATCCCGGCGGCTGTCCTGAACGCCATCCAGCCACGAACCGCAGCCAACGAGCCGCCATTGTGGCAACACGCGCTGCCGGCCCTGAAGCCGGATGGTCACAAATACGACCGGGGGCATGCTCTTGTCATTTCGGGTGGGCTGGCCAGCACGGGCGCGGCGCGGCTGGCGGCACGTGCAGCACTGCGGGCGGGGGCGGGGCTGGTCACCATCGCCAGCCCGCGCGAGGCGCTTGTCGTCAATGCGGCAGCCAATCTGTCGATCATGGTGCGTCCGGCGGATGACGCCTACGAGGTCGCCGCCCTCCTCGAAGATCACCGGATCAATGCCGTGGTCCTCGGACCGGGAGGCGGCGTCGGTCCCGCCATGCGGGAGACGGTGCGGGCCGTTCTGGGAACCCGGGCGGCCGTGGTGCTCGATGCTGACGCTATTACCAGCTTTGCCGACGCCCCGGGGGCGTTGCTCGCGGCGATCGGAGGCCGCGGCGCAGCAACGATCCTGACGCCGCACTCAGGTGAATTTGAACGATTGATCAAGCACCTAGGTGCTCAAATTCAAGATAAATCAAAACTTGAAAAAGTACGCGTAATAGCAGATGTATTCAGGGCTATTTTTATCCTGAAGGGCGCTGATACGGTCGTTGCTGACCCCGGCGGGGTGGTAGAGGGCGCCTCCGGTGGCTCTGGAAAAGAACAGGGGCGCGCTGCGATCGCGGCGAATGCGCCCCCATGGCTGGCGACGGCTGGTGCTGGCGATGTCTTGGCCGGCATGGTGGCCGGGCTCTTGGCGCAGCGTATGCCTGCCTTCGAAGCTGCTGCTGCCGCCGTCTGGCTGCATGGCGAGGCCGCCAGCGCCTTCGGGCCGGGGTTGATCG
>DATMEV010000035.1:0-11545 GCA_035556795.1 Pseudolabrys sp. | reverse complement strand
GTCGGAGCAGATGGACGCGGCGCTGTTCCTCAATTCGCCTTATGGCCGGCCGGTGATCGGCTGGCGGCACGAGATGGAAGAACTCAGCCGCGACGATGCCATCGGCTTCTATCGGCGGTTTTATGCGCCGAACAACGCGGTGCTGGTGGTGGCCGGAGACGTCGAGCCGGACGAGGTTCGGGCGCTGGCCGAAGAAACGTACGGCAAGATCCCGCGTCGCGCCGATATCGGCCCGCGCAAGCGTCCGCAGGAACCGCAGCCGGTTGCCCGGCGAACGGTGACGCTTGCCGATGCCCGCGTCGAACAACCGGCTCTGCAGCGCAGCTATCTGGTGCCCTCGGCGGCGACGGCGGCCAAGGGCGAAGCCGAGGCGCTGGAAGTGCTGGCGCATGTGCTCGGTACCGGCGCCAACAGCCGGCTCTATCGTGGGCTCGTGGTGGACCAGAAACTCGCCATCAATGCCGGCGCCTGGTACCTCTCGAACGCGCTCGACATGAACAAATTCGGCCTGAGCGGGACGCCGCGGCCGAATGTGACGCTGACACAGCTTGAAACCGCAATCGACGCGGTGGTCGCCACTGTGATCGACAAGGGTATCACCGCGGAGGAACTGGAGCGCTCCAAGACGCGGCTGATCGCCGACGCCACCTATGCGCAGGACAACCAGGCGATGCTGGCGCGCTGGTTCGGCGCATCGCTGACCACGGGCTCGACGGTCGAGGAGGTTCGCACCTGGGCGCAGCGCATCCGTACGGTGACTGCCAGCGACGTACAGAGCGCGGCGCGGAAATGGCTCGACGCGCGCCGTTCGGTCACCGGTTATCTGATCAAGGATATGAGCGAAGTGGCGGAGAAGAAATCATGAGTGCGCGCCGCGGATTTCTGGCGCTGGTGGGCGCCGGCCTGCTGATGCTGATGCCGTCTTTGGCGCATGCGGTCGCCATCGAGCGCATCGTCAGCCCCTCGGGTATCGAAGCCTGGCTGGTGCGCGAGCCGGCAGTGCCGATCATCGCTTTGAATTTCTCCTTCGCCGGCGGGGCGTCGCAAGACACGGCGGAAAAAGCCGGTACCGCGAGCCTCACCACCAACATGCTCGACGAAGGTGCGGGCGATCTCGATTCCAGCGCCTTCCATCAGCGGCTGGAGCGGCGCGCCATCGAGATGAGCTTTTCGGTCGGCCGCGACTTCACCTATGGCTCGCTGCGGACGCTCAATGACAATCGCGACGAAGCCACCGAACTGCTGCGGCTGGCGCTCAATGCGCCGCGCTTTGACGCTGAGCCGCTGGAGCGTGTGCGCGGGCAGGTTCTGTCCATGTTGCGGCGCGCCAGCACCGATCCCAATTCGCTTGCCAGTCGCCGCTGGTGGGCCACCGCGTTTCCGGGTCATCCCTATGGTCGCGAAAGCCGCGGCACGCTGGAGAGCGTCGCGACCATTGCCGCCGACGATCTGCGCGATTTCACGCGCCGTGTCTTTGCTCGCGACGGTCTGAAGATCGCCATCGTCGGCGATATTGATGCCAAGGCCGCCGGCGAGATGGTTGACCGCGTCTTCGGCTCGCTGCCGGCGAAAGGCGATCTGCGGCCGGTGCCCGATGTGACGATGACCGGCCTCGGAACGCGCGGCGTCATCGATGTCGATGTCCCGCAGGCCGTCGTCATCTTCGGTGCTCCCGGTCTTGCCCGCAACGACAAGGACTTCATGGCCGGCTATATCGCCAATCATATCCTCGGTGGCGGTACCTTCTCGTCGCGCCTCTATAACGAGGTGCGGGAGAAACGCGGCCTTGCCTATGGCGTGTCGCAGAGCCTCGTCTGGTTCAAGCATTCTGCCGTGGTGATCGGCGGCACGCAGGTGCGGGCCGACCGAACCGGCGATGCGCTGTCGATCATCGAACAGGAAGTCAAACGCATGGGCGAGGCGGGGCCAACCGCGGAAGAGCTCGCCAAGGCGAAGTCCTACCTGAAGGGCTCCTACATCCTCGGCCTCGATACCTCGACGAAGATCGCCTCGCAGCTCATCCAGATCCAGAACGACAATCTCGGTATGGACTACATGACCCGCCGCGACGCGCTGATCGATGCGGTGACGCTCGACGACGTCAGGCGCGTGTCGAAGCGGCTGTTCTCTCAGGGCCTGCTGGTGACGGTCGCCGGGCGTCCAAAGGGCGTGACGTCGGTCGGGCAGTAATTCGGTCGGGCGATCACGTCACTGCTGTCGAGACATCCGATCATGCTGCGGCTACAGTGCCGCCGCCATGATCCGTATCACCGACGATATCTCGCTTGACGAGACCGAACTGGAGGAGACGTTCGTGCGCGCCTCCGGTCCGGGCGGGCAGAACGTCAACAAGGTATCGTCGGCAGTGCAGCTTCGTTTCGACGCGCGGCATTCGCCGTCGCTGCCGAACGATGTCGCCATCCGGCTGATGGGGATCGCAGGCCGGCGGCTGACCAAGGACGGCGTCGTGGTCATCGTGGCGCAACAGCACCGGACCCAGGAGCGCAATCGCGACGATGCCCGCGAGCGGCTGTTTGCGATGATTCGCGAGGCGGCAGTGCGACCGATCCCGCGCCGCGCGACCAAGCCCACCAAGGCGTCGAAAACACGCCGGATCGAGGGCAAGAAGCGGCGTTCGACCGTTAAGACCATGCGCGGCAGGGTTTCCTTCGAATAGCAAAGCCGGGCAGCGGTCGCCTCCCTGCGCCGTCTGGCGCTAGACTGGGTATGCCGAGTCGTGCCGTGGCCGGTCCCGTTCCTGTGCGGATGGGAGATACAAGGAAAAGCAATGCCCGTCCGCCAACTGTCCGAGGCCGTCGTCAACCGTATCGCTGCCGGTGAGGTGGTGGAGCGGCCGGCGAGCGTCGTCAAGGAACTGATCGAGAATGCGCTCGATGCCGGCGCGTGCCGCATCGAGGTCGCGACCGAGGGCGGCGGCCGGCGGCTGATCCGCGTCACCGATGACGGCGCCGGCATGCCGCGCGGCGACCTCGAACTGGCGGTTGAGCGACATGCAACGTCGAAGCTCGACGGCGAGGATCTGTTGATGATCCGCACCCTCGGTTTTCGCGGCGAGGCGCTGCCGTCGATCGGCGCAGTGTCGAAGCTGACGATCACGACGCGTCATGCCGATGAGCCGCATGCCTGGACGCTGACCGTCGAGGGTGGCGAGAAATCCGCGGTGAAGCCGGCCGCACTGCCGCAGGGCACCCGCATCGAGGTGCGCGATCTGTTCTATGCGACGCCGGCGCGGCTGAAATTCCTCAAGAGCGACCGCAGCGAGACGGAAGCGGTGCGCGAGGTGGTGCGGCGGCTGGCGATGAGCCGACCGGATGTCGCGTTCGTGCTCGCCGGCGAGGACCGCTCACCGGTGAACTGGGCGGCGGCGCTGCCGTCCGGGCCCGGCCAGTTGGCGCGACTTTCCGATATCCTTGGCGCCGATTTTCGCGCCAATGCGGTGGAGCTCGGGGGCGAGGTGCGTGGCGTCGCGGTCAGCGGTTTTGCGGCGTTGCCGACGCTGACGCGCGCCAACTCGCTGAACCAGTATCTGTTCGTCAACGGTCGTCCGGTGCGCGACAAGCTGCTGCTCGGTGTGGTGCGCGGCGCCTATGCCGACTATCTGCCGCGCGACCGCCACCCGATGGTGGCGTTGTTCGTCACGCTCGATCCGCACGAGGTCGACGTCAACGTGCATCCGGCGAAGACCGAAGTCCGGTTTCGCGATCCGGCGCTGGTCCGCTCGTTGCTCATCAATGCGCTCAAGACCGCGCTGGCGCGGGACAGCCAGCGCGCGGCGACCACCGGCGGCAGCGCGACCGTCGCTGCTTTCCGGCCGGTGGCCTTTCCGCGCGGTGGCTACGACTGGCGGCGTTCGCCGGCGCGCCCGCAGTCGTTCGAGCCGTCTTTCACGTCTCCGTCAGCCGGTTTTGCCGAAGCCGCGCAGAGCGCATTCGACGCCGGCGGACCGTCGGCGGATGTGCGTGTCGAAGCGCTGACGCCGTCGCCGGAGGAATTTTCCCATCCGCTCGGCGCCGCGCGGGCGCAACTGCATCGCAACTACATCGTCGCCCAGACGGCCGATGGCCTCGTCATCGTCGACCAGCACGCGGCGCATGAGCGGCTGGTCTACGAGCGGATGAAAGCGGCGCTCGATGCGCATGGCGTGGCGCGGCAGATGCTGTTGATCCCGGAGATCGTGGAACTCGACGAAGCGGACGTCGAACGCCTGCTCGCGCGCGCTGAGGATCTGGCGAGATTTGGCCTGGCGATCGAGCCGTTCGGGCCGGGAGCCGTCGCGGTACGCGAAACACCGGCGATGCTGGGCGCGATCGATGCGCGCGCGCTGGTGCGCGATCTGGCCGAGCATATGGCGGAGTGGGACGAGACGCTGCCGCTGGAACGCCGGCTGCTGCATGTCGCGGCGACCATGGCGTGCCACGGCTCGGTGCGCTCGGGTCGGCTGCTCAAGCCGGATGAAATGAACGCGCTATTGCGTGAGATGGAGGCGGTGCCGAATTCCGGCCAGTGCAATCACGGGCGCCCCACTTACGTGGAATTGAAACTCGCCGATATCGAACGGCTGTTCGGCCGGCGCTGAGCGCGATCGAGCGCGGCTTACTTGTTACCCGAATCGTCCGCGGTCGTGCGGCGCGCTAAAATCCAGTTCCGGTCCGAGCGGCACGATGCCGGTCGGGTTCACGGTCGGGTGGCTGCCGTAATAGTGTTTCTTGATGTGCTCGATGTTCACGGTCTCGGCGATGCCGGGCACCTGGTAGAGATCGCGCAGATAGTTCGACAGATTCGGGTAGTCGACGATCCGTCGCCAGTTGCACTTGAAGTGGCCGACATAGACGGCGTCGAAACGGATCAGCGTCGTGAACAGCCGCCAGTCGGCTTCGGTCAACGTCTTGCCGGCGAGATAGCGTTGTCCCGACAGCCGCTCCTCGATCCGCTCGAGCGTATCGAACAGGGAACGGAAGGCTTCTTCGTAAGCAGCCTGGGTGGTGGCGAAGCCGGCGCGATAGACGCCATTGTTGATGTTCGGATAGATGAGATCGTTGAGGCGGTCGATCTCGGCGCGCAATGCCGGCGGATAGAAATCGGTCTTCACCTCGGTGAAGGCGTCGAAAGCCGAATTGAGCATGCGGATGATTTCCGACGATTCGTTGTTGACGATCGTCTGCCGTTCCTTGTCCCACAACACCGGCACGCTGACGCGCCCGGTGAATTTCGGCTCTGCCTTGACGTAGATCTCCGAGAGACGCTGCGCACCGTTCACGGCGTCGCCGGTGGAGCCGGTCGCTGTGTCGAAGGTCCAGCCTTCCTTGCCCATGTGATACGAGACGACCGACACGGAGATGGCAGCTTCCAGCCTCTTCAGCTTGCGGAAGATCAGGGTGCGGTGCGCCCACGGGCAGGCGAGGCAGACATAGAGATGATAACGGCCGGGCTGCGCCGGGAAACCGTCGCTTCCCGAGGGGCCGGCGGCGCCGTCCGCCGTCACCCAGTTGCGGAATTTAGACGGCTGGCGCTCGAACCGGCCTCCGGTCGCCTTGGTGTCGTACCATTGGTCGTGCCAGACGCCGTCGATCAGCAAGCCCATCTCGTCACCTCCGTTTTGCCGGTCCAGCCACCATGAAAGCGATGGCCGATTTCCGCAACCGATAGACCTGCGGCGAGGCAAATGCTAATCGGCGCAGATTGTAACGGAACCGGACATGTCCGACGTCTCGCCGACCATTTCGCCGGAAACCGCCGCCGACGCGCTGGCGATTGAACGGCTGCACGAGCGCACTTTCGGTCCGGGACGCTATGCGCGCTCCGCCTATCGGATACGCGAGAAGATGGCGCACCGACTCGATCTGTCGTTCACCGCGCGGATCGGCACGCTGCTGGTCGGCTCGGTTCGCCTCACCTCGGTCTGCATCGGTGACGAGAAGGCGCTGCTGCTCGGGCCGTTGACGGTGGAGCCGCCGTTCCGCTCGCACGGTATCGGCCGTGCGCTGATCGTACGATCGCTCGAGGAAGCGCGTGCCAACGGCCATCGGCTGGTGGTGCTGGTCGGCGATGAGCCGTTCTATGGCCGCGTCGGCTTCAAGCGCACGCCGCCGGGTCGTATCCGCATGCCGGGGCCGGTCGACAAGGCGCGGGTGCTGGTGCACGAACTGGTGCCGGGCGCTTTCGACAATGTGTCCGGTCTGATCCGTCCCGATTGGGACGCCGCCTGAAATCTCCGGCCTCAGTAGGGCATGCTCAGCCAGGCGAAGGCGAACAGCAGGCCGATGCCGCAGAGAATGCCGAGACCGAACATCCACCAGCTTCGATGTGGACCGGCCACGGAATCCGTGCCGCGCCCTTTCGCCGGCGACGCGGCGCTGTCGGCGGCCAGCGCGTGCTCGCGCTCGACCAGACGGCGGGCGACATAGCGCGTCACCGCCTCGACGAGGTCGCGGATTTCATAGGATTCCGCCAGCACCTTGCGGCCGAAGCGGGTGTCCTGCACGAAGCGGTAAATGCGCTTGTCGCGGCCCATCTCGACATGTGCGACGACGTCGATCCACAGCTTCGGCGTCTCGCCGCGGCTGATGCCGCGGTCGAACAGGTCGATCTCGCTCGGGACCTCGGCGAAGACCGGATTGAGCGCCTCGTCGAGCAGTTCGAGGCGGGCCACATCGGCGTCGCGCAGATCGACGACGACGCCGGAGCGCTCGGCCGCCTCGATGCGCGCCTCGCGCACGGCGTCCTTCAGCCGCTTCGGCTCGAGGCTCTTGGCATCCGGTAGTCTTGTTTCCGCCGATGTATCGTTTGCCGCCATAGGGGCCGTCCATATCCCGGTGGTTGTCGCTGCGCTGACATGCAACGATCCCTTAACCATAGCAGTTTCCCGCCGGATTGTGAAAAACTGATGTTTTCCAATCTCTTATGGAAGCGCTTCGGGAGCGGAAAATGCTCGAATTTTAATGATTCGGCCGCCTGCGACCGTGCCGGCTGGCGGCGTTTACCGGGCCGTCGCCTGCCGGATGATGACGAAGTCGGTGTCGTCGTAACGGCGGCGCTCGATCTCGTCGAATCCGTCGGGCGTCACGAAAGCGGCATCTGCCGCTTCCTCGACCACGATCAGCGCATCGGCGGTCAGCCAGCCGCCATCGCGGGCGGAGCGGAGCGCCAGTTCGGCTTTGCCCTGGCGATAGGGCGGGTCGGCGAACACCAGCGAGAACGGCTCGATCGGATGCGCCGGGCCGAGCTTCGTTGCGTCGCGCCGGAAAATGCGGGTGATCCCGGCAAGGCCCAGCGCTTCGACATTGGCGCGCAGCAAGGCACGTGCTTCCGCTCCGTCGTCGACGAACAGACAGTAGGCGGCGCCGCGTGACAGCGCCTCGACGCCGAGCGCGCCGGTGCCAGCGAAGAGGTCGAGCACCCGGGCGCCGCTGACCGGGTCGCCATAGGCGTGCATCAGCACGTTGAACAGGCTTTCGCGCAGCCGATCAGCGGTTGGCCGCACGTTCTGCGATTTCGGCGCGGCGAGCGGGCGTCCGCGCAACCGGCCGGCGACGACACGCATCAGCGCGGCCTCGACGGGCGCGGTCCGCCGGAGCGGTCGGCACGGCGCCGCGGTTTGCGCGCGGGGCGTTGCGGCTGGTTTTCGGTTTCTGTTCCATTGTCGCGCGTGCGCCGCTTGTGGCCTGGCGTTGTTTTCGGATCGTTGCGGGCGCTGGTCGAGAAACGCTGCTTGTTCTTCTGCTTGTGACGCTGCTCGCGTGTCCGTGCGCGGTCGTCCGACGCGGGTGCTGGCGAGACGGCGACGCTGTGATCGACGATCGGGCCGCTGAAATCGGCATGCGCTTTCGCCGTCACCTCGGGACCGAGCAGCTTTTTCAGCGCCGCGGTCTCTATCTCCTGGACCGCGCCGTCCGGCAGTTCGCCAAGTTCGAACGGGCCGAAGGCGACGCGGATCAGCCGGTTCACGTGCAGATGGAGCGAGCGCAGCACGTTGCGGACTTCGCGGTTCTTGCCCTCGCGAATGGCGAAAGTGAGCCAGACATTGGAGCCCTGCTGGCGTTCCAGCGTCGCCTCGATTGCGCCATAGCGGATGCCGTCGACGGTGATGCCCTTGCGGAGGCCGTCGAGCTGCGGCTGCGTGACCTCGCCGAAAGCGCGCACCCGGTAGCGCCGCAGCCAGGCGGTCGACGGCAGCTCCAGCGCGCGTGCCAGCCCGCCGTCATTTGTCAGCAGCAGCAGGCCCTCGGTATTGAGATCGAGCCGGCCGACGCTGATCAGCCGCGGCAGGCTTTTCGGCAGCGCGTCGAAAATCGTCGGGCGGCCTTCCGGGTCGTGATGCGTGGTCACCAGCCCCGGAACCTTGTGATAGAGGAACAGCCGGCTTCGCTCGCGCCGGCCGAGCGGCACGCCATCGACAGCGATGACGTCCCGCGGCCCGACATTGAGTGCCGGCGATGCGATGATCGCGCCGTTGACCGAGACGCGCCCGGCGGCGATCCAGACTTCCGCCTCGCGCCGCGATGCGAGGCCGGCCCGCGCCATCACCTTGGCGATGCGTTCGCCGGATTTGCTATCGCCAACCATGATTTCGCTGCCAAGCCCGGTCTCGTGCCGGGCATCCGTGTCCGTTCGGCGAACGTGTATAAGTCGCGGGGAGCCGGGACAAGTCCGGTTGTCATCGGAGCAAAACGAACGCATGTCCGGTTTCATGCAGCTTGCCCTGGAGGAGGCCCGCGCCGCCGCGGCGCGCGGCGAAGTGCCGGTCGGCGCGGTGGTCGTCCGGGACGGGACGGTGGTGGCGCGCGCCGGCAACCGCACGCTGACCGATCGCGACCCGACCGCGCACGCTGAACTGCTCGCCATCCGCGCGGCGGCGGAGGCGCTCGGCAACGAGCGGCTGACTGGTTGCGATCTCTATGTGACGCTTGAGCCTTGTGCGATGTGCGCGGCGGCGATCTCTTTCGCGCGCATCCGGCGACTCTATTATGGCGCTGCCGATCCGAAGGGCGGCGCGGTCGAGCACGGCATACGCTTCTACGCCTCGCCGACCTGTCATCATCAGCCGGACGTCTATGGCGGAATGAGTGAGCGCGAGTCCGGCGAACTGCTGCGCACGTTCTTCGCCGCGCGGCGGTGACCCGCCGGTGGTGTCGGCATCGGTTGCCATGAAAGTCGGGAAGGTCGGTCAGGCTAGATGATCTTGTCGACCAGATGGCCGCAACCGTCCGACTGCTGCGCCTCGTGACGCCGGCGTTGCTCGCGATCGTGATCGCGTCCGCCGCGCTGCTCGGTGTCGTGATCGCTGGCTTGCACCGGTGGCGTCACCGCGGTTCGCGTCACCCCGGTCTGGGTGGCGAGCCCGGAGTAAGGACTCGAGGTTCTGCTGACGGTGGACATGGCGCGTCACCTTGGGGCAGAGACCTCAATATAGTGCGACTCGATCGTGTAGAAAACGTTCCGTTTTCGTTGCGGTTCGTCAGCATTAACGAAGCGTTAGGAGATGGGCCGGGATGCGGTCATCCCCGGCGCGACAGGGCGCGCCAGCCGATATCGCGGCGGCAGAAGCCACCCGGCCAGCGGATCCTGTCGACAGCAGCATAGGCGCGCGCCTGGGCGTCCGCGACCGTTTTGCCGATGCCGCAGATATTCAGCACTCGCCCGCCGCTTGCGACGATCCGGCCGCCGTCCGCCCTGGTGCCGGCATGAAAAATCTCGACATCGTCGAGCGCGGCGGCGTCCTCGAGTCCCTCGATCACGCTGCCCTTCTCGTAAGCGCCGGGATAGCCTTTTGCCGCCATCACCACCGTCAGCGCCGCTTCCGGGTACCAGCGCAGGTCGAAATGCGCGAGCTGGCCGTCACAGGCGGCAAGCAGTGCCGGCACGATATCGGACATCATGCGCAGCATCAGCACCTGCGTTTCCGGATCGCCGAAGCGGGCATTGAACTCGATCAGCTTCGGGCCTTCGGTGGTGATCATCAGGCCGGCGAACAGCACGCCCTTATAGGGCGCGCCCATCGCCGCCATCGCCTGCACCGTCGGCAGGATGATCTCGTCCATCGTGCGTCCGGTCATCTCGGGCGTCATGACCGGCGCTGGCGAATAGGCGCCCATGCCGCCGGTGTTGGGGCCGGTATCGCCGTCGAAGACGCGCTTGTGATCCTGCGCCGAGGCCAGCGGAATGGCGGTCGAGCCGTCGCAGAGCGCGAAGAAGGAGGCTTCCTCGCCGACGAGGCATTCCTCGATCACCACTTCGCTGCCGGCGCTGCCGAGCCCGCCGGCGAAAATCATGTCGACGGCAGCGAGCGCTTCCTCGACGGTTTCGGCGACGACGACGCCCTTGCCGGCGGCAAGTCCGTCGGCCTTGACGACGATCGGCGCGCCTCTGGCGCGGATATAGTCCTTGGCTGGCGAAGCCTCGCGGAACCGCTCATAGGCGGCGGTGGGGATATTGTTGGCGCGGCACAGATCCTTGGTGAATCCCTTGGATCCTTCGAGTTGCGCGGCCTGCTTAGAGGGACCGAAAGCCTTGATCCCGGCGGCCGAGAGGTCGTCGACGATGCCGGCGACCAGCGGGGCTTCCGGCCCGACCACCACCAGATCGATCCGCTTGTCCTTGCAGAAGGCGATCACCGCCGCATGGTCTGCCGGATCGAGCGCTACGATTTCTGCTTCCTGCGCGATGCCGGCGTTGCCGGGCGCGCAGTAGAGCGTATCGAGCAGCGGGCTGGCGGCGATCTTCCAGGCCAGCGCATGTTCGCGGCCGCCGGAACCGAGAAGGAGAATATTCATCGCTGCCACATTCTGCGTCGCATCCGGTTCCGCCGCCGCTTTGCGCTCTGATTTGCGCCCTTGTCATGCCCGGGCGCGACCCGGGCATCCAGCGTAGAATGCGGTTTTTCCAAGCCTTTCGGGGTGAATCGCCGGGATCGGGTCCGGCGATGACAGGGATTTCGGTATAAGATAATGCCTCCCATCGCAAAGGACGATTCGACCCAGATGGACGCCGCCGCGCGCATCAATGTTGTGGAATTGACGGTCAGCGAACTGTCGATGGCGCTCAAGCGCACCGTCGAGGACGCTTTCGGCCATGTGCGTCTGCGCGGCGAGATTTCCGGCTATCGCGGGCCGCATTCCTCCGGCCATTGCTATTTCGCCATCAAGGATGAGAGCGCGCGTATCGACGCGGTCATCTGGAAGGGCGTCTTCGGCAAGATGCGGATCAAGCCGGAGGAGGGGCTGGAGGTGGTTGTCACCGGCCGCGTCACCACCTATCCGGGCCGCTCGAACTATCAGATCGTCGTCGAGACGCTGGAACCGGCCGGTGTCGGCGCGCTGATGGCGCTGCTCGAGGAGCGCAAGAAGGCGCTGGCCAAGGAAGGCCTGTTCGACGAGGCGCGCAAGCAGTTGCTGCCGTTCCTGCCGACGGTGATCGGCGTCGTCACCTCGCCGACCGGCGCCGTCATCCGCGATATTCTGCACCGGCTCACCGACCGTTTCGCGCGGCGCGTCATCGTCTGGCCGGTGCGCGTGCAGGGCGAGACCTC
>DATMEV010000034.1:0-23132 GCA_035556795.1 Pseudolabrys sp. | reverse complement strand
CCGTTCCTTTGTCCGCAAAGGACGGGCGGAGCGCCGCAAGGCGTGCGTGCTTCGCAAGAAGTGCGCTCCGCACTCTCATGAGTGCGGGACCAAGACGTTGCGCCTTCGGCGCTCCGTCGCCCCTCATGCGTGCCGAAACGCCGGGAGGGGCCAGAGGAAACCGCCGGCGACCCCCGCGCCGCCAACAACAGGGGCGCATCCGCATGCCTGCGCGTGGGAAAGGGCTGCGTGCGGGACAAGACCGCAGCCGCGTGCGGGAAAGGGCCGTGCGCGCCTGTGCGGAGCTAGGGCCGACTCGAGGCAACACAGTATCAGGCCCGTGTGCGGGGACCCCTGAAACGACAACGCCCGGCGCGTGGCCGGGCGTCGGTTGCGAAAAGCGCGCGCGACTCAGGCTGCGGCGGTGCGCTTCTTCTCGATGTCGCGCTTGATGCGGAGCGCCTTCGGCGCCAGCTCGTCGTTCGGCGCCTTCATGAGGAAGGCGTCGAGCCCGCCCCGATGGTCGACGGTGCGCAGCGCATTGGCGCTGATGCGCAGCCGGAACGACCGGCCAAGGGTCTCCGATGCCAGGGTCACCGCGCACAGATTCGGCAGGAACCGGCGCTTGGTCTTGATATTGGAGTGGCTGACCTTGTGGCCCACCTGCGGTTTCTTGCCGGTCAGGTCGCAACGGAAAGACATGACTCATCCTCGATATGGCGATACCGCAGCGCGCAACCCTGTGCGCGGCACGACGGCATCGGTCGGATCCGAACGGGATCGTTGGAAACGGCGGACATATAGAGGAGGCGGGCTTGCCGCGTCAAGCCGGCGGCTGCGCGGATTTCGCCGAAAGACGGCTCAAATCAAGGCTTAACCGCCGATCCGACGGGCGACACGGCCGCCGCAACACAGATTCGGCGCATTCGCGGCTGAAACACGGGACTGTTCGCTCGTGTTGCTTCCGTTGTTCTTGCCGCTTCGGCCGGCGCCGTGGCAGTTCCCAAAGGGGGCAGGGGCAAGGGGCGATCGGCGGCCGGGCGCGATCAGGGTACCGATATGGTATCGTGTGCGGTGCGCGGCGTCGGATATTGCCCGACCTCGATACCGCCGACCCGCTGATGTTTTTTGACTGTCAGGCCAGATGCAGCACCCTGTCTTCCTCAGGCACCGGGCCGTAACGACCGCCATCGGGTTCGGCGCGGTGCTGCTGCTCGGCGGCATGGCTGCGGCAGAAGGCGTGAAAGGCAGCAGTCGGCTGGAGGCGCGCTATACCGCCTCGCTCGCCGGCATCCCGGTCGGCAAGGGAACCTGGACCGTCGAGATCAACGGCAGCCGCTACAGCGCCAACGCCACCGGCGGCACCGTCGGCCTGCTGAAGCTGTTCGCCAGCGGCGAGGGCCGCGGCACGGTGCGCGGCAGTTTCCTCGGCATCCGGCCGCTGATGTCGGCCTTTACCAGCACGGTGAAGACCGAGCACAAGACCGACGCGGTGCGGTTGCTGGTCAATGGCGGCGTCGTGCGCGACGTCAGCGTGGAACCGCCGGTCGATTCCGACCCGGAGCGGGTGCCGGTGACCGATGCGCATCGGCGCGGCGTCGTCGATCCGATGACCGCATCGCTGATCCGGGTGCCCGGCAAGGCGGAACTCATCGGTCCCGATGCATGCCGGGACGTCTCGATTTTCGACGGACGTGCCCGCTACGACATGCACCTTGCCTACAAGCGCATCGAGCAGGTGAAGACCGAACATGGCTATGACGGCCCGGTGGCAGTCTGCGCGGTGTATTTCAAGCCGATCGCCGGCTTCGTGCTGTCGCGCACAGCGGTGAAATATCTGATGCGCCAGCGCGATATGGAAGCCTGGCTGGCGCCGGTCGCCGGTACGCGGGTGGTCGTTCCCTATCGCATCTCGGTGCCGACCCCGATCGGCCTGGCGGTGCTGGAGGCGACGAATTTCGTCTCCAGCGTGCAGGCGGCGGCAAACGGCAAGACCACGATACCGGCGACGCAGGCGCAGTAGCGCGGCACGTGGTTTGCGCCAATATTCGGAAACGGCCGGACACCGCAGCCGACACCGCAACCCTTGACTCCGGCGCGGATCGGAGTCCGGCAGGCCGTTAACACTTTTGGCGCTGTAAAGGCCAGATTTTCGATGTGTTTTTACAGCATCTGGTGGTGATGTGGAAAGCAGCGCCCATCTATGGCCGTGAACGAAACTCGACTCGGCCGCGGTCAGCGATTCGGGCGCGGTTCGTTCCAGACTCGTTCCAAATCTTAACCGCGCGCCGCGCTCCGACGGTTTTCGCCGCACCGGCCGTCGCATTGTGGTACACAACCGCCGCGCCACGGCAGCTCCGCACGATCCTGCGCGCCATGTCCGATCTGCGTCGTGCAACAGATTGTGCAAACGTCTTCGTCAAGCGCCTTTCGTGAAAGTATCGCCGTCGCCATGACCTCCGTTTTCGCTTCTGCCTCCACCGCGCGTGCGGGTCGCCTGCGCGGCACCGGCGTCACCGCGGTGCTCGGGCCGACCAATACCGGCAAGACGCATCTCGCCATCGAGCGGATGCTGGCGCATTCCTCCGGCATCATCGGCCTGCCGCTGCGGCTGCTGGCGCGCGAGGTCTACAACAAGGTCGTGAGCCGTGCCGGCGCCGAGAATGTGGCGCTGATCACCGGCGAGGAGAAGATCAAGCCGCCGAATCCGCGCTTTTGGGTATCGACCGTCGAGGCGATGCCGCGCGATCTCGATGTCGCCTTCGTCGCCATCGACGAGGCGCAATTGGGCGCCGATCTCGATCGCGGCCACGTCTTCACCGATCGCATCCTCAACCGGCGCGGTCGCGAGGAAACCCTGGTGCTCGGCGCGGCCACCCTGCGTCCGATCGTCGAGAAGCTTTTGCCCGGCGCCAACATCGTCAGCCGGCCGCGGCTGTCGATGCTGACCTTTGCCGGCGAGAAGAAGCTCACGCGGCTGCCGCGCCGCAGCGCCATCGTCGCGTTCTCCGCCGACGAAGTCTATGCCATCGCCGAACTGATCCGCCGCCAGCGCGGCGGGGCCGCGGTGGTGCTCGGCGCATTGTCGCCACGCACGCGCAACGCGCAGGTGGCGCTCTATCAGTCCGGCGATGTCGAGTATCTGGTGGCGACCGATGCCATCGGCATGGGTCTCAATCTCGATGTCGATCACGTCGCATTCGCTTCTGATCGTAAATTCGACGGTTACCAGTTTCGCAAACTCAATCCCGCCGAAATGGCGCAGATTGCCGGTCGCGCAGGCCGCGCGACGCGCGACGGTACCTTCGGCACCACCGGACGTTGCCCGCCGTTCGAACCCGAACTGGTGTCGGCGCTGGAAAATCACGCCTTCGATCCGGTGCGCGTGCTGCAGTGGCGCAACGTGCAGCTCGATTTTTCGTCGATCGCGGCGCTGCAGGCCTCGCTTGCCGTGGTGCCGGAGGAACAGGGGCTGACGCGCGCGCCGGTCGGCGAGGATCTGCTCGTGCTCGACCATGCCGCGCGCGACGACGAAATCAAGGCATGGGCGCGCACGCCGGCGGCTATCACCACCCTGTGGGACGTCTGCCAGGTGCCGGACTATCGCAAGATCGCGCCGGCCGCCCATGCGGAACTGGTCGTCACCCTCTATGGATTTCTGCAGCGGGAGGGTAAAATCCCCGACGATTGGTTTGCGCAGCAGGTGGCGCAGGCGGATCGCACCGACGGCGACATCGACACCCTTTCAACTCGGATCGCGCATGTCAGAACGTGGACTTACGTCGCCAACCGTCCGGATTGGCTTGCCGATCCGGAGCATTGGCAGGGCACTGCGCGTGCCGTCGAGGACAAGCTCTCCGATGCCCTGCACGAGCGGCTTGCCGAACGATTCATTGATCGCCGCACCAGCGTTTTGATGCGGCGTCTGCGAGAGAAGACAGACTTGGAAACACAAATCGGTACATCAGGCGAAGTGACCGTCGAAGGTCATGTCATCGGCCGTCTCGACGGCTTCGTGTTCGCGCCGGACGCCACCGCCGGCGGTTCGGAAGCCAAGGCCCTGCAGGGCGCGGCGCAGAAGGCGCTGGCCGGCGAGATCGAGGCCCGGGCGACAAAATTGTCGCAGGCGTCGAGCGAGCAGATCGTCCTCGCCAGCGACGGGGCCATCCGCTGGATCGGCGACGTGGTCGGCAAGCTGACGACCGGCGACGACGTGCTGAAGCCGCGCGTGCGCATCATCGCCGACGAGCATCTCACCGGCCCGTCGCGCGAAGCGGTGCAGGTGCGTCTCGATCTGTGGCTGAAGAACCATGTCGAGAAGCTCCTGGCGCCGCTGTTCGCGCTGACGCTTGCCGAGGACGTCACCGGCATTGCGCGCGGCATCGCCTTCCAGCTCGTCGAGGCGCTCGGCGTGCTCGACCGCCAGAAGGTTGCCGACGAGGTGAAGAATCTCGATCAGCCCTCGCGCTCCACGCTGCGCAAATACGGCGTGCGCTTCGGCGCCTATCACATCTACATCCCGATCCTGATCAAGCCGGCGCCGCGGTCGCTAGCGACGCAATTGTGGGCGTTGAAGCACGAGGCGCCCGACGCCAAAGGCGTCGACACGCTGCAGCATATCGCCGCGAGCGGCCGCACCTCGATCCCGATCGACAAGGATATTCCGCCGGCGCTTTATCGCACCTCCGGCTATCGCGTCTGCGGCGAGCGCGCGATTCGCGTCGATATTCTCGAGCGGCTGGCCGATCTGATCCGCCCGGCGCTTGCATGGCGTGAGGGCATGAGCATTCCGAAGCCGGACGGCGCGTTTCCCGGCGGCGGCTTCACGGTGACGACGGCGATGACATCGCTCACCGGCGCGGCCGGGGAGGACTTCGCCTCGATCCTGCGGGCGCTCGGCTACCGGATGGACCGTAAGCCCAAACCGGCGGAACTGCCGGCGGAACCGTCGGTGGACGTATTGGCGGAAGCGCCGCAGCCGGAAGCGGCGGAGGCGACAGTCGCACCGGCTGAAACCGGCTCCGTGGAAACGGCGGGCAGCGAGGCGGCGGATACGCCGGCAGCCGAAGTGACAGACACCGATGCGACGGCTGTCGCCGATGCGTCGGCAGTGGTCACGGCCGTGAACGAGACGGATGCCGTCGCGGCGGGCGAGCCTGCTGCGGCTATCGCTGAACCGGCCGCGGACGAAGCTGTCGCCGCCGACACAACTTCCGTCGAGCCCGCTGCGTCCGAACCGGACGATGTCGTCGCGTCAGCCGACGCTGTGCCGGATGCGGCGCAGGCCGATGCAACGGCGGCAGGCGAGGCCGTGTCGGAAGAACCAGCTCAAACGGAGGCCGCTCCGGCCGAACCCGAGACGGTCGAGGTCTGGCGGCCGCAGGGGCGCGGCCAGCGTCATCAGCACCAGCACCGCGAACGCAACCGGCGCCAGAACCGCGAGCGTCAGGCGGCCGCAGCGATGTCTGCCGCCGTCAACGCGCCGGCCGACGGCACGGCAGCGACGCCGGGCACGGAGGGCGCAGGACACGAGCGTCCGCGCCACCAGCGTCACGGTCGCAAGGGCGGCCATAGCGGTCACGGCGCGTCATTCGGCGGTGAGCGTGGCGACGGGCATGGCGAGAAGCGCGGACCGCATCACGGCAAACGCGACAACAAGCGCAATCGCGGCGACCGGCACGAGAAGGGCGGCCGGCCGATGTTCGCCAGTTCGGCGCCGCCGCGGCGCGAGAAGGTTGCCGATCCGAACTCGCCCTTCGCCAAGCTGGCAGCGCTCAAGCAGCAACTTGAAGAGGCAAAGGAGAAGCGCTGATCGCTTCGCACACTGATCATGCATTCGGCCGCCACGCCATCTGTCGGGCGGCCGTATCGGGCACGGCGGCATCGTCCGCAACCCAGCGGATCGACAAGTGGCTGTGGCATGCGCGGGTGGTGCGCACGCGCACCGACGCGGCGAAGCTGGTGACCGCCGGCTACGCCCGCGTCAATGGGCAACGCGTCACCGCGACAAGTCACGCTCTGCGCGCCGGCGACGTGGTGACGCTGGCGCTGAACCGCTCGGTGCGGGTGCTCGAGGTGGTGGCATTTGCCGAGCGGCGCGGTCCGCCGGCGGCCGGTGCGTCACTCTACCGGCCGCTGAGCTGAACCGCGACAACGGGCATCGTCGCCTCCTTATCCTGCTGCCGATCAGGCCTATCTTGATGGCATCTTGCCGGGCGTCAGGGTCTGGGTTAGGCCAAGCCCGCCCAGCCAGCATAAGAGCCAGGATCGCAGGGAATCAGGATGACCTACGTCGTCAACGAAGAGTGCATCAAGTGCAAGCACATGGACTGCGTCGAAGTCTGTCCGGTCGATTGCTTTTACGAAGGCCAGAACATGCTGGTCATCCACCCGGACGAATGCATCGACTGTGGCGTGTGCGAGCCGGAATGCCCGGTTGACGCGATCAAGCCGGATACCGAGCCGGGTCTCGAGCGCTGGCTGCAGGTGAACGCCGAATATTCAAAAGTCTGGCCGAATATCACGATCAAGAAAGACGCCCCGGCCGATGCCGCCGAATGGGCGGGCGTCCCCGACAAGTTCGAGAAGCATTTCTCGCCGGAGCCGGGCGAAGGCGATTGAGCGCCGGCCACGCGCTGCCGCACGCCGCTGCCAGCGTTAACGATGTGGCGGATTTCGCCCGAAAATGGCCATGCAAATACCGCATATCGTGCGATAAGGCTTTGATTTTGGCCAAAAATGTGCTATATAGGTCAGCACAGGCGAAATAGCGTTTCTGAGCTAGCGACCGAGGGCGGTTCCGCCTCGCGGGAACCAGAGGCCCCGGCTTTCAGGGTTCTTCAGAAGGGCGTGCGATCCACGCGTCAAGCAGTGGCAGATAAATCGCGTCAAAAGGCGAAGAAAACAACCTCCGGCTCGAGCCGGAGCACCAAAAAACCTGTCGCCGCGCCGCGGCGGGCCACCACTGCCGCTCACGGTTCGTCCCACGCGGCTCATGTCAAAACAGCCGGCCGCACGGCCGGGCATGGAGTTCCGTCCGGAATGTCAACCAATAAGAAGAACACCCACCAGCGTCACGGTTTCAAGACCGGCGAATTCATCGTCTACCCGGCGCATGGCGTCGGGCAGATCCTGGCTATCGAGGAACAGGAAATCGCGGGCGCCAAGCTCGAACTGTTCGTGATCAATTTCAGCAAGGACAAGATGACGCTGCGGGTGCCCACCGCGAAGATCGTGACGGTCGGCATGCGCAAGCTGTCGGAGCCAGCGCTGGTCAAGAAGGCGTTGGAAACCCTCAAGGGCCGCGCCCGCATCAAGCGGACGATGTGGTCGCGCCGCGCGCAGGAATACGAAGCCAAGATCAATTCGGGCGATATTGTCGCCATCGCCGAGGTGGTGCGCGATCTGTTCCGCTCCGAGACGCAGCCCGAGCAGTCCTACAGCGAGCGCCAGCTTTATGAAGCGGCGCTCGACCGGCTGTCGCGCGAAGTCGCGGCGGTACAGAAGGCGACCGAGACCGAGGCGGTAAAGGAGATCGAGGCGGCGCTCGCCAAGGGGCCGCGCCGCGGCCCGAAGCCGGCCACTGCGGCCGCCGAAGCCGAGGCGGACGCTACCGACGAGGATTCGGCGGAAGAGGAAGCCGCCTGATCCGGGGTATCGTCCGCGACTTGTCCGGCACGTCCGGCTGTTGCGAGCGCGCCCTGTAAATCGCTCCGATCGCGGGTCCGGTGTTCATCTCCGGATCCGCCGATCCACACAAGGCCCGGCAGCAATGCCGGGTCTTTTCTGTTGGTCTGCCGCGCCGCCGGCAGCAACTGCGCATGCGAAGGGTTTTCGCCGCAACGCATCATGTCCAAAATTTAATCGGTGAAATCGCACGCCGCACCGCAGCTTCGGGAACCGGCGAACGGCACCGGGGTTTCATCAAAAAATATTGCAACGGTTCAGCGGGGCGCGGACTCTTTTCCGGAGACAGTCCCATGACAACAACCGATGTAGCGCTTCATCAGCTTCCGGATGCCGAGCACGACGTTCAACTGCGCCGCGCCGTCATCGCCTCGACCATCGGCACGACGATCGAATGGTACGACTTCTTCCTCTACAGCACGGTCACCGGGCTGGTATTCGCCAGGCTGTTCTTCCCGCATTCCGATCCATGGGTCGGTACGCTGGAAGCCTTCGCCGTCTATGCGGTGGGCTTCGTCGCCCGTCCTATCGGTGCTGCGATCTTCGGCCATTTCGGTGACCGCATCGGCCGCAAATCGACGCTGATCGCGACGCTGCTGCTGATGGGACTTGCCACTTTCGCGGTGGCGCTGGTGCCGACCTACGCCAGCATCGGCATCTGGGGCGCGGTGCTGCTGACGATCCTGCGGTTCATTCAGGGCGTCGGCGTCGGCGGCGAATGGGGCGGCTCGGTGCTGATGTCGATGGAATGGGCACGCTCCAATCACAGTCGCGGTTTCATCGCCTCCTGGCCGCAGTTCGGCGTTCCCTGCGGACTGTTTCTGGCGAATCTCGCGGTGCTCGCCTTCAGCCAGATGTCCGGCGATCAGTTCCTGAACTGGGGCTGGCGCATCCCGTTCCTGCTGAGCCTGATCCTGGTGGCCGTCGGCCTCTATATCCGTCTCGGCATCCTCGAAACTCCGGTTTTTGCAAAGCTGATAGCCGAACGCCGGATCGAGCGCGCGCCGATGCTGGCGGTGATCAAGACCCACCCGAAGGAGATCGTGCTGTCTGCCTTCGCGCGCATGGCCGAGCAGGCGCCGTTCTACATCTTCACCGCTTTCGTCTTCGCTTACGGCACCGGCACGGTACATATCTCGCGCGATTTCCTGCTGCTGTCGGTGCTGGCGGCGTCGGTGCTGTCGTTCTTCTCGGTTCCGTTCTTCGGACATCTATCCGACCGGATCGGCCGCAAGCGCATGTATATGATCGGGGCGCTGGTCACCGGCATCTACGGCTTCATCTATTTCGGGCTGCTGAATACCGGCATTGCCTCGGTGATCTTCATCGCCATCGTGCTGTCGATCGTGCCGCATGACATGATGTACGGTCCGCAGGCGGCGCTGATTGCCGAGAGCTTCACCGGCCGGCTGCGCTACAGTGGCGCGTCGCTCGGCTATCAGCTTGCCTCGGTGATTGCCGGCGGCCCGGCACCGCTGATCGCGGCCTGGCTGTTCGGCGTCTATGGCACGGCCTATGCGATCGCGCTCTATATCGCGGCCTGCGCCGTGATCTCGCTGATCGCGACCGCGCTGATGACCGACTACACCGGCAAGGATCTGGAGCGCGAGCATAGTCGTTAGCGTTCGTTGCTGACCGCACTGCCACCGACGATGGAGGTCGCCGTGAACCGACAGAGCAAATCCATGGATGCACAGATGGATCGACGGATGGATATGGGCATCGACAGGACCGCCAGCCCGCATCGGGATCGAGGCGCCCGCAAGATGCCTCTCGATCTCTATATGCTGGCCATCGGCCTGTTCCTGCTCATCTCGCCCTGGCTTTACGCTTTTGCTCAGGAACCGGCCCGGGTGAACGACTGGCTGATCGGCGCGGCGCTGGTCGTTGCCTCGGCGGCGGCGCTGCTGGTGTTCGGCCGCTGGCAGGAGTGGCTGGTGGTGGCGCTCGGCCTCTGGTTGCTCGCGGCGCCGTGGGCTCTCGGCTACGCACATACCGCGGCCATGCATGTCAGCATTTTCGCCGGCCTGGTCGTTACCTATCTGGCACTGCTGGAACTGTGGCTGATCCATGATGGCCGGCTCGACGGCGCGCATAGGCAGGACGCGCCCCTCGCCTGAGCGGCCGGCCAAGTGGCAGCGAGCCGGCGTCCCTTGCGGCCGGTCCGGGAACCCGATTGCGGTGAGGCCGTTCTGTCTGTTGAGGCAGGCGAGCCGCGTCGGTGCCGCTGTTGCTTTGTGTCCTGTGTATCTGCGTGAGGTGTGTCATGGCGGCGCGAGCTTACTGGTCCGGGCGCATCCGGCTGGCGCTGGTGTCCATCCCGGTCGAGGTCTTTCCCGCGACCTCGTCGTCGCCGCGGATTTCGTTCCATCAGATCCACGAGCCGAGCGGCAAGCGCATCCGCTATGAGAAAGTGGTGCCGGGGATCGGTCCGGTCGATGCCGACGACATCGTCAAGGGTTACGAGGTCGAGAAGGGCAAATACGTCCTGCTGTCCGACGAGGAAATCGACGGGGTCAAGCTGGAAGCCAAGAAGTCGATCGACCTGGTGCAGTTCGTCGATCAGGACGAGATCGACCCGGTCTATTTCGAGCGGCCGTTCTTCGTGCTGCCGTCGGAAGACAATGACGATGCGCAGGAGGCCTATGCGGTGCTGCGCGACGCGCTGCGCAAGACCGGCAAGGTCGGCCTTGGACAGATCGTCATTCGCGGGCAGAGCTCCATCGTGGCGATCAAACCCAACGGCAAGGGGCTGATGATGGAAACGCTGCGCTATGCCGAGGAGGTCAAAAAACCAGAGACGGCGTTCAGCGGCATCGAGACGGCGGCGCCGGACAAGGATCTGCTCGAACTCGGCGAGGAACTGATCCACAAGAAAGCCGGCAAGTTCCAGCCGGAGAAGTTCAAGGATCCCTATACGAGCGCGCTGCGCGAACTGATCGCGGCGAAGCGCGAGAAGCGCGCGCCGAAGGAGATCGAGGAAACGGCGCCGGCCTCCAACGTCATCAATCTGATGGAAGCGCTCAAGCGCAGCGTTCGCGGCGAAGCGGCTGGCTCTGCGGGGCAGGGCAGCAGCAAGAAACCGGCAAAGCCGGCAGGTCGCAGCAGCAAGGCAGTGCGGCCCCGGCCGGCAAAAGCTGCATCGCGTCGCAAGCGCAAGGCCGCGTAAGCGCAATGGCTGCGGCACGCGCATCGGCTAAGCGACCCGCCAGGAAAATGCGCGCGCGTGCGCCGAACAAGCAGGCGCATGTCCGGAAAGCGAAAACGCCTGCTGACCCGCTGGCGCGCTACAAGGCCAAGAGGGACTTCGCCAGAACCGCCGAACCGAGCGGTGCGCGTCGTCGCACCAGCAGGCAGGGGCGTCTGGCCTATCTGATCCAGAAGCACGACGCTTCGCGCCTGCACTACGATTTCCGACTCGAATGGAACGGCACCCTGTTGAGCTGGGCGGTCCCGAAGGGGCCGAGCACCAATCCAGACGACAAGCGGCTGGCCGTGCATGTCGAGGATCACCCTGTCGACTATGGCGGTTTCGAGGGCACGATCCCGCAAGGCGAATACGGCGGCGGCACGGTGATGCTGTGGGATCGCGGCACCTGGGAGCCGCAGCCTGACGTCGATGTCGATCAGGCGCTGGCGGACGGCAAGCTCGCCTTCATCCTGCATGGCGATCGCCTGCAGGGGAGATGGGCACTGGTGCGGCTGCGCAGGCGCAGCCCGAAGGACAAGGACAACTGGCTGCTGATCAAGGAGCTCGACGATTTTGTCGAGCGCCGCGGTAAACCGGTCACCGAGCGCGAGACGACGAGCGTCGCCAGCGGCCGGTCGATGGCGGAGATCGCGCAGGGCCAGCGCCTCTGGCATTCCGGCAAAGCCGGGCGGAAGGCAGTATCCGCCGATCCGGAAATCCTTGTCGCTCCGGTCAGGCGCAGGAAGGCGGACCGTCTGCAGACCGATGACGCAGAGGCCGGCGGCTCAAAAAAAAAGCCCGGCGGCCGGCGCGGGCTGAAACGCGCGGCGCTGCCGGCCTTCGTCGCGCCGCAGCTCGCGACGCTGGTTGATGCGCCGCCGGCGGGCGATAACTGGCTGCACGAGATCAAATATGACGGCTATCGCGCCATCACCTCGCTGGCGGATGGGCAGGTGGTCATCCGCACCCGCAACGGGCTCGACTGGACCGACCGGTTCGCGGCCCTGGTGCCGGCGCTCGCGGCGCTCGACTGCGAGAGTGCCGAGCTCGACGGCGAGATCGCGGTTGCCGATACGAAAGGGCGCACCGATTTCGGCGCTCTGCAGGATGCACTGAGCAACGGCGGCAGACAGATCGCCTATTACCTCTTCGATCTGCTGACGCGCGACGGCGAGGACTTGCGCGACGAACCGCTTGTCGCCCGCAAGCGGACATTGAAGACGCTCGTCGGCGCAGGCAAAGGGCCGCTGATCTATTCCGATCATGTTGTCGGCAATGGCGAGGCGATGTTCGCGCAGTGCTGCGAACTCGGCCTCGAAGGCATCGTGTCGAAGCGGGCCGATGCGCCTTATCGCTCCGGACGCAGCCAGACTTGGCTGAAGATCAAATGCGGACTCGAACAGGAATTCGTCATCGTCGGCTGGCGACCTTCGACCAAGGCCGGGCGACCATTCTCGTCGCTGTTGCTGGCACTGCGCGAGAACGGTGCATTGCGGTATGCCGGCCGCGTCGGCAGCGGCTATTCCGGTGCCGGCCTTGCCGGCCTGTCGCGCCGGTTCAAGGCGCTGGCGCGCAAGACGTCGCCCATTGCGGACGTGCCGGGCGCCATTGCCCGGCATGCGCATTTCGTCGAGCCGCAACTGGTGGCGGAGATCGCCTTTCGCGGCTGGACGCGCGACGGGCTGGTGCGGCAAGCTTCGTTCAAGGGGCTGCGCGGCGACAAGCCGGCAACCCAGGTGGTGCGGGAGCGCGAAATGCCGGTTGGCAAGGCCACACGCGGCGCCGCGGCGAAAACCCGGCAGGCGGTCAGACGCAGTGCCGCCGCCGAAGACGGTGCGGAGATCATCGAGGGCGTGCGGATCACGCATCCCGACCGCGTGCTGTTCGCCGATCAGCAGGTGACCAAACGCGAGCTCATCGAGCACTATGCAGCGGTCGCCGAGCGCATGCTGCCGCATATCGTCAACCGGCCGATCAGTCTGGTTCGTTGTCCGCAGGGCAGCGGCAAAGCGTGCTTCTTCCAGAAGCACGCATCGGACGGCTTTCCCGAAGAATTTCAGAAAGTGCGGATCGCCGAGAAATCGGGCGAGGAAGACTATCTCTACATCACCGGCCTCAAGGGTCTGGTCGCTGCCGTGCAGGTCGGCGTGCTGGAGCTGCATTTGTGGGGCTGCCATGTCGATGATATCGAGAAGCCGGACCGGCTGGTCTTCGATCTCGATCCGGACGAAGGGCTCGATTTCTCCGCCGTGCGCGATGCCGCGCGCCAGTTGTGGGCGCGGTTGCAGAAGCTCGGACTGCAGTCGTTCGCAATGGTCACCGGCGGCAAGGGCGTGCATGTCGTTGCGCCGCTGATCCGCGGTCATTCGTGGGAGCAGCATCGCGATTTCGCCGAGGCGATGGCGCGGCTGATGGAGGAAGAGGAGCCGGAACGGTTCGTCGCGACGATGTCGAAGGCGAAGCGGCACGGCCGCATCTTCGTCGATTATCTGCGCAACCAGCGCGGCGCCACTGCCATCGCGCCGTTCTCGACGCGCGCCCGCAAGGGCGCCTATGTGGCGTTGCCGGTGTCGTGGCCGGCGCTGGCGCGGCTGAAGACAGCGCACCCGCTCGCGGTCGGCAAAGCCGGGACAGCAGCACGCGACCGCGAGCCCTGGCCGGATTATTTCAAGCTGAAACAGAAGCTGCCGCGGCTGTAGAGCACGAGATCATGCTTGATCCGAAGCGGGATGCTGTTTCAAAGCCATGTCATCCTGCTTCAGGGGCGCGCTCTATTCGACCACCACCTTCACCTGGTCGCCGGGTTTCGGCTGCTGGCCGGGTTCGAGCCCGTTGATGACGCGGAAGCGGTCGGCCGGGTGATGCAGCGCCATCTGTGCCGCGAATGTCTCCACGGTATCGCCGGGCTTCACGGTGACGACCTTGATATGCAACGGCCGCGTCTGCTGGATTTCCTTCAGGCTCATGCGGCGGAAGGTCTGGATCGATGCGCGGAAGGCGCGGTCGATCTCAGGCGTCGCATTCTTGGCGGCGAAGATGAAGCGGTAGACATCGCTGCCGAAGCGTACGGCATAGAGCCGGAACGACCAGGGATCGCCCTTTGCCGTCGCGGTGGCGGCGGGAAAGCCGTTGATGGTCACAGCCTCGACGCTGCCGGCGTCGATATTCTCGATCCAGCCGGACGACAGATAGTCGGTCAGCGATTGTTCGGCCGGCACCTTGACGATGTCGAGGCGCATCGCCTGGGCGCCGTTGCCGTTGAGGCCGAGCACTGCCTGCGCGGTATTGTCGAGGGTGAAGTCGGGCGGCGCGGTGAAGGTGAAGCCGAGGCGCGCATGCAGGAAGCGGCGGCCGCGGACATAGCCCTCGCTCGGATCTTCGCCATAGACGAGGCCGTTGAGACTGGCGACGTAGTCCTGACGATCGCGCTCGCCGGCGCCGGGCGCTGCGAACTGCCGGGCGTTGAGCTGGGCGTTGCGCACCCGCTCCGGCGTCGAGGGATGCGAGGAGATGAAGTCGAGCGAGCGCGGATCGGCGCTGCCAAGCGGTTTCAGGTTGGCGTTGCGTTCCATCGCGGTGAGGAAACGCGCCGCGCCGAAGGGATCGTAGCCAGCGCGCGCGGCGATGCCGACGCCGATGCCGTCGGCTTCGAATTCCTGCGCGCGGGAGAAGCTCGCCAGCGCGAGCTTCGATTTGGCGAGCGCCAGCGCGCCGAGGTTGGGATCGCTCAGCACGTCGCTGACGACGCTGGAGACGATCGCCGCCTGCTTCGCCTGCTCCTCGCGGATCGCGGCATGGCGGGCGATGACGTGCGCCATTTCGTGCGACAGCACCGAGGCCAGTTCCGACGTGTCGTTGGCCAGTGCCAGCAGGCCGCGCGTCACGTAAATCTGGCCGCTCGGCAGCGCGAAGGCGTTGACGGCCTGCGAATTGAGGATCGTGACGCGGTATTTCAGGTCGGGCCGTTCGGAGGCGGCGACCAGCCGCGCGACGGTCTTGTTGACCAGCGCCTCGAGCCTGGCGTCGTCATAGACGCCGCCATAGGCGGCAAGGATGCGCGCATGTTCTCGCTGCGCGGCGGTGTTGCTCTCGGTGACTTTCGGTGGCGTCGGCAGGCTCACCTGCCGCTGTTCCGGAATCTGCGTGCAGGCCGCGAGCAGCGCCGCCAGCGTCAGCAGGCCGAAGCGCAGCGCATGCCGGCGCGGGTGACGCGTCAGTGGCGCAGCCTGCGGAGGGGTGCTGTGATCGCTCGGGTAGCGGGTACTCATTGCTGCGAAGCCGTCGTCGCGTGAACCAGTTCGATCTGCTCGGGGCGCGCTGCTTCTATCACAGGTCCGCGCCGCTGCTCGACCCAGCCGCGAACCCGGATGTGCCGTCCGGCCAGCGACCGCAGGTCGGTTCCGGCCCGGATGAAGCTGCGCTCCTGGCGCTTCAGGACGATGACAGAGAAATCCCGCGTCCAGCGCCGCCCAAAATTGATATATAGCACGCCACGGCTTTCGCGAACCGACAGCACGGTTCCTTCGATGATCGCGAACTGGCCGCGCACGGCGCTAATTTTGGCCGGGTGGCTGGCGGCAATCAGCGCGCCGGGCCTGTTCCACAAGCCGTGGCCCGCGGCGCGGGCGGCGCGTTCCCGCGTCAGCAGCATCCGCGCGCAGTCAGGGTCGCCTGGCCGGGCGGAAACGCGTGCCAGACCGGCCGCCAGCAGCGTCTCCTGCGCCGAGGGAGCATCGTCGCCCGGATAGGCAAAAACCGGTATCCGCCCATAGCGGTCTTCGGCCGGACCGGCCTGTTTCAGGATCACGCGTCGGCCTTCGATCAGTGCGGCCAGTGCGACGCGGGCACTCTCCGCGTCGTCAGCCGGCGGCGGCTCGATGGTGGCGAGACGCGCCTCGCGGCCATCGGCGAGGATGAAGGTGCGGCCGTCGCGCACCGCAGCCACGGTCGCGGTGCCGATCGTCTCCGTCACACAGGCTGTCGGATCCTGCGCGGCGGCGCCATCCATCATGATCGGTGAGACCGCGATTGCCCCCAAGACCGCTCTCGCAATGGCTCGCGAACTGCGTCGCGGCGGGTCGAGCCACCCCGGACCGATCGAAAAGTCTGATTGCGGCCGCATTGCGGTCATGGTTCCGGCTCCGGGTGAAACGCCCGGTTGTCCGGAGAGCCTAGCGCACTTCGGTGGAACGATACAGGTCGGCGCGGGTCGGCGGCAGCCCGGAGGGGCCGCGCGCCCGTTTCGATGCCAGCGTCTGGAAAATGCCGACGGTGGCACGCTCGAAGGCGATGGCGCAGCCGGCGAAATAGGCGATCCACATCCGCGTCTTCACTTCGCCGGCCTCGCGGATGGCGGCATCCTTGTTGGCGACCAGCCGGTCATGCCAGAGCCGGCAGGTGCGTGCATAATGCTCGCGCCAGCCTTCGACGTCGTGCACCTCGAAGCCGTGCCGCTCCAGATTGGCCGCCGACATGCCGATGTGATCGAGTTCGCCGCCGGGGAAGATGTAACGCACCAGCGCCGCAAATTCCGGACGATGCTTGCGGAATTCCCTGTCGGTGCGTTTCGCCGGCCGTGCGATGGCGTGATGCAGATAAAGCCCGCGCGGCCGCAGCAGCCGGTTGATGGTGTTGAAGTAGGCCGGGTGATTGTCGATGCCGACATGCTCGAACATGCCGATCGAGGCGATCTTGTCGAATTCACCGTCGAGGGCGTGATAGTTCTTCAGTTCGAGAGTGACGCGATCGGATAGTCCGCGCGCCGCGACCCTCTCTCTGGCAAGCGCCAGTTGCTCTTCCGACAGCGTCACGCCATGCGCCCTGACGCCGTAGTGTTCGGCCGCATGACAGACGAGCGCCCCCCAGCCGCAGCCGATATCGAGAAAACGCTCGTCCTGCTGGAGCCGCAGCTTGCGGCAGATCATATCGAGCTTGTCGCGCTGCGCGGTGTCGAGGTCGTTGCTCCAGTCGGTGAAGTAGGCGCAGGAATAGAGCATCTGCGCGTCGAGGAAGAGTTCGTAGAACGCGTTCGACACGTCGTAGTGATAAGCGATGTTCTGTTTGTTCTCGCCTTCGCTGTTGTCGCTGGTGCCGCGCCTGGCGGTTGCTTCCAGCGGCCACGGGCCGCCGCGTGGCACGAACAGGAATTTCAGCAGCGTCGCGATCGCAAGCCGCTTGTCGAGACTCTTGCGCAGGTCGCGGCTACGCACCTTTGGCCGGCGTTCGACAATGTCGAAGATCGTGCCGTTGCGGATGTCGATGCGGCCCGCGGCCCACAGATTGGCGAAGGTGTCGATCTTCGGCTTGCGCAGCAGCGCCGCGATCGCGCCTTCGTCGGCGATAGCGATGGCAAGTGCATTTGCGGAGTAGTCCGGCGGCACCGTCGAGCCGTCCCATAGCACGAAGCCGGGTTCGAGACTGGTGCGCTCGCGCAGATGGCCGAGCAATGTTTTGAGGGCCGCAAGCCGCGATGCGCTCATGCTGGCGTCCGATATGCGCATGACATGACGGAGAAGCCCGGCCTGTTGTCCCGGCCTGTTTCTGCTCTTGGTTTATTCATCTCGTTTGGGATTATCCTGCTTTCCGGCATCCTGCTTAGCAGGCCGATCTGGCAAGGCCAATCGGGTTCGATTAAGCTGCGCCGCACGAATGATCGCGGAGGATGGAGGCCGCCGGGCCGGCATCCGATGCAAGACGCTCTTACTGTCACCGCCTGACTTGTCTCCGACATCCACGCTTCTGACATCTGGCAGCTCGTCCCACATTCGGTTGAAATCCATGAAATCATTTCTGGTGTTTGTTATCGCCGTCGCGGCTGCGTCGGCCAGCCTCTCCGGCCGTGCCTCGGCGCAGTCGGTGTGCCCCGACAATTTTTCCGCTTTCGCTGGAACGGCTGACAAGCTGTCATGCATCTGTACCGCCGACGCGACGCAGAACGGATCGATCTGGGGCATGGATGTCTATACGGGCGATTCCGGCATCTGCCGTGCGGCGGTGCATGCCGGCGTCATCGGCAGGCAGGGCGGTCCTGTGACGGTCATTCCGGAAACCGGCCGGAATGCCTATCCGGGTCTCACCCGCAACGGCATTGCGTCGAGCAATTACGGCAAATACGAATCGAGCTTCCGCTTCGCCACCGCGCCGGCGGCAGCAGCGCCTGTGCCGACCGCGGCGCCGGGGACCGGACTGGCCGTGTGTCCGGATGATTTCGTGTCTTTCGCGGGGACCGGTACGTCGCTGACTTGCGCCTGTTCGGCTGATGGCGTGGCGAACGGGTCGGTCTGGGGCATGGACGTCTATACGGGCGATTCCGGTATCTGCCGTGCGGCGGTGCATGCCGGCGTGATCGGACGGCAGGGTGGAACCGTGTCGGTCGTTCCGGAGGCAGGCCGCAATGCCTATCCGGGCGTCACCCGCAACGGCATTTCGTCGGGCAATTACGGCCGCTACGAGTCGAGCTTCCGTTTCGCCGGCGCGCCGGCAGCGGTCGCATCTGCTCCTGCGGCGCCTGTCCGAACCGAGGCCGGCATCTGTCCGGATGACTTCCTTGCCTTCGCCGATACGAAAGACACTCTGACCTGCACCTGTTCGGCTGATGCGACGGCGAACGGATCGGTCTGGGGCATGGACGTCTATACCGGCGACTCCGGCATCTGCCGCTCGGCGCTGCATGCCGGCGCGATCGGACGGCAGGGCGGGCAAATCACCGTCATTCCGGAGCCGGGCCGCAATGCCTATGCTGGCGTCACCCGCAACGGCATTTCGTCAGGCAATTACGGCCGCTACGAGTCGAGTTTCCGCTTTGCGCTGCCCGCAAAACCGGTTCTCAACGGCAACGTGCCGGTGCAGCAGCCGATTGCGTCGACGCTGCGACAGACCGGGGAGGCGCAGCTTTATATCCGTTTCCGCTTCAACTCCGCGGATATCGAGTCCGACGCCGCGTCCGTGCTGGAGGAACTGCTGGCGACGCTGCGCAGCGATCCGACGTTGCGGCTGGCATTGATCGGACACACGGATGCGGTCGGTTCGCCGGATGCCAATCTTACCTTGTCGGCGCGGCGTGCCGGCGCGGTCGGTTCATGGCTGATCGGTCGTCAGATTCCGCCGGAGCGTCTGCATGTCGAGGGACGCGGGCTGACGCAGCCGATTGCCGACAACGCAACGGAGATGGGCCGCGCCATCAACCGGCGCGTCCAGATCAGACGGATCCAGTAGCCGGAATTTTCTGCAATCGCTGCGTTGGTGCCGGCGCTCCTTGCGCCGGCATCAGCGGTTCAGGGCGAGCATGTCGCGCGCCTGTTCGGAGGTGGCGAGTTCGCCGCCGAGCTTCTCGATCAGCCAGCGGGCTTTCGCGACCAGTTCGCCATTGCCCTTGGTGAGCTGTCCCTTGCCGACATAGACAGTGTCCTCCATGCCGATGCGGATATGTCCGCCGAGCAGCCACGATTGCACCAGCATCGGAAACGCCATGCGGCCGACGCCGAATCCGGTCCACTGCATGTCGGCTGGCAGGCGTGTTTTCGCGAAAGCCATCATCTCCGGTGTCGACGGCATGCCGTATTTGGTGCCGTGCACCAGCGACGCCATCGCCGGCTTGCGTAATGTGTTGTCAGCAAACAGATCGCGGCACAGCTCGATGTCGCCGGTGTCGAACAGTTCGATCTCCGGCTTGGCGCCGGCCTCGTAGATCGCCGCCGCCATCTTGCGGACATTCGTCGGGATGTTGATGACGACCTCCTGGCCGAAGGTCATGGTGTTGAGGTCGAGCGTCGCGATCTCCGGCTTCAGCGCGAGGATATGTTCGACGCGCTTGTGCGGCGGCAGGAAGTTGGTGCGTGGGCCGGGGACGGCGGGATTCTCGTCGCCGGGCTGGAAGCGGCCGCCCGGTCCGGTGGTGAGATTGAGGATCAGCGCCGTGTTCCTCGCGCGGATGCGCTCCATCACCTCTCGGTAGTGAGCAAGTTCCATCGACGGCCGTCCGTCGGGGTGGCGCACGTGGATGTGGACGATGGCGGCGCCGGCCTCGGCGGCTGCCAGGCAATCGTCGGCGATCTGCTGCGGCGTGATCGGAAGCGCCGGATTCATCTCCGGGCGCGTGAGGTTGCCGGTTACGGCACAGGTGAGGATCGTCGGGCGATCTGTCATCGGTCGGTCTCGCGTTGCGAAAATGTCCACATGGCTGTCACGAGAATCAACTATACTCAATATCGATGGCAGCCCGTCTGTCGCGGATTGATGTCGGCCTTGGTCGTTCGGGACTGAAGCTCTCCCGGATGCAGCCTCCGCCGCCGCCATCGCAACGGTGCAAATACGCCGTTTCCCTCGCAATCATCGCCCTGTCGCCCGCGAGACCGCCGTTCAGGCGGCCGCTCCGCGTCGCGTCCGCGCATGGCGATCGCCTGTCTGACGTCCACGATCGGTTACCAAAAGGAGCCTTCCCTTGGGCAAGAACATCGCGAAGAAGAGACGCCGTCACGAGCGCATGCTCGGTTCTGCACAGATCATCGACTTCCAGGGTTCCAAATTCGATACCGAACGCGCGCTGCCCCCAATCAAGGCTCTCAATCCAACGCAGGCTGATTATCTCGATGCCTTGCGCAAGCATGCTCAGGTCGTGGTGCTCGGCCCCGCCGGCACCGGCAAGACCTGGATCGCCGCCACATACGCTGCCGACCTGCTGCGCAACAGGCAAATTACGAAAATCGTTCTGACGCGGCCGAACGTGCCCTGCGGGCGCTCGCTCGGTTTCTTCCCCGGTAGCCTCGAAGACAAGTTCTCGCCGTGGGCGGCGCCGGTGATCGATGCGATCAAGCAGCGCATCGGCAAGGCGGCATTCGAGATCGCGTTGAAGAACGGCGATATCGAACTGGTGCCGTTCGAAGTGATGCGCGGCCGCTCCTGGAGCAACGCCTTCATCCTGTTCGATGAGGCGCAGAACGCCACGCGCAACGAGATCAAGATGTTTTTCACCCGTATCGGCGAGGACTGCACCGTCGTCGTCAACGGCGACGTCAGCCAGTGCGATCTGGAGGAAGCGAGCGGGTTGCGCACCGCGCTGCATCTGATCAAGTCGCAGATGCTGCCGGTGCCGGTCATCGAGTTCTCGCGCGCCGATATCGTGCGCTCCGGCGTCTGCTCGATGTGGGTTGAGGCGTTCGAGGCGGCGAATCTCTGAGGCGTCGCGATCGCGCGGATGGAAGGACGCTGGCGTCCCGGAAGGGAGTCGAACCCCTGACCCCAGGTTTAGGAAACCTGTGCTCTATCCAGCTGAGCTACCGGGACCAAGCCAGTCGCGTATGTCGCTGATCCGGCGCAAGCCGGGTCTGCGGACGCTATCCTATCATCCGAAAAGCCTCGCTGTGGCAAGGGCCGCGTCTGCCGAATGGCAAGACTTGGGCGGGCCGTGGCGGTTATCCGGCTGCCGTCGCCGGTGCCTTGTCCGTGACGTGGAGGTGCCTGGCGGCGCGCTCGGCGGAGGCGACGGTATTGGCCAGCAGCATGGTCACGGTCATCGGGCCGACGCCGCCCGGCACCGGCGTGATGTAGGACACCTTTCGTCGCAAGCCCTCGAAATCGGCGTCGCCGACCAGCTTGCCGTTCGGCAGGCGGTTGATGCCGACATCGATCACCACCGCGCCGGTCTTCACCATCTGCGGCAGGATCAGGTTCGGCTGGCCGGCGGCGACCACCAGAATGTCGGCGAGAATGGTGAACTGCGCGAGGTCGCGGGTCTTGGCGTGGCAGATGCACACCGTCGCGTCGCGCTGCATCAGCATCAGCGCCATCGGCTTGCCGACGATGTTGCTGGCGCCGACAACGACGACATTCTTGCCTTCGATCTCGATGCCTTCGTGTTCCAGCAGTTTCACCACGCCATAAGGCGTGCAGGGGGGGAACACGGTGTCGCCGACCACCAGGCCGCCGACATTGTAAAGGTGGAAGCCGTCGACATCCTTGTCGGCGGAGATGGTCTGCAGGATCAGCGGCAGCGAGAACTGCGGCGGCAGCGGCAACTGCACCAGGATGCCGTGCGTATCCGGCCGCTTGTTGAGATCGTGGATCAGGTCGAGCACCGCCTGGGGCGCGGCATCGGCGGGAAAATCGTAGCGATAGGAGTGGATGCCGACCTCGGCGCAGGCGCGGATCTTGTTGCGCACATAGACAGCGGAGGCCGGATTGGCGCCGACCATGATCACCGCCAGTCCCGGCGTGATGCCCTGTTGCTTGAGGGTATCGACGCGCGCTTTGATGCCGGCGCGCAGCTCGGAAGAAACGGCGATGCCGTCAATGATTTTCGCGGTCATGGCAATCGGAACATCGCTGTCGGATTAGGCACGGATCGAGCGGCTGGTACAGCCGCTGCTCCGGCGCCGATGTCTTACACCTCTGTTGCGGGGCCGCAAACCGCGAAAACGTGTCAGCCGCGCGAGAATTCAGCGCGCAGGGCGTCGCCATGCTGGCCGAGGGCGGGCACCGGCCCGAACGTGGGCAGCGTGCTGTTAAACAGCGCCCCCGGCGCGAGACAGCGCACCGGGCCGCTCGGTGTGTCGACTTCGACGAAACGGTTCTGCGGGTGCTGGGCGACGTCCTCCAGCGTGCTGACGCGACCATAGGCGATGCGGGCCCGCTCCAGCCGCGCCACGACCTCGTCGCGCGACAGGCTGCCGAAGACCGCGAGGATGATCGCATCGAGCGCCGCGCGGTGCTCGACACGCCGGCTGTTGCCGGCAAACCGAGCATCGGTAGCGAGGGCCGCGTCGTCCAATACGTCGGCGCACAGCGCCGCCCACTCGCGCTCGTTCTGGATCGAGATCAGCACCGCCCTGCCGTCGCCGCAGGCATAGGCACCGTAGGGTGCGATGGTGGGATGGTTGAGGCCGGCGCGTTCCGGCACCTTGCCGCCGTAGGCATATTGCAGATACGGCACGTTCATCCAGTCGGACAGCGCGTGGTAGAGAGACACCGCGACATGCCGCCCGATGCCGGAGCGCTCGCGGGCGAACAGCGCCTGCAGCACGGCCTGGAAGGCGGTCATACCGGCGGCGATGTCGCAGACCGAGACGCCGACGCGCGCCGCACCGTGCTCATTGCCGGTGATCGACGACAGGCCGCTCTCCGCCTGCACCAGGAGGTCGTAGGCCTTCAGGTCGCGATAGGGGCCCTCGTCGCCGTAGCCGGAGATCGAGCAGGTGATCAGGCGGGGATGGCGCTCGCGCAGCGTCGCCGGGTCGAAGCCGAGCCGCTCGATCACGCCGGGAGCCAGATTCTGGATGAAGAC
>DATMEV010000033.1:0-36789 GCA_035556795.1 Pseudolabrys sp. | reverse complement strand
CGGTGTCAATTTTTTCATTGACCTTGGAGAAGATCGGGAGTGTGCTGACGGCAACGGCCGCAAAGTGCCGGAGGAAACGATTCCCAGTGGACCGCAGCCGGCATCGGCAAACTGCAGCCATCATCCAGCCCCTTCAGACCGTGGTCGCATGCCATGAATGAACTCATCCTTCAGGAGATCGCTACTTTCTGTCGCGCGCGCGGGCTGGCCGAGTCGACGTTCGGCCGCCGTGCTGTCAACGACGGCAAGCTGACAAGCCGGTTGCGTAACGGTGGACGCATCACCACCGACACGCTGGAGCGCATTCGCTCGTTCATGGCGGAGAGCGGCGCCGATGCTTCCGCTGCCTCTCGCCGGATTCTTGCCGATATGCCGCCGCCGGCACCGCCGCGACAGACGATGGCGCCGCCCGGTGCGCCGCCGCCGGCGAGCAGCGACGATCCGCAGCGCAATTTCCGATTCTTCGATAACCGGCAAAAATATCTTTTGTTCGTCAACACCTGCTCGGAGAAATGGGAGATCGCCAACCGCATCGGTCTCGAACTTGGCGCGTTGCACCCGCGGCCGCCGGCGCTGCGCGTCTTCGATGCCGGTGTCGGCGATGGCACCGTGCTGGCGCGAGTGATGCGCCAGATGCACGACCGCTTTCCGCATACACCGTTCTATATCGTCGGCAAGGAGATCAGTCTTGAAGACGTGCGGCTGACCATGCAGAAGATGGCAGACCGCTTCTACGAGCACCCGTCGACGGTGCTGGTGCTGACCAATCTTGCTTATGCGGAAGCGCCGTGGCTGGCGGTGAAATCGCTGAGCGCGGCGGCGAGCGTGGTCTGGAAGGACGTGCCGCTGTCCGGCAATTCCTCGCATGGTTTCGAGGAGCAGATCACCGCGCTGGAGCCGTTTCTGGCCGAGAATTGGAAGGCGAAAGTTTCGCCGAAGAGCGGCAACCCGGTCTATGAACGTCCGGTGATCCTCGTTCTCTATCGCGAGGATCATCGCTTCCTGCTCGATCCGATCATTCCGAGGCCGGGCGGTGTCTCCGCCGATTATGATCTGGTCCTGGCGTCGCAGCCCTATCGGGCGCGTGCGCCGCTCGAATT
Source organism: Pseudolabrys sp. (assembly GCA_035556795.1). GTDB lineage: Bacteria > Pseudomonadota > Alphaproteobacteria > Rhizobiales > Xanthobacteraceae > Pseudolabrys. Next base: position 35,689 of record DATMEV010000033.1, on the reverse strand, counting down.
CAAGGCGAAACGAGTGCTGGCGCCGTTGGCACGGGCACTTGGGCCCGGCGGCCGGCTGATCGCGATCCACTCCTATGGTCACGATCCGGGGATGGAGCTGATTCACAAGATCTGGCCGGACGACAATCCGTTCCAGGACAGCCGACACGATTTGCTGAAGGCCGTGAAAACAGAGCTCGGGGCCGCGGCGCGCGATCTCAACTTCAACGCTTATTCCGATCAGCGCTCGCTGTTCCGCTACGACATGCACACGCTCCCGTCGGAAATCTCGGCGTCGATCGGCACATCGACGCTGCTCGCCGCCTGGAACGCCGCCATCTATGTCGCGCAGGTCGAGGACGACCGGCTCGCCGACGTCAATGCAGACCGCCGTTATGTCGATGCCACCCGCGAGGTGCTGCAGAAGAACGGTGGCCTGTGGTTCTACGACGAGTCGTTCGTCATCTCACGCCGCCGGGAGTAGTGACGATGGCTGCGCTCGGCAGGTTCTCGATCGAAGCCACGCGTCCTTCGAACGATGAACTTGCCGAACTATCCGGCGTTCTCGCGCCCGGCACGCCGGTCTATCTCAGCCGGGTGCCGACGGAGACGTCCGCCGAACAGGCAGGCGCGGCGGCCCGCGTCCGGGCCGCCGGTTTCGAGCCGGTGCCGCATGTTGCCGCGCGGCGGCTCTTGTCCGCCAGCGAGCTTGCCGACTTCCTTGCCCGCATCCGCGGAGAGGCGGACGTCCGACGGCTGCTGATCATTGCGGGCGATAGTGATATTGCGGGGCCGTTCCCCGATGCGCTCTCCGTCATCGAGCGCGGGCGCCTCGGAGAGGCGGGCATCGCCGAGATCGGTATCGCCGGTCATCCCGAGGGGCATCCGCGAATTGAAGAAGCCACGCTGCAGGTAGCGATGGCTCGTAAATTAGTCGTAGCCCGCGATGCGGGACTTCAGGCGCACGTCGTCAGCCAATTCTCGTTCAACCCCGACCGTATCGTGGCGTGGCTGCGGCAATTGCGGGCGGATGGGATAGAGGCGCCGGTGAAGGTCGGCATGGCTGGCCCGACGCGGCTGCCCGCATTGCTGCGGTATGCCATGCGCTGCGGCGTCAAAGCATCGGTGCAGGGCCTAGTATCCGGTGCCGCGACGGCGCTGGTCGGACATGTCGGGCCTGACCGCATCCTCGACGCGCTTGCGGCGGCGCCCGATGCGGTTGGCGATATCGCCGCGCACTTTTTCTCGTTCGGCGGGCTTGCCGACACCGCGAACTATGCAGCAAGGGTTGCGCGGCAACCCCGTCAACGTGCTATCAAACTGGTCAACTAGAGCAATGAAGACGCCCGCTCGCTGGGCGCCGGGAGGAGATCGAGATGTCACGAAGCAAGCCGCCTTTCCGCGCCGACCATGTCGGCTCGATCCTGCGTACCGCGCCGATCAAGGACGCGCGCACGAAGCATGAGAAAGGCGAAATCACCGCGGCGCAACTGAAAGAGGTCGAAGATCGGGAGATCGAGAAGATCATCCGCAAGCAGGAGGAGATCGGCCTGCAGCTTGCCACAGATGGCGAATTCCGTCGCTCCTGGTGGCACTACGACTTCTTCAGCATGCTCGACGGCGTCCGGCTGGAAGCTTCCGATCATGGCATCCAGTTCCAGGGCGTTCAGACCAAGATGCAGGTGCTGCGCGTCGACAGCAAGATCGGTTTCTCCAACCATCCGATGCTGGAGCATTTCAAGTTCCTGAAGGCGCATACCAGGGTGATGCCGAAGATGTGCATCCCGGCGCCGAGCGTGATGCATTTCCGTCTCGAGCCAGGCTCGGTGAGCAAGGATGTCTATGCCAGCCGCGACGCAATCTTCGACGATCTCGCCAAGGCCTATCAGGATGCAGTGAAGGCGTTCTACGCTGCCGGCTGCCGCTATTTGCAGTTCGACGATACCGCCTGGGCCTATCTCTGCTCGCAGGATGAGTTGAAGAAGGCGAAGGATCGCGGCCTCGACGTCGATCATCTGCAGGACAGCTACACCGGGATGATCAACAAGGCGCTGGAAGCCAAGCCAGCAGACATGACGATCACCACGCATGTCTGTCGCGGCAATTTCCGCTCGACCTTCATCTCGTCCGGCGGCTACGAGCCGGTGGCGAAGAATCTGCTCGAGAAGTGCAACTATGACGGCTACTTCCTCGAATACGACACCGACCGGGCCGGCGGCTTCGAGCCGCTGCGCTTCCTTCCGAAGGGCAACAAGATGGTGGTGCTCGGTCTCGTGACTTCGAAGCAGGGACGCCTGGAGCCAAAGGACGATATCAAGCGCCGGATCGACGAGGCGACGAAATATGTCGCGCTCGACCAGCTCTGCCTGTCGCCGCAATGCGGCTTCGCCTCGACCGAGGAAGGCAACGTACTGGCCGAGAACGAGCAGTGGGACAAGCTGAAGATGATCGTCGAACTCAGCAAGGAGGTCTGGGGCTGAGCGTTATCCGCTGTCGCCGGACAACCGGACCCGGCTCTGGCCGGTCCGGTCGTCGACCTGATCCGGTGTCCCGTTCGAGCCACTTGTCTTTTCCGGATGGACTCTCGGGCCCAACCCGAGAGTAACATCGGAGCAAGACGATAGGACCAAGAGGCCTGTCATGACCCAGCGCACCACCGCTCCGTTCCGCGCCGATCACGTCGGCAGTCTGTTGCGGCCGCGCGCGGTTCAGGAAGCACGCGCCAGGCGGGCGCGCGGCAATATCAGCGCTACACAGTTGCGCGAGATCGAGGATCGGGAAATCGAGAACATTGTCCGCAAGCAGGAGGAGGTCGGCCTGCAGCTTGCGACGGATGGTGAATTGCGCCGGTCATGGTGGCAGTTCGATTTCTTCAAGGGCCTCGACGGGGTCGAGCTCTACCAGACCGATAAGGGCATCAAATTCCACGGTGTCGACACCAAGATGGAAAGCGTGCGGACGGTCGGCAAGGTCGGTTTTTCCGGGCATCCACATCTGGAGGACTTCAAGTTCCTCAAGGCACATGTCAAGGGAGCGGCAAAGATGACAATCCCTGCGCCGGGGGTGTTGCACTTCCGCCAGGGCCGCGTGTCGATCAGCCGGGATGTCTATCCGAACCTCGACCATTTCTTCGATGATCTGGCGCAGGCCTATCGCAAGGCCGTGCAGGCATTCTACGACGCCGGCTGCCGCTATCTGCAGCTCGATGATACGACCTGGGCAATGATGTGCGATGCCGGCGAGCGGGCACATTCGCGTGATCGCGGCGACGATCCGGATTCGCTGCCGAAGATCTATGCGAAGATGATCGACATCGCGATCAGAGATCGCCCGAAGGACATGGTGGTCACCATGCATTCCTGCCGTGGCAATTTTCGCTCGACCTGGATCGCCGAGGGAGGCTACGAGCCCGTTGCCGAGGTCATGTTCAACGAGACGCCGCTTGACGGCTATTTCCTCGAATACGACAGCGAACGGGCCGGCGGTTTCGCGCCGCTGCGCTTCTTCCCAAAAGGCGGCAAGCAGATTGTGCTTGGTCTGGTGACCTCGAAATCCGGCCGTCTCGAACCAAAGGACGACATCAGGCGCCGGATCGAGGAGGCGACGAAATATGTTGCGCTCGACCAGATTTGCCTGTCGCCGCAATGCGGTTTCGCCTCCACCGAGGAAGGCAACGTCCTAGCGGAAGAGGAGCAGTGGGCGAAACTGCGGATGATTGTCGACGTGTCGAAAGAGGTATGGGGTTGACGCATCGAGACCGCTCGGCGATCTCATCTGCAGATTTTGCGATGTCGCAGCGCGCGATAACGATCAGGGAGATAGTGCCGCGCGCTGCGACAAGTCGCTCGTTTAGGATGTCGGCAGCCGCGACGACCGGCCTGTTGCAGCACGCGGGCTGATCGGCAAATATTGGGTTACGACAATCGATTGCACGCTGGTTATGCACTCGGCGGCCCGTGACGGGCTGCCTTTCACTCACGGGAGGGAACTGGGATGTTTGGTAGTTTGAAATATTGGGGCGGCTGTCTTGCCGCTTCGGCGGCGGCGCTGGCGCTTGCCGTCACCGCCGCTTCGGCGCAGGCGCCGTCCGGTGATCCGATCAAGATCGGTTTCGGTATGTCGCTGACGGGGCCGCTCTCCGCCAATGGCAAGTCGTCGCTGCTGGCGATGAAGATCTGGGAAGAAGACACCAACGCCAAGGGCGGCCTGATGGGTCGGCCGGTGAAGCTCGTTTATTTTGACGACCAGAGCAATCCGTCGACGGTGCCGGGCATCTACACCAAGCTGCTCGACGTCGACAAGGTCGATCTGATCGTTTCCGGTTACGCTTCCGGCCAGATCGCGCCGGCGATGCCGATCGCCATCTCGAAGAAGAAGGTATTCATCAGCCTGTTCGGCACCGGCATCAACGACGAATTCAAATACGACCGTTACTTCTCGATGATTCCGAACGGGCCGACGCCGAAGCCGGCGTTTACCCGTGGTTTCTTCAAGGTCGCCGAGGCACAGAAACCGAAGCCACAGACGATCGCGATCGCCATGGCGGATGCGGAGTTCGGTCGGAACGCCTGTGAAGGCGCGACGGAGAATGCCAAGGCTGCCGGCTTCAAGATCGTTTACAACAAGACCTATCCGCCGGCGACCGCGGACTTCACGCCGATCGTGCGTGCGGTGCAGGCGCTCAATCCCGATCTGTTCGTCGTCTGCTCCTATCCGCTCGACTCGGTCGGCATGGTCAAGGCGATGAACGAAGTCGGCTTCAAGCCGAAGATGTGGGGCGGCGCGATGGTCGGCCTGCAGGCCACCGTGTTCAAGACTCAGCTCGGGCCGCTCCTCAATGGCCTGGTCAATTTTGAAACCTGGCTGCCTCACAAGACGATGGCGTTCCCCGGCTCGCTCGAACTGGTCAAGAAGTACCAGGAGCGCGCAGCGGCCGAGGGCGTCGACCCGCTCGGCTACTACATGCCGGTGTGGGCCTATGCCTATCTGCAGGTGCTTGGCGATGCGGTGAACGGCACCAAGTCGCTCGACGATGGCAAGCTCGCCGACTACATCCGTACCCACACGTTCAAGACCACGGTCGGCGATGTGAAGTTTGGTAAGAACGGTGAATGGGCCGTCGAACGGGTGATGGCGGTGCAGTTCCAGAACATCAAAAGCAACAGCATCGAGGAGTTCCGTAAGCTCGACACGATGCCGATCATCTATCCGCCGGAGTACAAGAGCGGTGATGTGATCTATCCTTACGAGAAGGCGCTGGCGAAGTAGCGCCCGCTTCAGGCAGGAAATCAGCGGCCGGCGCCTTCAAAAGCGTCGGCCGTTTCTTTTATCGCCGTCCGACACCGTCGGGACGCTGCACATTACTCCATCGCGTGCGCTTCGATCTTGCGGGAAGGCTGACGGAACTCTTTCGACGAGCCGATGATCAGCGTCAGCGGCAGAACCGCCAGTGTCAGCCACATCAGCAGCCAGTAATCGTTCTGATAAGCGATCACAGTCGCCTGCTGGGTGACGAGACCGTCGAGCAAGGCACGGCCGGTATCGGTCGAGGTGTTCAATGTCGCCGCGACGTCCGGCATCTGCAGTGCCAGGTTGAACGGCGTGACGTATTCCATCAGCCGTGCGTGCATATAGGTGGTCTTGTTGGTGAGGTTGGCGATCACCATCGAGATGCCGATCGAGGAACCGATATTGCGCACCAGAGTGGTAATCGCGGTGCCGGAGGTACGCAGGTGGCCGGGCAGCGTCAGGAATGCGACCGCAGTCAGCGGCACGAATACCAGGCCGAGGCCGACGCCCTGCATGATGCTGACGAGGACAATGGTGCGCGCGTCGGTGTCGAGGGTGAAGCCGCTCATGCTGTAGAGCGTCGCCGCGGTCAGCGACAGGCCGACGGCGATCAGGTAGCGCACCTCGATGCGTGCCATCAGCGCCGGCGCCACCATCATCGTCAATAGCGTGCCGACGCCGCGCGAGCCGAGGAGGATGCCGGCGGTGAGGATCGGATAGCCGAGCAGGCTCTGCATGAATGGCGTCACCAGCGCCATCGTCCCGAACAGCACGATGCCAATCACCACCATGAAAATACAGCCGCTGATAAAATTGCGGTCGCGGAATAGCTCGAAGTTGATGAACGGTCGTGCGGTGGTGAAGGAATGCGCGAAGAAGTAATAGAAGCCCGCCGCCGATACGATTGCCTCGATCCAGATTTCCCGGGAGTCAAACCAACCGACCTGTTCGCCGCGGTCGAGCAGCAATTGCAGCGCGCCAATGCCGACAGCGAGTGCGGCGAAGCCGAACCAGTCGAAGCGCAGATGTGTCTGCTTGTCGGTCTCCTGCATGAACAGCATCAGGCCAAGCACGGTGACGATGCCAACGGGCAGGTTGACCAGGAACACCCAGTGCCAGGAATAATTGTCGGTCAGCCAGCCGCCGAGAGTCGGCCCCATGATTGGGCCGAGCATCACGCCCATGCCCCAGATCGCCATCGCCTTGCCGCGTTCGGCCGCAGGGTAGGCATCGAGCATCACCGATTGCGACAACGGCACCAGTGCGGCGCCGGCCATGCCCTGCAGCAGCCGGTAGAGCACCATCTGCTCGATGTTCTGCGCCACCGCGCACAACAGCGACGCTACGGTGAAACCGGCGGCGCAGATCACGAACAGGGTCTTGCGACCGAACCGGTCGGCGAGCCAGCCAATCGGCGCGGTCATGATCGCCGCGGCGACGATATAGGAGGTCAGCACCCAGTTGATCTGATCGAGCGAGGCCGACAGCGAGCCCTGCATATAGGGCAGCGCCACGTTGGCGATCGTGGTGTCGAGCGCCTGCATGATCGTGGCGGTCATTGCACATACCGTCACCAGGGCGCGGCGCAGGCCGGCCGGCATGTCGGTGATGTGCAATCCATGCATCAGTGCAGGTCCTTCGCGGCTTCTCCGGCGGTTGCAGTCGACATGAACGGGATGCGGCTGTGGCCGGTGTCGATCGACACGGAGGCGCTCATGCCGGTACGCAGCAGGCGCGTGGTTTCATCCTTGTCGAAGACGATGCGCACCGGCACGCGCTGCACCACCTTGATCCAGTTGCCGCTGGCATTCTGCGCCGGCAGGATCGAGAACTGCGAGCCGGTGCCGGGGCTCACCGATTGCACGGTTCCCTTGAAGACATGGTCGGGGAAAGTATCGACCTCGATGGTCACCTTCTGCCCCGGTCGGAGATAGGTGATATCGGTTTCCTTCGGGTTGGCTTCCACCCAGGGCTGTGCGTCGTCGATCACGCTCAGCACCGGCGCGCCGGCGGTAACGAAGCGGCCGAGCTGGATGTTGTCGACCTGTGTCGCCACGCCGTCGATCGGAGCTTTCAGTATGGTATGGTCGAGGTCGCGCTGGGCCTGATCGAAAGCGGCCTTTGCCTGCAAATATGCCGGGAACCGTTCGAGCGGCAGATCAGGATCGCCAAGCAACTGGTTGAGTGCGTTGTCGCGCTGCTGCCTGGTGAACTGCGCCTGAAGCTGTGCGGTCACCAGCGCCGCCGCGGCGGTATCGACGTCGGCCTGCGAGCCGGCCTGGCTGGTCAACAGCCGACTCTTGCGGTCGACATCGCGTTGCTTGAGTTCGACGCTCTTCTGCGCCAGCTCGGCGAGTTCGTCGAGCGAGTTGATGTTGGTCTTGAGATTGTTGAAATCGGTACGCGCGCTGGCGAGTTTGGAGCGCGCCTGCTCGAGTGCCAACTCGAACGGCGTCCTGTCGAGCGTGAACAGCGCGTCGCCGGCACGGACGTGCTGGCCTTCGCGCACCATGATCTTTGCCACCTTGCCGGAGATATCCGGGGTGATCAGCACCTTCTGCGCGCCGATATAGGCGTTGTCGGTGGTGATATAACGACCGCCGGTGAAATAGACGCCGAGACCAGCCAATGCGGCGAACAATGGCAGCACTACCAGCAGGATGAAACGGCGGCGGCGCTTCAGTACGCCGAAGAATGAGCCCTTGTCGGTAGGCGCAGTGCCTGTGTCCGGCTTGGCTTTTGCCTCTGGAGCGGCGACGACTTTGAGATTGGTGTCAGCCATGACGCTTGCTCGATTCGGAGTTGCCGGATCTGTCGTTGAGCAGATCGCGCAGGTTGTCGCGGATGGAGCCGAGGTCGGACAGCATGGTCTCGACCTTCGTAGGAGAAATGCCGTTGAGAATTTTCTGCGACAGTTCGCGGCCGAGCGCGTCGAGTTGTGCCATCAGCGGCTTTGCTGCCGGGAGCAGGTAGAGCCGCCAGGCCCGGCGATCCTGTGGATCTGGGCGGCGCTCGATCAGTTCATTGTCGCATAGCCGGTCAAGCAGGCGGGTCAGCGTGATCGGCTGCAGGTCAAGCATCCCGGCGATCTCGGACTGCTTCAGTCCCTCGTGGCGCTCGATCCGCGACAGCACGGCCCATTGCGAATGGGTCATGCCGAGCCGCCGGACCTCCTGATCGGCATAAGTCTGCAACATGCGGCCGACGTCCTTGATGGCAAAGGCAAGCTCCCGGCCGGGCCGGCGCGGCCGCAGGTCGGTGATCGGAGGGTCTGCGGTGATATTTTGCATGAGCTTTTAATAAGCATGCTTATAATAAGTGTCATATGTCAGATTGCATGGCTGTCATCCGGTGGCAGCGGACGGCCGCATGGGCGCGGCAGGTTCCGCAAGTGGAACCCGGTTGCTACAGCGTGAGGCGGTCAGGCGAACTGCGCGATCGGATGCTGCGTCGCCTCAGGCGTGCTGCAGGCTCATTTCCGCCTCGACATCGACGGTGCTTCGCACGCCGATATTGTCGTAATGGGCGTCGAGAAAGCGCCGCATCGCGCGCTTGCCGTTCTTGCGCAGCATGTCGAAGAAGTCGTAGTCGGTGTTCATCTTGCTTGCCGGGTCGAGTTCCTTTGCCGAACTGTCGAGTGCGAGCCGGTGCAGATGGATGCGGCGATATTGGCCGGGACCGGTGCCGCGCGGCAGCTTCCCCTGGTCGATGAGCTTGCCAATGAATTCGATGCCCTGCAATTCCGCCATCAGCGACGAATTGAAAGTGATTTCGTTGATACGACCGAGGATTTCGTCCTTGCTTTTGGGCGTGCCGCGCCGGATCAGCGGATTGATCTGCACCAGCAACAGGTCTTCCGTCCGGGTCGGTGCAAACAGCGGATAGAGCGCCGGATTGCCGACGTAGCCGCCATCCCAGTAAGGCACGCCATTGATCTCGACTGCCTGGAACAGAAGCGGCAGACAGGCGGATGCGAGAACCATCTCGACGGTAAGTTCCTTGCGGTGGAAGATTCGCTGCCGGCCTGTCTCGACATTGGTCGCCGAAATGAACAGTTCGATCGCATTGCTGTTTCGTACCGCTTCGAAATCGACGAAGCGCTCGATCAACTCCCGCAATGGATTGATGTTCAACGGGTTGAGATCATAGGGCGATAGATAGCGCGACATCGCGTTGAACCAGATGCCGAGCGGGGTATCTTCGAGCGGGACAAAGGAAAACAGCCTGTCCACGGCCCGGCGCTGGACGTCGGGCAGTTCACCGCCGAGGCTTGCAGCGCGCCAGAAATCGGCGAGCCGCTTCCGGGCTTCGTCGGGGCCGCCGCGCGTCAATCCGTCGACCAGCATGACCGCGTTGATCGCGCCAGCCGATGTGCCGCTGATGCCTTCGATCTGCAGCCGTCCGTCGGCAAGCAGGTGATCGAGCACGCCCCACGTGAAGGCGCCGTGAGCGCCGCCGCCCTGCAGCGCAAGGTTGATCGACTTGCGCGACGGGCTGCCGCCGCGGGGCTCCGGGTGCATGCCCGAGGAGGCGTCCATTACTGGGCGACCCAGCCGCCGTCGATCGAATAGGCCGAGCCGGTGATCGACATGGCGACGTCGCCCGACAGGAAGACGGCGAGCGCGCCGATATTCTGCGGCGTCGTGAACTGGTGCATCGGTTGCTTTTCCGCCAGCAGCGCGGTCTTCTCCTGATCGATGCTCTTGCCGGATTCCTTGGCCCGCGCCTCGATCTGCTTCTCGACAAGCGGAGTTAGAACCCAACCGGGGCAGATGGCGTTGCAGGTGACGCCATCATTGGCTGCTTCGATCGCTACCACTTTGGTGAGGCCGACGAGACCGTGCTTGGCGGCGACATAGGCGACCTTCTGTTCGCTGGCGACGAGTCCGTGCGCCGAGGCGATGTTGATGATGCGCCCCCATTTGCGCTTTTTCATGCCTGGAATGGCAGCGCGGATCGTGTGAAACGACGACGACAGGTTGATCGCAATGATCGCGTCCCATTTGTCGATCGGAAAATCCTCGATATTGGCAACGTGCTGGATGCCCGCATTGTTGACGAGCACGTCGAGCGAGCCGAAGGTCTTTTCGGCAGTGGCGACCATTTCGCTGATCTGCGCTGGACGGGTCATGTCCGCCGGCGAATAAATCGCCTTGATACCGAATTCTTTTTCCAGGCCGGCGCGCTCTTTCTCGATATCGGCTTCCTTGCCAAAGCCGTTGATGACGAGATTGGCTCCCTCCTGCGCCATGGCGCGGGCAACGGCGAGGCCGATGCCGGAGGTGGAACCGGTGACGAGAGCTGTTTTGCCTTTGAGCATGGGAGACCTCGGGAGTTGCGTGCCGCCCCAGCGACACATAAGCTTCTATTATTGCGATGCAACAAGCGTTTGGAAAGGAAGTTCCATTAACTTTCGGAGAGCTTCCGCAAATCCCCAGTTCAGGACGCAGCAGGTGTCGAAAACAACCGCGATATTTCCGGCCCCCAATCACGACCACGACCGCTGTGCGACCGATGCGCTCGCGCATGCGGAAGCGCTTTGCACGGCGCGGGCGCAGCGGCTGACGCCGATCCGGCGGCAGGTGCTGCAGACGTTGCTTGGCAGCCATCGCCCGCTCGGTGCCTACGAGATTATCGACCGGATGCGTGACGGTGCTGCGACCACTCCGCCGATTACGGTCTATCGCGCACTTGATTTTCTGCGCGAGCAGGGGCTGGTTCACCGGATCGAGAGCCGCAACGCATTCATCGCCTGCATCTGGCGTCATGATGCCGGAGATCCAGTCGTATTCCTGCTTTGTGAGCAGTGCGGCGCCGTCGGCGAGGCCGGTTCGGCGGTGTTGACGGATGCGGTGAAAGTGGCGGCGCGCTCTGCAGGCTTCGTCCCGAAAACGCCGGTGATCGAGATTCCCGGCATTTGTGCGCATTGCCGCGCCGAAACGCGCTGACCGGCAGTTGCTCGAGGTAGCGCGGCGCGCATTCTTTGCTGCGGGTCGCGCCGGTTTGGCGACGCCAGCGTCGGGCATGCCGCCTATGCCCGTCTCCGCATGGCGCTTCTGAAGCCCAGCCATTACCTTGCCGTTCATTGTGCCGGGGCCGGTCGTCTCGCTTCGGTTGTCTGTCTTGCCGGGATTGCCGATGCCTGAAACGCCGACGAGCAAGGGGGGCGCTGTCACAGCGGACCCTGCTCTGCCTGCTTCGCACACACGACCGCTCGATCCGCTGGCTGCCGCTCTGGTAACGGTGCTGTGCCTGTCGTGGGGCTTGAATCAGGTCGCGATCAAGCTGGCGATCCACGAAATTCCGCCGCTGTTGCAGGCGCTGGTACGTTCGCTCGGCGCGGGTGCCATTGTTTTTGCCTGGATGCGCTGGCGCAATCTGCCAGTGCTCGCGCGCGACGGATCGCTGCCGGCCGGGCTGTTTTGCGGTTTGTTATTCGCGCTCGAATTCGTCTGCATCTATCACGCACTGAACTACACGACGGCGACGCGGGCGATCCTGTTCCTCTATCTCGCGCCGTTTTTCGTCGTCGTCGGTATTCGCTGGCTAATGCCTGCGGACCGGTTTGGGGCGCGTCAGTGGGTCGGGTTGATCCTGTCGTTTATCGGCATGATGCTGGCCTTCGGTCTGCCGACTCCGGCGCTCGATCCACGCCAGATCTTCGGCGATGTGCTGAGCGTTGCCTCCGCGTTCTTCTGGGCGCTGACGACGTTGCTGATCAAGACCAGCCGGCTGAGTCGCGTCTCCGCCGAGAAGTCGATGTTGTATCAGCTCGCTGTCTCGGTGCCGATCCTGGCATTCTCATCCTGGCTGCTCGGCGAACAGATGGTGACGAGCATGCCGTCGACGATTGCGTTGGGCGCGGTCGCTTATCAGACGCTCTATATCGTGCCCGTCACCTATGTCGCCTGGTTCGCGCTCATCGTGCGTTATTCGGCCAGCCGGCTGTCGGCTTTCAGCTTTCTGACGCCGCTGTTCGGCATTGCCGCCGGCCATCTGGTGCTTGGCGACCCGCTAACGCCGGCCTTCGCTGTGGCGGTCGCGCTGGTGATGGCCGGACTGGTGCTGGTGAACCGGCCAGGATAGGCGGGCCGGCGCGGCGAACCTGTCTTTGTCGGGTCGCAATCGGCCTGCTATAGCATGGCGCGTTGGTGCCCGCTTCGATAGGCCGGAACGGGACGACGCCAGAGAAACGCAGCGCAGATCGAACATGACGAACGCCGCCTTGCAGAACCGGCATAAAACCGTCGCCGTCGATGTCGGCGGCGTCCGCGTCGGCGGCGAAGCCCCGGTTGTCGTGCAGTCGATGACCAATACCGATACTGCTGACATCGAGGGTACCGCGCGGCAGGTGGCGGCGCTGGCACGAGCCGGTTCCGAACTGGTACGCATCACCGTTGATCGCGACGAAGCGGCGGCCGCCGTGCCCCATATCAGGGACCGGCTGGCGCGGATGGGCGTGCACGTGCCGATCGTCGGCGATTTCCACTATATCGGCCACAAGCTGCTTGCCGATCATCCGGCTTGTGCCGAGGCGCTCGACAAGTACCGGATCAATCCGGGTAATGTCGGTTTCAGGAACAAGCGCGATCCACAGTTCACCCAGATCGTCGAGACCGCTATCCGTTACGGCAAGCCGGTGCGCATCGGCGTCAACTGGGGCTCGCTCGATCAGGAACTGCTCACTCGGCTGATGGACGAGAACAATGCCGCCGGCGCGCCGCTGTCGGCGCGCGCCGTTACGCACGAAGCGATGGTGCAATCGGCGCTGCTGTCGGCGGCGCGAGCCGAGGAAATCGGCCTGCCGAAGAACCGCATTATTCTCTCTGCCAAGGTCTCGGCTGTTCAGGACCTGATCGCAGTCTATGTTGAACTGGCTCGTCGCTCCGACTATGCGCTGCATCTGGGTCTCACGGAGGCCGGCATGGGTACCAAGGGCATCGTCGCCTCGGCAGCGTCGATGGGCGTGCTGCTGCAACAGGGCATCGGCGACACGATCCGCATTTCGTTGACACCGGAGCCGGGCGGCGACCGCACGCGCGAGGTGCAGGTTGCTCAGGAACTGCTGCAGACCATGGGGCTGCGAACTTTCGTGCCGCTCGTCGCAGCGTGCCCCGGTTGCGGCCGCACCACCTCGACAACGTTTCAGGAGCTGGCGGCCGACATCCAGAGTTTCATCCGCGATTCGATGCCGGATTGGAAAAGCCGCTATCCGGGCGTCGAGACACTCAACGTCGCGGTGATGGGCTGCATCGTCAACGGGCCGGGCGAGAGCAAACATGCCGATATTGGCATTTCGCTCCCCGGCACCGGCGAGCAGCCGACCGCGCCGGTGTTCATCGACGGTAAAAAAGCCGCGACCCTGCGCGGACCGACGCTGTCGACCGACTTCAAGCAAATGGTGATCGACTATATCGAACGGCGCTGGGGCACTGGCATCCGTGCGGCGGAGTGATCCGCAGGACCGCGCCTGACAACTTGTCTTTTGTCGTCAGCCCGGCGATGACAGCGGAGGATTCGGTCATATCGTCCGCGCGCATGCTTCTCTCCGATGCAGATCTCCCATCTTTGTCCGCCTTTAACCCTGCCGAGCGGCGGCTGATCCGGCGTCTCGATACGCCGGAAAAGGTGCAGGCCTGGCTTAATGCACTGCCCTACAATACCGAGACCGACGGCGGCACGCTGCGCGGTTTCCGCGAGGTGGTGCGGCAGCAAACGGCCCACTGTCTGGAAGCCGCATTGTTCGCGGCAACGGTACTGGAGCAACACGGTCTGCCGCCGCTGACGCTGGAGCTCGGCTCCATCGATGGGCTCGATCACGTCATCTTCATCTATCGCAGAAATGGCCGCTGGGGTTCGGTGGCGCGTTCGCGCGATCCTGGCCTGCATGGGCGCAAGCCGGTATTCCGCACCTTGCGCGCGCTCGCGATGAGCTATTTCGAGCCGTATGTCGATTATACCGGCGTACTGACCGGCTTCGCGCGGGTCGATCTGCGTGGGCTCGGGCGCTACGACTGGCGTTTCCAGTCGCGCAATATGTGGGCGGTGGAACGGTTTCTGCTGGCGGCGCCGCAGATACCGATCCGGTCTTCCGCCGCGCGCGTGCGCAAGCTGCGGCAGCGCTACACCGATTTCCGTGCCAAACATCACGGCCGCAAGCCGCTCGATTACAAGGGGCGGGAAAGCTGGCTGCCGATCCCCAAGTCATTCCGCTGACGTTCCGATGATGTCGTTCCGATTGCGTGAAGACGGCGGATATTCATAGCGCCCCGTGGTCACCGCGGCGCGCGGTGATCGTCGATTCCTCAAGGTCGAGTTCGCGCTCGATTCGGCGCCGCGCTTCGTCGGTAATCTTGCCGTCGCGCAGCAGCCGGTAGGCGAATTCACGCTCGGCTGCGATCAGTTCGAGCTGGACGTCGGCACTGAGCAGCGCGACCGACAGGTCGTCGTCGAGATTGCCCGGCAACTGGTTGACGCGGTGGTCATGCCGCTCTTTCAGCAAAGCAAGCACACGTTTCGACAGCTTGCGTTCCCGGCCGATCTTTTCGAGCTGATCGTAGGCAGCCTGGACCGCGTCGCGACGCGCGGCAAGCTCGGCGATCCGTTCCCGGCGCCGCTCCGCTTTTCCGTCCTTGGCGAGGCCGAGCCAGCCTATGACAGTCGGCAGCATCAGGCCCTGTCCGACCAGTGTCGCCAGGATGACGCCAAAGGTGATGAACAGGATCACCTCGCGCTGGATGAAAGGTGTGCCGTCGGCGGTCGCAAATGGCAGCGCCAGCGCCGCCGCGAGCGAGACGACGCCGCGCACGCCTGTGAAAGCGAGCAGGAACTGATATTTCCAGTTCGGCGTCGGATTACGATTGGCCATCCGCGGCCATACCCAGTGCGGCACATAGGTGGCTGGAAACATCCATACGAAGCGGGCAGCGATGACGATGGCGGTGATGATCGCCGTTGCGACCAGCAGATCGGTGAGCGAGAATCCGTGCGTACGTTCGATCAGCGTGCGTGCCTGAAGGCCGGTAAGCAGGAACACAAAACCCTCGATCACATAGATCAACAGATCCCAGAAGAAGATGCCCTGCAGTCGCGTCGCCGCGGAGATCAGCCGCGGGCCGATCCAGCTCACATAGAGTCCGCAGGCAACGGTAGCAAGCACGCCGGAGCCGCCGAGATGTTCCGGCACCCAATAAGCGACATAGGGCGTCAGCAGCGACAGGATAATCTCGATATGCGGATCGTGTGACCATGAGCGCAGTCGTAGACTCAGCCAGCCGACGCCGATTCCGAATGCGATCTCTCCGACAATGATCAGCGCAAAGGTTGTCGATGCCTGTGTCAGTGAGAACATGCCGGTGGCAACCGCGGCAACGGCGAAGCGATAGAGAATGAGCGCTGTGGCATCGTTGGCGAGACCTTCGCCTTCGAGGATAACCACCAGCCGACGTGGCAGCCCGAGGCGGCGCGCCAGAGCAAGCGGCGCCACCACGTCCGGCGGTGCGATGATGGCGCCGAGCACAAAGCCGACCGCCCAGTCCATGCCGAGGAAATAATGCGCCGCCGCCGCAACCGTGCAGGTGGTGAAGATCACGCAGCCGACCGCCAGCAATGCGATCGGGCGCAGATTGGAACGGAATTCCCGCCAGCTCATGGCGACGCCGGCCGAGTAGATCAGTGGCGGCAGAAAGACCAGCAGCACGGTGTCCGGAGCCAGCACCACCGATGGAATGCCGGGAATCAGCGCCAAGCCGATGCCGGCGACGACGAGAAAGATCGGCGGTGGAGCTTTTGTCCGCTGCGCCAGAACGGCAACGACGGCGATGATCGCCAGCAGCATGAAGATGGTGTGCGCTTCGCCGATCATGAGATGAAGTCAGCGAGCATGTTGATAGTCAGAGCGAGGATGCCGAGATTGAAGAAAAAGGACAGCACCCCGTGCAGGGTAGCGATGCGCCGGATGGCCTTGCTGCTGACGGCAACGTCGGACACTTGCGACGTCATGCCGATGACCAGCGAGAAATAGAGAAAATCCCAGTAGTCGGGCTGTTCACTGCCCGGAAAATTCAGCCCGCCGATCTCCTTGTCACGCCAGTCGCCGTAATATTCGTGGGCATAGTGCAGCGTGAAGATCGTGTGCATGAACAGCCACGACAGCACGATGGTACCGGTTGCCAGTGTCAGCCGGAAAGCCGGTTCCGTGGTTTGGCTGCTCCGGTCGGCGCCGAGCAGCATGATCAGCGCGGCGAGGCTGGCAAAGGCGGCGATCATGGTCAGGATCAGCAGCGCGATCGCGCCTTCGTCCTGTATCGCGGCACGGCGTTTGATCCTCTCGATCGGGGAGGGTGCTACCGCGACACAGACAAAGGCGAGATAGGCCGCCATGGCGATATCCCAGCCCGAGAGGAGACGGATCGTGGGCGGCAGGTTGGCCGGCAGCAGCAGGACCGCCACAACCCCAATCGCCAGGCAGCCGAGCAGTTTTGCGTGCAGGTGAAACAGCCGCCGGAGGATGCGTGGCTGACGTTTGCGAGGCCTGGGGCTGGTCTGGGTTGCGCGCCTGGCCATTTGTATAATCTCAGATTCGTCGTTCCGCGATGAAGCGTGCCGTCGCTTTCAGGAGGTCTGCTTTGTCGCCGAACGGCTTCAGTGCCGTTTCGGCGTCCGTGACGAGAGCAGCAAGCTGCGCGCGGGCACCGGCAATGCCGAGCATGCCGACCAGGGTTGCCTTACCGGCGGCTGCGTCCTTGCCGGTCTGCTTGCCGATGACCGTCGCGTCGCCCTCGACGTCGAGCAGGTCGTCGGCGATCTGGAAGGCGCGCCCCACCGCCTGCCCGTAAGCCGCAATAGCATGGCGCTGTGTGGGATCGGCGCTTCCGAGCATGGCGCCGGCCTGGCAGGCAAACACCAGCAGCGCGCCGGTCTTCATCGCCTGCAGTTCGACGATGGTTGCCACGGTCTGCGGCTTGCTGGCGCCGAAACGGCCTTCTGCGGCAAGGTCAAGCATCTGGCCGCCGACCATGCCGCCAACGCCGGCAGCGCGCGCCAATGCGGCAACGAGTTCCACGCGGATTGCCGCATCGGGATGAGTCTGTGGCCGCGCCAGCAGATCGAAGGCGAGCGTGAGAAGCGCGTCGCCAGCAAGGATCGCGGTCGCCTCATCGAATGCTTTATGGGCCGTCGGCTGCCCGCGCCGCAGATCGTCGTTGTCCATGGCGGGCAGATCGTCATGGACCAGTGAATAGCCGTGGACGCATTCCAGCGCCGCGCCGGCCAGCAGGGCGCGCTCGCGCGCCACGTCGAACAGCGCGGCGGTTTCGGCGAGCAGGAACGGCCGAAGCCGCTTGCCGCCGCCGAGCATTGCGTGGCGCATGGCGGCGATCAGTCGTTGCGGTCTGGCGATCTCGCCGCTCTGCGCCGTCTCATCAAGCAAGGCGGTGAGGAGCGCCTCCATCTCGGCGGCAGTTTTTTCGAGTTGGGCAGCAAATGGTGGCAAACCGGTCTCCTCGCATCGGCGCCGGCCGTTGCTGGTGGCAGGGCTGGAGGCTGCAGCGCCGAATCCTGTGTTAGTCCTTTTGCTGGCCGCGCCGCAAATCCCTCGCCGGATGGGCTAGACTACGGTCGATGTCTGCTCCGGAACGGCAATACGGTTCGACGACGCTCCTTCATCCGCCGGCCCGCCGATCGCCGCTGCGGCGCTGGCTGCGTGTGACGCTGACGGCGCTGGCGATCGTGCTGCTTGTTCCTTATGCGTTGGTGCCACTCTACCGGGTCGTCGATCCAGTCTCGACCGTCATGCTGTGGCGGATGGCCACCGGACAGCGGGTCGAAGCCACCACAGTCCCATTGAGCGCCGTGGCGCCGGTCCTGCCGCGTACGGTGATCGTTGCCGAGGACGGACGCTTCTGCTGGCATCACGGCGTTGATTTCCGCGAATTGCGCGCGGTCATCGCCGAAGCCGACGATTTCGACGATATGCGTGGTGGTTCGACCTTAACCCAGCAGGTGGCGAAGAACCTGTTCCTGTGGCCGGGCCGGAGCCTGGTGCGCAAACTCGTCGAGTTCCCGCTGGCGTTGTGGATCGATCTGGTGCTGTCCAAGCAGCGGATCATGGAAATCTACCTCAATATTGCCGAATGGGGTCCGGATGGTGAATTCGGCATCGCGGCGGGCGCCCGCCGTGCCTTCCGCAAGCCGGCGAGCCGCCTGACCGCCTATGAGGCGGCTTTGCTGGCGGCGATGCTGCCCAACCCGGTCAGGCGTAACGCCGGGGCGCCGGGGCCAGGATTGCGTCGGCTGGCCGGCATTTATGTCCGCCGCGCCACTCGCGCGCCGGAAAGCGACGATTGTCTACGGGCTGGCAGTGTTTTGGGCCGCTAAATGCCACTGGAAATCGCCGAAGGCTTCCTCTATAAGCCCGGTTTCACAGCCTAAAATCGCGATTTTTCGGGAGTTTCCGCTATGGCGGTGCCAAAAAGAAAGACCTCGCCGTCCCGCCGCGGCATGCGCCGTTCGGCGGATGCGCTCAAGCAGCCGACCTATGTCGAGGACAAGGATTCCGGCGAACTGCGCCGGCCGCACCACATCGATCTGAAGACCGGCATGTATCGCGGTCGTCAGGTGCTGAAGGCCAAGAAAGAGGCTTAAGCTCTTTCCAGAACGGATGAGAGGGGCGCCGAGAGATTTCCATGTATCTGGTCGGCTTCCCGCTGCTGCTGATTCCGTTCGCCATCTACAATATCGTTGTGTTTCTCACGCCCGGCGTCGGCTGGGCGGAGCCGCTGACGCGTGTCGGTTTGCCATCCGGCGCCGAATGGACGATGTCGCTCGGCGACCTGCTGGTGGCGCTGGCGATCCTGTTGTTGCTGGTCGAGATCATCAAGGCGCATCGGTCCGGCGGGCGCTATCTGATGGACCACCTGCTGTCGGCGCTGCTGCTGATCGCGATGGGCGCCGAGTTCTATCTGGTGCCGCGCGCCACTACCTCGACGTTTTTCTTGTTGCTGGTGGCAAGTCTTGCGGACGTCATCGGTGGACTGGTGGCGCTGCGTCGCCGCCCGGCAATCGTTGGATCGGTTCCCGTGGGGAGAACCGAAGGAACTGCCGAGGCGCCTGTCCCTGTACCATCCGCACCGGTGTTGTCAGCGTCTCCTACACCAGCAGCCGTGACGCCGCCTCCTGTCTCATCGCCAGCGCCTTCTACACCATCGCCGAGCGCGGTGGAGCCGTCCCCCGCCACGGCTGCGTCAATGCCGGTAGCGTCCACGCTGGCCGGGTCGGAGGCGGATGCAGCGCGCCCGGATTCGGGGGATCCACAGGCAGCGGTGCCCAATCCCGACCGGCCGTAGCACCCTTAAAGTAATAAAATTATATATTCGCTGCGGAAGCCGCTGGCGGCTCAGGCAGTCACCGTTCGGTTCGCGGCGCTCGGCGCGGCTCTCGACAACGCGCGATAGACGGTGCTGTAGGCGGCAATGGCTTCGGCCGGTTCGGCCCGGCGCCGCTGGCGCGTTTGTGGTGCGCCCTCCCGCATCGCCAGCAGATGGGCGATAAAGGCCGCCCGATGCGCATCCGCGGGTTGACGCAGGGGCGGCCGATCATCGTCCGCGCCTGTGTCCCGATCATCCTGGCGAGAGGCAACTGGTACCAGCGCGCGGATTTTGTGGCGTGCTGAAAGGGGCGGCGTCTGCGGTGTTCCGGTCCTGCCGATATTCATGCGGCCGTTGCCCCATCTGTATCGTTTCAGGACAGTTCTGCGTGTCCGAAACGCGGTTTGCGCTCAATAACGCTCTCGACGGGCTCCAGATCGCAATTGCCGTGCCGGCGGCGCGGCTGCGGAAACATCGTGCTAACTCTATTTTTTTCCTGGATCTTTAGTGCCTGGAACCTAGTGTCTGGCGACCGCGACGCACGTCTGCGTTGTGGCCGTCATGCAGGGAGCCTCCGTGATTGCCAGCGATCGATCTCTTACGGCTTCGGAGACGGCGGCGGTCGTCGCGCATGCTGGCACCATTGCCTACGAATGGACGGTGGCCGATGACGCGCTGCGCTGGAGCAGCGGCGCCACGGACCTGTTGAAGGCACCAGGTGATCTGCCGGCGAGCGGACGCGATTTCGCCCGGCTGGTCGATTCGGCCGGTGCCCCGACGCGTTACGATATCGTCCACCATGCGGTGCAGACGGATCGTGGCGCCGGCGTTGCCTATCAGCTCGAATATTGCTTCCGTCCCTATGAGGACTCCGATCTGCGTTTGTGGATCGAGGACAGCGGCCGCTGGTTCGCCGGTGCCGACGGCAAGCCGGCGCGGGCGCTGGGCACGCTGCGGGTCATCAACGAGCGCCATGCCCGCGAGCAGCAATTGTCGTTCCTCGCCCGCTACGACGGGCTGACCGGCGAACTGAACCGCTGGCATCTCATCGAGGTGCTGATGCGCGATCTTCAGGACGCGGTGCGTATGCGCGGCTCCTGCGGTTTCCTGCTGGTCTGCATCGACAATCTGGCGTGGCTGAACGAGGGCTACGGCTTCAGCGTCGGTGACGAGGTGCTTGGCGCCGTCGCCGAGCGATTGCGCGGGCTGATGCGCGGGGAGGATTCGCTTGGACGCTATTCCGGCAACAAGTTCGGCATCGTGTTGAAACAATGCACGCCAGATGAACTCGCGATTGCTGCGGACCGTCTACTCGTCGGCGTGCGTTCCGAGCTGGTGCAAACCTCGCGCGGCGCTATTGCCGCCAGCGTCTCGATCGGCGGCGTCACGGCGCCGCGCCACGCCGGTACGGCCGAAGAGGTTCTGGCGCGCGCACATGATGCGCTTGCCGCCGCGAAGGCAAGACGGGTCGGCTCATTCATGGCCTATCGGCCGGATCCGGAGCGCGAGGCGGCGCGCCGCAACAGCCGTCATCTGACCGATGAAATTGTCTCGGCGCTCAACGAGCGCCGTGTCTCGCTGGCCTTCGAACCGGTGGTGGATGCGCGGACCCGGCGGGTTTCTTTTCACGAAAGTCTGATGCGCGTGCATCGCGTCGATGGTAGCGAAATCGCAACCCAGCAACTCGTGCCGATCGCCGAGCGTCTCGGGCTGATCCGCCTGCTCGATCATCGCGTATTCGAGATGGCGATCGCCGAGCTTGCTGCTTATCCGGATATCACGTTGAGCATCAATGTCTCGCCAGCATCGATCACGCATTCGGAATGGTGGTCGGGTCTTGGCGCGCTGCTCCGTGCGCGTACCGGCTTGGCGGAGCGCCTGATCGTCGAGATTACCGAAACGGCGGCGATTCACGATATCGCCGAGACACGCGGCTTTGTCGCCCGCGCCAAAGAACTGGGATGCAGGATCGCGATCGACGATTTCGGTGCCGGTTATACTTCGTTTCGCAACCTGCGCGCGCTCGGCGTCGATATCGTCAAGATCGATGGCGCATTCGTACGCAATCTGACCACGTCCGCGGACGACAGGGCCTTTGTTCAGAGTCTGCTCGATCTTGCAAGCCGGCTTGGCCTCCAGACTGTTGCCGAATGGGTGCAGGATGAGGAGGCGGCGACGCTGCTTGCATCCTGGGGCTGTGATTGTCTTCAGGGCGAACTGGTCGGTCGCGCGGCGTTGCAACGTCCCTGGGCGTCCCCCGATTCGTGCGGCGTGTGCGCGGAGCAGTAGGCCGGAGGGCGATCAGCGGCATCGCGCGCCGGCGTCTCGAAATTTTTACATGCGCACTGCGCGCGATAACTGTGTGGACCAGGAAACGGTGAGCAACGCAGATGCTACCCGCTGGCAACGCACCAGCCGATGATCGGCTTTGATTGCATCCGTTCCCGCGATGGAAACCTGCGCGCCGGCACAGGCCGGCGTTTCAGGGCCGCTTGCTGGATGGGGAACGCTTGCGGGGGCACCCGCAGCAGGGTTCAGTCTTTCCGCGATAGTTGATCGACGCGCTTCTGCATGTCCTCAAGCTGTCGCCTGAGTTCGTCGATATCGCCGCTGCTGCTTTTCGGTGTGGGCGTTGTCGTGTTCTTCTCGCCGCGAGCGAAGGGCGTGAACATGGCGAATGTCTTCTCGAACATCTCCATGTTGCGGCGAACCTGATCTTCGAGCTGGGTGAAGCCGACACCACCAAAGGCTTGCGCCATCTGATCGCGCAGCTTGCCCTGTTCACGGGTGAAGCTGTCGATCGATGCTTCCAGATAGCGTGGCACCAGCATCTGCATGCTGTCGCCGTAGAAACGGATGAGCTGGCGCAGGAAGGAGATCGGCAACAGACTCTGCCCCTCCTTGTTCTCCTGTTCAAAAATAATCTGGGCCAGCACCGAGCGGGTGATGTCCTCGCCGGTCTTGGCGTCGTAGACGACGAAATCCTCGCCTGCCTTCACCATGGCCGCGAGATCTTCGAGCGTCACATAGGTGCTCGTGCCGGTATTGTAGAGTCGCCGGTTAGCGTATTTCTTGATTGTGATCGGTTCTTTTTCAGACGCCATGAATTGCCCTGTCCGCTGAAGTCCGGGATAGGAGCATAGCGCCTTTTTTCCGGTCGTAGCCACCGTTTTGTCGCGTTGCGGCAGAGGCTTGTACCGATCTTCCGGCACGGCATGGCGACCTGTAAATCCCGCATTCCAGCGCATAAATAGGGTTTTGTCGTTATTGACTCAGGTTCGCGGGGCCTTAAGGATGCGGCAGTGCCGAGATGGTTTCCGCACTGCCGAACGGCTGAGCCTGGATTCAGGCGACGTATGTGTCGGGGCGTCGGACCCATGGTCGAACCCATGTCTGCAACGCGTGTCCGTAAAGGCGGTGAAGCAAGCAAGCCAATGAAGCCAGCCGTTTCATATGGGATTCGCACCGTCCTGCGCACCATTTGGAAAAATCAGCCCTGTTCGGCCTGAGCCATCACAAAAGGAGTTTTCCCATGAAAGACGACATCGTCATCGTCAGCGCCGCCCGAACCCCCGTCGGCGCATTCAATGGATCGCTGTCGTCGCTGCCTGCGCACGATCTCGGCAAAATCGCGATTCAGGCCGCACTTGAGCGCGCGGGAATCGAGGGCAAGCAGGTCTCCGAAGTCATCATGGGGCAGATTCTCACCGCCGGCGCCGGGCAGAATCCCGCGCGGCAGGCGTCGATTGGCGCCGGCATTCCGGTAGAGAGCCCGGCCTGGGGCGTGAACCAGCTCTGCGGCTCCGGCTTGCGGGCAGTGGCGCTCGGTTATCAGGCGATCGTCAATGGCGACAGCGACATCGTCGTCGCCGGTGGGCAGGAATCGATGAGCCAGGCGCCGCACTGCGCGCATCTGCGCAACGGCGTCAAGATGGGCGATTACACGATGATCGACACGATGATCAAGGACGGTCTGTGGGATGCCTTCAACGGCTATCACATGGGCAACACGGCCGAGAACGTCGCCAAGCAGTGGCAGATCACCCGGCAGATGCAGGACGAGTTGGCGGTGAAGTCGCAGAACAAGGCCGAGGCGGCGATCAAGGCCGGCCGCTTCAAGGACGAGATCGTGCCGGTGACGATCAAAGGCCGCAAGGGCGATACGGTGGTCGACACCGACGAATATCCGAAAGCAGGCGTGACGCTGGACTCGATCGCCAAGCTGCGGCCGGCCTTCGACAAGGAGGGCACGGTGACGGCGGCGAGCGCCTCCGGCATCAATGACGGCGCCGCGGCGGTGGTGCTGATGCGCGCCAGCGAAGCGGCCAAGCTCGGCAAGACGCCGCTTGCCCGTATCGTCTCCTGGGCGCAGGCCGGCGTCGATCCGTCGATCATGGGCACCGGTCCGATTCCCGCCTCGCGCGCGGCATTGAAGAAGGCCGGCTGGACGCACGAAGACCTCGACCTGATCGAAGCCAACGAAGCCTTCGCGGCACAGGCCTGCGCCGTCAACAAGGATCTCGGCTGGGATACCAACAAGGTCAATGTCAACGGAGGCGCCATCGCCCTTGGCCACCCGATCGGTGCATCCGGTGCCCGCATTCTGGTGACGTTGCTGCACGAAATGCAGAAGCGCGACGCCAAGAAGGGGCTTGCCACGCTTTGCATCGGCGGCGGCATGGGCATCGCCATGTGTGTCGAACGGTAGGAGCGCGTCGCGCGCGAATGCACTCCGACGTTTCCGGCGGCGAAGCTGCCGGTACTGATCGGTGAGCCGAGGCAGCCGGCCGCAAGAACGGCGACGCCGCGAAAGTCAAACGGCATTTTCAATGGCCGGGCCTTGCCCCGGCCATTGTCGTCTTTAATCTGTAAAAAAGCTCGGCTGTTCTGCGCCGGGCAGGGCAGGTCCGGGACAGGGCTGCCTTAAAGAGTGTCTTGGGAGGTTTGAATGTCTCGTGTTGCATTGGTGACGGGCGGCTCACGCGGTATTGGCGGGGCGATCAGCAGGGCGCTCAAGGCCGCCGGTTACAAGGTTGCCGCCAATTACGCCGGCAATGACGAGGCCGCGCAGCGGTTCAAAACCGAGACCGGGATTTCTGTCTACAAATGGGACGTCTCCTCCTACGACGCCTGTGTCGCCGGTATCGCGCAGGTGGAGGCCGATCTCGGACCTGTCGAGGTGCTGGTCAACAATGCCGGTATCACCCGCGACGCGATGCTGCACCGGATGAAGCCGGAACAGTGGGGCGCCGTCATCAACACCAATCTTGGCTCGCTGTTCAATATGTGCCGGCCGGTGATCGAGGGCATGCGCGCGCGTAAATTCGGTCGCATCATCAACATCTCGTCGATCAACGGCCAGAAGGGGCAGATGGGTCAGACCAACTATTCGGCGGCCAAGGCGGGCGATATCGGCTTCACCAAGGCGCTGGCTCAGGAATCGGCGAAGGCAGGGATCACCGTTAACGCGATCTGCCCGGGCTACATCAATACCGAGATGGTGCAGGCGGTGCCGCAGGATGTGCTGGAGAAATCCATTCTGCCGCTGATCCCGGTCGGCCGTCTCGGCGAGCCGGAGGAGATCGCGCGCTGTGTGGTGTTCCTGGCCGCCGACGAGGCCGGCTTCATCACTGGCTCGACCCTGTCGGCGAATGGTGGCCAGTACATGGCGTGAGCGCCGCATCACATGGTCGCGGCGGGTGGTGGCGATTCAGGATCGGCGGACATTCAGGCGGCCGGCCGCTATCGGTGCGGACGTGGCGTGAGAGCAGCACCGGAGCGTAATGTTAGGTTTCCTGCTGACGTCCTTGATCGTCGAACTCACGCCCGGCCCGAATATGGGTACCCTGGCGTCGCTGACATTGCATGTCGGCCGGCGTGGTGGTCTTGCGGTGGTAGCCGGCATCGCTCTCGGTCTGGCGATTGTCGGCGTGCTCGCAGCTTTCGGCCTGGCTGCATTGATTGCCGATGTGCCGCTTGCCTATCAGCTTTTGCGCTGGGGCGGTGTGCTCTACATGCTTTATCTGGCCTATGATACTTGGCGCGACGCCAGCGGCGGAGACGCCGATTTTGAAAGTGACGGTTCGCTGTTTCTACGCGGGTTGACGATCAATCTGCTCAATCCGAAAGCCGCAGTCTTCTACCTCGCTATCCTGCCGACGTTCATCGATCCAGCGCGCGGTTCGGTTCTCGTGCAAAACCTGATTCTGGTGGTGATCTTCGTTGCCGTCGCCACGACGGTGCATGCAGGGATCGTTTTGCTCGCGGTGCGATTGCGGCCGCTCCTCGTTTCGGGTGCAGGCGAGCGTCGATTCCGCCGCGTGCTGGCCGGTTCGATGGCGTTGATCGCGCTCTGGTTCGCATGGGAAACGCGCTGAGCAATGGGGTCATGACAACGTGATGTCGTCGCGACCATTGCCGGCCGTGCGACGTTCGAGTAACGCCTTCCGCAACCTGGCCTCATCGATGACCTCACACACTGCGACATTCGTCGGCTTTACCGCGATCCTGATGTGGTCGCTGCTGGCGCTCCTCACTGCCGCCTCCGGACGGATGCCGCCGTTTCAACTGCTCGCGGTGACGTTTCTGATCGGCGGGCTGCTGGGCGCTGCGACCTGGACGATGCGCCCCGGTGCGGCCGCAGCGCTCAGACAGCCCTGGCCAGTCTGGCTGCTCGGTATCGGCGGCCTGTTCGGCTACCACGCCCTGTATTTCACCGCCTTGCGGTTGGCGCCGCCGGCGGAGGCCGGGCTGATCAACTATCTCTGGCCGCTACTCATCGTGCTGTTCTCGTCCTTCGTGCTGCGTGAACGCCTGCGCGCGCATCACCTGCTCGGTGCCCTGCTCGGGCTTGTCGGCACGGTGGTATTGCTCGCGGGGCGGGCCGGGATTGGCTTTTCCGCTGCTTTCATTCCCGGCTATGCCGCGGCTTTTATCGCCGCCTTCGTCTGGGCGATATACTCGGTCGCTTCGCGCAAATTCGCGGCAGTACCGAGCGATGCCGTGGTCGGCTTCTGCCTTGTCACTGCGCTGTTCGGCGCGCTGTGTCATTTCCTGTTCGAGCAGACGGTGTGGCCGGATAATTTCGGCGAATGGCTGGCCATCGTTGCGCTCGGCGCGGCGCCGGTGGGGGCAGCTTTCTATGTCTGGGACATCGGCATGAAACGCGGTGACATCCGAGTCCTCGGCGCAGCGTCTTATGCGGCGCCGGTGCTCTCGACTTTCGCGCTGGTGCTTGCCGGTTATGCCGAGCCGCGCTGGTCGCTGTGGGCAGCGGCGGCGCTGATCGCTGGCGGAGGTCTCATCGCGGCAAAGGATATGTTCAGGCGCGCCGGCGCGTGAGCCAGCCGTGCGCTGTTGGTGCGCTATGCGTCCGGATAGTGCTGCGCGACGGTGTTGGCGCGCGCGGCGTCGTCGGGCGTATTGACGTTGAAGAACGGATCGAAGGGCTGGCTGGGCCATTCGGCGATGGAGATGCCGTGCCGCGCCGTCCAGACCTCGATCTTGCGCAGATCCTCCACCACCAGCGCATGGCGTAAATCGTTGCGCAGTGCCACCGGCCATAGCCCGACGACCGGATGTCGCCAGTCACCGGAGCGGGCACAGGCGAGTTCCGTGCCGTCGTTGATCCGCGCTGCGTGCAGTCGTGCAACGAGATCGCGCGGCAGGAACGGACAGTCGCCTGGCACGCTGAGCACATAGGCGACGTCCGGTGTGTTGGTGGCGGCCCAGTCGAGCCCCGCGAGGATGCCGGCGAGCGGGCCAGGAAAACCGGAAATGCCGTCGGAAACGATCGGCAATCCGGTTGCCGCGAAGCGTGCGCCGTCGCCATTGGCGTTGAGCACGATGGCCGAGGTCTGCAACCGCAGCCGTTCGAGCACGCGATCGAGGATCGTCGCATTACCGATGCGGATCATCGCCTTGTCGCCACCGCCCATGCGGCGGGCAAGGCCGCCGGCGAGGACGAGTCCGAGAGTCCCGGCAGCTTCAGTCATCATTCAGTGCTGCCTTGCGCCGGTACTTGCTGCTTTCCTCGGCGATCGTTTCGATGTCCTGATCGAAGACGATCCGCTTTTCGCCTGCGAGCGCGATGAAGCGCTTGCCTCGTGCGCGGCCGACCAGGGTGAGATTGGCCTTGCGCGCCAGCTCGACGCCCCAGGCGGTAAAGCCGGAGCGCGATATCAGGATCGGAATGCCCATGCGGACGGTCTTCAGTACCATTTCCGAGGTCAGCCGCCCTGTCGTGTAGAAAATCTT
This sequence comes from Pseudolabrys sp., assembly GCA_035556795.1. Lineage (GTDB taxonomy): Bacteria > Pseudomonadota > Alphaproteobacteria > Rhizobiales > Xanthobacteraceae > Pseudolabrys. The sequence continues at coordinate 7,799 of DATMEV010000033.1, read as the reverse complement.
GTCGGCCGCCGGCACCTTTTCCTTGAACATCCAGCCGGCGATCTTGTCGACGGCGTTGTGGCGTCCGACGTCTTCCATATAGACGAGTGGTCGGTCTTCCTGCGCCAGCACGCAGCCATGGATGGCACCGGCTTCCAGATAGAGCGACGGCGTCGTGTTGATCTGGTGCGTCAGTGCATAGAGCCACGATGTGCGTAACGGTGTGTCCGGTAGAGAGACGCTACCGAGAGATTCCATCAGGTCGCCGAACACGGTGCCCTGCGCGCAGCCGGAGGTCTGCACCTTCTTCTTCAGTTTCTTTTCGTAATCGGTCTTGCGCTCAGTCCGCACCACGACAACGGCGAGGTCTTCGTCGTAATCGACGCCGGTCACCGTGTCGTCGGGCAGCAGCATATTCTGGTTGAGCAGATAGCCGATCGCCAGATAGTCCGGATAGTCGCCGATCGTCATTGCGGTGACGATTTCCTGGCTGTTGAGGTAAATCGTCAGTGCGCGCTCGACCGTCACCGCCGTCTCGATCCGTGCACCGGTCTGATCGATGCCCACGACACGCTCGGTCAGCCGTGTGTCGTGCGGGTCGGGCTTGATGAGATAGGTGTCGCTGGCGGCGCGGAGCATGGACGTGCCTATAATTGTGCGAGCTCCTCACACTATGTCCGCCGATGCGGATGGTCCGGCCCACAGCGTGTGGGCCGCAGAGCGCACATTGCGCAGATATTTGCGCATGCTGCAGAAGTCAATCCACAGGCCCAGCCACCGTCCCGTCAGGATGTCGCACAGCGTGCGGCGGTGCGAGGGCGGTGTCGGCGGGGCGTGCCGGTTTCGTGCAAGGAAAGCGCGTCAAAACAGGAAACCGGCGCGTCACCGCTGATTTCATCGGAAGCGAAGCTTCAGGGTGACGGTGCAACCGCCGGCGAACCCGGCAGAAAGGCAATCTCGCCGGTTTTCGGGTCGACCACGGTTTCCACCGGCGCCTGATAGAGGTCCTGCAGCCGTTCGCGGGTCAGGATGTCGTCGACATTGCCCTCGCCTATCCGCGTGCCGTTGCGCAGCAGGAAGGCGCGGTCGGCAGCGCGCAGCGCGTGATTGGGGTCGTGGGTGGTGAAGAGGACGCCGAGCCCCGACGCCGCCAGTCCGCGGATCTCGGCCATCACCTTGCCCTGGTTGCCGAAGTCGAGACTGGCGGTTGGTTCGTCGAGAACGATGAATTGCGGCTCCTGCGCCAGCGCTCGCGCCAGCAGCACCATCTGGCGTTCGCCGCCGGAGATCATTGTATAGGGCCGCTCGGCCAGCCCGGCGATGCCGAGCCGCTCCATGACGGCGGCCGCGACCGCGCGATCGTGCATGCTCGGCCGGCTGAACAGGTTGCCGTGGGCGCTGCGTCCCATCAGCACCACCGTTTCCACCGGAAAGGCAAAGGTGGCGATGTGGGTTTGCGGCACATACGCGATCATTTGTGCGCGTTCGCGGATCGAGCGGGCTGACAGCGTTCTGCCGTCAAGCCGCACGTCGCCCGCCTTCGGCGGCAAAAGGCCGAGCAGCGTCTTCAGCAGTGTCGTCTTGCCGCCGCCGTTCGGGCCGAGCAGCGCCAGCACCTCGCCGGTACCGAGCGCGACGTCGAGGTTCTCGCCGACCGTGCGGTCGGCATAGCCGATGGCCAGCTGATGACCGGACAGGATCATGCGTCAGGACCACGTCTTTTGGACATTGGCGAGCAGCCAGATGAAGAACGGGGTGCCGACGACGGCGGTCAGAATGCCGAGCGGCACCTCCACCGGCGCCATGGTGCGCGCCAGCGTGTCGATCAGCAGCAGATAACCGCCGCCGAGAATGGCGGAGGCGGGCACGAGTCGTGCGAAGTCCGGCCCGACCAGCGAACGCGCCAGATGCGGTACGACGAGGCCGACCCAGCCGATGATGCCGGCGGTGGCGACGCTCGCCGAGGTCGTCAGCGTCGCCGCGGCGACGATAGCGACGCGCAACGGTCCGGTGGCGATGCCGAGCGCACGGGCCTCCTCTTCCGGCAGCGACATCGCATTCATCCGCCAGCGCAGGGCGATCAGCACGAGCGTGCCGAGCGCCACCGGACCGACCAGTGGCACCAGGTCGGACATATTGGCGGCGGCAAGGCTGCCGAGCAGCCAGAAGGTCATGGCGGGAAGCTGGTTGTAGGGGTCGGCAAGATATTTCAGCAGGCCGACGCCGGCGCCGAGCAACGAGCCGATGACGACGCCGGTCAGCACCAGAACGAGAATCGGGTCGCGCGAGCGCACCGCCGAGCCGATGACATAGACGGCGGCCACGGCAATCAGCCCGCCGAGAAAGGCGAAGAACTGGATGGCAAATACGCCGAGCGACAGAAAGATGCCGAATACCGCGCCGAGCGCTGCGCCGGACGATGCGCCGAGGATATCGGGTGATACCAGCGGATTGCGAAACAGACCCTGAAAGGCACTACCGGCGACGGCCAGCGCCGCGCCGACCAGAACAGCGGCGATGACGCGTGGGCCGCGCACCTGCCAGATGACGCTCTCGACCGCTGGCGGCACGGTGCTAGGCTGCCCGGTCAGCTTCGCGGTCAGAACCTGCAGCAGATCGCCAAGTGCCACCGGGTAGCGGCCGACCGTGAAGGCCAGGAGCAGTCCGGCCACGAGAACGCCGAGCGCGATCAGGAAGCCGGACAGGGGTGAGCGCGTCATGACACGATCATAGCAGTTGTCGCACGCATGTTTTCTGCCGGCATGGCACCAAGCCGCGGCTGGTACTCTGGTCGTGCAGCTTCACCCGATGCCCGCCAGAATCTGTACGATTTGGGTGTCGGTCGGCGTGACATGATAGAATCGGGAATAGAAGTCGCGTGTCAGTGCGTTCATGTCTTCCGGGAATTTGTCGGGATATAGAATCTTTGCCAGCCACCACAAGCCGATCATCCGATTGACTGACGGCGGGAAATCGATCCAGCCGAAAGGGGCCGACGGCGAGAGGAAGACGCGGCCCTCGCGCACCGCACGGACCGGGCGCCAGGTCGGATCGTTGCGCACCGACGCGGCGAAGTCGCGGTCGATGGTGACGATGACGTCTGGATCCCACAGCAACACCTGCTCGAGCGACACATTGGCAAGTCCGCCGGGAAGTTCGTCAGCGACATTGCGCGCCAGCAGCTCGGCCGTTTCGACATTGATAGAGCCCTTGCCGCCGGTCTGCAGGCCGCGCGGTCCGCGTGCGTAATAAAGGCGCGGGCGTCGCTCGCGCGCCACATCGGCAATTCGCGCGGTGATGGTTGCCAATGTCCGGTTGCAGTATTCGGCATGGGCCGCTGCTGCCGGCGCGCGGTCGATCAGCCGGCCCAGCACGGTGTAGGCATCGGTCGTCCGGTCGAAACGGCCGTCGAGCAGCGCATAGGGAATGCCGGTCTGCTGCTGCACCCGGTCGGCGAGCGAAATATAGGTGTCGTTGACCGACCCGATATCGAGAATCAGGTCCGGTTTCAGGGCGAGCACCGTTTCCAGATTGGCGGTGTTGCCGCGCCCGGTGATCCGGCCGACCGCCGGGCGCATACAGACGTCCGGCAGCATATAGATGCATTCCTCCGCCCGGTGAGCGCGCGGCCAGCCGATCAGCAGATCGGGCGCCAGCGTATAGAGAAGAATGGCGGCGGGTGGACCGGCCGGGAATACCCGCGTGACTTTTGCCGGGATAGCCACGGCGCGCCCGGCGCCGTCGGTGACGGCCTGCGCGAAAGCGTTACGGGGCGCCAGCAATGCCATGCCGGCTCCGGCAAGCAGAGAACGTCTGGACAGGAGCATCGCTATCCGTCCTTGTGTGCTGGCCAGCGTCGAGACGCAGGTTGAACGATGAGTTCCGCCGTCACTCCGTTCCGATCATCACGTCGCTGGCCTTGATCACCGCGTAGGCATCCTGGCCTTTCGTCAGCCTCAGTTCGTCGACAGCTTCATTGGTGATCGAGGACGTGACGATCTGTCCGCCAATGTCGATCTTGATGTGGGCGGTCGTTGCGCCCTTCGTGACCTCCACGATCTTGCCCTTGAGCCGGTTGCGCGCGCTGATACGGATCACGTCATTTCTCCTTTGCATATCCGGGTGCAGAAAATCCATGCGTCGTCAGGATAGTCTGGCCTTCAATGGACAAGATGAACAGAGCAAATTCAGAGGTCGCCCTCGGCGCCCCGTTCATGACCGTCAGCCCATAGTCGGCCTCTATCGTGAGCTCCTTGGGCAAGGGCACGATCTGTTGACCGGGGTTCTCTCTTGCCGCAGCAACTGCATTGGTGCGGTAGGTGATGAACACATCAGCGCGGCCTTCGGCGAGGTGCCAGCCATAGACATTGCGCCCTGTCGGCGCTGCCGCGCTGGCTGGTGCGCCAGTCAATTGCAATGCCTTGCCCGCCAGCGTGGTGCCGGCGCCCGGGCGTATCGCTTCCGCCTGCTCGAATGACGCGAAGGCATAATCGCCCGATGGGTCGGCTCGCGGCGTCGAGGTCGCGACCCGGACGGCCGGATCGAGCAGCACGTCGAGAAGCGTGGCGGTGTCGAGGCTGAGGCTTGGCCGGACCAAGGCGCACAGGCTGTTGCGCGCGAATAGCTCCACGGGGCCGCTGAGCCCCTGTTCGGCCAGTGCCTGCGGGTGCGCCATATTGGCCGAGGCGAAGATGTCTGTTGCCGCGCCGTTGATGATCGCATCCTTCAGTGTTCCCGAAGGACCATAATGACCGATCACGCGAACGCCGCGCGCTGTCGCGAATGCCGTGCCAATCTCGCTCAGTGCCGCGCGCAAACTGCCGGCTGCATGCAACAGGATCGTATCGTTGTCACTCATTGCGGCGGGCGCTTGTCGGTCGAGGTCAATGATGAAGGAGCCCTCTCCCCGCTATCGGGAAAAGGGCTGCGATATCAGGCGCCGGAATCTCCGGCATTGGGATAGAACAGTTGCTCGCCGTTGATTTTGTAATTGGCGATCGCCTTCTGCCCTTCCGGCGAGATCAGCCAGTCGATAAAATGCTGGCCATACTCCTTCTTCACGTTCGGATGCTTGGCCGGATTGACCAGCATCACGCCATACTGGTTGAACATCCGCTTGTCGCCTTCCACGAGGATGGCGAGATCGCCCTTGTTCTTGTAGTGAATCCAGGTGCCGCGATCCGATAGCACATAGGCGTTGCCGGCGCCGGCGGTGTTCAGCGCCGCGCCCATGCCCTGGCCGATTGCCTTGTACCAGGCGCCCTTGTCTTTCTCGATGTCGATGCTGGCATCTTTCCAGAGTTTCAGTTCTGCGACATGCGTACCGGAACGGTCGCCCCGCGAAATGAACGATGCACTCTTGTCCTTGATCGTCTTGAGTGCGACCGCGACGTCCTTCATGCCCTTGATGCCGGCCGGATCGCTCTTTGGTCCGATCAGGACAAAGTCATTGTACATCACCGGATAGCGCTTCACGCCGAAGCCTTCCGAGAGAAATTTCTCTTCGGCCGACCTGGCATGCACGAAGACGACGTCGGCATCACCGCGGCGTGCCGTGTCGAGCGCCTGGCCGGTGCCCTGCGCCACCACTTTCACGGTGATGCCGGTCTTGTCCTTGAACAGCGGCAGCAGATAACCGAACAGGCCGGAATCCTGCGTCGATGTCGTCGAGGCCACGACGATCGATTTATCCTGGGCGAGTGCCGTGCCCAGCGCCGGTGTCAGAAAGGCGAGGGTGGTGGCTGCCAAGAGCAGGCGACGCGTGAGCATGGTGTTATCCTCCGGGTTTGCTGACGGATTCTGGGTCAAATGAGCAGTTCGCCGGCGAGGAACGCGCGCGCCTCGGCGGTGGCCGGCGAATGGAAGAAGGTTTGGGTGTCGGCGCTTTCGATCACGCGACCACGGTGCAGCAATACGACTTCGCCGGCCAGTCGTCGCGCTTCGCCGAGATCGTGCGTCGACATGACGATTTTGATGCCGCGCGCCGCGATCGTGCCGATCACATCTTCGATGGCCTTGGTAGCGGCGGGGTCGAGGCTGGCGGTCGGCTCGTCAAGAAACAGCACGGCAGGGTTGCGTGCCAGGGCCCGGGCCAGAGCGAGCCGCTGCTGTTCTCCGCCCGACATCCGCCGCGCCGGCCGGTCGGCGAAGCCGGCGAGCCCGACCAGTGCGAGCAGTTCGGCGATGCGAGCGGAATCGTTGTCGCGAGGTTGGCCTGCGGCGCGCAGCGCGTAGCGAATATTGCTGGCGGCGCCGCGTCTGAGCATCGTTGGGCGCTGCAGGACGATGGCGCGATGAACAGGCGGGACGCCCACGACACCGTCATAGGAGATATGGCCGGCGACTTGGTAATTCGATGTGTGGCCATATTGTCCTGCCATCGGCAGGCCCATCGCCGCGCGCAGCAGCGTCGTCTTGCCCGAGCCGTTGGGGCCGATAATCACCGTCGGTGCGCCGGCGTTGATCGTCAGGTTGATGTCGTCGAGGATGGTGACTGCACCGGCGCTGATACCAAACGCGCCAAATCGAATCGGCAGTTCGCTTTTCAGGGGCCGCATCGCGTCATCCTGCGATCCGTTCGCCGGCGCGACGGATGCTCCATGCCAGGGCATTGACGATGACGATGATGCCGATCAGCACCATGCCGAGGCCGATTGCCAGAGGCAGATCGCCCTTCGAGGTTTCCAACGCGATCGCGGTGGTCATCGTGCGGGTGAAACCCTCGATATTGCCGCCGACGATGATAATGGCGCCGACCTCCGCCGCGGCGCGGCCGAACCCGGCGAGCAGGATCGTCACCAAGCTGAAGCGGCCGTCCCAGATCAGCGTTGCGATGCGTCGCAGCGGGCCGACATGCATTGCCGCCAGCTCGTCGCGATAGTCGACCCAGAGATCCTCGATGGTCTGTCGCGATAGGGCGGCGATGATCGGCGTCACCAGCAACACCTGAGCGACGACCATCGCCTGCGGCGTGAACAGCAGGCCGAACGTGCCGAGCGGACCGGAACGCGACAGCATGAGGAAGACGACGAGGCCGGCGACCACCGGCGGCAGGCCCATCAGCGCGTTCAGGATGACAATGGCTGTTTCGCGGCCGCGGAACCGAGTCAGCGCGATCAGGGCGCCGAGCGGGATGCCGATCAGCGAAGCCACGGCGACAGCACTCAGGCTGACCAGTAGCGACAGCCTTACGATGGCGTAGAGCGCCGGGTCACCGGACAGCACGAGATCCAGGGCGGATGCGTCAGTCGGCATCGGCGGCTCCGTCCGTGAACAGCCTCTGCTCATGCGGGCATCGGTGCGAAAAAGCAACTATGTCATGAATTTCCTAACCCTGACGGGCGAGTCGACCCGGTGGATTTTGCCTCGAAGGATCTGGCCGGGGTTTGGCTGAAGGGATTGGGCATGGGGCTTTGTTGGAGGATAGCCGGAAAGCTGGGCTGAGAGGTCGGGCGGAAGGGTTTGGTCCAGAGCCTAGCGTAACCCAAGCTTGTCTCAGGGCTCGGTTCAATGAGCCCTGCAGGCGCTTGCCCAAGGATTCGCATTTGATCCGCCCGGGGCGATCCATCGGGGGCGATATTCTCAGCTCTTTTGGCCCTTGTCTGCTGGCACAGGTCTTGGGGGATCGACGGTCGCTTCGCCCGAAAACGCCACAAGATCGAGGGGTAGCCGGTTCGCATGGGTTGTCAGCGCCCGCGTCTTGGCTATAGTCCGCGCCGCCCGGCCTGCCGGGCCGCGGAGAGGTGGCCGAGTGGCTGAAGGCGCTCGCTTGGAAAGCGTGTATACGGGAAACCGTATCGAGGGTTCGAATCCCTCCCTCT
>DATMEV010000032.1:0-2677 GCA_035556795.1 Pseudolabrys sp. | reverse complement strand
CAAGCTGGCGCCGGGCGAGCGTTGCGCCTCGACCTCGAACCGCAATTTCGAGGGCCGGCAGGGCTACAAGGGCCGCACGCATCTGGTGTCGCCGGCGATGGCGGCGGCAGCGGCGATCGCCGGCCATTTCGTCGACGTCCGCGACTGGGCATAAGCGCCAATACGAGGACCGATAAAGACCGGAAAAGCCCGCCATTGCTGGTGGGCTTTTTCATTTGAAGCTCCGTCGAGCGGAACAGAAGCACCCACCCGCCCGCGTGACAAAAAGACGTCGATCCCGGCCGATCCGCGAGGCGTCAGAACGGGAAGAACGGCCCGAACGGGAACGGCGCGAAATAGGACGGATAGGAATAGTAGTAAGACCGGTAATAAGGCCGATAGCCGTAATAGGGCCGATAATAATAGGGTCGCGGATAATAATACGGCCGGTAATAGCGATAGGGCCGGTAATAGCGGTGCCGGTAATAGCGCCGATAATACCGGCGCGCGCTGATCTCGGTGACCGCCGCCTGCGGCCCGGCTTGCGCGGCGGCAGCGGCCCGATCAGCCGACGCCGCATTTGCGGACGCCGCTTGCGCAGGCGTCACGAGCATGGCCATAGACAGTCCGGCGGCAAAGGCCAGTCCGGCCAGCCCTGCCGTCAGCCGCCGCGCCCATCGACCGGAACCATGGACTGCATTGCGCGGATCGGCTGCGCCGGCTCCCGAGCCTGCGTCTGTCTGCCCGATGCCCACGCCTGTGATGCCTGTCTGCATGACCCGCACTCCCTGCATCGCGCCGTCGGTCGCCGCCATCCTATGGAACGCATGACCGCCGGATCGGTTCGCCGCAGTTCCACCGGCCTGCCTGCTCCGCGGCCGGCTACTCCCACCAGCACTGCTGGCGCGGCACGATCACCGTGCCGCTCGGGCGCGCCTCCTGCGCCAGCCAGGCACGGCATTGTCGCACCGAATTGGGGCCGGGAACGGTGCGACGCGGCGTCACGGTGATACGGGTACGACGCTGCTGCTGAGCCGACAATTCGACCGTCCGGCTTGCCGGCGGCCGGTCTGCCGCGACGTCGCGCTGCGCGCCGGCAACGGCCGGAGCATGGCCGGCTGACAGCATGCAAAGGCCCGCCAGCAACCCGGTCAACACGCAAAACCGCATCCTCACCACCCCCTCGTCGATCGCGGCGGACCGTCGCGCAACCGCGCCTCCCGTGTCAACGGCACGGAACCGGCCGTACCCGCCTTCGCGCCGCCGCCGGACCTGGTTCGGTTCCTTCGCTTGGTTCGCAGGCCGCGCTCCCCTAGAACAAGGGCATGTCCTCCGCTTCGTCATCCGGGCTGCCGCCCGACCCGCAATCCCCGCACGCGCTCTGGGACGGGCTGAAAGCCCCGTCGCTCGACGAACTCGACGCGCTGGCGGATGCCGCATTCCGCAGCCTGCCGGAGACGTTCCGCCGGCTCTGCGAGGGCGTCGTCATCAGGGTCACAGACTTTCCGACCGACGAGGTGCTCGACGCCATGCGGGCGCAAAGTGAATTCGACCTGCTCGGCCTGTTTCAGGGCGTCGGTCTGCCGTTCCGCTCCGAGACCGATCCGGTGCAGATGCCGAACATGATCTGGCTCTATCGCAGGCCGATCCTCGACTACTGGGCCGAGCACGACGAGACGCTGGGCGACATCGTCACGCACGTTCTCGTCCACGAGATCGGCCACCATTTCGGCCTGTCGGACGAGGATATGGAAGCGATCGAGGCGGCAGCCGACCGCTAGAGCCCGTCCGCCGGAGCCGGCTGCTAGAGCCTTCTTGCGTCCGATCCGCCCGGCGAACCGTCCGACCCCCGTTTTCGGGCGTTTTTCGCCCCCGGTCCTTTCCCGTACGGCGCCGCGGCCCGTTCGACATCCGACTGACGCTCGCAGACGCCGCCGAATGCGCCGCTGCCGGCAACGCATTGTCGGGCGGACGGGAACACGCAGAGCGGCGCACCGCCGCTGAAATCCCGCAGGCACCAGGTTTCCGCCCGCGCCGGAGTTGCACCGGCAAGAATGGCAAGACTGGCGAGCGTCAAGCTGGCGAGCATCAGGCTGAACGCGCCGAGCACGGCGACCGGCCGCAGCGCGGTCGGTCTGCGCATCTGCGGCGTCGGCATGGCCGGTTTCCGCATCGTCCGTTTCCGCATGGCATCCCTCCGTTTTCCGGCGGCGGCCACGACATGGCCTTGACCGATCCGCCTCACCCCTTATGAAACGAGGCAGCACATTCCTGGTTCAGGACAGTCCCGGTTCACACGAAAATATCAGGTCATGGAAAAGTTCACCGTCCTCGAAGGCGTCGCTGCCCCGCTGCGGGTCATCAATGTCGATACCGACATGATCATTCCCAAGCAGTATCTGAAGACCATCAAGCGCACCGGGCTCGGCAAGGGCCTGTTCTCGGAAATGCGCTACAAGGATGACGGCAGCGAGAACCCCGACTTCGTGCTCAACCAGCCGGCCTATCGCAACGCCAAGATCCTCGTTGCCGGCGACAATTTCGGCTGCGGCTCCTCGCGCGAGCACGCGCCCTGGGCGCTCGCCGATTTCGGCATCCGCTGCGTCATCTCGACCGCGTTCGGCGATATTTTCTACAACAACTGCTTCAAGAACGGCATGCTGCCGATCCGCGTCTCGCCGGAGGATCTGGAGAAGCT
>DATMEV010000031.1:0-26962 GCA_035556795.1 Pseudolabrys sp. | reverse complement strand
CGAAGTCGTCAATCTCCGCTTTGCCGAACAGCCGCCAGCGCTGGCCGCCAGCGAGTCAGGCGGGCTGATGTCGCTGCTGCAGCTCAGCAAGGACGACATCATGCGCACGATCGAGCTTGCCGTGATGTCCATCCTCGGCCTCCTGGCTCTGCTGATGGTCGTGCGTCCGATGATGCGCCGTGCTTTCGGTACCGATCCCGCGACGAAGGCCTTGCCGGCCGGCAATATCGCCAGCACACCGGCGCTGCCACCCGCCGCCGACGCCGGCGGTACGACGGTCAACGGCGCCGGAGGCCCCAATGTCGCGATTGTCGGCTCCGACGAGGCCGTAGCCATTTCCAACCGGACGTCGGCGATGATCGACGTCGCCCAGGTCCAGGGACAGGTTCACGCCCAGTCGGTGCAGAAGGTCGGCGAGATCGCCAACAAGAACCCGCAGGAAGCGATCGCCATCATCCGTAGCTGGCTGCACGAGGATGCCGCCTGATGTCTCCCGCCCAGATCACCAGCAATCAGGCAACCGGCGCCGCTCCGCAGAACATCGCGCCACAAACCATCGCTCCGCTTGCCGCCACGACGGCATCGGGACGCCGGCGGCGGCTGACCGGCCCGGAACGCGCGGCAGTGCTGATGCTCGCTCTCGGCGAACAATACGGAGGACAGATCTTCAGCCTGCTCGACGACGACGAACTGCGTCAGATCTCGGTCGTGATGTCGACGCTGGGCACGGTCGAGGCCAGCGACGTCGAGCAATTACTGCTCGAGTTCGTGTCGCGCATGTCTGCATCCGGCGCCTTGATCGGCGACTACGATGCGACGGAACGTTTGCTGCGACAATACCTGCCAGCCGACCGCGTCAGCGGCATCATGGAAGAAATCCGCGGACCTGCCGGCCGCAACATGTGGGAGAAGCTCGCCAACGTCCAGGAAGAGGTACTGGCGAACTATCTGAAGAACGAATATCCGCAGACCATCGCCGTCGTCCTGTCGAAGCTGCGACCGGAACATGCAGCGCGGGTGCTGTCGATCCTGCCCGAGGATCTGTCGCTCGACGTCGTCGGCCGCATGCTGAAGATGGAAGCGGTGCAGAAGGAGGTGATCGAGCGCGTCGAGCAGACGCTGCGCACCGAATTCATCTCCAATTTGTCGCAGACCCGCCGCCGCGATGCGCACGAGGTGATGGCGGAGATCTTCAACAATCTCGACCGGCAGACCGAAACACGCTTTCTCACGGCGCTGGAGGAAGAAAACCGAGAATCGGCCGAGCGCATCAAGGCGCTGATGTTCACCTTCGACGATCTGGTCAAGCTCGACAACGGCTCAGCCCAGACACTGTTGCGCCATATCGACAAGGATAAGCTCGGCATCGCACTGAAAGGCGCCAATGAGGCTGTGCGGCAGTTCTTCCTGTCGAACATGTCGCAGCGCGCCGCCAAGATGTTGACCGACGACATGCAGTCGCTTGGGCCGGTGCGTCTGCGCGACGTCGACGAGGCGCAGAGTCTGCTGGTCAATCTCGCCAAGGACCTGGCCGCCAAGGGGCAGATCATGATCGCCAAGGGCAATGGCGACGACGAACTGGTCTATTGACATGAGCGCGCGCGCCAAATTCCTGTTCGACCTCGACTTCGCCGCAACAGCGGACCAGCGTTCGTCGATCTCGCTGGCCGATCATGAAGCGAAATGCGCGAGCCGAGAGGCGCAGGCCTATCAGCGTGGCATGGACGCGGCGCAGGCGCAGATCGACGCCAATGCGCAACAGATGATCGCAAACGCACTGACACGGATCGGCACCGGCCTCGGAGAACTTGCACAGACCCTACCGACCGTTGAAGCCCGGCTGGAAGCCCAAGCGGTTGAGATCGCCACCGCCATTGGGGGCAAGCTGGCGCCGGAATTGATCGCCCGCGAGCCCCTCGTCGAGATCACCGCCCTCGTCAACGAATGCTTCCAGCACCTCGCGTCGAAACCGCATGTTGTCGTGCGCGTCAACGACGCCGTCTATGAGAGCGCCAGACAGCAAGTCGAAGACATCGCGCGCGCCCGCAATTTTGAAGGCCGTCTGGTGGTGCTCGCTGAGCCGGATATCGGCCTCGGCGACTGCCGCATCGAATGGGCAGACGGCGGCGTCATCCGTGACCACGCGCAGATCGAGACGGCGATCGGTGAGGCCGTTGCCCGCTACCTCGCGACATACGGCACCCGGCAATCGACCAACGAAGGCAGATCATCATGACCGACAATGACAATCCGGTGCCGCTCCCCGACCTGGAAAAGACCGCCGGTGCGCCATCTGCCGATGCAGCCGCCGCGGCACCGTCCAGCGATGATGGCGAGAGCATCAATCGTGGCGCCGCCGATCTCGAAGCGGTGTTCGACGTGCCGGTGCAGGTATCGGCGGTTCTCGGCCGCGCTCGCATGGATGTCGGCGCACTCCTGAAACTCGGTCCGGGAACCGTTCTCGAACTCGACCGCAAGGTCGGAGAAGCAATCGACATCTATGTCAACAACCGACTGGTAGCGCGCGGCGAAGTCGTTCTGGTGGAAGACAAGCTCGGCGTCACCATGACGGAAATCATCAAGAACGAACGGAACTGAGGTATCGTCATGCGGTTGCTGATTGTCGGAACGCTGAAGGGCCAGCTCTCCACCGCCACCAAGATCGCGATGGACCGCGGCGCCACTGTTACGCATGCACAGACTATCGAGCAGGCGCTCGCAGTGCTGCGTTCCGGCCGCGGCGCCGACCTGCTGATGGTCGACGTCGCGCTCGCCATCGGCGACCTCGTCAAGAAGCTCGAAAGCGAGCGTATCCATGTCCCGATCGTCGCCTGCGGCATCGCCAACGACGCGCGTGCCGCAGTTGCCGCCATTCACGCCGGCGCGAAGGAATACATCCCGCTGCCGCCCGATCCCGAATTGATCGCTGCAGTGCTCGCCGCCGTTACCAACGACCATCGCGAACTGGTCTGGCGCGACAATTCCATGGCGCAGGTGATGAAACTCGCCCAGCAGATCGCAACATCAGACGCTTCTGTGCTGATCACCGGAGAAAGCGGCACCGGCAAGGAGGTTCTGGCGCGCTATGTACATTCGCGCTCGCACCGCGCCAAAAAGCCGTTCATTTCCGTCAATTGCGCCGCCATTCCGGAGAACCTGCTCGAATCCGAATTATTCGGTCACGAGAAAGGCGCCTTCACCGGCGCCCTCGCCCGCCGCATCGGCAAATTCGAAGAGGCGAACGGCGGTACGCTCCTGCTCGACGAAATCTCCGAGATGGATGTACGCCTGCAATCCAAGCTGCTGCGCGCCATCCAGGAGCGGGTCATCGACCGCGTCGGTGGCAGCCGCCCCGTTCCGGTCGACATCCGCATCATTGCCACGTCGAACCGCGACCTCGCCGAGGCAGTGCGAGCCGGCTCCTTCCGCGAAGACCTGCTGTTTCGACTCAATGTCGTCAACCTGAAGCTGCCACCACTGCGCGAACGGCCGACCGACATCATCGAGCTGGCACAGCATTTCATCAAGAAATATGCCGACGCCAACGGCCTGCCGCCACGACCGCTGTCGCAAGCGGCGCGGCAGGCACTGACGGTGAACCGCTGGCCGGGCAATGTCCGCGAACTGGAGAATACGCTGCACCGTGCGGTATTGCTTGCCACCGGCGAGGAGATCGGCGTCGACGGCATCCTGACGCCGGACGGCCAACGTCTCGATCAGGCGCGCCCGACACATGTGAGCACGGCATTGCCGGCGGTCACGCATGCAACACAGGCAGCCGAACAGGTCACGCGCAATCTCGTCGGCCGCACGGTCGCCGAGGTGGAACGCGACCTGATCCTGGAGACGCTGAAGCATTGTCTCGGAAACCGCACGCATGCCTCCAATATTCTCGGCATCTCGATCCGCACCCTGCGCAACAAGCTCAACGAATATGCGGCGGACGGCACCCCGATCCCGCCGCCGAACGGTAGCGAGCCTCGGGCTGCGGCCTAGGCTCTCGTAGGTTCCTGCGTCGGACGACCGTGCTGTGCGTGCGTGAGTGAGTGCGGACGCCGGCTGACCGCCGTCTCCGCCCCGACTGAAACGCAACGAGCGGAGTCTCCAATGGGTATTGCCGAGAAAATCACCGGCTGCAGCCGAACACCCCGCTTCGCGGTCATTACCGGCGACACGCCACACCTGTCGGCCCGCCGACAGGCTATCGAGGCGCGCTGCCCCACGACCGGCCTGATCATGCTGTTCACAGACGTGATGAGTGTCGGCAATCTGCGCAACCCCGATGCGACCTTCGCCTGCGTCGGCTGCGGGGAGTTGCATCGTGCAGCCGCGGGTGCTTGCCGGATCTGCAACTGATCGTGCGGGGCACTCCACCGCGTTAACCGTCTGCTAACCATATACCGGGCAAAATTTGCCGGGGACTGAGGAACCGCCATCGGCGATTCTGGCTCTCGGCATGGCGTCCGCCATCGCCGCATTTGATGACGTGGTTATTGTGTGTCCGGACCCCGCGGATTGGGGGCTTCTGAGGCAAGCCAGATTCCATGAGCGACGTGACGGCGGGTGAGAGCGGCGGCGGCTTCCGGCTGCCCGGCTTCGAGGGCATCAGCGCGATTCTGAAACGCGGCGACATCGGCCTGGCGGTCGGCGTCATGGCGATTCTCGTCGTGCTGATCATGCCGCTGCCACCACTGGTGCTCGACCTGCTGTTCGCCGTGTCGATCATCCTCTCGGTTCTCATTCTGATGACGGCGCTGTTTATCCATACGCCGCTCGAATTTTCGTCGTTCCCGACCGTACTGCTGATCGCGACGATGCTGCGGCTGTCGCTGAATCTCGCCTCGACGCGCCTGATCCTGTCCCACGGTCATGAAGGCACCGCCGCCGCCGGCCACGTCATCGAGGCGTTCGGCAATTTCGTGATGAGCGGCAATTTCGTCATCGGAATCATCGTCTTCGCGATCCTGGTGATCGTCAATTTCGTGGTCATCACCAAGGGTTCCGGCCGCATCGCCGAAGTCGCCGCCCGCTTCCACCTGGATTCCATGCCCGGCAAGCAGATGGCGATCGACGCCGACCTGTCGGCCGGGCTGATCGACGAGACGGAAGCCCGCAAGCGGCGCAAGGACCTCGAGGACGAAGGCGGCTTCTTCGGCGCCATGGATGGCGCCTCGAAATTCGTCCGCGGCGACGCCATCGCCGGCCTGCTGGTGGTGTTCATCAACATCATCGGCGGCATGATCATCGGCATCGCCCAGCAGGGTCTGAGCTTCTCCGACGCGGTGCATTCCTACACGCTGCTCACCGTCGGCGACGGCCTCGTCACCCAGGTACCGGCGCTGATCGTCTCCACCGCCGCCGGCCTGCTGGTATCGAAGGCCGGCGTCAGCGGCGCCGCCGACAAGGCGCTGATCCGGCAACTCTCCGGCTATCCGCAGGCGCTCGGCATGGCCAGCGGCGTCATGATCCTGATCGCCCTGCTGCCGGGCATCCCGATGCTGCCGTTCCTGTTCCTCGGCGGCGGTGCCGGCGCGCTCGCCTACATGATCAGCAAGCGGACGAAGGACGCGCCGGAAGACGCCGCGCATCAGTCGCAGGCCGGCGCAGGCGCCGGTGCCGAACCGGCCGAAGAACCGATCTCGGCGGCGCTGAAGATCGACGACCTGAAGATCGAGATCGGCTATGCGCTGCTGCCGCTGATCAATTCGCCGGACGGCAGCGACCGCCTGACCGAACAGATCAAGGCGCTGCGCCGTTCGCTCGCCATCGAGATGGGCTTCGTGATGCCGGCGGTACGCATCCTCGACAATGTCCAGCTCGATCCCAACACCTATTCGATCAAGATCAAGGAAGTCGAAGCCGGCAACGGCCAGATCTGGCCGGGACAATACATGGTCATGGACCCCGCCGGCGGTCAGGTGCTGCTGCCCGGCACCCATACCAACGAGCCGACCTTCGGCCTGCCGGCCACCTGGGTGGAAGCCGGCCACAAGGAGGAAGCCTCGATCCAGGGCTATACGGTAGTCGACGCCGCCACCGTGCTGTCGACGCATCTCACCGAACTGCTGAAAGCCAACATGGCGGAGCTCCTCTCCTATGGCGAAGTGCAGAAGCTGGTAAAGGAATTGCCGAAGGAGCAGAGCGAACTGATCAAGGATATCGTCCCGGGCCTTATCACCATGTCCGGCGTGCAGCGCGTGCTGCAGACGCTCCTCGCCGAACGCGTTTCGATCCGCGATCTCTCGACCATCCTCGAGGGCATCGCCGATGCGCTGGCGGCGACGCGCAACCCGGTGTCGATCGCCGAACATGTGCGCGCGCGCCTGTCGCGACAGATCTGCGCGCAGTATACGACGCCGACCGGCTATCTGCCGCTGATCGCGCTGTCGGCGAAGTGGGAGCAGCATTTCGCCGAGGCCATCGTCGGCCAGGGCGACGAGCGCAGCCTCGCGATGCAGCCGTCGCGACTGTCGGAATTCATCACGCTGGTGCGCGAACGTTTCGAGGAAGCCGCCCGCGCCGGCGAAGCGCCGGTTCTGGTGTCGTCGTCCGGCATCCGGCCGTTCGTGCGCAGCATTATCGAGCGCTTCCGCGCCCAGACACCGGTCATCGGCCAGGCGGAAATCCACCCCCGCGCCCGACTGAAGACGGTGGCGAGTCTCTAGGGCGTGAACTCACTAACGCGCAGTCAAAGCTGAATCGATGCAAGCTGGATGAAGGCGGTGTAAATTAGCTGCGAGTTTGTCGCAGCATGTTGCGGCTAGCCGACGCAGCTTAATCTTGCTGAATAACCGCTCGGCCAAATTCCGAGCACGGCAGAGATGCGACAGAAGCAGACGGGATCGCTGCGATTGCATCTTGGCAGGATGTTGGCCCGAACGCTCCTCTGAGCCCCTCTCAGCGGCGAGGGCTCCGATCCAGTCAGCGTCATAACGACGGTCGGCCGCAGCATCGCCCCTGGCTTCAAGCAAAACAGGAGTGCCCCCCGCAAGCCGGTTGGCATGACCTCAACCGCTGTCAGGGCGAGCCGGACCGGTCAGCCGTTGGTATCGACCAGCGCGTGAATCGTGCAGGTCAGACCGTGGCGCGATCGGCCCATGAACTGTCGTCTGTTCCACGGGCGGCCGATGCGTGTTCAAAATCCCCCGCCACTAAGCGGCCAAAAGCGGATGTCTTGGTCTAAAATCGAACATTACCGCAAGCCCGAGCAGACATTTGATCGCCCGACGTATCGGCGTATAATTTTTGGCGTCCTTTGGCCGGTGGAGGGCGCGGTAAAAGTTGCATCCTAAGTTCTGGAGCAGCACATGAAGATCAGATACACGGCTTTGGCATCGGTACAGCTATTGACGCTACCTGGGGTAGCTCTTGCTCAAAACACAGTTCCCGTCACCGTCGGCACCTTCACTCGAGCCGAGACGGATCGGTACATTTCGGCAAACGTCAAGGAAGCCGGTGGTCTCGGCAAGCTCCATCACGCCCGCGAACCGGCCTCGATCGACAACCAGACGATCATTCGCATGAACCGCGACACGCTGTACTCGTTCGGCGTGTTCGATCTGGCAGCCGGCCCCGCGACGATCACGCTGCCCGATGCCAGCAAACGGTTCATGTCGATGATGATCGCCAGCGAAGACCACTACGTGCCGTTCGTATTCTACGATGCCAAACCACATACGCTCACCCAGAAGAACGTCGGCACGCGCTATGTGACAGTGGCGATCCGCACGCTGGTCGATCCCAACGATCCGAAAGACGTTGCCGAGGTTCATAGACTTCAGGATGCGATCAGGGTGAGCCAACCCGGCGGCCCCGGCAAACTCGAGTTGCCGAACTGGAATCCTACAAGTCTCGATGAAATCCGTAACGCGCTCCTCGTGCTCGCGAAACACAACCCGACTTTCGGGCACGCCTTCGGAACCCGGACTCAGGTTGATCCGATAGAGCACCTGATCGGCACAGCCGCGGGCTGGGGCGGCAATCCTGACAAGGACGCCAGCTACGCGAACTTCGCGCCGATCAAGAACGATGGAAAGATCATCTACAGGCTGACCGTACCCAAGAACGTACCGGTGCGTTCGTTCTGGTCGGTCAGTGTTTATAATGCCAAAGGCTTCTTCGAGAAGAATCCGTACGATGCATATTCGGTGAACAACATCACCGGCCAGAAGAGTGCCGACGGTTCGGTCATGATCCAGTTTGGCGGATGCGACGGCAAAATCCCGAACTGCCTGCCTATCATGGATGGATGGAACATGGCGGCGCGGATGTACCGACCTAAGCCCGAAATCCTGACCGGAAAATGGAAATTCCCCGAGCCGCAGCAAGTCAATTAGGGGACAGGACGATCGACCAAGGTGACGTTGCGATCAATTCTCATAGCGGTAGCTACGCTCGGTCTTTGCAGTCTGTCCGACATTGCTAGTACAAGGCCGATAAACCGATCGAAATAGCCATTGTCACGGCCTGAAGCCGATATCAAACAATGTCCGATCCCATATCGCTATCGAGAGCAAACGGGCATTTGGAATTTATGAGTGCGCGGCCCAGAGCCCCTCATCGTTTCATCGCAACGGCGAAGCTTTCATCCGAGGCGTTTTTCTTTACGCGAACCGACGTCCCTTCGCTCGAACGCGCTCCAGCCAGACGATCCATTCAGCGAGACCGCGGTCGCGGCTTCGGCAAGGGCGCCCGCTCTTTTCGCCCGCGACGCGGCGGGCCGCCGGCAAGTGCCGCAAATTGCTTTTCCAGCCATCGGCACCAATCCGCCCGCTCCTTGGTATTCGCCAGCGCCAGCCGCACATTGGCGTAGGTTCCGAACAGCCGCTCCGAAACTTTTGGTGTCCCGGTGGTGCCGTTGATGGCCTGTATCTTCGACCAGTGTTCCTTGATACGGAGCAGATCGTCCTCCGCCTGCTCGGCCTGCGCGCGGAACAGCGCACACATCGCGGCGGGATCGGCAAGCCACGCCGCATGCGTCTTGATATTCAGGTCCTGCCGCTGCGGCGAACGCTTCGGCGGCTCAACCGCCCAGTGACGCAGCCGGTCCAACCCGGCCTCCGTCACCTGATAGATTTTCTTGTCCGGGCGATTGGTGACCTGGACTGTTGAAAAGGTGACGTAACCGGCTTTCGCGAGCTTCGCGAGTTCGGGATAGATCTGGCTGTGACCTGCGGACCAGAGCGTCAGGCTCTGCGGCGGCGACGAGAAACTCGACAACTCGTAGCCGCTGCGCTCGCGCCGCGCCAGCAGGCTCAGCAGCGCATAGCCCAGGGATGACATCTTGATCGGGCTTTTCTTGATCGGGCTTTTCCTGCCAGTCGGGCTTTTCCTGATCGCGCTTTCTGTGGCCGTGCCTTTCCTGACCTTGCCTTTCCCGGCGCCGCCGGCGCCAGACATAACCAGGGTCTGCGTTCCCAAGCCCTGCGTTACGGAGCCCCGCGCTACAGAGTCCCGCGACCCGCCGCTTCGCTTGCCGGTTCGGATTATTATTCTACTGCTGCGTTCCGCCATAGATCGCCGACTCCACCAAACCGCGTCTGTCTAACACATCCGTGCCACAAGCACATTTCCAGCCGCCGCTGCCGACGCCGGCAGCGACCGCCAGACAAGCTCATTCTGTCGCAATATGTCAGTATTGACATGTCATAACTTCCATACCTAGGCTTGACGCCCGGTCCACGCTGGAACCAGGAGTCACGTGATGCCAAGACGACTCGCTGTTGCTCTGCTCGCGGCTGTTCTGTGGCCTGCGGGCGCATCCGCCCAAAGCGGCAACTACCCCAACCGGCCGATCGAAATGATCATTGCCTTCCCGGCGGGCGCCGTCACGGACACGCTCGGCCGAATGCTCGCCGAAGGCATGTCCGCGCAGCTGGGTCAGCCGATCGTCGTACACAATCGACCGGGCGCGTCCGGCGCAATCGGCACCCTGGCCGCAGCACGCAGCAAGCCCGACGGCTACACATTGATGTTCGCGCCGGCCGTGGTGCTCAGCGTCGTTCCGGTGATGCAGAAAAACGCGGGATACGATGCGAAGTCGTTCGACACTCTGTGCCAGACCTACAAGAACGACATGGCCATCGTCGTCCGCAAGGAGTCTCCGTTCAAGTCGGTCGCCGATCTGGTCAAGGCGGCGAAGGAAAAGCCGGGACAACTGACCTACGGCCATCTCGGCATCGGCGGCATTCCCTATATGGCGATGGTCGAGTTCGCGACCGTTTCCGGATTGAAGTTCAATCCGATTGCCTACAAGGGCGACGCCGAAGTCCTGCCGCAGGTGCTCGGCGGCCAGGTGGATTTTGGATCGGTCACGATGAGCTCGGCGACGAGAAGCGACCTGAACGTGCTCGCGATCTTCGCCGAAGCCCGCAACCCCGCCAAACCCGACGTGCCGACGATGAAGGAGCTCGGCTACGATGTCGCACCGTTCAGCATCGGCGGTCTGTTCGCTCCCGCCGGCCTGCCGGCTGATCTGAAGAAACGCCTGTCCGACGCGTGTCGCACGGCGGCTGCCGGCGACGGCTACAAGACGATGGCCAAGCGGATGTACCAGCCGGTTGAATACTACACCGACGGCGACACCTTCGACCGCAACATCCAGAAAGACGTCGCGCAGAAGGCCAAGATCCTGAACAGTCTGGGTACGCCGTAGCGGCGGGCCCGGTTTTTGCGTTCCCTTATCCAGAACAGCCGCAGGAGCCTCTCATGCTGAGCATCGAGCCGATCCATCCGGATCCCGAGCAAGCCCATATGCTTCCCTATACGCCGTCGATCCGCGTACAGGGCGGCGCCGATATCCTGTTCGTGTCGGGCTCGACCGCCATCCCGCTCTATCACAAGCACCCGCATGTGCACGAAGAGCATCAGTTACCGGATGATATCCGCGCACAGACGCGGCGCGCGATGGACGATATCAAGCTGTCGCTCGACAAATGCGGGCTGACCTGGCGCAACGTCGTCAAGGTCACCAAGTTCCTGACCGACATGCGCGAAGCCGACGCGATGCATGAAGTCCTGCGCGAATATTTCGGCGACTGGAAACCGACAAGCACGATGGTTTGCGTGAACAATCTGAGCTCGCCGGGCGCCCGCATCGAAATCGACATCATTGCAGTTGCGCCACGTTCCGCCTAACAGACATCGCAGAACCTTCACGCTCCTCGAACCGGAGATTTTCCGACATGCCCCTGCTGTTCAATGAAGATAGCGTCGCGCCGATCGAATTGTCCCCGGGAGTCACGGTCAAAAGACTGCTGACGCCGGAACGCACCGGCAACGACATGATCGCGCTCGATCTCATTGCAGCGAAAGCAGGCTCCGCCGCGCCGCTTACCACCGGCGCAAGCGGCATTCAGGCCATCCAGTTTCTGTCCGGCGCGGGCGAACTGCGATCCGGCGACCAGCGCTTCACGATGACCAAGGACCACATCGCCTTCCTGCCGCCGG
Organism: Pseudolabrys sp.; assembly: GCA_035556795.1. Taxonomy (GTDB): domain Bacteria; phylum Pseudomonadota; class Alphaproteobacteria; order Rhizobiales; family Xanthobacteraceae; genus Pseudolabrys. Next base: position 15,514 of record DATMEV010000031.1, on the reverse strand, counting down.
ACTGCGAAGCGACGATCCACTGCAATGCGGACACCTCGATCCTCTCGGTCGGCGTGCCGTCGGCCAAGCAGTACGATCCGAAATGGAATCCGGGTGAGCTGACGCTCCGCTGCACCGACTGGACGGCGGAGCCGCTGCTCGACTCGAAGTTCGATACGCGCAAGCGCATCTATCTCGTCACGCCCAAGCTCAACGTCTCCGAGGCGATCAAGGGCGAGATGATCATCTATCCGCCGCTCGCTTCCGCGCCCGAGCATCACCACGAAGGCGCCGAGCATTTCCAATACGTCGTGAGCGGCGGCGCGACGGTCTATCTCAGCGGCGAGCCGAAGACGATGCGCGCCGGCGACGTGCTCTACAATTATGCATTCGAGCGCCACGCCTTCCTCAACGACGGCAACGAGGACTTCGTCTTCGTCGAATACTTCGTACCGGGCATCTACCAGACCGTCTGGGCCGACAAGGACAAGGCCTGCACCTGGACGCCGACCGGCAAGAACATCCGTGGCGGCCAATCCTCCCGCGAGATCGCCGCTCACAGTTCGCTGGAACATCCAACCGACGTCTGACGGCAGCCGGTCAGAACGCCTGCCATGCGGGATCGACGCGCCGGCCGGATACCACCCGGCCGGCGCTGTCGTTTGAGCCGCCGACAAAGCAAAAGACGCCCCGTTTTTGTCATTCGATGCGGGCGGCGGATTTCGATCTGCACCGCGCATGGCTCTGATATTTCTGTAGATTTTCTTCGACGATCACGTCGCTTCAAGGAACCGTGAAGGGGTCTTGGGAACTTCGGCTGTGCTCCCACGTTCTGTTCATGACGTTGCCGAACCGGCTGACCGGTTCGCGCGTCGAACGGTTCAGCGAGGAGAGACGCCATGAATTCGTCGCTCTACACAGCCGACCGCGCCACTCACCTGAAGATTGTCGTGGTGGCGCTTGTCGCCGCGACCATTGTCGCCGGCGTCGGCATCATGACGCGCGATCTGGATCTGGGAACCGACGTACTGGTGTCGCAACAGGCCCGTGGCCCCGCCCTCAAGGTAGGCGCGCCGGTCACCTATTCGTCGAGCGGCACAAGCGTGGTCCGCTGATCGGACTGTCTTCTTTCTGCTTCCGAATCCTCCATCCTGGCGCCCGCTTGCGGGCGCATTTTTTTTATGACGGAGCACCGATAAACCCAAACCGCCGCCCTGATGACAGGACGGCGGTGCGATCAGCAGCGGAAATCGGACGGCAACAAGGTTACAAACGGAATGCGCTCAGGCGCGGGCCGCACTGTGGAAGCGCATCGCCCCGATCGCATCGAGTTCGTTCTGCTCGCGCGCATTGGTCTCGGCGAGTTCGCGCGCCTGGTCGCGCTGGTCGAGCATCTCGACCTTCTTGAGCTCTTCGAACGCTTCGCCGAGCGACGCCTTGGCGTCCTCGAGTTGGACGCGCAATTCGTCGGTGGAGCGCTTGAGGTTCTCCCGTCGCGACATCGCCGCCTTGGCATAGGTCGGATAGGCGAAATGCGCCGGGTCGTGGATATTGGCGCGCTCCTGCTCGCTGGCGATCTCGCGCTCCAGTTCATGCGCCATCCGATCGAAATCGGCGATCATCGCCTCGATCTGCGCAACCTTGCGGCGCCGGTCATCGACCGCGAACTTCTTCAGCCGGATCAATGTCTCGCGTGACTTCATCGACTCATACTCCCCCGAAGCCCGGGTCTCGGCAGTTCTGGCAGTCTCGGCAAGCCCTGGCCTTTCAAGCCTGGCCTCCTAAGCCCTGGCCCTTACAGACCTTGGCGGCTTGGCCGCTTCGGCCGCTGGCTAGCAGCCTCGGCATCGTCTGCCCTCGCCGGGTCCCGTGAAAACCGTCACGTCATGGTCTAGAGCAATACCGTTAGTTTTCGGTTTCCAGCCGGGACTCCGCGCCTGCCGGGTTCCCGGTCATGATCCGGGCCAGTTCCGCATAGGATTCTGCCAGCGTACTGGCTTCGTCCTTGCCCTGATTCAGGAAGGCTTCCAATGGCTTATGGAAGCCGATCGCCTCGTCAACCTCGGCGCTGGAGCCCGGCCGATAGGCGCCGAGCCGGATCAGCTCCTCCATGTCGGCATAGGTGGCCATCACCTGCTTGGCCCGCATGAGGACCGGCAGATAAGCCGGGTCGGCGGCCCGCGGCATGGTGCGGGAGACCGATTTAAGAACATTGACGGCCGGATAGCGGCCGCGTTCGGCGATGGCACGCTCCATGACGATGTGGCCGTCGAGTATGCCGCGCACCGCGTCCGCGACCGGCTCGTTGTGATCGTCGCCATCGACCAGCACGCTGAAAATGCCGGTGATTGTGCCGCCGCCGTCAATTCCCGGCCCAGCCCGCTCCAGAAGCCGCGGCAGTTCGGTGAACACCGTCGGCGTGTAGCCTTTGGCGGTTGGCGGCTCGCCGGTCGACAGACCGATCTCGCGCTGCGCCATCGCGAAGCGGGTAACCGAATCCATCATCGCCAGCACGTCCCTGCCGGTGTCGCGGAAATATTCGGCGATCGAGAGGGTGAGATAGGCAGCCTGGCGACGCATCAGCGCCGGCTCGTCCGAGGTCGCCACCACCACCACCGAGCGCGCCAGCCCCGCCTCGCCGAGATCGTCCTGGAGAAATTCCTGCACCTCGCGGCCGCGTTCGCCGACCAGCCCGATCACCGACACGTCGGCGGCAACATTGCGCGCCAGCATCGACATCAGCACCGACTTGCCGACGCCGGACCCGGCGAAGATGCCCATGCGCTGGCCGCGACATACGGTTAGAAACGTATTGAGCGACCGCACGCCGAGATCGAGCGGCGAACCGACCCGCGCGCGCTGGTGCGCCGACGGCGGCGCATTGCGGAACGGATAGGCTGCCGGCCCGGACGGCAGCGGCCCCTTTCCGTCGACCGGTTCGCCCATTGCGTTGACGACGCGACCAAGCCAGCCGTCCGACGGACGCACCGCGCTGATCGACGAGACGATGGCACGGCAGCCGCGCCGCACGCCGTCGAGCGCCGCGAACGGCATCAGCAGAGCATTGGCGCCGGTGAAGCCGACGACCTCGCAGGGGATATCGCGCCCCTGCCCGGTGTCGATGGTGATGCGCGCACCCACCGACATGGCATGGATCGGCCCCGCCACCTCAACCATCAGGCCACGGACGCCGACCACGCGACCATAGGTTTCAGTACCGTCGAGGCTGGCGATCTGTTCGGCAAGCGCCTTCATGAACCGCCCCTGTCAACGGCCAGCCGGATAAAGCTGTGCATGGCGCATTCATACTTACTTACCGTTACCTGCCCCACCCCGTCGTTAACCGGGTGTTTACCCGCGTCGTTAACAATTGGCTCATCGTCAAAAGACGAACGGCTTGCGCTCGCCGGGCCGATGAGAATGGGGCGAGTCATTTGAATCGGTTGAAGCCGGTTCTTAATGTGAATCATGAACTGCGGCGCTACCGGAAAACCTCTTTCAAGCAACATCTTACGGCGATTCGTATTGGCCTCGCCAGTAAATGCTTGCGCGAAGGAATCATGGTTTGTTAACCATGCGCGGGTAGCGTCCGAATCAGTTCGTCCCAATGCGTTTTTAGAGGCCGCCGCTGCGGCGTGCCGACCTTAAGCCCAGAACGGCGAGGAAGGGGACTGGCATGCGCGTATTACTGATCGAGGACGACAGCGCTACCGCTCAATCCATTGAGCTGATGCTGAAATCCGAGAGCTTCAACGTCTACACGACCGACCTCGGAGAGGAAGGCGTCGACCTGGGCAAGCTCTATGACTATGACATCATCCTGCTCGACCTGAACCTCCCCGATATGTCCGGGTACGAGGTGCTGCGGGCGCTGCGCGTCTCCAAGGTGAAGACGCCTATCCTTATCCTGTCGGGTCTCGCCGGCATCGAGGACAAGGTGCGCGGTCTCGGCTTCGGCGCCGACGACTACATGACCAAGCCCTTCCACAAGGACGAGCTGATTGCCCGCATCCACGCGATCGTCCGTCGCTCCAAGGGCCACGCCCAGTCGGTGATCAATACCGGCGACCTGGTGGTCAATCTCGACACCAAGACCGTCGAGGTGAACGGCGCCCGCGTGCACCTCACCGGCAAGGAATACCAGATGCTGGAGCTGCTTTCGCTCCGCAAGGGCACGACGCTGACCAAGGAGATGTTCCTCAATCATCTCTACGGCGGCATGGACGAGCCCGAGCTCAAGATCATCGACGTGTTCATCTGCAAGCTGCGCAAGAAACTGGCCAACGCGTCGAGCGGCAAGAACTACATCGAAACCGTGTGGGGCCGCGGCTACGTGCTGCGCGAACCGTCCGAGGACGAGGTTCGTATTCCGGCCTGACGCGGACGACTTCGGAAGCGGGCCCAGCCCCGCTTCCCTGGTTTCGGCCTGGCGTGTCTCCCCTCCCGACTTGAACAACCCCGCCTCGTGCGGGGTTTTTTGCGGGTTGCTATCGGCGGGGGGCAGGCTTCCCGGATTGCGCGTCGCTTCGCACGCTGCCCCACGGGTCGGTTTTCACGGCAGCGCCCCCTGAACGCCGCAAGGTGGCGCGGTATTGCCGGTCGATCTCGGCATCCTGCCGCTTCTCCTCGTCGGTACGACGGGTGAGCACCCTGTCGTCCTGATTGTTCTGCATCGAAACCTGCGCCGACGCCGGCACCCACCACGCGCCAGCGGCGGTTGCGGCAAGCGCACCGGTCAACAAAACCACCAGCCGTTTCATCGAAGATCACCCGCTTTCACAATGCTGCGGAAGTCTTGCTGATTGAGACGGTGTTTTTCAAGGCCGAACACGGCCGGCAAGGCTCCGTCCAGAGCGTTTGCCGGTTCCGATTCACAGATTGTCGGACACGGCGCCGAAAGACGCCCCTCCCCGATCAAGCGCGACGGATGGCGCGCTGGAAATTTCCGGCACCGATGCCACGGACCTGTGGCGTCGGCGCATAGAGGCCGCGCCTCTCCGGCATCGGCTTGAACAGGTCGGTCAGGCCGATCACGGTTTCCGCGGCGCCAAGCAGCAGATAGCCATCGCTGGCGACGACCCGCGACAGCCGCTCGAAGGTCGCCGTCTTGGTCGGCGTATCGAAATAGATCAGCACGTTGCGACAGAACACCACATCGAAACGTCCAAGCGGCGTGAAATCGTGCAGCAGATTGATCGGTCGAAACCGCACCATGTCGCGCAGATCGGCGTTCACCTGCCAGCGTTCGCCGACCTGGGTGAAATATTTCAGCAGCATGTGGATCGGCAGACCGCGCTGCGCTTCGAACTGGCTGTAGATTCCGTCTTTCGCGCGTTCGAGGATCTCTCCCGACAGATCGGTCGCCAGCAGGTCGATATTCCAACCGGCGAGCTTCTCGCCCATCTCGCGCAGGCAGATCGCGAGCGAATAGGGCTCCTGGCCGGATGATGCGGCCGCGCACCAGATACGGATGCGGCGGCTGGCAGCGCGCGCTTCCAGAAGGGCCGGCATGATCGTGTCGCGGAAATGGTCGAACGGCATCTTGTCGCGGAAGAAGAAGGTTTCGTTGGTGGTCATCGCCTCGACGACGCGGGTGGTCAGCAGCACGCCGCCGGGCGCTTTCAGCTTCGCCACCAGTTCGCCCAGCCCGTTCAACCCGGCCTTGCGCGCCACCGGCAGCAGCCGGCTTTCGACGAGATAGTGCTTGTCGGCCGACAGCGTCAGCCCGGAGCGCTCCTTCAGCAGGCAACGCAGATATTCGTAATCGGACGGGTTCACCGGCGCTCCCCCGCGAACAGCCGGGCAATGGTTGCCGGCATCGCCGCCAGCGGCAGGACTGCCGAACAGGCGCCCGCCGCCACCGCCTGCCCCGGCATGCCCCAGATCACGCTGCTGGCTTCGTCCTGCGCGATGACGCTGCCACCCGCGGCGGCAATCGCCTCGGCGCCGTGTCTGCCGTCCGATCCCATGCCGGTCAGCACCAGGCCGAGCGTCGCGGCGCCCCATCTGACGCCGCCGCTCGAGAACATCGGGTCGACCGAGGGGCGGCAGAAATTGATCTGCGGGCCGTCGTCGAGCGAGATGACGGCGCCGCTGCCCGACGCAGCGATCCGCATATGCTTGCCGCCGGGGGCGATATAGACGGTGCCGGGCGAGACCGGATCGCCATCGGTCGCCTCGCGCACCGGCCGGGCGCTGGCGCGCTGCAGATGTTCGGCCAGGATGGTGGTAAAGGTGGGCGGCATGTGCTGGGTGATGAGGATCGGTGCCCGGTCGAGCACATCGCCGAGTTGCGGGATCAGCGTGGTCAGCGCCTGCGGTCCGCCGGTCGAGGCGCCGATCATCAGCACCCGCGGCACCACCGGCGAGAACGGCCGCAAGCGGTAGGCCGGCGGCCCGACCGGCGATTCCGACGGCACGATGCTCGGTGCTTCCACCTTGAAGCGCGGCGCCGCGTCATGCAGGCGGGCGCCGGAGGAACGGGAGGCACGGGCGCCCAGATGGCGGATTTTCTCGATCAGTTCACGCCGGAACGACAGCGACCCGGCAACATCGCGCGTCGATTCCGGTTTCGGAATGTAGTCGGCCGCACCGAGCGACAGGGCTCGCAGGCTGATCTCGGCATTACGCCGGGTCAGCGTCGACGCCATAATGACGACCAGTCCGGGCTTCTTCTTCAACAGCAGCGGCAGCGCGGTGATGCCATCCATCTCCGGCATATCGACGTCGAGGATCACGACGTCGGGGTCGATACGGCCGAGCTGACTGACAGCCTCGCGGCCCGTGCGCAGCGCCGCAACCATTTCCAGATCGGATTCCGCCCCGATCCAGCGGGCAAACAGCCCGCGCACGACCACGGCATCGTCGACGATCATCACGCGCAGCGCCCGCCGCTGCAGACCAAGAGAGCGGGGTTTCGCGATTACCACTGTCATCAAGCACCAGGCGGCAGTTGCGGGAGCGGCTGCACGGGCAACGTCGAAGGCGGCCTAGAGCAGGCCGACCTCCTGGAATTTCGCCTCGACGATCTCCTTGTCGAATGGCTTCATGATGTACTCGTTGGCGCCGGCGTGCAGGGCCCGCGCGATATGCGCGACGTCGTTCTCGGTGGTGCAGAACACCACTTTCGGCGCATCGCCGCCCGGCATGCGCCGCAAGGCGCGCAGAAATTCGTAACCATCCATGCGCGGCATGTTCCAGTCGAGCAGGACCACGTCCGGAAATCCGACCCGGCACGCCGCCAGCGCCTGCTCGCCGTCTTCCGCCTCGACGATACTGAAATCCAGCCCTTCCAGAATACGCCGCGCCACTTTGCGAATGACGCTGGAATCGTCCACCACCAAACAGGTCTTCATATCAGCAGTCCTTTTTGCCCTGCGGGATCGCCGCACACTCCTGTTGATCGACGCTACGCGGCCACCGCCGAGCGCTCGATGTCGAGAACCTTGTCAAGATCGAGAACCAGCAACAACGCGTCGCTCAGACGGTAGACGCCGGCACTGATCGCGGCGAGGCGCGGCTCCAGATTGACCGGATTCGCCTCAAAGGCGCTGTCGTCGAGCTTGAGCACTTCGCCGACGGAATCGACCAGCAGCCCGTAGGATTCGCCGTTCGCCTCGACCCCGATCGCCATCGGCCGCTGCGGCGCCGTCGCGCCCTCGAGCGCAAGCCGCAATCGCATGTCGAACATCGTAACGATGCGGCCACGCAGATTGAGCACGCCGGCAATCTCCGGCGGCGCCAGCGGCACCCGCGTCAGACGTTCCGGCACGAAGACGTCCTGCACGCGCAGAATCGGCAGGCCGAAGCATTGCCCGCTCACCGTCGCGGTGACGTATTCGCTCATCGGTCGATGATCGGATGAAGCCATGGCCTATGCCGCCTCCACGTCCGCCGACTGCTCCTTGAGCGCGGCGATCAGGCCGGCCCGATCGAACTTGGCGACGTAATCGTGCAGACCGACGCTGCGACCGCGCTCGATGCATGTCTCCGACACCTGCGATGACAGGGCGATGACGGGCAGACTGGCGGTCGCCGGCTCGCGACGCAGCGCCTCGGTCAGTGCGAAGCCGTCCATTCCCGGCATGTCGATATCAGTGACGACGATATCAACCGCCGTTCCCCGGCGCAGATGGGCCAGAGCCTCCTGCCCGCCGCCAGCCACCGCGACATCGTAACCGGCCGCCTGCAACACCGGCATCAGCATGTTGCGGAAGAATGGGGAATCGTCGACCAGCAGCAGCGACCGCCGACGCGCCGGCGCGGTTTCCTTCACGGAGCGGAACCAGTCCGCGAAGGCCATCGGAAGGAAGTGGGCGACATCGACGATATCGGTCGCCTGTCCCTTGACGATCGCCGAGCCCAGAACGCCCGGCGTCTCGCCGCCAACCTGGATATCGAGGCGTTCTTCGACGATATCGACGATCTCGTCGACGACGAGGGCCATCGACCGTTCGCCGTCGGAGAACACCAGCAGGGGCTGCACGCCCTCGCTGCGGATACGGACATTGTCGCCGGCGCGGATCAGCGGCATCAACTGCCCGCGATACTGGACCATGTGCCGGCCGCCGGAGAGTTCGATCATCTGCGCGTCGATCTCTTCGAGCCGCGTGATCAGGGACAGCGGCACCGCCTTCGGATGCGGCGAACCGGCGCGGAAGACGAGCAGCGAGGTCCGCCTCTCGTCCGTGCCCGCGTGCTCGCTGCCATTGCCGGCGAGCGGCATGCGCGTCTTCGCCGCAGCGCCTAGCACGTCGGCAATCCCATTCGGGTCGATGATGAGGATGACCGAGCCATCGCCGAGGATCGTATTGCCGTAGAATACGCCGATGTGGCGCAGCCGGCTCGACATCGGCTTCACCACGATCTCTTCGGTATGAAAAACATTGTCGACGGCGACGCCGAACACGGCGTTGCCGATCTGAATCACGACGATGAACTCGCCGGCGCCGGCATCCGCTTCCTCGGACAGCGCCAACAGCCTGCGCAGGTCGACAAGCGGCAGCAACTCGTCGCGCAGCCGCAGCACCGGCGTGTCCTTGATATATTCGATGCGATTGTCGGAGCCCGCGCGTGCTCGCACCAGTTCGACCACCGCCGATTGCGGGATCGCAAAGCGATCGTCCGCGACCTCGACGATGAGCGTCGAGACGATGGCCAGCGTCAGCGGAATCTTGATAGTGAATGCCAGCCCCTCGCCGGCGACGGACTTGACGTCGATCGTGCCGCCGATCTGGTCGATATTGCTGCGTACGACATCCATGCCGACGCCGCGTCCGGAAACGCTGGTCACCTTGTCGGCGGTCGAGAAACCCGGTTCGAAGATCAGCGTCTGGATCTGCTGCTCCGACATCCGCGCCAGCACGTCCTCGGCAACGATGCCGGTCGACACCGCCTTCGCCCCGATGCGTCCGGTATCGAGCCCGCGGCCGTCATCCGCCACCTCGATGACGATCTGGCCGCCCTCATGATAGGCGGACAGCCTGATATGCCCCTTCGCCGGCTTCCCCGCGGCGATCCGCTCGGCGCGCGTCTCCAGACCGTGGTCGACGGAATTACGCACCATATGCGTCAGCGGGTCCTTGATGAGATCGAGCACCTGCCGGTCGAGCTCCGTCTGCTCGCCCTGCATGTCGATCTCGACCTCCTTGTCGAGTTCGTTGGCAAGATCGCGGACGATCCGCGGCAGCTTCTGCCAGGCATTGGCGATCGGCTGCATGCGCGTCTTCATCACGCCTTCCTGCAGCTCGGCCGTGACGTTCGACAGGCGCTGCAGAGGCGTCTTGAAGGCGCTGTTCTCCTCATGCTGGCGCGCTATATCGAGCAACTGGTTGCGGGTCAGCACCAGCTCCGACACCATCGTCATCAGATGTTCGAGCGTATCGACCGTGACGCGGATGGTCGGCTGCGCGGTGCGCCGGACATGATCGGCTTCGTCGGTCGCGGCGGCGGGTGCGTCCGCTGTCTCGCTGTCAGCCGGTTCAGGCTGCGACGCCACAGTCTGCCGTGCGCTGAAGGACGCCGGCTGCTCGCCGCGCACCATGCATTCGAGATCGGCGATCAGATCGGCGTCGTCACCCTGCGGTTCCCGTTGGTGGCGCTCGAGGCCGTCGAGGATGTCCTTTACCCGGTCGATGGTCGCCAGCACCAGCGACACTGCCTCCGTCGTCGCCGGCGCCCCGTCACGGAATTTGCCCATCAGCGTTTCGGCTGCATGGGCAAGCGCTTCGAGACGCGGCAATCCGAGAAAGCCGCAAGTGCCCTTGATCGTGTGGACGAGACGGAAAATATTGTCGAGAATCTTGGCGTTGTTCGGCTCCTGCTCGAAACGCACGAGCTGAACATCGACCACGTCGAGACTCTCGTGCGTCTCGGTCAGGAATTCCCGCAACAAATCGTCCATTGAAACGCCTTGACCGCCGGGCGCAAACAGCCCGCCCTCGCGCACCGCAAGCAAGACTAGTGTATCGACGAACGGTTTAAGTTTGGTTGCGCCCGGCGGCGGCGCATTAATCAGGCATTAAGCATGCGAGCCGCCGGACGAGCCAATGGCGGACACAGCATACAAAGGCTGGGCACAGAGGCCGGCACGGCCAGCGCCTTCACGCGCGTCTAGACGGCGCTGACCAGCACGCCTTCCGCATCCGCCGTCATCGTCAGCGTCAGGCCGCACTCCCGGGCCAGGAGTCCGGCATAGAACGGCTGGATGCGGTGCGCATCGACTGTCCCGCTCTCCATCTCGGCCGTCAGCAAAGGCGGAATGGCCTGCGGCACGCGGGCATTCAGTCCGTTGACGCGGACGGTAAAACCCATTGTCTCGTCGCTGCCGGAAGGATCGACCGTCATCTGGCCGCCGCGCGGGATCGCCTGGGCGGCGATGATCAGCATGTTGAGCAGCAGCTTGACGCGGTTCTTGGGCAGCAGGGCGCGCGGCACGTTCCATGCGATCCGGGTCTTGTCGTCTTCCAGAAAGCCTCGGGAGATCGTTTCCGCGTCGCCGGTGTCGATCTGCGCGCCGACGGAGCCGGCAGCGCCGAAGGCGATGCGGCAGAACTGCAGCTTGGCCGAAGCGGTGCGCGCGCTCTTCTTGATCAGGTCGAGCGCGAACTGCTTGGTCTCCTCGTCTTTTTCTTCCTCCAGCACCTCAATCCCGTTGACGATCGCCCCGACCGGGCTGATGAGGTCGTGACAGACCCGCGAGCACAGCAGCGCGGCGAGATCGAGAGGCGCGAGGGTGTCGGACATGGACCGGTCTCCCCGGAAATTGTGGTCGAAGGGGCGAATCAACAGCGGTGCTGCCTGGCAGGGTGATACACTGCGACCGGCCACCCGCCAACAATCGGCGGACGATCGCTTCCGCCATCAAACGCCCGACCATTCACGTTACAACAGCGCCGCCCACCGCATCACATGACCCGCATGTCTCCCATTGCAGCCGCAACGCTGCTCGACGAGCTGACCGCCATTGCCGTGCGGGCCATGGAAGCCATCCGGGCGGTGCCGGCCTTCAACGTGCCGCACAAGCTCAAGCTCGACCAGTCGCCAGTGACGGCCGCCGACGAGGCCTCGGAGGCCGTGATCCTCGACGGATTGCGGCGGACGCTGCCGGAGCTTCCGGCAGTTTCGGAAGAAGCGTTCAACCGCGCCCCGCCGGCGACAATTGCCGACACCTTCGTGCTGGTCGATCCGCTCGACGGGACGCGCGAATTTCTCGCCGGCCTCGACGAATACGCCGTCAATATCGCTATCGTGTCCGGCGGCGAGCCAGTGGCGGGGGTCATCGCCGCACCGGCGCGCGGCCTGATCTGGCGCGGCGCCAACGGGCGCGCCGAACGGCTACAGCATTTCGGCCGTGGCGCAATCGGCGGGCACACGCCGATCCGCACGCGCGCCTGGCCCGCGGCCGATGCCATCGCCACCGTCAGCCGCTCGCATCTCGACGAGGCCACCGACGCCTGTCTGGCGCGGATGACGGTGACGCGCCAGCCCTGCGGTTCGGCCATCAAATTCTGCCGGCTGGCGGAAGGAACGGCCGACATCTATCCGCGCTGCGGGCCGACCTCGGAATGGGACATCGCCGCGGGGCACGCCATCCTGGTTGCCGCCGGCGGCATGATGACGGCACCGGATGGCCAGCCGCTGCGCTATGGGGCGCTCGCGCAGGGCTTCCGGGTGCCGGGATTCATCGCTTGGGGCGACCCGCAGCGAGCTTCGGCGCACAACTGACCTGCCCCGAACCGACCATCGTCAACGAGCGAGCTGCTCGCGCACCTGCGGCCAGCGCTCTTCGGCCACGCGGACATAGCGCGCGGGATCGGCGGCGAAGTCGGCGCGGGCTTTGGTATCGTAGAAAAAGTAAAGCCGCTGATCGACCACCAGCCACACCTGCGGATGGCCGGGCACCGACGCGCCGCGCGCTACAGCCACGGGATCGTAGCCGCCGTAGTGCGGCATATAGACATCGGGGTCCCTGACGAAGGCAGCTCGATTGCCGGCATTATGAAAGCGCCAGACGGTGCCGGCATAGCCGCATTCCAGCGACGGCAGCCCGGCGACGGCGCGCGCTTCGGTGAAATAGGCCACCGGATCGTAGCCGCTGATGGCGAGCCCGGATAATGGTTCGGTGACGATCCGGTCATTGGTCGCACCGGCTGCGGGGTTCGGCGGTCCGCCGGCGGCAAGTACGACCAGAAGACACACAGCCGCTCCAACCGCCGACCACACCGGCTTCCGCCGCCGCCACGCTGCCATCATAGTTTCCCGCAAGTCTCGTATCGATTCGCGCGGGGACCGTATCGCCGCGCAAATGAGCAAGCGGTTAAGGCAGAACTGACGAATCGCAGGACTGCGCAGAGGACAGGTCTGAGCAATGGAGCATATGATGCGCGGCTTTTTCCGCCTGATGACGCTATCGCTTCTTCTCGTGGCGTTCAGCGGCGGCCTTGCCGCCGCGCAGAACCCGCCGCCTCCGCGACCAGGCGCCCACAGCGGCGGCCAAGGCACATTCTCTCCCGACGAACTGATCCGCACCGGCCACCGCTTCTTCGGCGGCGTGACGCGCGGCCTGGCGGAGCTCATCGAGAAAGCGGCAAGCCAGTGGGGCCAGCCGAACGGCTATATTCTCGGGCAGGAAGCCAGCGGCGCCTTCATCGTCGGGCTGCGCTACGGCGACGGCACCCTCTACACCAAGAATGCCGGCGACCGGCAGGTGTTCTGGGAAGGCCCGTCGATCGGCTTCGATGCCGGCGGCGATGGCGCCCGCACGATGATGCTCGTCTACAACCTGCCGGCCACCGACGCAGTCTTCCAGCGGTTCGCCGGCATCGACGGCTCGGCCTATTTCGTCGGTGGTCTCGGCATGACCGCGCTGACCGCCAACAATATAGTGGTGGTCCCGATCCGCACCGGCGTCGGCCTGCGGCTGGGAGCCAATATCGGCTACCTGAAGTTCACGCCGAACAAGACCTGGAACCCGTTCTGACGGGCTGCGCGCACCGCGCCGGAAGCTGAGGCCCGCTGCACCACGCTGGTGTTGCATCCGCCGATCGGGCATGGTTTTTCCGTGCTCCCCTTTCCGGTGCACAGCGGAGACGCCTCCCCATGATTGAGCCGATCATGTATTTCGGCATCGGGTTCCTGGCGGCGGCACTGCTCGGGCTGATCATCGTGCCGCTGGTCCATGCCCGCGCTGTGCGGTTGACCGTGCGGCGCATGGAAGCCGCGACCCCGGTGTCGCTCGCCGAAATCCAGGCCGACAAGGACCAGTTGCGCGCCGACTTCGCCCGCTCGATCCGCAGGCTCGAACTCGACATCGAGCGGCTGACGACCCGCTCGGCAAGCCAGCTCGCGGAGCTCGGAACAAAGACCGACGCGATCCACCGCCTGAAGATCGATATCGGCGACAAGGCGGCGGCGATCTTCGCGCTCGAGACGCGCGACAAGACGCTGCGTGACCAGTTGCGCAGCACCGAAGACGAATTTGCCGCCGCGACCGCGCGCCTGCGCGAGAACGACCGCGCGCTCGGCGACAAGCAGGAGGAACTGGCGAAGCTGTCGGCCGCGCTCGATCAGCGGTCGTCCCTTTCCGATGCGCAGCGCATCGAACTCGTGGCGCTGAACACGCAGATGGACGCATTAAAAGAGCGCCTCGCCGAAACCGATCGCGGGCGACAGGCGGCGGAGAACCGCATCCAGGCGATGCGGCGCGACTTGCAGTCCACCGTCGACGACCTGACGGCGGAGCGCGATGCCGCCCTGCAGCTTCGCAGCCGCATCGGCGAACTGGAGGCCGGCCTTGCGACCCGGGTCGCGGAGACGGAGCGTCTCGGCGAGCAGGCCCGTGCTCTCGAAGCCAGAGCGCTCGACCTGTCGCGTCGCCTGACCGCCGGCGAGGCGGAGCGGGCGCATCTCCAGAACGAAATCGCCGCCGCCCGCAAGGCGGAGCTCGAACTGCGCAGCGCTGTCGCCGAAGTCGATGGCCGCACCCGCTCCCAGGCCGACATCCTCAAAAGCGAGAAAGCCCAGCTTCAGGCGCAGCTCGATCGCGTCACCGAGGAGCGCAACCGTCTGCGCGCCGAATCGGCCGACAGCGCGGACAACACCATGCTGCGCGAGCGCATCACCGATGTCGCGGCGCAGGTCGCCTCTCTCGCCTCGGCGCTGGAAGGCCCGAACTCGCCGATCAAAGCGATCCTCGCCGCCGACGCGGCCCACCGGAACGGCAGCGCGCATGCAGGCGCCGCGGCAGCCACGGAGACCACCACCGGCCCGCTCGCCGCGCGCATCCGCGCTCTCCAGAAGGCATCCACGCAACCGCGCAGCGCGCGGAGCCGAAAAGCCTGAGCGGCAGCGCGCGCTTGGCCCCGCTGCGCCGTGCGGATGGGTGGATCGACGTAAGATTATGAAATGGCAGGAAAAATGGTGGGCGCTATAGGGATTGAACCTATGACCTCTCCCGTGTGAAGGGAACGCTCTCCCGCTGAGCTAAGCGCCCGCCCATTGTGCGGCGGCGCGATATAGTGACGCCCGGTCGCGGGTGTCAAGTCGACGCCAATGCGCGGACTCCGATCGCGCCACGACACGCAGCAGAACTGCTGGCGGCGCGGCCGCTGCATCTCGCCGGCACCGGCAAGGCCGACATAATCCGATATCACGTCATCGATATCACACTGCCGATAAACACGTTGTCGATAACCTTGGCGTGACAATACCGCCATTGCCGCTGGCGGCGTTTTATGGTCAGTCGAGAATACCGCAGTTCACAAGGGAATTGACCGATGCGATTTCGGCTGCTGACCGGTCTGGCGTTTCTGGCCGCGTGTCTGGCCCTGTCCGGCGAAGTGCTGGCGCAAGGCTACGACTACAGCATGTACGACAACGACCCCGAGGAAATCCGCTCCGGCGGCGCACCACGCGGCCGCATGCGCGGCTACTCCCCGGTACCGCGCACCACCGTCAGCTTCAGCGACAAGTACAAAGCCGGCGATATCGTCATCAATACCGGCGAGCGTCGGCTCTATTACGTGCTCGGCGACGG
>DATMEV010000030.1:0-52687 GCA_035556795.1 Pseudolabrys sp. | reverse complement strand
AGGCAAGGATGCAGTCGCGACTGGCTATCCGCCGAAGGCGCTCGACGCCTGGGCGGAGCGCGCACAACTCTGGGCGAAGGGCGGCGAGCCGAAGGACCTGTCGCGCGTCGCGCCTGAGACGAAAGCTGCCGGCAAGCCGCGCGACGTCTTCCTGTATTTTATTCATGAAGGAAAGGTGCGCGCCCCCGCGGCGGCGATGGCGGTCATCGAACGGTTGAAATGAGCAAGACGCGAAAGACGACCGGGGTCCGGCCATCGAAGGCGACAGCCGACAAGGCCGGCGCGCGGAAGATGCCGGCGGCCCGCCGCGCCAAAGCAGCAAAATCAATATCGGGAAAGGCCATCCCGATATTCACCATCGGCTATGAGAAGGCGCTGCCGGGTGCGGTGATCGGCGAACTCAAGCGCGCCAAGGTGGAGTTGCTGGTCGACGTGCGGGCCGTCGCGGCCTCGCGCCGCCCCGGCTTTTCCAAGCGGCAGCTTGCCGCCGAACTCGACGAGGCGGGTATCGCCTATCTGCACCTGCAGCCGCTCGGCACGCCGGCAGACGGCCGCACCGCGGCGCGCGCCGGTAAAACAGAGACGCTGTTCCGCATCTACGAGGAGCATCTCGCCGGCAAGCCGGCGCAGACGGCGCTTGACGACCTTCTCGATCTGCTGCGATCCGGAACATCCGTCGCGCTGCTGTGCTATTGCCGCAATCCGCACACCTGCCACCGCAGCCGCATCATCGCGGAAGTGCAGGCGCGCCTGCCGGTCGCGGTCGAACACCTGATCCCGCCATTGTTCTGACGGCATCAGCGACGTCACTTCATGGTCAGGTCGCTGGTCATGTAGCGCACGTTGTCGCCGTAGCTGCGCAGAACGGCCGCGACTGCCGGATCGCCATCCACCACAAAGCCATATCGTCGCCAGAACCCGCTCGAATTGTTGACCGCGACGAGTTCTGCCGTGGTGAAATCGTTCTGCCGCGCTTGCGCCAGCAATGCACGCACCACCACCGAGGCGATGCCGGTGCCGCGCCAGTTCGGCAGGATCGTCAGATCGTGGATGTAATAGCGCCGGCTTGCAGCCGGGATCGCACCGAGCAGCGTATTGAGCTTCGGCGGCAGCCCGTCCCAGGGATGGCTGAGGATATAGCCGTGATGCACGCCGTCGTCGGTGACGAGAACGCGGCAGCCCTGCGGATAGAGCGACAGGCGCTCCGCAAACACCGGATCGTCCTCCGGATAGGCCGGATGGACGATGCGCGATATCTCCGCCACCGCCGGCAGATCAGCCTGCCGCATCGGCCACCACGCGGCCCCCTTCCGTTCGTCCGCCGCCGTCATTCCGCCGGCTGAACTTTCGTGTGCCGCGCCTCGATCGACAGGACCAGCGAGGCAAAACCGATCACCGCCAGCAGCAGGATGCTGGTCACGCCGGCAATGGTCCACAACACCAGATCGAAGCCGCCACGGGCATGCAGGAAGGCGATGATCTGAACCGCAACGCCGGCCGAAATGAAGGTCAGGAAATAGCGCACCGCATAGACGCGGCCGCGCCAGGCATCCGCCGTATAGCGGGCGATGACGATGTCCCCGGTCGTCACCTGGCCGTAGATGCCGGCCATGCAGAAGGCGAGCCCCAGCACCAGCAGCAATCCGCTGGCATAGGCGGCCCAGATCACACCGACCACCTGCATCGCCACGACGATCACGAACAGCACGGCTGGCAGGAATTTCTCGACCAGCCGGCCGACGATGATCTGACCGAGGGCGCCGCAGAGAAACACCAGCGTCGCGATGCCGCCGACCTCGACCAGCGAAGCGCCGCCGCCGAGCCGCTCATCGACGATTTTCGGCAAGGCGATGAGGATGGTGTTGAAGGTCAGCCCGCCGCAGATCGAGATCACGATATAAAGCGCAAACATGACGACCGCGTTGTTGCCGGTGACCGGCACCTGCGCCTGCGCCTTGCGCTTCTGGCCGCGCTCGCGCTCGTCGGGCACCAGATACCAGTAGACGATGCCGGTGATGATGCAGATGACGCCGGGAATGGCGAAGGCGACGCCCCAGCCGAACCACGACGCCAGTGCGCCGCTGATGCCGGCGGCGAGCGCCACGCCGAGATTGCCGCAGACGCCGTTGAAAGCGAGCGTGCGGCCGCGCGCCTGCGATATCTCGATCAGCATCGCCATGCCGACCGGATGATAGATCGCCGCGAACACGCCGAGCAGGAACATGGCGCTCGCCAGCACGACCAGGTTCGGCGCCGCCGCCGCGATGCAGAGCGACACGCCGCAACCGATAAAGAAAGCGACCATGATATCGCGGCGACTGTAGCGGTCGGCGAGCCAGCCGAAGGGCAGCGAGAAAACGCCGAAAGCAACGAACATCGCCGTCGACAGCGCGATCAGGTCCGAATAGGAGCGGTCATAGACCGCCTGCAGGCCGATCACGACCGTCGGATAGATCAACAGCACATAGTGGTCGATCGCATGGGCCCAGTTGAGAAACCCGATATTCAGGCGCTTCACGCCCTGCGCGGGCGGGACCACGGTTTGCATCGAAATCTGGCTCATCGGCGCCTCGAACACGAAATTCGCGGATTCGCTGATACTATATCCTTGCCTTTTGACGATGTTCGGTCGATTTTCGTCGTGTTTGGGCCAAACGATGCCGAAAGAAACGCGCAAGCCGATCTATCGCCAGGTGCTCGACGATGCCCCGCGGCCGGTAGCGGCGCGCGGCATTGCCCAGCCCGACGGCTACGTCATCCCGCTCCACGTCCACAAGCGCGGCCAGCTTCTGCATGCGATCACCGGCATCATGCGGGTCGAGACGCCGGAAACCGCGTGGATCCTGCCGCCCGCCCGCGCCATCTGGCTGCCCCCCGGCCAGCCGCATCAGGTCACGATGCGCGGCTGGGTGGAGATGCGAACGCTCTATATCGACCCCGACGCCTGCGCCACGCTGCCGGCCAAACCGGTGATGGTGGAAATCTCCGGCCTGCTGCGCGAGCTCATCCTCGCCGCCCTCGACGAGCCTGCCGATTATCGGGAGGACGAACGCGGCGGCATTGTCGCAAAACTGATCCTGACCGAGCTCGGACGCCTGCGCGAGCGCCGGATGGACGTGCCGATGCCGCACGACGAGCGCGCGCTGCGGGTCGCCCGCGCCTTGCTGAAGGACGCCTCGCTCGACCTCGATCTCGACGCCTGGGCCGAACAGGCCGGCGCCAGCCGACGCACGCTGGCGCGGCTGTTTCGCAGCGAAACCGGCCTGAGCTTTGCGGAGTGGCGGGCGCGGCTGCGCGCCGTCGACGGCATGGCGCGGCTGGCCAGCGGATTGTCGGTGGCGGAGGTCGCGGCGGCGGTCGGCTATGCCAGCCCGAGCGCCTTTTCCGCGATGATAAAGCGCAATCTCGGCCGGCCGCCACGGGCATTGGCACGCGGCGGCAGCCCTGCCGCGATATTTTAAGGCACGACTTTTTGGGGATGACAGGCATTTCCGCTGCGGCCTAATCTTCCAGCCGATCCGGCGCGATACCGGATGCGTACGGCGTGGGGGCGTTGGTCGTGCGTATTGCCCGATTTTGCGTGGCGACGATGATCGTCACGGCAACAGGCATTCTGAGCGTGCCCGCCGGTCCGGCTGCTGCCGAAGTCGACCGTGCGTTTCCCCGTTTTTTGCTGTTTTCCGGAACAGATCTGTGGCGCAGCGGCAATTTCTCGTATGGCGGCATCTACTGGTCGCCGCGTGGTCTCGACCGCGACGGTTTTCTGGTCAAGGCCAGCCTCTCCGGCGGCGTCTATCACTACCGCTCCGGTGCGCTGGGCAATGTCCGCGTCTTCGGCCGGGCGCTCGGCGTCCAGATCCTCCCCGGCTGGCGCTTCAGCCACGGATCATTCGAAACCAAGATCCTTGCCGGGTTCGACCTGCAGCATCATCAATTATTTCCCGACGATCCGTCTGCTGGATTGCGCGGCCGCCGCACCGGCCTGCAAACCGCGGTGGAAATCTGGTATCAGCCTGACGACACCTCGATGCTGGCGGCGGATGCAGCGGTGTCGACGATCGAAGCAATCCGCCATGCCCGCCTCGCTTATGGCTGGAGACTCTTCGACCGCTTCTACGCAGGCCCGGAAATCGCCGGCTTTGCGGCCGGGAGTTACCGACAGTTCCGCGTCGGCCTGCATGTCACCGCACTGCGCACGGGCATATGGGAATGGTCCGGCGGTATCGGCTTCGCGAGCGACAACGACGGAGTCAACGGCGCCTATGGCCGGTTCGGCGTCCTCAGGCGAGAATAAACCGCACGCCACGCGGCATTTTCATCATTGCTCAGTCAAGCGTGCGACGGAACCGCGACACCGCGATCGCCATCGCCAGCAGCGTCAGCCCCAGCAACGCCAGAGAATCAAATTGCAGATCGGCGAACACCGCGCCCTTCAGCATGATCGCGCGAACGATCCGGATGTAATGGGTCAGCGGGAAAAACTCCGAAACCCACTGCGCCCAGACCGGCATGCCGGCATAGGGAAACATGAAGCCCGACAGAAGGATGTTCGGCAGGAAGAACATCATCACCATCTGCACGGCCTGCAACTGGTTCTGCGCCACCGTCGAGAACGAATAGCCGACCGCCAGATTGGCGGCGATGAACAGAGTCGTCAGCAGGAACAGCACTGTCATGCTGCCGATGATCGGGACGCCAAAAAGCAGCACCCCGGCGCCGAGGATCATCACCGCCTGTAACATGCCGATCAGCACATAGGGCGCGATCTTGCCAAGCATGATCTCGACCGGCGTAATCGGCATCGCCAGCAGGCTTTCCATCGTCCCGCGCTCGATCTCGCGGGTCACCGATTGCGCGGTGAACACCAGCATCGTCATCGTCAGGATGACGCCGAGCAGGCCGGGAACGATGTTGAGCTGCGTCGAAGCCGCCGGATTGTAGCGGGCATGGACGCGGATCTCGAAAGGCGGCTCGCCCGCGTCGGGAATCAGCCGGTCATTACGCAGCGCCGTGCCGACGATCGTGGCAAGCGAACTCATCGCCGATCCGGCGGCAACCGGATCGGTCGCGTCGGCTGCCACGAGCAGCGCCGGTTTATCGCCACGCCGCACCGCGCGTTCGAAGTTGGCCGGGATTTCCACCGCGAACAGCACCTTGCCAGACGCCAGCAGATGATCCATTTCCGCCGCCGTGCGCGGCAGTTCGGTGATCCGGAAATAGCGTGTGTTCTGTAACGCCGCGAGCACCGAACGGCCGAGATCGGTCTGCTCCTGCAACAGGACCGCGGTCGGCAGATCGCGCGGCGTCGTATTGATCGCATAGCCGAACAAGGCAAGCTGCATCAGCGGCATGGTCACCATCGTCGCCATGGTGATGCGGTCACGCAGAAGCTGGATGCGCTCCTTGCGCATCATTGCGCCGATCCGCCGCCATGCGCCTCGCAGACCGCCCGATCTCATTGGAAATTGTCCTTCGAGCGCGACATCAATTCGATGAACACGTCTTCGAGCGACGGCTCCGACGGCGTCCAGGTCAATCCCCGCCCCTTGCCGTAGCGGGCGACGACGCGTTCGAGATCCTGCGGATCGCGGCTCGAAACGTGCAGGCTGTTGCCGAACGGCGCCGCCATCAGCGCCGGGTCTTTCGCCAGCTCATCCGCCAGACCATTCAGGTCGTCGCCGGTGACCGTGTAGGTGCTCAGCGCCGACTGCGCGATCACCTCGTCCACGGTTCCCGACGTCAGCAGTTCGCCATAGGCGATATAGGCGATCTCGTGGCAGCGCTCGGCCTCGTCCATATAATGCGTCGACACCAGCACGGTGAGCCCTCCGGCCGCGAGCGCATGGATCTCGTTCCAGAATTCGCGACGCGCCTTGGGGTCGACGCCGGCCGTCGGCTCGTCGAGCAGCAGCAATTGCGGCCCCGGCAGAGTGCAGGCGCCAAGCGCCAAACGCTGCTTCCAGCCGCCGGACAGCGAGCCGGCGATCTGCTCCTCGCGTCCCTCCAATCCAATCCGGACGATCATGTCGCGCGCCGCCTGCCGTGGATGGGCCAGCCCGTAGAGCTGCGCGACAAATTCCAGATTCTCGCGCACCGAGAGATCCTGATAGAGGCTGAAACGTTGCGTCATATAGCCGACATGCAGCTTGATCTGATCGCTCTGCGTGAGGATGTCGTAGCCGAGACAGGTGCCGTGACCGGAGTCCGGCGTCAGCAGACCGCACAGCATGCGGATCGTCGTCGTCTTTCCCGATCCGTTCGGACCGAGGAAGCCGTAGATCATGCCGCGCTTCACCTGCATCGACAGATTGCGCACGACGGTGCGACCGTCGAAGGATTTGGTCAGCCCCGCGACATCGATGGCGATGTCGGCAGCGGCAGTCATTGTCCTGCTCCCGTCGCGGGCGGCGGCAAGGTCACGCTGACCGGCTGACCGACGCGGAATTTTTCCGGCGCGTCGGGCCGCGCCTCGATCATGAAGACGAGTTTCGCCCGCTCCTCCAGACTGTAGATCACCGGCGGCGTGTATTCGGCGCTGCGCGCGATGAACGAGACTTTCGCGGTGAGACCGCCGTCGCAGCCGTCGCATTGCACGGCGACGCTGTCGCCATGCCGGATGCGCGGCAAATCCTGCTCCGACACGAAGAAGCGGATCTTGAGATTGCGCGGGGGCAGAAGCGCAACCACCGGCCGGCCGGCCGGAACAGTTTCGCCGGGCCGGAAATAAACCTGCTGGATGGTTCCGGCATCGGGGCTGAGCGCCCGCCGCCGCGTCAAGCGCGTGCGCGCCGAATTCACCCGCGCCTGCGCGGTGCGCAATCCCGCCTCCGCATCTTCCATCGCCTTCTGCGTGCCCGTTGCCGTCGCCAGCAGTGTTTTGGCGCGATCATAAGTCTGCTGCGCATTGGTGAGACCTGCCTCGGCCTGCGCCAGATCGGCCTGCTGCAGGTCGGGATCGACCGTGAACAGCAATTGCCCCTGCTCTACCTTGTCGCCCTGCATCACCGGAAGTTGCTCCAGCCGCCCGGCCTCATCCGGGCTGACGAAGATCAGTTCCGCCTCCACCCAGCCCTGAACCCTACCGGCATTGTTGTCGTTGCAACCAGCCAGCAGCAGCAACGATGCCGCAACGAGGGCCGGCAGAAGGCGGTGCCGCGCGAAACTCATCGCACTCCTCCCGAAGACGCCTTCGGCCGCAGGATCAGATCGACATGCGCCTGCATCAAGGAACGCACATCGAGCGGCGCGAACCGCGCGAACAGGCCATTCCAGACGATCGCCATCACGCCCGGCGCGGCAAGCAGTTGCGGAAACCGGACGACGGCATCGCTGTCGATCTCGCCCCTTTGATACGCGCGTCGCAGCAATACGCGCAGCGTCTCCATGACGCGCGAGAGCACCTCGCGATAATAGAATTCGGCGAGCTTCGGAAACCGCGCGCCTTCCGCCATCATCAAGCGAATCACATCGCAGCGCGGCGTCGCCATCACCTCGTCGACGAACAGATCGACCAGCCTGCGGGCCAGCACGTCCAGCGGCATCTCCACGTTGCGCAGATGCTCGATGGTGTCGACGAGAGGAAACAGACGCGTGCGGACCAGGTCCTGGAACAGACTCTCCTTGTCGCGGAAATACAGATAGATCGTGCCCTTGGCGATGCCGGCCCGTTTCGCCACGTCATCGAGGCGCGCGGCGGAAAACCCGCGTTCGGAAAATTCGGCGAGCGCCGCCGCGAGGATCGCTTCGCGCCGCTCGGTCTGCCGTTCGCTGCGCGCCGCGGCAGGCAGCCGGCGCGACGACGATGCCGGCTGCGGCGATTCAGATGGCGCCGGTTGCGGCGATCCGGACGAGACCGGGCGCTTCTGGCGCGCGGCTCCGGCCGCCAACTGCTGTGGCCTGACGGACGGCAGCACGGCTCCGCCGGTTTCAGCGGCGCGTGTGGTTCCGCTCGTTCCGGTGCCTCCACCGGTTCCGGCGGTTCCAGTGGTTCCAGTGGTTCCGGCAGTCGTTTTACCGCTAGATCGACTCCGTTTTGTCATTCGCCCGCACCATGATGCTCAGAACATGACTGACTGGTCAGTCAGTCTATCATAATGCCGCCACCCCGACAATCGTTCCACCGGCGATGAGTTCACCGAGGATGGAGCGGTTGCCGCGCCCGGCGCATCTAAACTGCGGCGCCCGGCGCCTCCAGCCAGCAGTTTGTGCTTCATATCGCCGGGAAACGAACACCGTGGGGCACCCGGCGTTCTTGCCAACAGCCTGCGCTTCGCGCCTCATAGGATGCCCGCACGACTTTAGCCCGGCGCACCCAATCAGCAGTTCGCGCTCCGCGCCGCCGGGAAACGAACGACGCGGCGGCGCCCAGCCCCTCTAACCGACAGCCCACGCTTCGTATCTGTCGGGAGACGAACACCACGACACCGGCGTTCCCGCCGAGCCCGCGTTTCGCCTTCAGGAGAGAGGGCTGCAGGGTCCGGCGGTTTGCGCCGTGGGCGTCGCGCTCTGCAACACCCGGATACGCGCGACCTGCGTATCCGCGGGGCCGTTCTCAATGCCTTGAGATAACGAAGCTATCCCCTTGCGTCGCACATGAAGGTGCGGATCACGCAATCGGTGCCGCCGTCCTTGTAGCAGGCCCGCAAGGCGCCGTTCTGGGCGCCGGCAAGCCGGGCACTGCGTCCCCAGCCATTCGCCTTGCAAGGGTCGACGATGTCCACGGCCAGCGCCGCGCAGGCTTTGGTCAGGTCGACGACGACGCGGCAGTCGGACGACCGGCACTGCGACAGGGCCTGGGCGCGCGCCTGGCCGATGTTCACATAATCGAAGGCCTGCCCGAACGCGCCGCATCGACCGACGGCAAGCGCACCTGCCGCCTTCGAGGTGGAGACAGTCGCCACCATCAACACGACAGTCGCCAGCATCAACGCACCGGCGACGATCGCGCGCGCACAGATGGAAGCCGCCCCGGTCATCCCTGCCCTCTCCCCGGTCCCCTGGAACCGGGACGAGTTGGGGCTGAGTCGGGATTTCAATCAAGCAAGGAAGATTCCGCGATCCTGTTGACGGAACGGCAGAATCGATTCCGCCGACAAGCGACGGACGCCATCGCTAGGCCCCTTCCGCCCGCTCCCTGACACGCTGCAGCGCATCCGGCGTGTCGACATCGGTCAGCGCCGCGTCGCCGGTCACCGCAACCTCGACGACCGCGTCGGTATTCTCGCCGATCAGGTGACGGGCGCCGATATCGCCGGACACCTTCATCAGATCGGGGAAAAAGCGGCGCGCCCACAGCACCGGATTGCCGCGTTTGCCCTCGATCGACGGCGCCACGACGAGTGCCCCGCGCTCGGGATCGAACGCATCGATCAGTTTGTTGATCAGCGGCGCGTCGACCTGCGGCATGTCGCCGAGGCAGACGATGGCGCCGGCGGCGGTATCGGGCACCGCCGCAATTCCCGCACGCAGCGACGTGCCGAGCCCGTCCTCGAAGCCAGGATTGTGCACCAGCTTCACCGGCAGGCCGGCAACGGCACGCTCCACCTCCTCGCGCTGATGGCCGGTTACGACGATAACCGGGTTGGCGCGCGACGCCAGCGCCTGCTCGGCTGCGATCCTCACCAGCGGCCTGCCGCCGATTTCGGCGATCAGCTTGTTGGCGCCCATGCGCGTCGATTTGCCGGCAGCGAGCACCACGGCGGCGATCTGCCGGCCGGCCTCCTTCGGCTCCTTGCGCGGCTGCGGCCGCGTGACGATCTCCATCAGCAGGCCCCCGACCCCCATGCCGGCGATGTCCTGGCGCTTCACCGGCAGACCGGCCAGCAACCGCATCAGCACCCAGTCGAAGCCGTTTTCCTTGGGCGAGCGCGCGCAGCCCGGCGCGCCCAGCACCGGCAGGCCGCGCCGGTGACCGATCAGCAGCAGGTTGCCGGGATCGACCGGCATGCCGAAATGCTCGATGGTGCCGCCGACCGCCTCCAGCGCCGCCGGAATGACGTCGCGGCGATCGGCGATCGCCGAAGCGCCGAACACGATGACGAATTCAGCGCCATCGATAAGCACTTCATTGATCGCTCTGGCCAGCGCGGCTGTCTCGTGCGGCACGCGCCGCTCGGAAACGACCCGGGCATTGGCCGGCGCGATGCGCTCGGACAGGATCTTCAGCGTCTTGTCGATCACTTTCGGCGACAACCCCGGCAGCAATGTCGACACCACGCCGACCTTGCGCACCACATAGGGCGCCACGCGGATCAGCGGATGGGCACCGCGCGCCGCCGCCACCGCCGTGTCGCGGCTTGCCTCCCGCACCGCGAACGGGATGATCTTCACCGTCGCGATCATTTCGCCTTCGACGACCGGCTTGAAGGCCGGCAGCGTCGCGAAGGTCACCGCTTCGTCGGCCTGATTGAGATCGTCGATCGCTTCCTTGTTGACGACCAGCACGCCGGCGGTTTGAGCAAACAGATTGCTGCGCCCGGTAAACGCGCGATCCACAAGCACGCCGTCGCCGGCCGCAGCGGTGGCGATCTGCGCCGCCGCCACGTCCTCGGAGACGTCCCCTTCCTCGAGGCGGACGACGACAATTTCCTTGATGCCAGCCGCTTCCAGGGCGGCGACTTCGCGCTCGCCGATCAGCGTGCCCTTCTTCAGCACCAGATCGTTCTGACGGATCGAATGGACGGCCGTGCCGCCCAGAGCCTCGCGAGGTGAAAGCGGACCAAACTTCATATCGCCTCCGTCTGCCGCAAGCTCTGCGTGATCTGGCCGATAATGGCGACCGCGATCTCCGGCGGCGATACTGCGCCGATATCCATACCGATCGGCGCCTGAATGCGTGCAATGGCGTTGTCGTCGATGCCGGCGTCCTTCAACCGGGCCACCCGCTTGGCATGTGTTTTCCGCGATCCGAGCGCGCCGATATAGAAGCACTCGCGCGACAGCGCATGCAGCAGCGCCGGATCGTCGATCTTCGGATCATGGGTCAGCGCCACGAACGCGGTATAGCGATCCACGCCAAGCGGCGGCAGCGCCACATCCGGCCACTCCGCGATCAGTTTCACGTCCGGGAACCGCTCGGGCGACGCAAACGCCGTGCGCGGATCGACCACCGTCACATCGTAACCGAGCATCTGCCCCATCGGCGCCAGGGCCTGGCTGATATGGACCGCACCGGTAATGACCAGTTTCGGCGACGGCACATGCACGGTGAGAAAAACCTTACCGTGCGGCGTTTCTTCCATGCCGCTCTTGCCAAGACGCAATCGCTTCTGCAGCAGATCCTTCAACGGATCGGCAACGACATCGACGCCCTTGACGACACGCTGTGCACCGCTGTCGATATCGGTGACGACGATCACCGCGCGGCGTGCCGCGCGCTCCTCATTGACCGTCGCCAATGCCTCGAGTTTCACTAGTCCACCTTCTCCACATAGACCCGGATCTTGCCGCCGCACGACAGTCCGACCTGCCAGGCGGTTTCATCGGCGACGCCGAACTCCAGCATACGCGGCTTACCGCTGTCGATCACGTCCATCGCCTCGGTGACGACGGCACCTTCGACGCATCCACCCGAGACCGAGCCGAGGAAATTGCCATCCTCGTCGATCACCAGATTGGAGCCGGTCGGCCGCGGCGCGGAGCCCCACGTCTCCATGACGGTCGCCAGCGCCACACCACGACCAGCGCGCCGCCACTCTTCCGCTGCTCTCAGGATGTCCTCGTCGCGAGCCAGCATATCCATAGCCTGTCTCCATCCACTGCGACGGCCGGCGCACGGCCATCAGTGAAACCGATCCTATGCTGCTTTCTTCATATGAAAGGTTCGGCCGCTTGGCCCGCGGCCCGATAGCGCGCGGATCAGCTCGCGCATCGACTCTAAGTTATGGATCGGACGCATTTCGTCAACATGCCGCAGGATCGTCCGCACCCCCCGCGCCCGTGCTTCGAAACCTTCGTAGCGCAGCAGCGGATTGAGCCAGATCAACCTTCGGCAGGAGCGGTGCAGCCGGTCGATCTCGAATTCCAGCGTATCGTCGCCGTCGCGTTCGAGCCCGTCGGTGATGAGCAGAACGACGGCACCCTGCGACAACACCCGGCGCGCCCACAATTTATTGAAAGCATTCAGCGACGTGGCGATGCGGGTGCCGCCCGACCAATCGGAGACATGCGCGGAGCACGCCGCCAGCGCTTCGTCCGGATCCTTCTCGCGCAAGGCGCGGGTGACATTGGTGAGCCGCGTGCCGAACAGAAACGTGTGAACACGCTTGCGCGCATCGGTCACGGCATGCAGAAAATGCAGGAACAGCCGGGTATACTGGCTCATCGAACCTGAAATATCCAACAGCGCGACAATCGGCGGCGCTTTGGTCTTCGGACCGAGATATTTGAGGTCGATGATCGCGCCGCCGGCCTTCATGCTGGCACGCACGGTACGGCGCAGATCGATCAGATGCCCGTGCCGGCTGGCGGTGAGCCGCCGCGTCCTCACCTCGTCGAGCGGCAGCCGCATGCGGGCAATCGCTTCGCGTGCCGCTTCGATTTCCGCCGCCGTCATCTGCGCGAAATCCTTTTTCGCCGAGACCTCGCGGTCGGAGACGGTCAGACGCGCGTCGACCTCAAGCTCCGTTTCCTTCTCCTCTTCGCGCGTCTTTGCCATCAGCGCATCCTGCACGCGCTGCATGCCCGGCGGCGGCGCCTCCGGTTGCAGCAGTTTCTGCTCGGGCAGCATCGCCGCGATCAGCTTGTCGAGATAAGCGCGCTTGCGGAAGAAAAGCCGGAATGCCTGATCGAACAGGATCGACTGTTCGTGCCGTTTCACGAATACCGCATGCAGCGTCCAGTAGAAGTCCTCGCGCGTGCCGATCCGTGCCGTGTTCACCGCCTCGAGTGCGTCGAGCACCGAGCCGGGACCGACCGGAATGCCGGCGCTGCGCAATGCGCGGGCGAAGTAGACGATGTTCTCGGCAAGACGCGATTCCCCCGCATTGCCGGAATGCGGCGCGGATTGCGAAGCAGAAACCTCTCCGGCCATGACCCTATTTCCGAAACCGACAGTTGCCGTGCGTCCCGATCGCCGTGCCGCATGCACTTCGGCGCGAGGCGGAAATCCTCATTCCGCCGCGCGCAAATCCGCCTCGACGCCGTCGAGCAGCGCCTTCACCCGACTCTGATCGACGCGGGCGATATCGTCCTGATACTTCAGCAGCACGCCGAGCGTGTCGGACACCGTCGCCGGATCGAGCGCCACGATGTCGAGTTCGGTCAGCGCTCCCGCCCAATCGAGCGTCTCGGCAACGCCGGGAGACTTGAACAGATCTTCCCGGCGCAACGCCTGCACGAAGGCGACGATCTGCTGCGACAGTTTTTTGCCGATGCCCGGCAGTTTCGCGCGCAGGATTTTCAGTTCGCGTTCGGCCGTCGGATAGCCAACCCAGTGATAGAGGCAGCGCCGCTTCAGCGCATCGTGAATCTCGCGCGTGCGGTTCGAGGTGATGACGACGATCGGCGGATGCGCCGCCTTGATGGTGCCCAGTTCAGGAATGGTGACCTGATAATCGGCCAGCACTTCGAGCAGAAAAGCCTCGAACGCCTCGTCGGTCCGGTCGAGTTCGTCGATCAGCAGCACCGGCGCACCGGCGGGGTCCGGCTCCAGCGCCTGCAGCAGCGGCCGCTTGATCAGGAACCGGTCGGAGAAAACATCCTGCTCCAGCCGCTCGCGGTCGACGACGCCGTCCGCCTCGCCGAGGCGGATGGCAATCATCTGCGCGGCGTAATTCCACTCATAGACCGCAGCCGCAACGTCGAGCCCTTCGTAGCATTGCAGGCGGATCAGCCGGCGGCCGAGCGTCTGCGCCAGCACCTTGGCGATCTCGGTTTTGCCGACGCCGGCCTCGCCTTCCAGAAACAGCGGCTTGCCCATGCGCAGCGCCAGAAACAGCACGGTGGCGAGCGACCGGTCGGCGATATAGTCGCCGCCCGACAGCAATGCGACCGCGGCATCGATGGAATCGGGAATGGGCGTACTGGGCATGTGATAGTGTATCCTATAGCTGGCGGATCAGCGAGCGAGGCCCGCCTGCGGACCGGTATCGGCCCGGCTTCCATATCGGATCAACCCCTTCGATTTTCACGGGTCTGCCATGCCCCCGCAAGACGACACCTCGCCCTCGGATCGCCGCCCGCACGACGCCGGAAACCCGTCGGCAACCGCGCCGGGGGCCGCCGATGGTCCGGCTGCATCCTCGCCCGACCATTTCACGATCAATGACACCATCGATGCGGGCGTGCGGGTCGGCCACGTCCATCTGAAAGTCGCGGACCTCGAACGCTCGCTGCGGTTCTACCGGGACATTCTCGGTTTCACCGTCACCCGCCGCCGCGAGGGCGCCGCGTTCATGTCGGCCGGCGGCTATCATCACCATATCGCGATCAACACCTGGCAGAGCGCCGGCGGACAACCGCCGCCGCCCGGCACCACGGGGCTCTATCATACGGCGATCCTCTATCCGACCCGGCGGCTGCTGGCCGACGCGCTGCGGCGGCTGATCGCCGCGCGCATCCCGCTCGATGGCGCCGCCGATCACGGCGTCAGCGAAGCACTCTATCTCCGCGATCCGGATGAAAACGGCGTCGAGCTCTATTGCGACCGGCCGCGCGCGCAATGGCAATACGCGGCCAACGGCCACATCGTCATGACGTCGAAGCCGCTCGACCTGCGCGATCTGCTTGCCGAAATCGACAAGCCTGCGACGTGACGTCGCCGGCCGGACACGCCGCTAACCGATCATCAACTCTGCCCTCACAAACGCATCAGGAAGTGGCGGGATGCGGTGCGGATTCAGTTGATCCTATACACATTGCCGGTAAGCCCTCACCGCACTCCATGGGGAGTTGGGAAGGGGCATTTTACATGACACGTTTGTTTTTTCTGACGACGACGGCCGTCGCTGTTTGCGCCGCCAGTATTGCTTCGGCAGCCGATCTGTCGCGCAAGGCGCCGGTGCGGCCGGCCGCAGTTGCAGCCGCTGCGGTGCCGTTCACCTGGACGGGCGTCTATCTCGGCGGCCACATCGGCTACGGCTGGGCCAATTCGCGCTGGTCCGACCTGAGCAGCGGCGAAAGCATCAGCGTCAAGAACAATGGCGTGCTCGGCGGCGGGCAGATCGGCTTCAACTACCAGATGGGCACCTGGGTGGTGGGTCTCGAAGCGGACTACAGCGCCTCGGGCATCAAGGGCGCATCGGCGATCGTTATCGACCCGACCGATAACGACCGTTCGACCATCAATCCGCATCTGCGCTGGACGTCGCTGGTCACCGCCCGCCTCGGCTACGCCTTTGATCGCTACCTGCCCTATATCAAGGGCGGCGTGGCGTTCGGCGACATCCGCTACAGCTTCAACAACCTCACCACCGGCATGGCGGGCGGCACGACGATCCGCCGCACCGGCTGGACGATCGGCACCGGTCTCGAAGTCGCGCTCGACGGCAACTGGTCGGTGCGTGCCGAATACGACTACATCCAGTTCGGCAACAAGAACAAGGCGCTTCCCGACGAGGACGGCGCCATCCAGCCGGTCAGCACCCGCCATTCCTCGCACCAAATCCGCCTCGGCGTGAACTATCGCTTCGGCGGCTGACGCCATCGGAAAAACCGGCTCAAGACCAATTCTTGAATACGAAAAGGCCCCGCTCTGCGGGGCCTTTTTTATTTGGGCACGTCTTTATTTGGGCACGTCGCGATGCGCGGCCCCGGTCGCTATTCCGCCTCGTCGCCCTTGCCGTTTGCCTTGTCGAGCGCGCGGCGCGCCAGCACACCGACGAGATGCGCCCTGTATTCGGCGCCGGCATGGATATCGCTGCTCATCTCGTCCGGCGAGACCGTCAGGCCCTCCAGCGATTTCGAGGCGAAACGCTTCTTCAGCGCCTCCTCAAAGGCGGTGACCCGGAACACGCCGTTGGCACCGGCACCCGTCACCGCGACGCGGATATCGGACGAACGCTTCGACACGAACACGCCGACCAGCGCAAATCCGGAGGCCGGATGCTTGAACTTCTCGTAGGCCGCCTTGCGGGCGATCGGAAACTGCACCTTGACGATGATCTCGTTCTCTTCGAGCGCGGTCGAAAACATGCCGGTGAAGAAATCGTCGGCCGAAATCCGGCGCTTGTTTGTGACGATCGTCGCACCGAGGCCGAGGCAGGCGGCCGGATAGTCGGCGTTCGGGTCGTTATTGGCGATCGAGCCGCCGATCGTGCCGCGGTTGCGCACCTGCGGGTCGCCGATCGATCCCGGCACACCGGCGAGCGCCGGCATATGCTCTTTTACCACCGGCGAATTGGCGACGTCGGCATGGCGCGTCAGCGCGCCGATAACGATCGAGCGGCCCTTGAGCTCGACGCCGGAAATCCCTTCCACCTTGTTCAGGTCGACGATCACCGACGGCGCGGCGAGCCGCTGCTTCATCACCGGCACCAGCGAGTGACCACCGGCGAGCAGCTTCGCCTCCGGGTTCTTGGCCAGCAAATTCGCAGCCTGCCGAACTGTCGTCGGACGATGATAGGTGAACGCATACATCTTGCAGTCTCCTTATTCCGTGTTCTGCTTCACCGCGAGGGCGCTGGCCGCACCGCCCGCCGGATGAAACATGCCCTGTTCGGCGGGACGCGCATCACGTGCGTCTCGCCACAACAAGGCCGATTGTCATGCTGCGGCCGGACGCGCCCGGCTCGCCCGTTGCAATGCTGCCCACACCACATGCGGCGTCGCCGGCATGGCGATATCCTCGGTGCCGATGGCGTCGGTGATCGCATTGATGACCGCCGGCGGCGCGGCGATGGCGCCGGCTTCGCCGCATCCTCGCATCCCCAGAGGGTTCGACGGGCATTTGGTTTCCGTGGTGTCGACGCGGAACGACGGCAGGTTGTGTGCACGCGGCATCGCATAGTCCATGAACGAGCCGCTGATCAACTGTCCGTCCCTGTCATAGACCGCGCCCTCCAGCAGGGCCTGGCCGATCCCCTGCGCGATCCCGCCATGCACCTGGCCCTCGACGATCATCGGATTGATCACCGTGCCGAAATCATCGACCGCCGTCCACGCCACGACCTCGGTCGTACCCGTATCGGGGTCGACCTCCACCTCGCAGATATGGCAGCCGGCGGGGAAGGTGAAGTTGGTCGGATCATAGAAGGCGCCCTCCTTCAGTCCGGGCTCAAGCTCGGCGCCGGTGAATTTATGCGCGATATAGGCGTTCAGCGCGACCTCGCCCCAGGCGGCGGACTTGTCAGTACCGGCGACCGTAAACTTTCCGTCCTTGAATTCGATGTCGCCTTCCGCCGCCTCCATCATGAAAGCAGCGACTTTCTTTGCCTTGGCTTCGACCTTCTCCAGCGCCTTGACGATCGCCGACATGCCGACCGCGCCGGAGCGCGATCCATAGGTGCCCATGCCGAACTGCACTTTGTCGGTGTCACCATGCACGACACTGACCGTCTCGATCGGAATGCCGAGGCGCTCCGACACCAGTTGCGCGAAGGTGGTCTCGTGTCCTTGCCCGTGGCTGTGCGAGCCGGTCAGCACCTCGACCGACCCGGTCGGATTGACGCGCACTTCGGCGCTCTCCCACAGACCGACGCCGGCGCCGAGCGAGCCGACCGCCTGCGACGGAGCGATACCGCAGGCCTCGATGTAGTTGGAATAACCAAGGCCGCGCAGCTTGCCGTGGCGCGCGCTCTCGCGCTTGCGTCTGGCAAAGCCCCTGACGTCCGCGATCTCCATCGCCTTCTTCTGCGTGGCAAGGTAGTCGCCGGAATCGTAGTTCATGATCACCGGCGTCTGGTGCGGAAACGCCTTCACGAAATTGCGCCGGCGCAGTTCCGCCGGATCAAGCCCGAGCTGCCGCGCGCTGACTTCCATCAGCCGCTCGACCACGAAGGTCGCTTCCGGACGCCCGGCGCCGCGATAGGCATCGACCGGCACCGTATTGGTGTAGACCGCCGCCACCTCGCAATAGATCTGCGGAATGGCGTACTGTCCCGACAGCAGCGTCGCGTAGAGATAGGTCGGCACCGACGACGAGAAGGTCGACATATAGGCGCCGAGGTTGGCCGTGGTCTTCACCCGCAGCCCGAGAACCTTGCCGTCACCGTCGAAAGCCATTTCGGCGTGGGTGATGTGGTCGCGCCCCTGTGCATCGGTGACGAAGCCTTCCGATCGTTCCGCCGTCCACTTCACGGGCCGTCCGGTGCGCCGCGCCGCCCACAGGCAGACGACCTCCTCCGGATAGATGAAGATCTTCGAGCCGAATCCACCGCCGACATCGGGCGCAATCACCCGCAACTTGTTCTCCGG
This sequence comes from Pseudolabrys sp., assembly GCA_035556795.1. Taxonomy (GTDB): domain Bacteria; phylum Pseudomonadota; class Alphaproteobacteria; order Rhizobiales; family Xanthobacteraceae; genus Pseudolabrys. Next base: position 34,336 of record DATMEV010000030.1, on the reverse strand, counting down.
CGCGATACCGACGAAAGCGGAGATCACCAGCCGCGCCACATGCGGGTTCTGCGAGGTGTTCCACAATGTCAGGCTTTCGGTGCCGGGATCGTATTCGGCAAGCGCGGCGCGCGGCTCGATCGGATTGGCGACCAGCCGATTGTTGACCAGATCGATCCTGGTGACATGGCGCGCCGCCGCGAAGGCCGCTTCCGTCGCCTTCGGATCGCCGAGGTGCCAGTCGTAGATCAGATTGTCGGGAACATCCGGATGGATTTGCGGCGCGCCCTTGTCGCGCGCATGGCGCGGATCGGTGAGCGCCGGCAGCACCTCGTAATCGACCGCGATCGCCTCGGCGGCATCGCGGCCTTGCGCCTGCGTTTCCGCGATGACCACCGCCACGGCATCGCCGACATGATTGACCTTGCCCGCCGCGATCGCCGGATGCGGCGCCATCTTCATCGGCGAGCCATCCTTGGAATGGATCATCCAGCCGCAAATGAGATTGCCGATCTTGTCGCCGGCAAGCTGCGCGCCCGTCAGCACCGCGATCACCCCCGGCATCTTCTCCGCCGCCGAGGTGTCGATACTCCTGATACTGGCATGCGCATGTGGCGAGCGCAGGAACACGGCGCGCGTCTCGCCGGCCCGGTGAAAATCGTCGGTGTAGCGACCCTGCCCGGTGACAAAGCGAAGGTCTTCCTTGCGGCGCACCGGAGCGCCGATGCCGGTTCCAGTCATTGCCCTTCTCCCACCCTACGGTGATCGCGCGCGGCCTGGACTTACGGTCCGGCCGCGTTGTTGTGCGTCAGGTCCTAACTCCGAACTGCAGCGTCCCTGATACCTCCAGATGTCTGCCGATCCCTGCGATCCGCTTTAACGACGGCGCGAACGGCCCTAGGCTTTGGCCATCGCCTTCGCGCCGGCGGCAACCGCCTTGACGATGTTGTGATAGCCGGTGCAGCGGCAGAGATTGCCGTCGAGCTCCTCGCGAATCGTCTGCTCGTCGAGGTCGTTGCCCTTGCGGCGCACGATATCGAGCGACGCCATGATCATCCCCGGCGTGCAGTAGCCGCACTGCAGTCCGTGATTTTCGCGGAAGGCCTCCTGCATCGGGTGCAGCGGCTCGCCCGGCGCCGACAGGCCCTCGATGGTGGTGATCTCGGCACCATCGAGCTGCCAGGCGAACAGGGTGCAAGATTTCATCGCCACGCCATTCACATGCACCACGCAGGCGCCGCACTGCGACGTGTCGCAGCCGACATGCGTTCCGGTCAGCCGCAGCGTCTCGCGAAGATACTGAACCAGCAGGGTCCGCGGCTCGATCTTCCCCGAAACCGGCTTGCCGTTAACGGTCATGGATACTGCAGCAGCCATGGGACACCCCACTCACACGGCGCGGTCGCTCATATCGCGCTGTTTTCGACAACTATGGCAGGCGCGAGCGCCATTTCCTGCCGTTTCGAATGGTTTAGCCGGTTCTCTGTTTGGAACACAGCTAAACTTGAACCCTTCGGCGCTTGCTGGTCAAGAGCCGGCGCGGCAAGATGCCGCGTTCGCGACGACCTGCGGCCGCTTCCTCGCAGCCCAATTTTTGCGCCGTTTCTGGTGTGCTGTCGGGAACTCTTTGCCCGATGCGGTATTTTCCTGATGACCGCGAGAAAGGTTTTGCAATGCTTCGATCCAGACTTCTGTCCACAGCGATTGTCGGCGCCCTTGTAGCCGTGACGACTGCGGCCACCATCGTGCCGGCAGACGCGCAGTGGCGCGGCCGCCACTATCATCACTATCGTGGCGGCTGGGGCGGCGGCGGCGCCGTGCTCGGCGGGCTGGCTGCCGGCGCCATCATCGGCGGCGCGATCGCCTCAAGCCGCCCCTATTACGGGCCCGGCTATTATTACGGCCCCGGATACTATGAGCCGCCCCCGGTCTATGCCGCACCGCCCGGCGACGAAGTCGCCTACTGCATGAGCCGGTTCAAATCCTACGATCCGCGCTCGGGTACGTATCTGGGCTATGACGGATACCGGCATCCCTGCCCGTGACCGCTCAATAGCCAGACCGACAGCACGAAGCCGCCCGAACGGGGCGGCTTCGTCGTTTCAGGATCATGCCAAGATCATGCAATGGCGGTGCCGCGCCTCAGGCGCTGGCCGTCTCAGGCGCTGACTGCCTTGGCGAAATTGGCGAAGAATTCGTCGGCGATCTTCTTGGCCGCACCGTTGACGAGGCGCTGGCCGAGCTGCGCCAGCTTGCCGCCGATCTGGGCGTCGACGTCGTATTTCAACAGCGTGCCGCCGTCCTTTTCTTCGAGTTTCACCGTTGCGCCACCCTTGGCGAAGCCGGCAACGCCGCCGTTGCCTTCGCCGGCAATGCGGTAGCCGTTCGGGGGATCGAGATCGGTCAGATCGACCTTGCCTTTGAAACGCGCCTTGACCGGACCGATCTTGATTGCGGCCGTTGCCTCGAACGAGGTATCCGAAGTCTTGGTCAGTTCCTCGCAGCCGGGAATGCAGGCCTTGAGTGTCTCGGCATCGTTCAGCTTCTGCCAGACGACGTCGCGCGACGCCGCAAGCTGATACTCACCGTTCATCGTCATCGCCATAGGCCTACTCCCTCAGAGTCTCAGTGACATAGCCGTCGACCGGGCGAACGACTAACCCGTCGCGGATCGGCACGCAATCGGGTGGGAAGTCCTGCCGAAGCTGGCCTCCCATGTCGATCACGCGATCCAGGAAGATATCGAGATGGCGCATCGCGCCGGTCGGCAGATCGTGCAGGACCATCAGCGTCCACGGCTGCAAGCGGCACTGGCCCAGTGCACGCTCCATCCAGCCGTCCGGATCCTTCCAGTCTTCCGGTATCGCATTCCATAATACACAGGTCATTTTCTCGGCGACGAGCCAGTCGATATCGCGGCGCCTGAACAGATGCGGGCCGATTGCGCCGCCGCCGCCCTGCGGGCGGAAATAGCGGTGCGGATGCGCAAGGCTGCCGATCTCCGCCTGCGTGCGGCCGATCTCGCGCGCGGCCAGATCCGGCCCCATGCGCCCGCCGAGCGCCCCGGAATGGGTGAATGTATGATTGCCGATCCAGTGGCCTTCCGCATGCGCGCGCTCGGCCAGGCTGCGCGCGCCGGGCGCCGCCAGCCTTTCGCCCACCACGAAGAACGTCGAACGGATCGATCGTCGCTTGAGGATATCAAGCACGCCGGGCGTCGTTTCGACTGTCGGGCCGTTATCGAAGGTCAAAGTCAGATCGAACATTCCGCCTGCTCAAAGCCGATTTTATGCCGCCGCGCAAGCGGACGATTCGGGTGACGCAAGCAGCCGAGCGCAAGCGGGAGCGGCCAGCAGGAAAGACAAGCAGCGCGGGCAGCAGCGGCCCCGACGCCCGACAAGGGGAATGGGGATTGGCGGCAGGCGCAACGGTCGGTTACACATCTCATCCATGCCCGGTTCGCTTGCCGCCTCAGATCTCCTTGCCCCGCTGACATCGAGCGCCGCGATGCGCGCGGTCCTCGCCGATGAGGCGCGGCTGCAGCGGATGCTCGACGTCGAGGCGGCGCTGGCGCGCGCCGAAGCGGACGCCGGCGTCATCCCGTCGTCCGCCGCCCCGGCGATCGCCGCCGCCTGCCAGGCCGGGCATTTCGACCGCACTGCCCTTGCCGAGGCATCGGTCGGCGCCGGCAATCTGGCGATCCCGCTGGTGAAGATGCTCACCGAAGCGGTGAAGAAAGCCGACCCGGCGGCGGCCGGCTATGTGCATTGGGGCGCGACCAGCCAGGACATCATCGACACCGCGCTGGTGCTCGATTTGCGCGCCGGGATCGGCGCGCTGCGCACCGACCTGGATGCCGCCATTGCCGGTTTCGCCACGCTGGCGCAGACGCACCGGCGCACCGACACCGTCGCCCGAACCTGGCTGCAGCACGCTTTGCCGATGCCCTTCGGCCTGAAGCTCGCCGGCTATGCCGCGGCGCTGGCGCGCTCGCGCGACCGCATCGACGACGCGGCGCGGGATGCGCTGATCCTGCAGTTCGGCGGCGCCGCCGGCACGCTCGCGGCGCTTGGCGACAAGGGGCTGGCGGTCGCCGAAAAGCTGGCGGCGGAGCTCGACCTGCCGCTGCCGGATGCGCCGTGGCACAGCCATCGAGACCGCCTCGGCGAAATCGCAGCGGCGCTCGGCATCCTCACGGCGACCTGCGGCAAGATCGCCCGCGACGTCGCGCTGCTGATGCAAACCGAGGTCGCCGAAGCCTTCGAGCCGGCGGGCGCCGGACGTGGCGGCTCCTCGACCATGCCGCACAAGCGCAATCCGGTTGCCGCCGCATCGGCGCTGGCCTGCGCGGCGATGGCACCGAATATCGTCGCAACGATCATCGCCGGCGGCGTGCAGGAGCACGAGCGCGCGCTGGGCGGCTGGCAGGCGGAATGGTCGGCCTTTCCGGCGCTGCTGATGGTCGCCTCCGGCGCGCTTGCCGCCGTTGCCGACATCGCCGGCGGCCTGACCGCCGATCCGGAGCGCATGCGCGCCGATCTCGACATCACCCATGGGCTGATCATGTCGGAAGCGATCAGCTTCGCGCTGGCGCAGACGCTCGGCAAACAGCAGGCGCACAAGCTGATGGAAGACGCCGGCAAGACGGCGGTCGCGCAGCACCGACACCTGCGCGACGTGCTGCTCGCCGACGCAGCCGTCACCGCGATCCTGCCGCCCGACGAGATCAACCGGCTGTTCGAGCCGTCGAACTACCAAGGCGCCGCCCAGGCTTTCATCGATCGTCTGCTCGCGTCGACCAGACGCGATCGCTGACAACGACAACGGAGAGACAGAAAATGCCGATCATCCACGCCGCCGATGGCACCCCTTTGAATGTCGAGGTCGAGGGCCGCAGCGACGGACCGACATTGATGCTGTCGAACTCGCTCGGCACCGACCTCCATATGTGGGATCCGCAGGTCGCCGAATTCGCCCGGCATTACCGCCTTGTGCGCTACGACCGGCGCGGCCATGGCAAATCCGGCGTGCCGGCGGGCGACTACACGATGGAGCAACTCGGCCGTGACGTGTTGTCGATCCTCGATGCGCTGAAGATCGAGAAGACCAACTGGTGCGGGCTGTCGATGGGCGGCATGGTCGGGCAGTGGCTCGGCGCCTATGCGCCGGATCGCGTCGGGAAACTCATCCTGTCGAATACCAGCGCCTATTATGCCGACAAGCAGCCGTGGAACGACCGCATGGCGTTCGCCCGCGCCAAGGGGCTCGCCGCGCTGGTCGGCCCGAACATGGAGCGCTGGTTCACCAAGGAGTTTCGCGAGCGCGCGCCGCAGGAGGTCGAGCGGATGACGAAGGCTTTCGTCGCCACGCCGATCGAGGGTTATCTCGGTTGCTGCGCGGCGGTGCGCGATATGGATTTCCGTGACTCCAATCCCCGCATCGCCGTACCGACACTGGTGATCGTCGGCGCGCAGGACCCGGCGACAACGCCGGCGGTCGGCGAAGCGCTGCACAAGCAGATCAAGGGATCGCAGATCGCCTCGATCGACGGCGCGCATATCGCCAATCTGGAGCAGCCGGACATCTATACCCGCACCGTGCTCGACTTCCTGCAGAGCTGACCGTCAGGAGATCCCGGAATGGACGACAGGGAACGCTACGACAAAGGTATGGCGCAGCGCCGCAAGGTCCTCGGCAATGCCTGGGTCGACCGCGCCAATGCCAACAAGACGACACTGACGGCGGAGTTTCAGGATTTCATCACCCGCTATGCCTGGGGCGAGGTGTGGACGCGCGACCATTTCGACGAGCGTACCCGCCGCATCCTCGTCATCGGCACGATGCTGGCGCTCGACAAGTGGGATGAGTTCCGCATGCATGTGCGCGCCGCGATGACCGAAGGCGGCTTCAGCGAGGCCGATATCCGCGAGATCATCCAGCAGCAGGCGATCTATTGCGGAGTACCTGCCGCCAATCATGCCTTCAAGGAAGCCGCAACGGTGCTGGCCGAGATCGCCGCCGCCTAGGGTTGAACAGAACTCAGTCCTGAACGGAGCCGGGCCTTGAACGGAAGCTGGGGCTGAACGAAGCCGAGATGTAAACGGGTAACGCCGGGCTGTGCTCTCAAACGGCCGGCGTGACCCGTGCGGATGCCGGTTCGTCGAGCGCGCTGCGATGCATCGGCACTGTTGCGACACCGTTCTGCACCACCGGTATGTGCAATGTCGGCGGCTCCAGCACACCGAGCGCCGCGGCGAGACTCGCCAGCACCAGATTGACCACGCAGGTGCGGATCAGGGTCGGGTCGTGCTGCCAGACCGCCGGCGCCACCGTCACCATGCTGAGAGCGACCACCAGCAGCAGCGCCAGCTCAAGGGCTGCCGGATTGGAACGAACGTGTCCGCCGTTGCGGATGCAATCGACGAGGTGCGTGATGCACAGACCGGCGACCGCCAGTTTGACGATGCCGAATAGCGCCGCAAGATTATGCAGGTTCTGTCCATCGATCCCGCCCCAGCGGGCAATCCAGTACACAGGTCGCGAGCGCCAGAAATCGTCGAGACCATAAACCGGCGAGCCGAGAATCCGCAGACCCTCGAAGCCCCAGAACAGTGCGAAGTAACACGCGACCGACAGGGTGGTCGCCGCGATCACAACCGGATGACGCATCGGGCCCTCCACGCTCCTGCGTAGTCGGCCCACCTGCGCGTTTCAAAAGATACCGATGCTTTACCTTACCGGTTAATCACGATTGCTTCATTCCGGCTGCTGCATTGCGCAATGTCATCACGCGGACGGCTGCTGTGCCTGCTTGCCGCACCTGCCTTGCTCCCCTCGCATCGCCTGGCCGATCGCACGCGTTGCGCAGACGAATCAAAAAAGGCCGGTCTTTGAAAGACCGGCCCCTTGTCAGCTGCCGTACCGTTAGCGGCTGCCACTCTGCTGCTGGCCCGGCTTCTGGCCCGGCTGCTGCTGCTGCTGACCCGGATTCTGCTGCTGCCCGCCCTGCTGACCACCCTGATGGCCCTGCTGGCCTTGCTGCCCCTGCTGACCGGGTTTCTGATTCGGATTCTGGTTCATTGATCACTCCATTGTGGGAACGCACGACATCAAGACGCGCCCGGGTCAATCCGCGACAATGCCTTGGCGTTCCATCGGAACTTGCTGCGGTACGACGATGCGGCGTTGCTGCGATGCGGTCGCCCTGTTAAGAGTTCCCGACCGATTACGCGCGCGAGGGGGCAGCGTGGATTATTTTCTCCAGCAACTCGTCAACGGTGTCGCGCTCGGTTCGATCTATGGGCTGATCGCGATCGGCTATACGATGGTCTACGGGATCATCGGCATGATCAATTTCGCTCACGGCGACGTCTTCATGATCGGCGCCTTCACCGCCCTGATCGCCTTCGTCGTGCTCGTCTCCATCGGCGTGACTGCAATTCCCGTGGCGCTGTTTCTGGTGCTGCTGATCGCCATGGCGCTCACCGCGCTCTATGGCTGGGTCGTCGAACGCATCGCCTACCGGCCGCTGCGGCATTCGTTTCGGCTCGCGCCGCTGATCTCGGCGATCGGCATGTCGATCGTGCTGCAGAATTTCGTGCAGGTGGCGCAGGGCGCGCGCGTCAAACCGCTGCCGCCGCTGTTCGAGGGCGGCTTTACGCTGTTCGACGACGGGAATTTCCCGGTCCAGCTCACCTATGTACAGATCCTGATCGTGCTGACGACCGTGGCGCTGATGGGCGGCTTTACCTATGTCATCACCCGGACGCGGCTCGGCCGCGACATGCGCGCCTGCGAGCAGGACGGCCGCATGGCCTCGCTGCTCGGCGTCAATGTCGACCGCACGATCTCGCTCACCTTCGTCATCGGCGCGGCCCTCGCGGCGGTCGCGGGCATCATGTATCTGCTTTATTATGGCGTCGTCGATTTCTATATGGGCTTCGTCGCCGGCGTGAAGGCATTCACCGCCGCCGTGCTAGGCGGCATCGGTTCGTTGCCGGGCGCGATGATCGGCGGGCTGCTGATCGGCCTGATCGAAACCTTCTGGTCGGCCTATTTTTCGATCGAGTACAAGGACGTCGCCGCATTCTCGATCCTCGTCGTCGTTCTCATCTTCCTGCCGACCGGCATTCTCGGCCGCCCGGAAGTCGAGAAGGTCTGAACGTGACAGTCGAAGCCGCGCGGTTCGCCCGTTTCGATATTCCTGGCGCGCTGAAGAATGCGCTCGTTTCGGCAGCGCTTGCCTTTGGCCTGTTCGGGCTGCTGATCGGCATACGCACCGATACGGGGCCGACAGGCGCGCTCATCTATTGGACGCGCTTCGACGATCTCGCGATGATCGTCGGCGCCGTTTTCGCCGGCAGCTTCCTGCGCTCGCTGCTGTTCGGCGATCATCCCTTCAGCTTCACCGAGATTGCAGCGCGGAGCGGTCTTGCAACGCTCACCGACCCGGCGCGGCGTTTTCTGCGGCTTGAGCAATATCAGCTCGGTCATATCCTCGCCTTCGCGATGCTCGGCTTCGCGCTGGCTTTGCCGATCCTGTTCTTCAACAACCGCTACGCACTCGATCTCGGCATCCTGGTCCTCACCTATGTGATGCTCGGCTGGGGATTGAATATCGTCGTCGGCCTCGCCGGCCTGCTCGACCTCGGCTATGTCGCCTTCTATGCCGTCGGCGCCTATTCCTATGCGCTGCTGGCACAGAACTTCGACCTGTCGTTCTGGATCTGCCTGCCGCTGGCCGGCATCCTCGCGGCATTCTGGGGCGTCATCCTCGGCTTCCCGGTGCTGCGACTGCGCGGCGACTATCTCGCCATCGTCACGCTGGCGTTCGGCGAGATCATTCGCATCGTGCTGTTGAACTGGCAGGATGTGACGGGCGGCCCGAACGGCATTTCCTCGATACCGCGGCCGTCGTTTTTCGGGATTCCTTTCACCAACAACGACGACGGCTTTGCCGCCGTCTTCGGGCTTGAATTCAGCACGACACACCGCATCGTCTTCCTTTTCTACCTGATCCTGGCGCTCGCCCTGCTCACCAACTGGGTAACGATCCGCCTGCGGCGGCTGCCGATCGGCCGTGCCTGGGAAGCGTTGCGCGAGGACGAGATCGCCTGCCGCTCGCTCGGCATCAACACCACCAACACCAAGCTCACCGCCTTCGCCATCGGCGCAATGTTCGGCGGCTTCGCCGGCGCCTTCTTCGCCACGCGGCAGGGCTTCATCAGTCCGGAATCGTTCAGCTTCGTCGAATCGGCGCTGATCCTCGCCATCGTCGTGCTCGGCGGCATGGGATCGCAGCTCGGCGTCGCCATCGCCGCGGTGGTGACGATCGGCGGGTTCGAGCTGTTCCGCGAATTCGCCGCCTACCGCATGCTGGTGTTCGGCGCAGCGATGGTGCTGATCATGGTATGGCGTCCGCGCGGCCTCATCGGCACGCGCACACCGTCGATCGCGCTCGGCGCCCGCAAGGCAATCCCATCGTCGCTGGTCAGAGAGGGGCGCGGATGAGCGCGGTACTGACCGTCGAACATCTGAGCATGCGTTTTGGCGGCCTCGTCGCCGTCAACGACCTGACATTTGCGGCGCAACGCGGCGAGATCACCGCGCTGATCGGCCCGAACGGCGCCGGCAAGACCACCGTGTTCAACTGCGTGACCGGCTTCTACAAGCCGACCACCGGCCGTATCCGGATGGCGCGCGAGGACGGCAGCGAGCACCTTCTCGAACGCCTGCCGGATTTCCGCATCGCCCGCGAGGCACGCGTCGCCCGCACCTTCCAGAACATCCGGCTGTTTCCGGGCATGAGCCTGCTCGAAAACCTGATGGTGGCGCAGCACAATCCGCTGATGCGCGCCTCCGGCTTCACCGCCCTCGGCCTGTTCGGCTGGCCCGGCTTCAGCACCGCGGAAGGCCAGGCGGTGGAACGCGCCGCCTACTGGCTCGACCGCATCGGCCTGACCGAGCGGGCGGACGATCCGGCCGGCGAACTGCCCTACGGCGCGCAGCGGCGGCTCGAGATCGCCCGCGCCATGTGCACCGGCCCGGAACTACTCTGCCTCGACGAACCCGCTGCCGGCCTCAATGCCCGGGAAAGCGCCGAGCTCGACGAACTGCTGCTCTATATCCGCACACAGCACCGGACATCGATCCTGCTGATCGAGCACGACATGTCGGTAGTGATGAAGATCTGCGACCACATCGTCGTGCTCGACTATGGCATCAAGATCGCGGAAGGCACGCCCGAGCACATCCGCAACGACCCGCGCGTCATCGCCGCCTATCTCGGCGTCGAGGAAGACGAAGTGGAAGCGGCGGAAGCGGAGGTCGAGCGATGAGTGCGCCGCTTCTGGAAATTCGCAAGCTGGAAGCAGCCTATGGCCGGGTGACGGCACTCAAGGGCATCGACCTCGAAGTGCATGCCGGCGAGATCGTCACCCTGATCGGCGCGAACGGCGCCGGCAAATCGACGCTGATGATGACCGTCTTCGGCTATCCGCGCGCCAGAGCTGGTTCGATCATCTTCGAGGGCCGCGACATCACCGGCCTGCCGGCGCATGAGATCGCCAAGCTGAAGATCGCACAGTCGCCGGAGGGCAGGCGCATCTTCTCGCGCATGACAGTGCTGGAAAACCTGCAGATGGGCGCCACCACCGGCGATCCGCGGCATTTCGAGGACGATGTCGCCCGCATCTTCACGCTGTTCCCTCGCCTGAAGGAGCGGCTGCACCAGCGCGGCGGCACGCTGTCGGGCGGCGAGCAGCAGATGCTGGCGATCGGCCGCGCGCTGATGAGTCGCCCCCGCCTGCTGCTGCTCGATGAACCCTCGCTCGGCCTCGCGCCGCTGCTGGTACAGCAGATTTTCAAGGCGATCCGCACGCTCAACGAGGCCGACGGGCTGACGGTGTTCCTCGTCGAGCAGAACGCCTTCCACGCGCTCAAGCTGGCGCATCGTGGCTATGTGATGGTCAACGGCGTCATCACTCTGTCGGGCAGTGGACGCGAATTGCTGCGACGGCCGGAGGTGAGGACCGCCTATCTCGAAGGCGGGCATTGAGGCAGGCCATGGGCGAATTCTACGACAGCGAGACCTGGCTGCAGATCCTGTTCATCACCGGCATCATCGGTGGCGGCGCCGCAGTGCTCGCCGGGCGCGCCATCGCGCAGACATGGCGACCCTACTGGCAGGTTGTCCTCTACATGCTGATGCTCGGTGCGGCTGTCCGCTTCGTGCATTTCGCCCTGTTCGAGACGACGCTGCTGTCGCCCCTCTCCTACCTCGCCGACACCGCGTTCCTGCTATTGTGCGCATCTGCCGCGTGGCGCATCACGCTCGTCGGCAAGATGGTGCGGCAATATGGCTGGCTCTACGAGCGCGCCGGGCTGTTCCGCTGGCGCAGCCGCACCAACGCCCCGGAGGGCAAGCCACCGCTCACCGCCAGGTCGTGACTTCACCGCGAATTCTGAGACAATAGGAACGATTTGACAGGTCTTGCGGAATCCGCGTTTGGATCATCCGTACAACCCGGACAGAAAACACTCCAGACAGGGAATGCAAGGGAGCACCAGATGAAGACCATTCGATGGGCCGCGCTGGCGGTCGGAGCAAGTCTCGCCTTCGGCGGCGCCGCCATGGCGCAGGATATTGCGGTCGGAGTCGTCGGTCCGATGACAGGCCAATACGCGACATTCGGCCAGCAGTTGAAGAACGGCGCCGAATTGGCCGTTGCCGACATCAACGCTGCCGGCGGCATCAACGGCAAGAAGATCAGGCTCGAGGTCGGCGATGATGCCTGCGATCCGAAACAGGCGCGCGCCGTCGCCGAGAAAATGGTCGGGATGAAAGTTGCTCTCGTCGCCGGACATTACTGTTCGTCGTCGTCGATCCCCGCTTCCGAGGTCTACAATGAAGGCGGCGTTCTTCAGATCACGCCTGCTTCCACCAACCCGACGCTGACCGAGCGCAAGATGTGGAACGTGTTCCGCGTCTGCGGCCGCGACGACCAGCAGGGCTCGGTTGCCGGCGCCTATATCGCCCAGCACTTCAAGGGCAAGAACATCGCCATCCTTCAGGACAAGTCGACCTACGGCAAGGGCCTGGCCGACGAGATGAAGAAGGCATTGAACAAGGCCGGCGTGAAGGAGAAACTCTACGAAGCCTATACGCAGGGCGACAAGGACTTCAACGCGCTGGTCTCCAAGATGAAGGCGAACGCCATCGATGTCGTCTATGTCGGCGGCTACCACACCGAGGCCGGTCTCATTTTGCGGCAGATGCGTTCGCAGGGCCTCAACGCACAGATGATCGCCGGTGACGCCATCGCCACCAACGAGTTCTGGTCGATCACCGGCGACGCCGGTAAGGGCATGATGTTCACCTTCGGCGCCGACCCGCGCACGCGCCCAACCGCAGCAGCAGTCGTCAAACGCTTCAAGGACAAGGGCATCGATCCGGAAGGCTACACACTCTACACTTATGCGGCGCTGCAGATCTGGGCGGAAGCCGCCAAGAAGGCCGGCACCAGCGACCCCAAGAAGGTCGCCGCGGCCATCCATGCAGGCAAGTGGGACACCGTGCTCGGCACCATCGGCTATGACGCCAAGGGCGACATCACCGCTATCGACTACGTGTTCTACGCCTGGAAGGCGGACGGCACCTATTCGCAGATGGCATCGGCCAACTGACACGCCCCACAGAAACCACGAGCCCGCCCTTCGGGGCGGGCTTTCGTTATCGGCGCCCGCGCCGGACCATAAAATCGACGCTTTGTTTGCGACACAACCGCCGCATGAAACACCTTGCCCCCCTCCTGATCTTCTTCTCGATGTTGGCGATGACACCACCGGCGGCCGCACGCGAGCCGTTTCCGGCGATGCTGCATGGCCAGAAGCTGCTCGACTACTGCAGTGCGCGCGAGCAGCATCGGCGCTTCTCCTGTGGCTATTACGTCATGGGCGCGATCGACATGCTGTTCAACGGCGAACTGCTGCGCGGCGCCAAGGACGGCCCCTTCGCGGTATGCCCGCCGGCCGGCAAGACGCCGGAGGAACTCGTCAGTGTGGTTCGGCGCTATCTTGAAAACCACAAGGACGAGCGCGCAAAGCCGGCTTACGAACTCGTCTATTCGGCGATGCGCGACGCCTATCCGTGCCCGTGACATTCTGTCATGCCTGCTGTCATCGCCGGACGTTGCCCAGCGGCGTGCCCCCGCAATCCGTCATCTTTGAAAGAACGTCAGGCGCATGCGCGGGTCAGGCCGCCCGCGACACGCATGACATCAGAACGAGACGACAGGCCGCTGCCGCTCTACCCGATCCGGCCCAGCGCCGGAAACGCTTCCAGGAGCCAGTAGCTCATCATCGTGATGGTACCGGTGAGAAAGGCGATGCCGGTGAGGATCAGCAGGATTCCCATCATCTGCTCGACCCGGTGCAGATGGCGTTTGAAGCGCGTAAGGAACGCCGCGAACGGCTCGACCGCGAACGCCGCAATGACGAACGGGATGCCGAGCCCCAGCGAATAGACGGCCAGCAGGCTGGCGCCGCGCGTCACGGTCGATTCCGATGCTGCCACGGCCAGGATCGCCGCCAGGATCGGCCCGATGCATGGCGTCCAGCCGAAGGCGAAGGCCAACCCCATCACATAGGCCCCCCACAGGCTGACCGGTTTCGACACCGTCACGCGCTTGTCCTGCATCAGGAAGGCGAAACGGAAGATGCCGAGGAAATGCAGCCCCATGAGGATGATGACCACGCCGGCGACCATGGCCAGCGTGCCGGAATAGGCGCGGATCAATCCGCCGATTGCCGTGGCACTGGCGCCGAGCGCGACGAAAACGGTGGTGAAGCCGAGCACAAAGCACACCGCCGCGATCACCGTGTCGCCGCGCGCCCGTACCACAGCCTCGCCTCCGGCCATCCGCTCCAGCGACGCGCCGGCGAGATAGACGAGATAAGGCGGAACCAGCGGCAAAACGCAGGGCGACAGAAAACTGACGACGCCGGCGAGCAATGCGGCGAGGAAGGAGATATCGGCCATAGAGGCCTAGTGACATGCACCTTCGGCCGAGGCAAGCCACCTGACCGATCTCGCCAATATGTGATCGGCGGTTGATCCGAGGCGCCGCTCCGATCTGATTTTCAAGGGGAAAATGCCTCTCCTGCCGCAGACTCAGGTGTCTGAATCGGAAAGGCTCGGGAGACGATCCACCTTTCAACCGCGAGAGCGCCGTGACCCGCCGCAACCTCATCACCGATGTCGCCGGCCTCCGCGTCGGCAATGCCAGCGACGATGCGCTATGCTCCGGCGTCACCGCTATCGTTTTCGACTCACCGGCTGTCGCCAGCGCGGACATCCGCGGCGGCGGACCCGGCACCCGCGATACGACGCTGCTGGAGCCCGAGCGCACCGTCGACGGGGTCGATGCCATCGTATTGTCCGGCGGCTCGGCCTTCGGCCTCGATTCACCTTCCGGCGTACAGGCCTGGCTGCGCGAGCAGGGACGCGGCTTCCGGGTCGGCGACGCGACGGTTCCGATCGTGCCCTCCGCCGTGCTGTTCGACCTGCTGTCCGGCGGCAACAAGAACTGGGGCCGCTATTCGCCCTATCGCGAACTGGGATACGAGGCGGCGCGCCATGCCGCGACCGAGTTCGCGCTCGGCAGCGTCGGCGCCGGCACCGGCGCCACCACCGTGTCGCTCAAGGGTGGTCTCGGCTCGGCCTCGGCCGTGACGAGCGACGGCATCACCGTCGGCGCCATCGTCGCCGTCAACGCCGTCGGCAGCGTCAATGTCGGCGACGGGCCGCATTTCTGGGCGGCTCCCTTTGAAGTCAGAGCGGAATTCGGCGGCCTCGGCCTGCCGTCGGCGATTCCGGAAGATGCCTATCGCATGCGCGCGAAGGGGCAACCGGCCGGCGGCACGCTGCAGAATACCACCATTGCGCTCGTCGCCACCGACGCCGTGCTCAACAAGATGCAGGCGCGACGGCTCGCGGTGATGGCACAAAGCGGCATGTCGCGCGCCATCTATCCGGTGCACACGCCGCTCGACGGCGACACGGTGTTCGCCGCGGCGACTGGTCGCAAGTCACTCGCCGACCCCATCTACGGCTTCACCGAACTCGGCATGCTTGCTGCCAACGTACTGGCACGCGCGATCGCGCGCGGCGTCTACGAGGCGACCGCGCTCGATCTGCCGGGCGCGCTGCCGAGCTGGCGCGCGTGTTTCGCGCAGAGCTGAGTTGCACGAACGGGCTTGCGTGAACAAAAGCGGCGGCGTGGTGTTGATCAACAAGGGTGCCAGTGATCACATCGTTCTGCCGGGGTTGCCATGCTCCCAACCTTGCCCTCAACCAAACCCTCAACCGCCATCGCCAATATCGCTTACGATGGTACCGATCATCGCCTGATCGTGACCTTCGTCACCGGCCGCATCTACGAATATTTCGACGTTCCGGCCGGCATCGCCGCGAGCTTCCGGCGTGCCGCCTCGCGCGGCGGCTTCTTCAACCGCCATATCCGCGATCATTATGATTTCCACGAAATAACCGGCAGGCGCTTCAGCGTGGCGTGAGGAAGCGCTCGGCGCGGTAGGGCGTCGGATCGCAGAACGGCGTCGCGCCGCTCATCATCTCGCCGATCAGGCGCCCCGTCACCGGCCCGAGCGTCAGCCCCCAATGTGCATGGCCGACCGCCAGCCACAGGCCGTCGTGCCCGGGGGCGCGTCCGATCACCGGCCGCGAATCCGGCAGGCATGGCCGCGCGCCCAGCCAGGTCCGCGCATCGGCACGCGACCCCAGCGGAAACAATTGCTGCGCCGCCGGCGTCAGGCGGTCGAACTGCACCGGCGTCGGCGGCGCGTCACGCGCCGCGAACTCGGCCCCCGTCGTGAGCCGGATGCCCTGCTCCATGGGCGTGATCAGGTAGCCGCGATCGATATCGAGGACCGGACGCGCCAGCGACGCGTTGCCCTGCGGGTGGAAATGCCGGTGATAGCCGCGCTTGTAGCCGAACGGCAGGACGATGCCGAGCGGCCGCAGAAGATCGTCTGCCCATGGTCCGAGCGCCACGACGACCTGGTCGGCATCGAGCGCGCCGGCATCGGTGACGACGCGCCAATGACCACCACTGCGCGACAGGGTGCGGGCATCGCCAGACAGGAGCACGCCGCCCTGCGCCGCGAAGCGCGCGGCATAGGCCCGGGTCACGGCGAGCGGATTGCTGATGCTCGCGGCATCGCGCCAGAAGATCGCCTTGTGGAAAACCGGCCGCAGCGACGGCTCCATCGCAAGCACGCCCTCCGGATCGAGCACCTCGGCCGGCACTCCCAGGCGCGCCGCGAGATCGACTTCCGCGGCCTGCGCCGCAAAGGATTTCGGATCGCGATAGAGCTTGAGCCAACCGGTCTTGCGCAGATAGCGCGTGGCACCGGCCTCCAGCATCAGTTCTTCGTGCCCGGCGACCGCCTGCGAGAACAACGGCCGCATCGCGTGTGCGGTCTCCGTCATCTTCGCGATCGACGAATGAGCGCGAAAGCGCCACAGCCACGGCAGCACCTGCGGCAGAAATCGCAGATGATAATTGGCTTCCGGCGCGCGCTTGAGCGCGATGCGCAGCAGCGAGCCGATATCCGAAGGAAAACCGGGCGGAAAGATCGTGTGGCCCTCGATCACGCCGGCATTGCCGTAGGAGGTTTCGGTCCCGGGCTCGCCACGATCGATCAGCGCCACCGACAGACCGCGCCGGACAAGCTGCAGGGCGATCGAGGTGCCGACGATACCGGCCCCCAGAACGATGACATCGGTGCGCGCCATGATCCGGGATCCTTCGATGCGACACAGCGTGGTGGTTCACCCTCAGGTAGTGCTTCCGGATGCATGGCGCGAGAGTGATTTCGCCGCACGAAGCGTTTGCGCAGCCGGGTCACGGTCCGCGCATGCCTCCGGGAGCGACGCGGGAACGCCCCGACGACGCGGCCCATCGTGGCATCGCCCGGCGCGAGCGTTGCCCCACCGCGCGCGGCATGTTACCCGGGCGGCGTCCGGAGGCCCGCCACAATGTCCTCGTCCTCACCTGCCTCGCCGCGCCCGCTGGTCATCGCCCCGTCGATCCTGGCCGCCGATTTCGCACGCCTCGGCGACGAAATCCGCGCGGTGGAAACCGCCGGCGCAGACTGGATCCACGTCGATGTGATGGACGGGCATTTCGTTCCCAACATCACCATCGGCCCCGACGTGGTGAAGGCGCTGCGTCCGATCAGCAACAAGATCTTCGACGTGCACCTGATGATCGCACCCTGCGATCCTTATCTCGAAGCCTTCGCCAAGGCCGGCGCCGACATCATCACCGTGCATGTGGAGAGTGGCCCGCATGTCCACCGCTCGCTGCAGGCCATCCGCGCGCTCGGCAAAAAGGCCGGCGTCACGCTCAATCCCGGCACTCCGGTCAGCACCATCGAGAATGTCATCGACCTCGTCGATCTGATCCTCGTGATGTCGGTCAATCCGGGTTTCGGCGGCCAGGCGTTCATTCCGTCTGCGATCCAGAAGGTCCGCGATCTGCGCGCGATGGCCGGCGGCCGGCCGATCGACATCGAGGTCGATGGCGGCATCACGCCGGAAACCGCGCCGCAGGTGGTCGCCGCCGGCGCCAATGTGCTGGTCGCCGGTTCCGCCGTGTTCAAGGGCGGGCGCTATAAAGAGAATATCGCCGCCATCCGTCACGCCGCGGCGGCGGCGCGCGGAGAAGCGGCGTAATGTTGAATCCTGCCGTAATGCGTCATGGCCGGGCGAGGCCCAGCCATCCACGTCTTGTTGTCCGTCGACCTGTGAAGACGTGGATGCCCGGCAAGAGGCCGGACATGACGTTGATAGAATGGTGCCAAGCATGATCCCTCGCTATTCCCGCCCCGAGATGTCGGCGATCTGGTCGCCGGAAACGCGCTTCCGCATCTGGTTCGAGATCGAGGCGCATGCCGCCGACGCAATGGCGGAGTTGGGTATCATCCCTAAAGACGCCGCCAGGACCATCTGGGAAAAAGGCAACGCCGCGACATTCGACACCGCACGCATCGACGCCATCGAAGCCGAGGTGAAGCACGATGTCATCGCTTTCCTCACCCATCTTGCCGAACATGTCGGCCCTGACGCGCGCTTCGTGCATCAGGGCATGACCTCATCCGATGTGCTCGACACCTGCCTCAACGTACAGCTCGTGCGCGCCGCCGATATCCTGCTCGCCGATCTCGACAAGGTGCTCGCCGCGCTGAAGCGCCGCGCCTACGAATACAAGCTGACGCCGACGGTGGGCCGCTCGCATGGCATCCACGCCGAGCCGGTCACCTTCGGACTGAAGATGGCCTATGCCTATGCGGAATTCTCGCGTGCGCGCGAACGCCTCGTCGCGGCGCGCAAGGACGTCGGCACTTGCGCTATTTCGGGTGCCGTCGGCACCTTCGCGCAGATCGATCCCCGCGTCGAAGAGCATGTCGCCAAGGCGCTTGGCCTGACGCCGGAGCCGATCTCGACGCAGGTGATCCCGCGCGACCGGCACGCGATGTTCTTCGCCACGCTCGGCGTCATCGCCTCGTCGATGGAACGCCTCGCCATCGAAATCCGCCACCTGCAGCGCACCGAGGTGCTGGAAGCCGAGGAATATTTCTCGCCCGGCCAGAAGGGCTCATCGGCGATGCCGCACAAGCGCAATCCGGTGCTCACCGAGAATCTCACCGGTCTCGCGCGCATGGTGCGCGCCTATGCGCTGCCGGCGATGGAGAACGTCGCGCTGTGGCATGAGCGCGATATCTCGCATTCCTCTGTCGAGCGGATGATCGGCCCCGACGCGACGGTAACGCTCGATTTCGCGCTCAACCGTCTTGCCGGCGTCATCGACAAGCTCGTCGTCTATCCCGAGAACATGCAGAAGAATCTCGACCGGCTCGGCGGCCTCGTCCATTCGCAACGCATCCTGATCGCGCTGACGCAGAAGGGCGTGGCGCGCGAGGACGCCTATCGTCTGGTGCAGCGCAATGCGATGCGGGTGTGGAAGGGCGAAGGCGACTTCCTCGCCTTCCTGAAAGCCGATCCGGAGGTCAGCGCCAGGCTGAGCGACGCCGAACTCGAAGCCAATTTCAACCTCGACTACCACACCAAACACGTCGATACGATCTTCCGGCGCGTCTTCGGCGGCTGACAAGAGCGACGATGCGCGACGCCACCGCCGACTACGACTTCCTCGTCCTGCCCGGCCTCGGCAATTCCGGCGTCGAGCACTGGCAGTCGTACTGGTGCATGGCGCTGCGCAATGCGGCGCGTGTTATTCAAGACGACTGGGATCGGCCGAACCCGGCAGCATGGATGCAGCGGCTCGATGCGGCGATCGCCGGCGGCACGCGCCCGGCGATCCTGATCTGTCACAGCCTGTCGGTGTCGCTCGCCGCGCATTGGGCAGCGCGCAACACACCGGGCCGGATCAAGGCCGCGCTCCTGTGCGCCCCTTCCGATGTGGACCGCCCGGAGAACACCCCGGACAGCGTGCGCCCCTTCGCGCCCATGCCGCTCAAGCCGTTTCCGGTGCCGGCGCTGGTCGTCGCCTCGACCGACGATCCTTACGTCGACACCGGGCGCGCACGGTTCTTCGCGCAAGCATGGGGCGCCGATTATTGCGAGCTATCGGAGCTTGGCCATATCAACACCACGACCCGGCTCGGTCTGTGGCCGCAGGGTTTGCTGCTACTCGGCCAGTTGCTCGCCCGCGTCGACGCATAAATGCATAGGGCCGCGGCGTCGCCACGGCCCTTCCCTTTTCTGATATCCGCTCTCAGCGATGACCGCGATGGCCTCCGCCGCGCCAGCCGCCATGTCCGCCGCGCCAGGCACGATGTCCGCCGTGCCAACCCCGATAATTGTTCCAACCCCGATAGCGATGCCAGCCGCGATTGCCGCCCCAGCCGTAATCCCAGGTGCCGACGCCGAAGCTAAACAGCGGCGGCGCAACGACAACCGGCGGCGGTGCGACCGCATAAGCCGGCCCGCCCGCGAGATAGCTGGCGCTGGCATAGCCTTCCGCAGCACCCCACGCGATACGGCACCAGCTTCCCGAGCAGCCAAGCACATCGACGTCCGCACCCGCCGGCATGACGCTGATGACGCGATAGGCCGTGCCCGGACCGCTGCGCAGATTGAGATCGGACTGAACGATTGCGGCGTTGGCGGCGCCGGCCCCCGCCAGAAGCAGGCCACCGGCCAGCAAGGCAGATTTGAACGTCATCGTCGATATCCCTCGAAAATGATTGCCGCCCTTCGTCATAATCAACGAATGGGAGAAGCATTTCCGGCTGCGACGGCTTGTCACGGTCGCGTGAGCGGGCTTATCTCGACATTCGAGATAGCCGAATCCCCCGATGTCGACCTCCGCTCCCAGCATCCTTGTTTTTGACTCCGGTCTCGGCGGATTGACCGTCTTTCGGGAGATCGTGGCCGCACGGCCCGATGCGCATTATGTCTATCTCGCCGACGATGCGCGGTTTCCCTACGGGCGCATTCCGGAGCATGAACTGATCCCGCGCGTGCGCGACGTAATCGGCGCGGCGATTGACGAACATGCGCCGTCGCTGGTGGTCGTCGCCTGCAACACCGCCTCGACGCTGGCGCTAAGCGATCTGCGCGCGACATTCCACGTTCCGTTCGTCGGCACGGTGCCGGCGATCAAGCCCGCCTGCGCCGGCTCGCGCAGCAAGTTCGTCTCTGTCCTCGGCACCGAAGCGACCGTGGCGCGCGAATATACGCGACGGCTGATCCAGGACTTCGCGCAGGATTGCACGGTCAATCTGGTCGGCTCGTCGCGGCTCGCCGGCTTCGCGGAGGCCGAACTCAACGGTGCTCCGGCGTCAGACGCCGAAATCGCAGCAGAGATCGCCCCCTGTTTCGTGCAGACCAACGGTCAGCGGACCGACACGATCGCGCTTGCCTGCACCCATTATCCGCTGCTGACGTCGCGGCTGGCGGCACTCGCACCCTGGCCGGTCGACTGGATCGACCCGGCGCCGGCCATCGCCCGTCGCGTCGTCGATCTGATCGGCCCGCCTGCCGGTCCACCGAACGGGCCGGCGCGGATGCTGTTCACCTCAGGCCGTCCGCCAGGCACCCACCTGACGGACGCGCTGACGACCTTCGGTCTTCACGTCAGGAACGACACCACGTGAGGCTGAACCTCGAGCGTGCCGCGGTAAATCATGTCGAGCGCGACATAGAGGATGATGGCGAGACCGACATAGGCGATCCAGCGCTGCTTGTTGAGGATACGCGCGATGAAGTTCGCCGCGACGCCCATCAGCACGATCGATAAAGCAAGACCGAATACCAGCGCCGTCGGGTGCTCGCGCGCCGCGCCGGCGACGGCGAGAACGTTGTCGAGCGACATCGACACGTCGGCGATGATGATCTGCAGCGCGGCCTGGCCGAGCGTCTTGCGCGGCGCGCGGGCGCCGATCACGCCATCGCCGTCGAGATCCTTGCCTTCCAGATGCTCCTGCGCGTGGTGGTCGTCATGGTTGCCGCTGCGCAATTCGCGCCACATCTTCCAGCACACCCACAGCAGCAGGATGCCGCCTGCGAGCAACAGGCCGACGATCGAAAGCAACTGGACGGTGACGCTGGCGAAGACAATACGCAGCACCGTCGCTGCAAGAATGCCGAGCATGATCGCCTTGTTGCGCTGGTCGGCCGGCAAGCCGGCAGCCGCCAGGCCGATGACGATGGCGTTATCGCCAGCGAGCACCAGGTCGATCATGATGACCTGCCCAAGTGCGGCAAGGCCGGCGGGTGTCGTCAATGTCGTGACGATGTCTGCGAGGATGGTTTCCATTTAGGGGCTTGTCCTTGTGTCGTTCAGCCAGAAATATTCGACGACATGCTCGATCTCGCCGAGGATCGCCGCCGCGCAGCCCAGAAAGGTCAGTGCCGCCGCAACATCCCACGGCGTCACGCCCTCGCCGCCGGAGCGCGGACAGCCGATCCACCACGCGTAAAACGCGACGAGCGCCGCTACGATCAGCAGCAGCAGACTCGCCGCCGGCAAAACCAACGGTGACGGGATCGGGAATGATGGCGGAAAATCCAGCATCGGGCCCTACGGGTCGCTATCAGTCCGACATCGCAGCCACATGGCTGCCAGAGGGGCCCGGTCTGATACCGATAAAATAGAAATCCCGGTGCCCGGCTGCAAGAAAAACCGGACGCAACACCGCGGAATCATTGCCGCACCATTAACCGCCTGAGAAATCAGGCTGTTTGCGGTTCCGAAGCCACGGTTCCCGGTGCGCGGAAATTGACAGTGGCGGCCCGACGCCCTAAAAGGCGGCCACTTTGCGGGGTCCGCCAGGATCCCGCGAAGCGTTTCGCACCCGTGGTGACGGCCGGCGCTTCGGCCAGAACCTGTCGGTCCCGACAACGGTCGGGACAGAGGAGGGCGCGGTTCCTCGACTGTCACAACCTAACCATGAGGACGCGATGTCAAAGCGCCATAGCGCCAAGTACAAAATCGACCGCCGGATGGGCGAAAACATCTGGGGTCGCCCGAAGAGCCCGGTCAACAAGCGTGAATACGGTCCCGGTCAGCACGGCCAGCGCCGCAAGGGCAAGCTCTCCGACTTCGGTGTGCAGCTCAAGGCCAAGCAGAAGCTGCGCGGCTATTACGGCAACATCTCCGAGAAGCAGTTCTACGGCATCTATGTCGAGGCGCGCCGGTTGCGCGGCGACACCGGCGAGAACATCGTCGGCCTGCTGGAGTGCCGGCTCGACGCCGTCGTCTATCGCGCCAAGCTGGTGCCGACCGTCTTCGCTGCGCGCCAGTTCATCAACCACGGCCACATCAAGGTGAACGGCCGCCGCGTCGATATCCCGAGCTATCGCCTGAAGGTCGGCGATGTCGTGGAGATCAAGGAAAAGTCGCGCGAGTTGGCGATCGTGCTGGAAGCCATCGCCTCCGCCGAACGCGACGTTCCCGACTATCTCGAGGTCGACCACTCGAAGATGACCGCCAAGGTCTTGCGGGTGCCGGTGCTCAGCGACGTGCCCTACCCGGTGCAGATGGCGCCGAACCTGGTGGTCGAATACTATTCGCGCTGATCTCGATCAGATCATCGCTGCGAAGACAAAACCCCGCTCGACAGAGCGGGGTTTTTCGTTGGTGCTGCAAGGTTGCCGAACGGCATTCCTCCGCCCTACCCTGTCGCCGAGCCCATGCATGCTGGAGGTCACGATGCCGCTCGACCGCCGTTCCGTTCTGACGCTCGCCGGCGGTCTCGCCGCCTCCGCCGTCGCAAGCGGCTGGCCGCGCCCGGCAGCGGCCGCGCCGTTCACGCTCGCCCATGGCGCTTTCGAGATCATCGTGGTCAGCGACGGCCATCTGGTGCTGCCGACCGCGTTCCTCGCTCCCGATGCGCCGGCCGCCGAGCGTGCGGCCGTTCTCGCCGCGGCGCATCAGAGCGGTGCGCAATATGAATCGCCGACCAATGTGACGCTGCTCCGCACGCCGAACGATCTGATCCTCGTCGATATGGGCTCCGGCGACCGCTTCATGCCGACAGCCGGAAAGCTCTTCGACAATCTCACTGCGGCCGGCATCGATCCGGCGAAGATCACCAAGGTCGTGTTCACGCACGGCCATCCGGACCATCTGTGGGGCCTGGTGGACGAACTCGACGATCCGCGACTGCCGAACGCCGCCTATTACGTCGCCGCCGCCGAATGGGATTTCTGGCATGGCGCCGACGCGACACGGGGCCTGCCGGAAGAGCGCGCCGGCTTCGTCACCGGTGCGCGCCGCAATTTCGCGGTGGTCAAGGACAAGGTGAAAATGCTGGCGCCGGGCGAGGAGGTCGTCAGCGGATTGCGCATCCTGTCGACGCCGGGACACACGCAGGGACACGTGTCGCTCGAACTCTCAGGCGGCGACGGCCTGATCGTCGGCGGCGATGCGCTCACCCATCAGCACATCGCATTCGAATATCCGCAATGGAAAAATCCCGCCGACCATCAGCCGGAGCGTGCGATCGAGACACGACGCAAGCTGCTCGACCGGCTGGCAGCCGACCGGAGCATGCTGGTCGGCTTCCACCTGCCCTATCCTGGCGTCGGACGTGTCGAACGCAAAGGCGCCAGCTACCGGTTCATCGCCGGAGCGTGAGGCGTCGAAAACCCATCCCGCGCAAGGCCGGTCCCAAGGACCGGCCGCAGCAACGGGTCGACGATCAAGAAAGCTGAATCCGTGTCGCGGTCAGGCGACCGTGGTGCCGGCAATGCCTTTGTCTTTCAGCAATTCCTGCAATTCGCCGGCCTGGAACATTTCGCGGACGATATCGCAACCACCGACGAACTCGCCCTTGACGTAGAGCTGCGGGATCGTCGGCCAGTTGGAATACTGCTTGATGCCGTCGCGCAGCTCGGTCGATTCCAGGACATTGAGCCCCTTATAGGCGACGCCGAGATGATCGAGGATCTGCACGACCTGACCGGAGAAGCCGCATTGCGGGAACTGCGGAGTGCCCTTCATGAACAGCACGACGTCGTTGCTCTTCACTTCGTTGTCGATGAACTGCTGGATCGCCATGAGAATCCGTCCTTGAGACTTCGTCTTCGGGAATTCACCCTCGGAGGTACGCCTTGGAAACCTACCCCTGGAAGCTCGCCCAGGGAGTCGCTTCGGGAACTCGCCTCGGGAATTCGCCTTTTCGCTGCTCTCCCCTGAGAGCGGCACGTCTTCACTATCTAGACCATGCCGTCCCCCTTCCCAAGGGGTCCGGCGGCAGGAAAACCGCAATAACGCTCGGAAATTAGGCCAAGGCCGCGAGACGCCGCGCCGGCCGGTTCCCGGTCTTCGCAGGGCGGACCGCGATCCATGCCGCCCCACGAGGAGATCAGCCCTCCGGCGTTCCGGTCTGCAGCGCCAGCGCGTGCAGTTTATCGCCCATCTGGCCCTGCAGCGCCCGGTAAACGATCTGGTGCTGCTGGACTCGCGATTTACCCTTGAACGAAGCCGAAATCACCGTGGCCGCGTAGTGATCGCCGTCGCCGGCGAGATCGCGAATGGTGACCTGGGCGTCCGGCAAGCTCGCCTTGATGAGTTGCTCGATCTCCCGCGCATCCATCGCCATCGCCGTCTCCAAATCCCCGAGGGCCCCGCCCAGACGCGGCCCGGAATCACCCGATATTACGCTACAAATAGGCATGCGGCGCGCAAACCGCCATGGCCGCACCGTGCCTGCGCACAGGCTGATGCCGCGTGTCTTTGCCGCGTCCGGCAATCGCGTCCGGCAATAACGGCCGGCAACGGGCAGCACGCGAGAGGTTCAGCCTGTCATTTCCGCGCGGACTATGCCGCAGACGGGTTTCTGCCGCTCATATAGTCCGGCAGCCAGGTCTCGAAACGGCGCTGCAACTGCGCCACCGGCAGCGGCCGCTCGCCCGCCAGCGACAGAGCCTCGCCGCCGGTGACGCCAATGCGCTGCGTCAGCACGCCGGCTTCGCGCGCACGCGCCAGCACCGGCTCCACCGCATCGGCAGCGACAGTGACGACATAGCGGGCCTGATCCTCGCCGAACCAGAAGGCATGTGCCGGCGTGTCGTCGGGACAGGCCGACAGCGTTGCGCCGATATCCGATGCCATCGCCATTTCGGCGAGCGCGATCAGGAGCCCGCCATCCGACAGGTCATGCGCGGCCGTCGCGGTACCGTCGAGGATCAGCGCACGGACGAAATCGCCGTTCTCGCGCTCCTCGACAAGATCGACCGGCGGCGGCGCGCCCTCTTCGCGGCCGCAGATCTCGCGCAGATACAGCGACTGGCCGAGCCAGCCCTGCGTCTCGCCGATCAGCAGGATCGCCTCGCCGGCGCGTTTGAACGCCAGCGTCGCCGAGGTCTGGAAGTCGTCGAGCACGCCGACACCGCCGATCGAGGGCGTCGGCAGAATGCCCTGCCCGCTGGTCTCGTTGTAGAGCGAGACATTGCCGGACACGACGGGGAAATCCAGCGCCTTGCAAGCCTCGCCGATGCCGCGCACGCAGCCGACGAACTGCCCCATCACTTCCGGCCGCTCCGGATTGCCGAAATTCAGATTATCTGTGATCGCCAGCGGCCGGCCGCCGACGGCGGTGATGTTGCGCCAGCATTCCGCCACTGCCTGCTTGCCGCCCTCGAACGGATCCGCCTCGCAATAGCGCGGCGTCACGTCGACCGAGAGCGCCAGCGCCTTCGGCCCGTCGTTGACGCGCACCACCGCCGCGTCGCCGCCGGGACGCTGCACGGTGTTGCCGCCGATGACGTGATCATATTGCTCCCACACCCAGCGCTTCGAGCACAGGTCGGGCGAGGCGATCAGCGTCTGCAGCGCCTCGGCGACGGGGACCGGCGCGGTGACGCTGTCCAGATCGATTCGCTTCGGCTTTTCCACGAATACGAAGGGCCGCTTGTACTCCGGCGCCTCGTCGCCCAGCTCCTTGATCGGCAGATCCGCCATCACCTCGCCGCCGTGCTTGACGATGAAGCGCTTGGTCGGCGTCGTATGGCCGACGATGGCGAAGTCGAGCCCCCATTTGCGGAAGATGTCCTCCGCCTCTTTTTCCTTCTCCGGCTTGAGCACCATGAGCATGCGCTCCTGGCTTTCGGAGAGCATCATCTCGTAGGCACTCATGCCGGTCTCGCGCGTCGGCACCTTGTCGAGTTCGAGCGTGACGCCGAGATCGCCCTTGGCGCCCATCTCGACCGCCGAACAGGTCAGCCCGGCCGCGCCCATGTCCTGAATGGCGATGACGCAGCCCTTCTCCATGATTTCGAGACAGGCTTCGAGCAGCAGTTTCTCGGAGAACGGATCGCCGACCTGCACCGTCGGCCGCTTCTCCTCCGAATTGTCGTCGAACTCGGCCGACGCCATCGACGCACCGTGGATACCGTCGCGACCGGTCTTGGAGCCCAGATAGACGATCGGCATGTCGACGCCGGAGGCCGCCGCATAGAAAATCTTGTCGGTCTCGGCGAGGCCGACGGCCATCGCATTGACGAGATTGTTGCCGTTATAGCGCGCGTGGAAACGTGTCTGGCCGCCGACCGTCGGCACGCCGAACGAGTTGCCGTAGCCGCCGACGCCGGCGACGACGCCGGAGACGAGGTGCCGCGTCTTCGGATGCGACGGATCGCCGAACGACAGCGCATTGAGGCAGGCGATCGGCCGCGCACCCATGGTGAAGACGTCGCGCAGGATGCCGCCGACGCCGGTGGCTGCACCTTGATACGGCTCGATATAGCTCGGGTGGTTGTGGCTCTCCATCTTGAAGACGCAGGCGAGCCCGTCGCCAATGTCGATGACGCCGGCATTTTCGCCCGGTCCCTGGATCACCCATGGCGCCTTGGTCGGCAGCGTGCGCAGATGCACCTTCGAGGACTTGTAGGAACAGTGCTCGTTCCACATCGCCGAAAAGATGCCGAGCTCGGTGAGCGTCGGCTCGCGTCCGATCAGTTCGAGGATGCGCGCGTATTCGTCCGGCTTGAGACCGTGTTCGGCGATCAATTCGGGGGTGATCTTGGTCACGGTGATCCTGGTCACGTCGTCAGGCCGCCTTGGCAAAATGGTCAGTCAGTCCGGCAAACAGTCCACGCCCGTCCGTGCACCCCATCGATGCTTCGACGTGGTTCTCCGGATGCGGCATCATGCCGAGCACATTGCCCTTGTCGTTGAGGATACCGGCGATGCCGTTCATCGCGCCGTTGTGATTCCAGTTCGGATCGGGAATGCCCTCCGGCGAGGAATAGCGGAACAGCACCCGCCCTTCGCCTTCGAGGCGGGCAATGGTCTCGCCATCGGCGATGTAATTGCCCTCGCCATGCGCCACCGGCACGCGGATCACCTGTCCGGCATTGTAGCCGCGCGTGAACGGCGTATCGGAACGCTCGACACGCAGGAACACGTCGCGGCAGATGAAGCGCAGTTGCGAATTGCGCATCAGCGCACCGGGCAGCAGGCCCGTCTCGCACAGAATCTGGAAGCCGTTGCAGACGCCGAGCACCAGTCCGCCGCCGGCTGCGAATTCGCGTACCGCCTCCATCACCGGCGAGCGTGCCGCGATGGCGCCGCAGCGCAGATAGTCGCCATAGGAGAAACCGCCGGGCACGACGACAAGATCGGTGCCGCGCGGCAGTTCGCGCTCGCTGTGCCAGACCATCGCCGGTTCGTGCCCGGAGACGAGCTTGAGCGTGCGCGCCATGTCGCGTTCGCGATTGATGCCGGGAAAAACGAGGACAGCGGATTTCATCGCGTCAGGATCCCAGAACCTCGACGCGATAGTTTTCGATCACCGTGTTCGCCAGCAGACGGTCGGCCGCTTCCTTGAGCAGCGCCTCGGCTTTCGCCTTGTCGGCGCCGCCGAGTTCGATATCGAAGACCTTGCCCTGACGTACGCTGGCGACGCCATCGATGCCGAGCGAACGCAGCGCGCCCTCGATGGCCTTGCCTTGCGGGTCGAGGACGCCGGATTTCAGGGTGACGGTGACGCGCGCTTTCATGGCTTTCCCGGCTGGCTTTCCCGACTGCGAGGCCGATGGCGATGCCCCAAAAACGATACGGACGGGGGCTGTCTATGGCCCTCGCCCTATCACCGTTCCCGGCGCCCCTCAACGGCCGCCAGCGCCTGTCCTCAGCCTTTCGGACCTTTCCCTGCCGGACGGGCCCGCCCGGCAGCTCCGTATCCGGCGGCTGCGGCCCGCTAGCCCTTAACCAGCACCGGCCCGGTGCCGCGCGGCGGCTCGCCCTCGTTCATGATGCCGAGCCGCTTGGCGACTTCCGTATAGGCTTCGACCAGCCCGCCGAGATCGCGACGGAAGCGGTCCTTGTCGAGTTTCTCGCTCGACTTGATATCCCACAGACGGCAACTGTCGGGCGAAATCTCATCGGCCACGACGATGCGCATCATGTCGTTTTCCCACAGACGGCCGCATTCCATCTTGAAATCGACCAGCCGGATACCGACGCCGAGGAACAGGCCGGCAAGGAAGTCATTGACGCGGATGGCGAGCGCCATGATGTCGTCGATTTCCTGCGGCGAGGCCCAACCGAACGCGGTGATATGCTCCTCCGACACCATCGGGTCGTTGAGGTCGTCCTTCTTGTAATAGAATTCGATGATCGAGCGCGGCAGTTGCGTGCCCTCCTCGATGCCGAGACGAGTCGACAGCGAGCCGGCGGCGACATTGCGCACCACAACTTCGAGCGGAATGATCTCGACCTCGCGGATCAACTGCTCGCGCATGTTGAGCCGGCGGATGAAGTGAGTCGGCACGCCGATCTCGTTCAGATGCGAGAAGATATATTCCGAGATGCGGTTATTGAGGACGCCTTTTCCCTCGATAACCTCGTGTTTCTTGGCATTGAAAGCTGTGGCGTCGTCCTTGAAGTGCTGGATCAGAGTTCCCGGTTCCGGCCCTTCATAAAGGACCTTCGCCTTGCCCTCGTAAATGCGGCGGCGGCGGCTCATCGGAATATACCGTGGTTTGAGAAAGTCCATTAAGGTGCCGAGGCTCCATTTCAAGCTACTAGATCCACGGCGGGACCGAATGCAATCCGACCAAAGCAAGAACTTTGGCCGGAGGCAATCGGCAAACTAGCCCATCGCATATTTGAGCACAATCGACGCGGCCGGCCTTTGTCCACGGCGTTTGCCGCCGTTTTCTCGCCGCTGCTTGACCACTGTGCCGCACTATGCAAGCCGCCGGGCAGCATATATGTGTGCGCCACCCGATCCACAATCCCGAGGCCAGACCATGAGCACGTTGGACCAGCGTGGAAAAGACTTCGAGAAGAAGTTCGCGCACGACGAAGAACTGCGTTTCAAGGCAACCGCACGCCGCAACAAGCTGCTCGGTCTTTGGGCGGCGGAAAAACTCGGGAAATCCGGCGCCGATGCCGACGCCTACGCCAAGGAAGTCGTGGCCGCCGATTTCGAGGAAGCCGGTGACGGCGACGTGTTCCGCAAGGTCAACAACGACCTCGCCGGCAAGGCCAGCGAGGACGAGATTCGCGCGGCGATGGTCGAACTGATGGCAACCGCCATCGACCAGGTGCAGAAGGGCGTCTGAACCATTACTTGCGGACGGCGCGCCTGCGCGCCGTCCGCAGCGACAGCACGATCAGGCACAGGCCAAGCGCGTGGCGGACATGCCGATGCGCCTGCCGCCAAAATCTCTCCATTTGCTCCTTGCGTCACGTCGCTAGCAGCGAGGCTTGCAGCGAGCCGGCCGGGCTCTCTATTCTGCCGTTCCCATCGGTTCGACGCCGCGTTTCCGTCGAGCCCTCCATCCGGCTGACCTCGAGGCTTCCATGACTGCGTCTCACGGCTTTTCCCTCGCCGCCCGGCTGCGCGCCGGCGAAACGGTATTCTCCGGCTGGTGTGGGCTCGCCTCGCCGCTGGTTGCCGAGATCGTCGCCCGCGAAGGCTTCTCCGCTGTCACCATCGACCAGCAGCACGGCTTGTGGGACGCCTCCACGACCGTCGCCGCCGTTGCCGGCATCCGCCATGGCGGCGGCGCGCCGATCGTGCGCGTACCGCTCAACGATTTCGGCGGCGTCTCGCGCGCACTCGACTGGGGCGCCGAAGGCATCATCATGCCGATGATCAATACGGCGGAGGACGCCCGCCGCTTCGTCGCCGCGGCGAAATTCCCGCCGATGGGCGAGCGGAGCTGGGGTCCGCATCGCGCCACCATGCTCGGCGGCATGGCCGATCAGAAAGCCTATCTGCGCGAGGCGAACGATCTGACCGTGACGCTGGCGATGATCGAGACGCGCGAGGCGCTCGACAACATGGACGCCATCGCCGCGGTGCCGGGTATCGACATGCTGTTCGTCGGGCCGTCTGACCTGTCGATCGCGCTCTCCCGGGGCAACACCGTCGATCCGCATGCGAGCGAGGTCGAGGCCGCGCTCGACGGCATCGTTGCCGCCGCCAACAAGGCCGGCAAGCTCGCGGGCATTTACAGCGTCAATGGCGAGCGTGCGCTGGCCTGCGCCAAACGCGGTTTCCGCTTCCACGCCGTCGGCAGCGATCTCGGCTTCCTGCGCGCCGGCATCGCGCCGCAGGTGAAGACGCTGAACGGCTGAACGCTATTTCGGCGTGATGACGAAGGTGAAGCGACCGCTGGCAGCGAAGCCTTCCAGCGGCTGATTGAACTGCCGATTGATGCTGACATTCACCGACTGAAGGCGGCACTCGCTCGCGAGCGTCGCCTTCATCAGTTCGCACTCCCGTGCCGCGCGTTCGTAAAGCGACCGGCGTGCGTTTTCCTGCGCCTGCCGCGATCCCTCGCTGTCGTCCGACGGCCCGGGAATGAAGAAATTCACGGCGATCTGCACACGCACGTCTTTGCCGGGCACGTCCGGCATCGGCCGAGGCACTACGGGCGACTGCGCCGAAACGGCGGCAATCTGAGCCAGCAGACCCACAACGACAATCGGGAGCAAGCGCATCGGGCATCTCCTTATCAACCGGAATCGATAAAGAACGACGATTGCAGGAACATGGCAGCGACGCGTCAAAAGCGCCAGCGGCCATTTACGATCTGGCAACGATATCGAACGCCGTCACACTTGCGGTTCGCCCGGGATCGCCTCGGCAATCCGATCGAGCGCCGCAGCGATATCGGCGGAGACATCGCTCGCGCTCACCGTCACCACGCGATAATTGCGTTCCTCAAGCCATGTCCGGCGCACCGCGCGCTTGCCGGCACTCACCGCATCTTCGCTCTCCGGCACGACATCGACGACGAGACGCAGCGGGAACGAGACGAAATCGCAGACCTGCTGGCCGACCGGCGTCTGCCGCTTGAAGCCCTTGCCGGCGAAGCGCTTGTCGTTGACCAGCGCGTGCCAGAGCGCGCGTTCGATATCCGTCGGATTGCGCCGCAACAGTCGCGCCAGCCCGCGCACCGGCCCGCCGTCGCCGGGCTTCCCTTCCGCGATCAGGGCGCGCAACTGCAATGCCTGCTCGCTGTCGAGCACGCCGCCGCGCGCCGGGCCCTTGCGGCCGGTGACGATCGCATTGACGACGCCGTGCAGCGTGCGGATGTCCTGCTGCGTCGCGTTCATCCGGTTGAAGATGTTGCGCAGATTGATCGCCATCGTCTCGCGCTTTTCCGCCGGCCGGAAAAACTCGACGCGCTCCAGTTCCTGCTCCAGCATATCGAAGAACGACTGCAACTGCTGCTTCGGCGCCAGCGGCGACCTGTCGGGCGCGGCGAAAGGCAGCCGCCCCTCGCGCGCCAGCTTGAACCATTCGTAGGTGACGATCACCACCGCCTGCGCCAGATTGAGCGAGGCGAAAGCTGGATTAACCGGCAGCGTCACCGTGGCGTCGGCGAGCGCCACCTCGTCGTTCTCCAGCCCGTTGCGCTCACGGCCGAACATGATGGCGACAGTCTCGCCGCCGCCGACATGCGGCGCGATCAGACGCGCCGCCGCATCGGCGCCCACCACCGGCTTCGCCTGATCGTGGGTGCGCGCCGTCGTCGCCAGCACGAAATGGCAGTCCGCAACCGCGTCCGCCGCCGTCTCGAACACCTGCGCCGATTCGAGAATATGGTCGGCGCCGGCGGCCATCATATGCGCCTTGTGGTTCGGCCAGCCCTGCACCGGCTTGACCAGCCGCAACCGCGACAGGCCGAAATTCGCCATCGCGCGCGCCGCCGCGCCGATGTTCTCGCCCATCTGCGGGCCGACGAGCACGATCACCGGCCCGGCGACGTCCACCCATTCCCTCGTATTGTCGGTCCCCGCGCCGGGCATGATCGGATATTCGCTTGCTTGAACGCTGCTTGAATTCTTGGTGCTTGAACGCTTGCCGCCTGGCCTCTTGCCGGCCGAACCGCGGATCAGGGTGTCGATGATCGACGCGACGCGGTCAAGTGCGGCCGTTGCAAACCGGATGGTCCGCAATCGCCCGGCCGTGCCGCGCATCGCGCAGAACGCCGGTTCCTCAGGTCTTTCTGACGCTCCCCGCAGGCCGCAGAGCCCATCCGGCGCGGCCATATCACGGCGAAACAAGCCATGCTCCAAGCCATGCCCCGAGCCATGTCCCAAGCCATGCCCAATGTCACAGTGCACAGGACGTGAGCCGCCTTCCCCCACGGGATTCCGGATGCTATAGCGCGCGGGCTTCGGCCTCGCGCCGAATTCCCGTCGGCCGGATTCCCGGCTGGCGGTCTCCGCCGAGAACAATTCATCCGAGGGCCGGGAGAAGCCATTCCACCGCGCCCACCGATGGTCAGTTTCCGGCCGGACCCAACAAGCACGGCGACCAGAGGTGCAAGCATGCCAAATCTCGAAATCATGTGGACGAAGGTCGATGAAGCTCCTGCGCTCGCGACCTATTCCCTGCTGCCGATCGTCGAAGCCTTCGTGGGCGCGGCAGGCGTATCCGTGACGCTGAAGGACATCTCGCTGGCCGGTCGCATCATCGCCACGTTCCCCGAGAAGTTGACCCCGGCGCAACGGATCAACGACGAACTCACCGAGCTCGGCGAACTGACGTTGAAGCCCGAAGCCAACATCATGAAGCTGCCCAACATCTCCGCCTCGATCCCGCAGCTCAAGGCCGCGATCAAGGAATTGCAGGGCAAGGGCTACGACGTTCCGGATTATCCGGACAATCCGGCCACGGATGCCGAGAAGGAGATCAAGGCGCGCTATGCAAGGGTGTTCGGCAGCGTCGTCAACCCGGTCCTGCGCGAAGGCAATTCCGACCGCCGCGCCGCCGGCGCCGTCAAGCAGTACGCCCGCAACAATCCGCACCGGATGGGCGCGTGGAGCGCCGACTCCAAGTCGCATGTCGCGGCCATGCCAAGCGGCGATTACTATGGCTCGGAAGTCTCGACCGTCGTTCCGTCGGCGACCAATGCCCGCATCGAGCTGGTCGCCACCGACGGCGCCGTCACGGTGCTGAAGGCGAAGACGCCGCTGCAGGCCGACGAAATCATCGACGCGGCGGTGATGAGCCGCAAGGCGCTGCGCGCCTTCTTCGCCGAACAGATCGAAGATGCGAAGAAGAAGGGCGTGCTGTTCTCGCTGCACGTCAAGGCGACCATGATGAAGATCGCCGATCCCATCATCTTCGGCCATGCCGTGTCGGTGTTTTTCGCCGACGTGATCGAGAAGCATGCCGCAACGCTCAAGAAGCTCGGCGTCAACGTGAACAATGGCTTCGGCGACCTGCTGGCGAAAATCGAGACGCTGCCTGAGCCTGAGAAAAAGGCGATCAAGGACGATATCGCGGCCGAATATGCGAAGCGGCCGGGCCTCGCCATGGTGAACTCCGACAAGGG